>NZ_AVQI01000079.1 GCF_000468115.1 Treponema socranskii subsp. socranskii VPI DR56BR1116 = ATCC 35536
CCCCTGTTTTATTACAAATTAAACTAATCTGACCGCTCTCAAATCGGAAAAAGCTCCGGCTTGGGGCGGTTTTTTTGTGTGTGATGTAAGTGCGCGGAAAACTTCCGGACGCAGCCACAGCGGCATCCCTTGAAAAGCGTTACGGCTATCGCCCTCACGCTGCTATTATCTTTAAAATCCCGTCTTTTAATTCCTGCTTTTTTGCGGGCGTAAGTTCGCTTTTGTCGTGCAGGTCGAGCGTGTCGGCAAGGCGCATCGGATTTTTTTTGCACACGAAAACAACGTCGGCAACCGAAAGCGCTTCTTCGATGTCGTGCGTAACGAATAAAATCGTATTTTTTTCTTTTTGATGAATCGCAAGCAAATCGGCAATCATCTTATGTCTGATGCCGTAGTCGAGCGACTTGAACGGTTCATCCATAAGCAAAAGCTCGCTGCCGTAATAAAGCGCGCGCGCAATCGAACAGCGCTGCTTCATACCGCCGCTCAGTTCGTCAGGATAATAGCGCTCGAATCCGGTAAGGCCCGCCATATCGATAAAGCGCTGTACTTCTTTATCATCGCCTTCGGGATTTACCGATTTGATATTTTGCGTGACGGTCAGCCACGGAAGAATCCTGTCTTCCTGAAACACATAGCCGATTTTTTTGCCGCCCGTTTGCAGCGAGCCTTCAAAATTCGTATCGAGACCGGCAACAATATTGAGCAGCGTCGACTTTCCGCAGCCGGAAGGCCCGACGATAACCGCAATATCGCCGCCGCGCACAAAAAAAGAAAGCCGGTCGATAACCGTTTTGCCGTTGTAGATTTTTTTAAGATTGTTTACGCTGAGCATATTTTTGTTCCTTCGGCACAAACAGCAGAGCGACGGCTGCTTCCAGCACATAGTACATGCACACCGACACGACCGTCCACGCGATAATCGCTTCCGGTTCGATGTTCAAACGCGCATTCACAATTTGCCCGCCGATGCCGGAAGAAGTCGTCAGCACTTCGCCCATAACGACCGTTTTGGATGCAGTACCCAAGGCGATCCGCAAACCGGAATAAAACTGCGGCTTTACGGACGGCCACGTGATTAAAAAAAAGCGTTGCTTTTTCGTATATTTGAACACGGTTCCCATCTCAAGCAGTTTTCGGTCTACGTGCAAAACCGCATCCTGCACCGAAATCGCGATAATCGGAAAAATCGCAACCGCGACGATAAGGACGGCGGGCTTTCCGTTAAAACCGAACCAGATGATCGCAAGCACAAGCAGCGCAACGGGCGGCACAACCTGCAGCACGCCGAGAACCGGTTTGCACAGTTCCCGGCACGTTTTGCACAGGCCGCACACATAGCCGACGAGGCAGCCCGACGCAACGCCGAAAAAAAGCCCCGCGCCGAGCCTGCCCAAAGTTTTTGCCGCTTCGTGCAAAAGATCGGGAGCGGACAAAATGCGCGCAAGTATTTTACCGACGGCCGGAATCGGCGGCACTACAAGCGGCGGGTACGCTAAAGAGAGTACCTGCCACAGTGCAAGCATGGCGAGCGCCGCTATGCAGTTATTTTTTATAGAGGATTTTTTCATCGGGAACTTTTCCGCCGATCGTTGCCGGATCAAAATCGACTAAAAGCTGCCAAAACTGCTGCAAGTCGGCTTTCGCATCGTATGCGTTTTTATAGATAAGCCCCATGCGCGGAATCGCTTTTTGTACAACCTGCGCTTTCATGCCGAGCTTGGAATCGGCAAGAGCAGCCGCCTTGTCGGGATTTTGCAGCACCCAGTTCAGCGCCTTTTCGTATTCCGCTTCAAAGCGTGCGACAAGTTCGGCATTGTCTTTTATGAATTTCGATTTTGCGCCGAAGCCCGCATTCGGAATAATCGTGTTGTCGTCGGTAACTTTTTTCCATTCTTCTTCGAACGAAAACGCAACACGCGTATTTTTATTCTGCATTAAAATCGCCGTAACCTGCGGTTCGATCATCGTCGCATATTGAATTTTTCCGGCAGCCATCATCTGCGCGATTTCCGGACGCGAAGAGTAGATAATCGTTACGTCTTTTTTCGGCGTAAGGCCTGCTTTTTTCATAAAAAACTGCGTGATAACGTCGGGCGGCGAAGACTGCAGCGGGACATACACGGTTTTCCCTTTTAAGTCCGACCAGTTTTTAAGCGCGGGATCGGTCGTCAAAAAATACGAAACGCCCCACGTGTCCACATTCGTCAGCGTTACGGGAACGCCCTTGTTGTACAGCTTTGCGACAACCGTCAGCGGAAACGCAAACATATCGAAATCGCCGCTCTGCACCATCGCGATAAGTTTTTCCGGCGCATCCCAAATCGTATATTCGATTTTGACGTTTTCGCCGAGCGCATTCGATTCGATCATGCGCAAAACGGGCAAAGCGGGCGGCGCTTTCGGCATACCGATGCGGATCACCTGTTCCTTTGCAAAGGCGGCACAGTTCAGCGCAATAAACAGCGCGGCCGCAGCAAACACTATCTTTTTCATCTCTGATACCTCCGGATGATTGACACTGTCTAAAAGTTAGCATAAACTAATAATAAATTCCGTTGCCGCAGCAACAAACGGGGAAAAAATGCTGAATTTTTGTGAAAATAAAGAGTCGGAAAAGCCGTTCGTAAAGACTATTTTATTTCAGGATTCGGGCCGATTTTCTTTCGTCTAAAAAATTTCCCTTCCACCGGCAGCACGATATACTTGCTGGTATACAGAATATTCGGTGAACCGTCTTTTATTTCATAGTTTACCGCAATAAGTTTCGTTTGATCGCTTATTTTTGAAATAACCGCCATATTGCCGTACTCCACATCGACAAACGTTTCATAGTAAACCTTACGGGATGGTTCTATAATAAATTCATTGGCGCTGATAAAATACGCAACAGATATTCCGCCGGAAATTAAACAGGAAATCAGAAAGATAAAGAACCTCACCTTTTTCGGCCTCAATTCTTCTATATTGCATAAGCCCCATATAGCCATAAAACAAAAAAAGGCAACAACAATCATCGTTACCCACCCGCATTTACTCGAAATCCAACAAATCCATCTTGGACTATTCTGATTTGAACAGAAAGACCTTATGGCTCCTATATCGAAAAGCCATAGAAGGAAAACGGAAGTCGATAAAAGAAACAAATTTGCAAATTTTGTAATTGCCTCCTCTTTTTCCATCGGATAAATTTTTTTTTACTATAACAGGCGATCCGATAAAAACTATCAAGATTAAATACAAAAGTATTAAAAATAAATTCTTATTCGAATCGATTGCAAAATACTCCGTCGATATTTTATAAAATTCAAATGCATTTTGTTTATAGCTTTGATTTATATAAAAATCTAATGATAACTTTATCGAACCTAAGACTGTACCTAGAATCGCAATAAGACGCATTATTTGTGGTAAGATTTTAAAAAAAATGTTTTCTTCAGAAAAAAAACTAAGTACCCTCTCGCGAAAGTTTATATTCTTAGGATCTTCCTTGTTTTGCTTATCTTTGTTCATACAAGATTACCTCCGAAGACAACCATATATATTGATACGGAATATATAGACACGGAAGCATTATACGATAATCTCATATCATTTTATTTATCGTATTCTTCCGGTTCGGTATTCGACGCGTTATTTAAAACCGACAGAAATTTTTCCCGCGAACCTCTTTCCGCTCTTTTTTGAAGATAGGCGGCGGTTTGCATTGCGGACAGCTTTTCGCCGATCGCCGAAGCTATAAACTGATTTATTGAGATTTTATCTTCTTTCGATACGGTCTTTACCATTTTATGATACGAATCGGGAATGTTGATGCTCAAGGTACTCATTCGTGCCGGCCTCCTGCATATTTTAAGAATTCTTTAGGCGTCACTATCTTTATGCCTAAAGATTTCGCTTCCTTAAAATCTTTTTTATTATACGTTATTATAAATTCACTATTGGATTGAATTGCAACTTCCAATACGTGATCGTCATACGGATCTTTTAAATACGGTCTCCACAGGTAAAATAATTCTATGTGTTTACCGACGCGGCAAAGATAATCCAAAAAATCGTCGATAACCTCGTCCGAATAATCCGCTCGATTTAGGTATTCCTTTAGAACGGCTTCATATTCCAAAACAAGCGGTACCGACAACGCAAAATCAAATACGCCCGTATCTATCTTTTGCAGTAATCGGTTCGATTGCCCGTTGATACTTTTTAATGCGGATAAAATCACATTTGTATCTATGACGACAACCGGTCCGTTCATAATCTATATTATATATGAGATAGGCTATCCGTCAATATTTTAAAACTGAATGTACGGATGATTTATATGATGATTGACACTGTCTAAAAGTTAGCATAAACTAATCGACATACCTCGCTGGTTTACGGCGAGGTATGTCGTTCCCAAAAGGTATCGCAGTCGGCTTTAATCCCCTTTGTTACGGCGCAGAGCGCCGGGGTATTAAATCCTCCGCACGAATAATAAATTCCGTTGCCGCAGCAACAAACGGGGAAAAAATGCTGAATTTTTACACGTCGTTTTTAGCGCGAACGGCGGTATTCAAAGGGATTCCCGCCAAAGACATAGACAAAGCGATCGCCTGCCTGCGCGGATTTTACCGCTCCTTCGAGTGCGGGCAAGAGATATACCGTTCCGGCGATATAGTCTCTTATGCGGGAATCGTCGTCGACGGATACGTTCACGCCGAACAAATCGGTGTAGACGGCAAAACCGTGCTGCTCAAAGAAATCGGACGAGGAGAATCTTTCGGAGAAGCGCTGTGCTGTCTCAGACAGGCGAACCCGTTTTTGCGCATTATCAGCGCGGAAAAGACAAAGGTTCTGTTCATTCAGCTTCCCTCGGAAGACGGCACAAATCGGTGCGGCTGCCCCTACCGCATAATCGTGCTCGAAAATCTGTTGCGCGAAATGGCGCGCGACATTCAGCACCTCAACATGAAAATTCAGCTTTTGGCGCAGCCGACGCTCCGCGACAAGCTTTTATTTTACCTGCATCTCACGCAAAACGCGCTGCACCGCAATTCGTTTACGCTGCCGTTTACGCGCGAAAAACTCGCGCAATTCATATCGGCCGACAGAAGCGCCGTCTCGCGCGAGTTGAGCCGCATGAATCGTGAAGGAATTATTCAAATCGAAGGGAAAACGGTAACGCTGAATTGAACTTGCCGCACCGGCAGTTTATCGCCCGATGTACGATGTGTACGGAAAAACTCCAGCGGTACCGATTGACAGATACGAATTATTACTTTTTCCATAAATTATTAATCAAATCGATTTTGCATAGCTCCAATATTTTTGTTGCCTGTGCAACGGATTCGGCAGCGGATTTACAGTATGTTTATTCCAGACGATTCACGGAGGCCGATATGCTGAAAAGCAAACATATATTTTCCATCGCAAAAGACAATGCGCCGGTAGAAGGGTGTACGGTTTCGGAAAAGGTGCTGCAGGGGAACGGGTGCAGCATGAGCGTTTTTTCGATCGCGGCAGGCACGAACATCAGCCCCGAAAGCTACGACTATCCGAAAATTTGGAAGATCGAAGAAGGCGGCGCCGAAGTGCTGTATTTGACGGCGGAAACGCAAGTGCTTACACGCGGTGACATTTTCATCGTACCGCAGAATATTCCCGTCGGCATACGAAGCAAAACGGGATGCATATATTCGGAAATACTTTTAGATAAGGAGTGTGTTATGAACGACATTTTAAAGAGCGCGAAAGTTTTCGCATTAAAAGATCTTCTTCCCTATAAAGACGGAAAGATTGTAAACATGGATCTTGTCGACAGCGACAAAACCAAATTTGTGATTATGGCTTTCGACGCAGGAACGGGATTGTCCGAACATTCCGCCCCCGGAGACGCGATTATATTCTGCCTCGACGGCGAAGGCATTATCGGATATGAGGGAAAAGAGTACCGCATTCACGAAGGCGAAAACTTTAAGTTCGATAAAAACGGCAAGCACTACGTCAAAGCGGAAGGCAAATTCAAAATGGCTTTGCTGCTCGTCCGCGACTGATTGTACGCATATCGCAGGCAGAATAATCGACAAAAACGCCGTACAAAATATTCCCTTTTCTCACAAAGTACAATCATCGCATAGCCTCATATTGAAACCGCACGATATTTTTATAAAAATATCGTGCGGCGCTTCGGCGAGGGCAACAAAATTATTGATACCGATGAGATTCGAACAGATATCGACTGTCTCACGGTACTTTATAAAATACTGCAGCCCTATGTTCGGACCGCTGAAAGCGATCAATCGGCACTCTTTGCCGCCTGTTTTATCGTCCCGTCGGGTTTGTAAAAAAGGCCGCGTAAAATCAGCGCAAGGGCACCGTCACCGGTTACGTTGCATGCCGTACCGAAGCTGTCCTGCAGCGCAAAAATCGCAATGAGCAATCCCGTACCGACTTCGTTAAAACCGAGCACGCTGATGACGATACCGAGAGACGCCATAACCGTTCCGCCGGGAACACCGGGCGCGCCTACGGCAAAAATTCCGAACAGAAACGAAAACAAAATCATCGTTCCGACCGAGGGGACGGAACCGTAAAGCAGCTGGGAAATCGTCATGGCAAAAAACGTTTCGGTCAAAACCGATCCGCACAAATGCGTCGTCGCTCCGAGCGGAATGGCGAAGTCAACGATATCCGAAGGCAAAACGCTCGATTTATGTGCGCATTGCAATGCGACCGGCAGCGTCGCCGCGCTCGACATCGTACCGACGGCGGTCGCATACGCAGGGCCGTAGTGCTTTACGACTTCCAGCGGATTTTTCTTTGAAACCGCGCCGCCGATAAGATAGAGCAGCGTCATCCAAATAAAATGTCCGATCAATACGATTACGATAACTTTCAAGAATACCGGAAGCTGGCGCGTCAAACTGCCGCTGTATGCGAGTTCTGCAAAAGTCGTCGCGATAAAGAACGGCAATACCGGTACGATAACGCGGTTTACGACTGCAAGCACCATCGCCTGCGTTTCTTTCAGCACTTTTTCGACGGTCGCAGCCTTCGTCCAGATAACCGAAATACCGACCAAAATCGCAAGCAGCAACGCGGTCATAACCGGCATGATAGGTTGGATATTCAATACGAACGGAGTCGCCGGAACTTCAATCAGCGCGGCGGCCTGCGAAGGAACGTGCAGGAACGGAATCAGTATGTATCCGGCAACCGTTGAAAACAGCGATGCGCCGACCGCCGAAGCGTACGATATGAGTAAAAACGAACCGAGCATCTTTCCTGCATTTACTTTCAGATCGCAGATTGCCGGAGCGATAAAGCCGAAAATGACGAGCGGAACGGCAAAAAAGATGAGCGAACCGAGCAATTTTTTAATCGTTGCAATAATACCCATCACCGAAGCGGGGACGAACAAGCCCAACAGTACGCCGGCAAGAATTCCCAAGCCGAGCTGCGGCAAGAGACCCAATTTGAAACTTTCTTTTTTTTCCATAATTTTAAAAATCCTCCTTTTTGCGGCGTCGATCCGGCAGCATAGTAAAATGTTCCGATTCCGCAATATAAAACAGTATAAATCCGCTTTTTCAGGTTGTCAAATTTTTTATGCAAAGCCGTACATTATAAGCCGATAAAAATTTTCCGTTTCTATCGGCAGATTTTTTTGTTCTTGACACAATAATACAATTAGCATAAGCTAACAACGAAACAGGAGCTTCTATGAAAGTATTGGAAATAAACAAAGCGTTCCGAAAATTCGGAGAAATCCAAGTAAAATTTCGATGGCTTTTTTTGCTCGCGATGTTCGTCGTTACCGCGGTCGGGCTTTCGGGTTTGCGAAAATTCGTCGCTGAAGATCTGCAGGAAGACTGGTTCGGCGACAAAGAGAAAATCAAACTCGCAACCGATCGCTTTGAAGAGACGTTCGGCAACGAAGACGTCATCACGGTTTTGGTTCAGACAAAAGACGTATTCGATTCCGACGTACTCAACATGATCGACCGGCTCGGAAACGAAATGATGGAAACGATTCCCTATGCACGCGATGTCATGTCCGTCGTCGAAGTTTCGGTTGCAAAAGGTACCGATGACGGTATGCAAGTCGTCACGCCGTTTGAAGACGGCATACCCGACACGCACACGGCCGAAGGCAAAGCGGAGATGGAATCGATCAAAAAATTTCTACTCTCGCGCGAAGCGATTGCAAACAAACTCGTCTCCGAAGATGCGACCGAAACTTGGGTCATCCTCTATCTGTACGGCTACGGCGAAGAAGACAATAAAGCGCGCACCGGCATGTACAAAGCAGGTAGAGCCGCACATAAATTGCTCGAAGACCCGAAGTGGCAAAGCGATAAATGGAATCTTATCTGCGCGGGAACGCCGTACACGGAATGCGAAGAAACCGACGTCATGCAAAAAGAGATGTCGCGCAACCTTATAAGCGGCTTTATCGCAATGATCATCTGTTTGATTTTATTCGTCCGTTCTCTGCGCGGTCTCATCGTCCCTCTTTTTTCGACGGTCGGCGGTATCGGCGTCGTATTCGGCTTTATGTCGTACTTCGGCATCGTAGCCGATCAAAATATGATGACGATTCCGATTTTGCTCGGCATGGCGCTGTCGGTCGGCTATTCGATCCACTACATCAATTCGTTCAAACTGCATTTCAGACAGACGGGGATTCGAAAAGAATCGGTCATCATGTCGGTCGAAGAAACCGGCTGGCCGCTCTTCTTTACCGCGCTCACGACGATCGCATCCCTCATCTCTTTCGCCCTCGTCGACATCGGTCCGCTCAAATGGCTCGGCTTGACATCGTCGGCGACCGTTTTGGTCATATTCCTCTACGCGATCATCCTGATCCCCGTACTGCTTTCGTTCGGAAAAGATAAAAAAAAGGAAGAAAGCGCAACGACGCAGAAAGTGACGAAAGCCGACCTCGCGTTCGAGTCGTTCGGGAAGCGCGTGTTGAAACACAGCAAAGCCGTCCTCATCGTCGGTTTCGCGATGATCGTCGTCTTTATTCCGGGAATTTTTAAAATCCGCGTAACGCTCGACTATATCGAAATGCTCGGATTAAAGATCCCGTACATCGCTCGCTTGGCAAAACTGCAGGAGACGCAGCTCGGTTCGGTGTATTCGTATAAAATATTAATCGAATATCCCGACGTCGATGAATTCAAAAAACCCGAACGCATGTTCGCACTCGAAAAGCTCGAAAACACGCTCGGCAATTTAAGTTTGACGAGAAAATCGAACGGGAAACCCCGCGTCAAATCGGTGCTCGACATCGTAAAAGAAACGAACCGCATGCTGAACGGAGACGATCCGGCGTATTATTCGATCCCCGACGACGAAGACCTTTTGACACAGGAACTCTTCCTGTACGAAATAACCGGCGGCTCTCGGCTCTACGATTGGCTCAACGCCGATTACAATATGGCATACGTCAATGTCAATCTCGCGACATACAACAGCAGTCAAATCGCATCGAACATCGCGGATGCGGAAAAAGCCGCTGAAGAACTTTTCCCCGGCGCCGAAGTTTCCGCTATCGGAGCGGTCGCCGAGTTTGCCGAAATGAACGGAAAAATCGTACGCGGAGAATTGAAATCGTTTGCAGGCTCGTTTATCATGATCGCTGCGATGCTCATCCTCGTGTTTATGAGCATTCGGACGGGACTCATCGGAATGATCCCGAATATCACACCGGTCATCATTCTCGCCGGCATTATGGGCTATTTCCGCTTCCAGCTCGATATGATGACGATGACGATCATGCCGATGATACTCGGCATCGCCGTCGACGATACGATTCACTTTATCAATCACGTCAAATATTATTACGAAGTGCACGGAAATTACAAAGATGCGATTTTGCGTACCTATCTTGAAATCGGAAAGACGATGTGCATGACAACGGTTATCATCTGCGCCATGTTCCTCATCTACGCGTTCAGCCCGATGACCACGATGCATCGCATCGGAATGCTTTCGATTATCGGTTTGACGGCAGCTTTGGTTGCCGACTACCTCATGACGCCCGCGCTCATCTATGTGACGAAACCGTTCGGAAAAGAATTCGACGGGATCGAACGAAATCGCTGATCGACAATCGACGCAAACGCCCCGCAGTTTTGCGGAGCGTTTGCAGGCGGTGCGAAATTAATAAAAACGAAAGCATTAAATTACGCAAACCGAATGCGCCTTCGTGCGGGTGACGAGACATTCGAGCTTGCGATGCAGTTATTACGGTATTTTACAACTGGACATCGACGTTATCGCCGAGGCACTTTACCGCCGTCGCGGGAATGCCCATGTTCCATTCTTTTTCTTTTTTTATTCCATTCCATTCCGCCGATGTACCTTCGAATTCGATTGTCGTAAGCTTCGTACAATTACTGAAAGCGCTTTGTCCTATCGTTTTCATGGATGAGGGAATCGTAACCTTCGTCAATTCTTTGCATTCGGCAAAAGTATAGTCGGGAATCACTTTGCTGCCGGCTGCAAACGTTACCTTAGTAAAATTCGCTCCGTAGAAAACATAACTTTTATTTTCATTCAGCACCGGAACTTCCGGCTCAGTAACCGGTTCATAAGACCATTCATACAAACCAATTTTTTTGCCGATATACAGCCGGTGTCCGTATTTTAGAGGATTCGCATCAGACCCTGCAAAGGAAATATTACACCAGTTCTGTATTGTATCACGATAGCACACCTTTTCTATAGAAGTACAGCCGAGAAAAGCCTTTTCTTCAATTTTTTTAATTTTTGAATATAGAATTATGTTTTTAAGATTACTACACTTAGAAAACGTATTTGCTAACACTGTGTCTACAGATAGTTCAGCCTCTTGTATACTTATGCAATTGGCATATGTCGTGCTATAAAAAAGGATAGGCATTATGACAACCTTTGTAGCCTGATTATCATTGATGTACAATTCATACGGATAGTCAAATACAATCCCGCCCCAAATATCGGTCCATTCTCTCGCATTGTGATTATTATTATCATAGTAATAATAAATTTTCGATAAATTTCTACATCCATTGAAAGCGCGGGAATCAATACTGCCTTCACAAATCTTTTCAAGTTTTATAGTTGAAAGATTTGAACATCCATCAAAAGCATTGCGCGCAATTGTTCGAATATCTCTCATGTTTATCGTTTTAATATTGGTACAATTGACAAACGCAAATTGCGTTACTTCCTTATTGCGTGTTGTATCGGAAAGCGTAATATTTTCCTCAAGCACGTCGTTAAAATACAATTGCTTTGCAAAATAAACAGGATTCGCTTCTTTGTCCTTGAACTCTATCGCCGCCCACTGGGAAGGGCTGCCTTTATAGCGTACTTCCGCTAATGCACTGCAATCCGCAAACGTACCGCTCGGAAACGAAACGAGATTCGTCCCTATTGTCAATTTTTTAAGAACTGTATGACGTCGAAATGGAGAATTCCATGAATACACAAATTTAATAGTATCGGGAAGGACTACTTCTTCCAGTCCGGTAGCAACGGCTAAAAGCTGTTTTAAATTTTTCTCATAAATACAATTATTTTCAGAAGCGTATGTCGTATTTGCAGGATCCACCGTGAGTTCGGTCAAAGCGGTACAGTCCGCAAAAACTTCGTGCAATTCAGTAACGCTTGCCGGAATGTGTATACGCAGAAGCTTGCTGCAACCGTTAAATGCCGAGTATATCTTTTTTACGCCATTGCCGATCGTAACCTGTTCCAATGCAGTACAGTTCGAAAACGCATAATTAACGGACGGAACACCATCTGCAATCACGGCGTTTTTTATCGTAGTGCTTCCGCTAAATCTAAATTTTCCTTCCGTCACTCCTTCCGTATGAACGACTGCAACATCGGTCAGTTTTGTACATTTTGAAAAATCGGATCCACGACTCCGGCAGCCGTCCGCCATCGTCACTTTAGTAAGCTCGGTACAATAGACGAACGCATTCGAAGCAATTTCTGCAACAGTTCCCGACACGGTTACTTCCGTTATGCCGGGTGCCGCACAAAAAAGTTTTTTCGAACCTTTTGTATAAACATAATTGTTCTCAGCCGCATAGGTTGTATTCTCTGCGGCTACCGCGATTGTTGTAAGCTTATTGCAGTTTTCAAAAATGTTCGGCTCGAAACTTGAAACCGAAGCCGGCAGTTCGATTGAGCGTAAACTGCTGCAATTGGAAAAAATCCCCCCTTTCAATGTTGTAAGCTGTGAGCCCGCTTCAAAATTTACGGAACTGAGCGCCGTACAATTTCCGAAAGCGGACGACCCAAGCGTTTTAACGGATTTGGGAACGGTTATCGATTGCAGAGCGGTACAATCTGAAAAAGCACGATCGGCTATCGTCTTTACCGACGGAGGAATCTCAATACTTGTAAGCGAAGTACATCCGGCAAAACCGATAAGCTCTTCCACCTTAGCCGTTTCCTCGAAAGAAACGGTTGTAAGCGAAGTACACAGGGAAAAAGCATTTTTACCGAGCTTTGTAACAGACGCAGGAATTTCCACTTGTTCAAGCGCTGCGCATCCGCTGAAACAGTTAATTTCGGTAAGCTGCGATTCTTTATCAAAGGTAACTTTTTTTATGCCTGACTTATAAAAAGCATCTTCTGCAATCGAGACAATATTTTTGGGAATGGTTATTTCCGATAATGACGTGCATTCGTAAAATGTGTTCTTCTTAATCGTCGTAACCGCCGAAGGAATATGTACATCTTTCAGAGCGGAACACTTATAGAATGCGGATTCGCCGATTTCCGTTACGGAATCCGGTATGGAAATTTTTACAAGATTTGTACACCCCCAAAAGGCTTCCTTACCTATGACAGTATTGTTCTTAGAAGCAGGCAAGGAGATTTCGACAAGCGATGTCGCGCCTTTAAAATCTTGGAGTGTTATGCCCGGAAAATCTTCGGTAGCGGATAAATCGAGCGTAACTCTTTTTACAGGAGTACCCGTCAATGCGCTCCCGATCAACGACAATAAAATATCTGCAGGAAATAGACTTTCGTTGAAAGAACCGGTAACTTTGACTATATAACGGTTATCTGCATCGAGCTGTTTAATATATGACGGAGCTTCCCCTACCGTTACCGTTTTTGTTATGAGGGTCCCCCCCCCCGCTACTACCGCCTCCGCCGCCCGAGCTTCCTCCGCCGCCGGATCCGTTTCCACCGCCGGAAGAACCGCTATCGGAATCGTTACTGCATCCGATACATAACGCTGTCAAAGCGATACATACGCTTACAAAAAATACAAACCCGCGTTTGCTTCTTTTCATAATAGCCCTCTTTCAAAATCATTTCTATGCAATAAATGAAAACTTCATTTACAAGACTCAAAAATTGATGCACAATTCTATCTATGATTATCAACGATAACTATTCAACACCGCTTTGTCAATCGTTTTGCAAAACGTACGCGTGTAGCGGAAAACCATCGGTATAACTTGATACGTTACGCGTTATTAAGTATAATCAATTATGATTAAATCATGGCGGCATAAAGGTCTTAAAGATTTTTTCGAAACCGGGAATAAAGCGGGAATTATTCCTGAACATGCTTCCAAACTAACTATGACTAGAAAACCGACTCATCCGGGTGAAGTATTCTTAAAAGATGTTCTTGAACCGTTGGGAGTAACCATCACCGATGCGGCAGAGATGCTTGGGGTTACAAGAAAAACGCTCTCGGAATTTGTAAATGAAAAATCCGCGTTAAGTCCAGAAATGGCAATTAGGATTGCTAAAACAACGGCTACAACACCGGAAAGCTGGATGGTAATGCAAATGAAACTTACGTTATGGCTTGCGATGCAAAACGCGCCGAAAAATGTAAAAGTCGCCTGCTTCGGGTAAAGGATTAATATTCCGATTCGTTACATCGTTTTTGCTATCGGTGTAGGCGTGAGTGTATAACCGATAGCGTGGAGAATGTTAAACACCGTTGAAAAAGCGGGGTTCGCTTCGGGGGCAAGTGCCTTGTAAAGCCCATCTCTTGTAATGCCCGCTTCCTTTGCCGTCTTTGTCATTCCCCTTGCTCTTGCCACTGCGTTTATTGCACGGAGTAAATCTTCAGGTGTTCCCTCTTTGGCATTATAGTCAAGATAGCCTTTTTGTAATTCTTCGGTATCAAGATATTCTGCCATATCAAATTCAGTCAATTTTTCCATAATCGATACCCCCGGGCCATTTTCTTGGCAGTCTTTATATCCTCATCTTGTGTTGATTTATCACCACCCACAAGAAGTATTACAATCTGCTTTCCATTGTTCGTAAAATAAACCCTGTAGCCTTTTCCTACATCTATCCTCAGCTCAAAAACTCCGCCGCCTACCGTCTTGGAATCCCCGAAATTGCCGACTGTCATTCTTGCAATTCTTTGACCTATGGCGAATTTCGCTCTTTCATCACGGAGTTTTTTAAACCATTTCTTATATGTTTCTGTCTGTAATACCTTATACACAATTATACTGTATAGCATGATATACACTCCGTCAACAGTTTTTTCCTAAAAATCGCCCGAAACACCAACCTTTTAAGATAAACAGCCGATGAAATAATCAATGAGGTTCCGCAACAGCAAGAAAAGTTTTCAGCTTCGGTTAGAGGATTAAAGAGAAAATAATATTATTTTTTTTCAGTCATAACTTTCGTAAAATAATAGTCAAACGACTTTCCGTTATCTTTTATAACGGCAATCAAAACTTTTACCGTATCCGAGTTCGGTGTACGATACCAACATATAAAATATACTTCTCCGTCTTCCAAATCATATTCGGACAAAGCGGATCGGCACAGCCATAAATCCTCTTTGGTAAGTTTTAATATATCGGAAACATCAAAATCATTAAAATATTCTTCAAAGCTTTTTTCAATTTCTTCAAGATCTTGTGTAATATCGCTCTCAAAAGTCTTTCTAAGTTTTTCACTAATTTGAGTATCCTTTACCCAATACTCTGCTTTCGCATAACCTTTATATCCGGTTTCCCAATCGGAATAATATTTAAACGGTTCATTCGCACAAATTACCTGCACCGCAATAAAAAATATCGCAAACACAATTCCGACTCGCTTCATAAATCGCCCCCTACAACACCGTACACAAAAACGCCGTCGTCAAGCCCAAAAAGATCGAAAGACCGAGCATGTGTACCGGCACGAAGGAACTGAGCGCGAGCGCACCGAAGGAAACGGCGGTCGTCAAAAACGACAGCAAAATCGCAAAAGGTTCAAGGCGAGCGTTCACCGACGTGTCGCTGCGCTTTTCGTTTTCGACCATGTAGATCACGTAGTCGAGACCGAGACCGAACACCAAAATCATGCCGGTAATCGAAAAGAATTCGAGCGGTATGCCGTGCGCCGAAAATATCGATGCGATGACGAGCACGATGAGCAGCGGGATAGATGCGATCTTCAGCGTGTGCCGCCAGTTGTAAAAAATCTTCAGCACGATGACGATGACGACGTATGCGATTGCAAACAGCGTCAAAATCGTCTTCGTCAAACGATCCAAATCGCGTCCGATGTCTTTGATTTTATTTTCAAAATAGACGTTCGGATTTTCCGAGGCGATCCGTATATACGCCGCTTCGTCGGTAATCGAAATGGGAAGCACGATGGAATAGTACCTCCCGTCGATTTCACCGAGCCATGCGGACGATATCGCTTTTTTGAGGTACGACGGGATATCACCGTCGGGAGTGATGTACTTTGCTGCGTCCGCATCGTACGATGCCTGCAGTTCCGCCGCAAGCGACGCATCATAGCCGAGCATTTCGTATTGGACGGGTGCGAACGGCAAAAGATTTCCCGCCGCTTCGTACGATTTTTTTTGCTTTGCAAGGGACGGGATATACTGCGACGTTGCAATAAAACCGCCGAGCGCTTTACCCTCGTTGACTTCCGACAGGCGCTTACAGAGCGCTTCTTCTTCTTCGAGCGTTTTTTCAACCGTGTCTCCGGCTATGATAAACCAGCCAGTCGGATTGTAGTTGAGCACTTTATACGAAATGACCGCATCTTCGCGGACGCGTCCGGTCGCTTCGTATAAGGTGTTGACGTCGTTTTCTATTTTAATATTTTTACGGTTGACGAAAAGCGTCGTAAGCGTTACGGCAAAAATCGAAACTACTGCAATTCTGCCGATTTTCTTTTTGTCATACCACTTAGGCGCGGCAAGCGCATCGATGAGCGGGATCGCGCGCTTGGCATCGGCCGGCATCGCAAGCAGAGGATACACGCTTACGACGGTTAAAAACGCGCTGAAAATGCCGGTAAGCGAAAATACCGCCATCTGCTTGAGCAATCCGAACGGTGCAAATACGAGAATAAAATAGCAGAGTTCGGTGGAGACAAGCGACAGTAAAAGACCGGTCATCAAATGACGGCGGATCTCCGCACCGCTTGCGAGCGCCTTGTTCGCTTTCCAGTGGATGAAAAAGTGCAGACTGTAATCGATACACGAGCCGATCAGCGATGTGCCGAACACGAGCGTTAGTATGTGGATCTGACCGAAGCATGTATACGTCATCGCAAATGCCGTCGCGATCGAAAGCAAAATCGATACGATGGACAAAACGAGCGGCAGCGGATTTTTAAACACGATCAGCAATAAAATAATAATGCCGAGCAGCGTTACGGTTGAAATAATCGAAATCTCTCTGCTCGCCGACGTCGAACTTTTGTGACTGTGAAAGGGAGTACCCGAATACACAAAGCGCACGCCGTCTTTTTCGAGCGGTTCGCACACGTCGTAAATCTGCACGACGGCGTTCGACTTGCTTGCAAGCGCCGCCCCTTCTTTGCTTAAAATGCCCTGAACCATCACATACCAGCTGCCGCCGTATTGGGCAGCGAGCACACCGTCTTTCGGCGACATTGACGTACCGGAGTTTTCGAGCGACGCGAGGTAGTATTGCAATACGTATTCGTCGAGCATAAACGGATCGTCTTCCAGCTTATCGAGAGAAGAAAACGTAAAGGCGCCGTAGGCTTTCGCAAGCGCGTTTTCGGCAAAGCTTTCCGCGCCGCCCGGAGATGAAAGCGTTTCGACGGCTTCATCGTCGAGCAGATTCCAGCGGTACTCGTGCACAAAGTCCATCACGCTTTGGAGCATCGCTTCATCGGAATACAGCGATACCGATTTAAATCGCGGGCTGTCTTTCAATTCACCGTAGACGGTTTCCGCGACGGACTTCGCCGTATCGAAATCTTTATGCGATACGAGGATAAATACGTTTTGCCCCGTCATTTCGGTAAGGCGTTCGTCGGCGACGCCCATCGCTTTGCCGATATCCGGCTTCGGCAGCATATTAAAAAGATCGGCGTCGAGGTTTACCGTACCCGCGCGTGCAATGATAAAAAGACAAGGGACAAGGACGAGCGCGTGGAAAACAAGCCATGCAAATGCAAAGGTTTTATTTCGCGGCAAAGACGGCTTTTTCATCTGCTGAAAGCTCCTTCGGATACTTTTGATTCGAAAACGTATAGGTAACGGTATCGCCGCCCGCTTCGGTCATAACGATCGTATCGAATTCGGCACCGCCGGACGCGCCCGTTCCGCCGAGTGCGAGCGTTTTCATCACGGCGGCGACCGTTTTATCTTTCGGAGTAAGAACGGCACTCCATTTATTTCCGTCGGAAGAAAAAGCGACCGAAAAATTTTCGTACAGTTTTTTCACATTGCCGGAAAAAATCGAAGAGAGCGTCGTCGAAATGCTCGTAAAGATTTGATTGTTCGACGCGTCGATAACGGTTTTTTTTCCGTCGGGCGTCGTTTGAATAACGCTCGTCAATCCCACGACGAGCGACGACGGAAAGGGCTTCAGCGTTTTCCACATAATACCGTCGAGGCTGAATATAAAGGTTCCGCTCGACGTGAGCGAACGGTTCACTTTCGAAATCGTACGCACCTGCGTAAAGTTTCCGGTCGTATTCGGATGGCGTGCGAGATCGGCACATACAGTATCGAATGTCGCATCCGCCGCAAAGAGCGGCATCGCCGCAAAAGCAAGAACACATATAACATTAACAATTATCTTTTTCATACAATACCTCCGCAAGCGCCATTCGACGCCGTTATTTTTTTAACAATTTTTCAACGCGGGTTATCAATTTTTCAGGACACACGAAACACGTTTCGCCCGTTTGCAGCTTTACCGCCATCTGCGTGCTTTCCGCCTTTGTCGCAAGGACGCCGGTCTTCGCGTTGTAAATCTCGTAGCGTATTTTAAGACGATTTTCGTATTCAATCAATGATGCTTTGATGCGCGCTTCGTCTCCGAAAGCAAGAGAGCGCACGTATTTTATCTTCAGCTCCGCGACCGGAAACGCGTAGCCGTCTTCGACCATCTGCAGATAGCCGTAGCCGATTTTATCGAGCAGCGCACACCTGCCGCGTTCGATGAATTTTACGTAATTTCCGTGCCACGCGACGCGCATCGAATCGACGTCGTAAAATTCGACTTTAAATGTCATCTCTTCCGAAACGAGCGAACCGTTCATATCATGCTTCCTTGCGATTTTCGTTTTCCGTCCAAAAATTAAAAAAATTATACCACTGCAAAGGATACATTATGCAATACTGTTCCAAGAGAGCGACATATTCGCGGCACAAGCGCTTGATCCGCGCCTCCCGTTCGGCACGCGGACAATCGAATGCTATGCCCGTTTTATGTACGTGCATCGAATAGCGCGGAGTGAGCATGAGCGTCTTTTCGCGGAGCGCAAAGACGAAATACGTCGGCGCTTTTAAAAGCGCTGCAAGCAAAAAAGCGCCGTACGAAAACCGCGCAGGCTTCCCGAGAAAGTTTTCGGTTATCGCCCTGTCCGCAGTATTGAGCGACGTGCGGTCTGCGGCGATGACGACGAGGCCGCCTTCGTCGATTCTGTCCATCAACAGCGAAATCGTTCCCGCGTTGATTTCATCGGCGTTTATTATATTGAGCTGCACGTGCGGATTGATCGATTTTATCGTATTGTTGAATTTTTTCGTCGTATTCAAATTCAAAATCGCCGTAACGGGAACATAGTGCGACACGCCGGTGCGGCCGTATTCGGCGAGGCTCCTGAGCATTTCGATGTTGCCCAAATGCGAGCCGATAAGCAGCGCGCCTTTTTTTCGATCGAGCTGATCGATCAGCGATTTAACGTCGTCTTTTTGGAGCGCGATCTTATTAAAATCGATTTTACCGCACCAGCCTTCGATCTTTTCGATGATGCACAGCGCAAACGAAACGATGTGCCTATAGACGTAAGGCCGCTTTATGCAATCACCCCTGTCCGCAGTATATCGCAGCAACCGGTTTTGATATGCGCGCGATTCGTCTCGGGCGCGCTTCGAACACGCAAAATAAAAAAACGAAATAGGAAAAGCGAGCAAACCGATAAACCACAAAGGCAGGTGCGAAATGAGCCACACGGTAAATTCGATCGGGCGGCTGCTCGACACTTCTTCCCGTTTTTGTGTCCAGTGCTTATCCGCACTTTCCGCAGGTTCAGCCATAAACCCTTCTTCTGCAAATAGCGCGGAACGTCAGAACCGGCAAGCGCACGATCATACCCAAAAACAATTTTGTAAACGACAGCGATATGCGGATATTGTCGCGCACCATGCGGAAATTCGAAATGCCGTCTGCAGGGTAAGTCACGCGCACCGGATAGGATTTTATATGCACGCCGCTCCATACGAAGTGTACGAGGATATCCGCGTCGTATCCCATACGCGCATCCACGCACGCGCGGTGAGTGAGCAGGCGGCAATACGGCGCTACCGGATAGATTCGAAACCCGCACATGGCGTCGACGATTTCATCGCTCAGAGACACAAAGCGTGCCCAGCGGTTTGAAATCTCTCTGCCTTTTTTGCGCGAGGTCGGCACCGACTCGTCGAACACGGGCGTACCGCAGATAAGGCAAGAGGGATTTTCTTCCGCGGCTTCGATAAAAAAAGAAGCGCGAGAGGCGTCATGCTGAGCGTCCGAATCGATTTGAAAGACGTGCGTCAAACCGAGCTCGTGCGCTTTTAAAACGCCGCTCGTCATCGCTTTGCCTTTGCCGCCGTTTTTTTGCCGTTCGACGAGCACGGCGAGCGGGCACGACTCGACCGCCGCGCGGATCTGCATTTTATTCGCCGCATCGTTACCGTCGTCCACGACGATAATCGGCCGGTCGTATACGGCAAGAGAGCTGATGACGGAACCGACCGTCGAACCGTGATTGTACACGGGGATGACGAAGCCGAGCTTTATCGCAGCTTTCTGCACCGCATCGTTTTGCGCAGCGTTTTGCATCGCACCCATCGACTACACCGCAGCGACGAAGATTCCCGACGAATACGCTTTATCGGATTTTTTTGCATCCCGGAGCAAAAACGACATCGATTTTTTTTCGCGATTGAAATCGAGCTTTAAGCGGACGAGCGTGTCGGGTCTGATCGGTGCGGAAAATTTAATGCGTTTGATTTCCGGCACATAACGCTGCGTACCGAAATATTTTTTTGAAAACCGCGTTATAATTTCGAACTGTGCGACAGCCGGGAGCAGTTTAAACTCCGGAAAATGTCCGTCGAAAAAATCGCTCGAAGCAGGAATAAAAAATTCGATCTCTGCGGAATCTCCGCTCTGCGAAAGAACCTTTTCATCGACGATATCGTGCAGATTTTCACTCATGGTTATTATGCCCCCTTTTCATATACGCCGCCGCGCCGTATTCCGTCCGTATGTATCGCAACTCCGTGCCGTTTTTATCGTACGGCCGCATCCGACGCATCGCGCGTTGCAAACAAAGCTGCGATATCTTCCTTGTGCTTTTTACCCTGTACGTCGCACGGAAGAGACGCGACATAGCGCCAGCGTTTCGGAATGACGACGTTTTCAAAATAATTCATAAGATAGTCGTGAAAGAATTTATTAATTGTCAATTTTTTTTCGTTTTGAAATTTCCGCTTGCCGTCAGCATTGAGTACGAGCGCAGCCGCAAGATACTGGCGCACGTCTTCGAGCGCGATGACTTTTACGTCGGAGACTAATCCGCTCTGCAAAAGCCTGTTTTCGACTTCCGTCATCGAAATGCGTTTTTCCTCTATCTTTACGATCGAGTCGGCCCTTCCCTTCATGACGAATCTGCCGTCGGGGAGAAGATCCGCCAAATCGGCGGTCGCAAAACCTTTCGGGTCTTTGATATACGGAGAAACGATGACGAGACAACCGTCTTCCCCTTTCCAAATCTTCGCGTTGTCGAACGGCGTCCACGCAAGCCCGTCTTTCGTCTGCTGCCGGTACCCAATGCCGCTTGTCTCCGTCGAACCGTACACTTCAAGCGGACAAAAACCGAATACGGCTTCCGTCTTTTCGGCAAGCTCTTTCGAAACGGCGCCTCCGCTTGTAAAGATAAAACAATCGTCGAGCGGGAGCTTCCGCTCCGTTTCAACGGTACGCTTTAAAAACGCGGGCGTCGCGATGATCATGTAGGATTCGTCGGACAGCGTTTCGAATTCTTCGGGATATTCGATGCGCGTACGGCGGAAGGGAACGCCGTAGCCGAAGGGGAGCGCGATGCCGAACAAAAAACCGTAGATGTGGTGCTGGCTCACCGTCGTAACGAGTTTTCGCTTTGCGAATTCCGCACCCCACTTCGAAAAGACGAATGCATTGTCGAGTTCGAATTCGGTCATGCGTTGGCGGACGCCTTTGGGCTTTCCGGTGCTGCCCGACGTGTAGAGCAAAATATCCGTATCGTCCGCGACGATTTTCGGAAGCGAGCGCATATCGCTTTCCGACGGAAAAGCAGCCTTTTCGACGACATCGGGAATAAAAATCGAATCGGCAATATCGCGGTCGGTTAAAAATTCGACGCCGTCCGTTTTGATTTCCGCGATGAATTCGCGTGTAACGTTTTGCGTCAACAGCACCGTTTTTTTGCACTGCAAAAGCGCAATGAACGCGCACAGAAAATACCAATAATCTTCGCAGTGGAGAATATATTTTTGTGCGGACTTTTCGGAAATGAATTTTCGAAGCTTTGCCGAATCGGAAAGAAAATCGCGCCACGTTTTATACGCGCCGTCCGACCACTTCCGTTCGTAACAGACGATAAAATCGTCGGGGCGGGAATCCGCCGTAAATGTACTGATCGTATGCGCTTTCGGCATTTTTCTTTGTACCCGCCTTCTGATAATAAATTCAACGGCAAACATACAGCCCATGAGCGCGTATGAAATGCCGCCGTTGTATATCGACCACACCGTATCGGAGCAAAAAAACGCCGTAAATGCCGACACACTTCCGTTGCAGATAAAAAAGACGCACCACGCAAGGGTCACTTTCCGGCAGTACCGCTCTATCGAACTTTCCGCCGCAGAGCCGCGTATCGTTTTATCCTGCAGACACGCAAACCTGAAAATGATGTTCGGCGGCAAAAAAAGCGTGCTGCCGAAAACGACGAGCAGCGTTGCGCTGATCGTTACCGAATACAATTTTAAAAATACGGTCCGATTCGTAAAAAAACAAAAAAGACCCGCCGCAAGAAAAAGCGCGGACTGCGCAAGCGGCTTCCAATCGAAAGACCGCTTTTCACTTTCTGCCGTTCCCCTTCCCTTTCCGTCCGCGTTTCGTACCCGCCCCGTCGCGCTCAAAAAAAACGCACAGGCGACGACGACGATACACAGCGATAAAATCCTGACCGGAAGTTTTAATACGACAAGGAACGCAAAGATGAGAACGGGATAAAGCGCCGCAACCGCATAAAAAAAAACATTAACAAATTTTTTCATCAATCGGAAACGACATCGATTAAAAAAAGAAGCGGCCGGCTGCACGAGCTGCCGCGTTCATTTTTTTATTAAGCCTGCTGCGTATACGGATACAATGCGTCGACGACATCCTGCATCGTCTTTACCGTTTTAAAAATCGCAGGGTCGACTTTTCCGGGAATAAAATCCTTCATCTTTACGATCAAGTCAATCGAATCGATGGAGTCGAGCTCAAGATCGTCGGCAAGCTTTGCCGCGGGAGTGATTTTATCCTCTTCGATTTCAAATTCTTTTGAAAGAATCGCTTTCAGTTTGTCGAAAATCTCTTCTTTAGTCATATACAATTCCTCTTACGCCTTTTCGGCTGCAATATATTCAGCTAATGCATCGACCGATGCAAAGTGCTTTTTATTATCAGCGCTTTCGGCTGAAAGCTTTACGCCGAATTTTTTCTTCAACGCCACACCCAATTCAAGAGCATCGATTGAATCAAGTCCCAAGCCCGTTCCGAAAAGCGGCTCGGCATCGACAATATCTTCCGGCTTTACGTCTTCCAGCTGCAACGACGATACAATCACTTCTTTAATCTGTCGCTTTAAATCATCCATAACGACCTTCTAAACCCCACCCTTACAATATATTTTATTATTATAAACAAACCCGTAAAAAAAAGCAACAGCGCGGCAAAAGTTCACCGAAGATAACAGCGCATTGCCCCGACAAATTTTTTAAGGGGGAAAAGCCTTTCCCCTCGGTTCAGAGCTCCGCTCTTCACCCGACCCCTTTCGAGCGGGGGCAAACCTTTTTCGCTCGTGCCCCCGCAACGCCCCGCGCTTATCCGTACAATTCGTCGAGGAGCGCCTTTCCCGTTTGCGTGCGAAAAATCGTTTTGCGCACCGCGAGCGCCTCCGCTTTCATCGCTGCATCGTCCGAATCGTTTTCATGGTGCTCATATATGTTTACGAGAAAATCCGCTTCGACGAGAATTTGATAATCCGTGCCGTCGATATTCGTATACGTGTGGTGATGACCGACAAGCCAACACACGCGATCCGTCACCGCTTTATCGTAACCGAGCGCTTCAAGCATTTTTCTCGCTTCCGGCGGCCCCTCTATTTCCTGATAATGCCCGTGCCCGTTGCCGTATTTTTGCTCCGCAAGGTGAATACCGATATCGTGTACGATCGCCGCCGTCTCCGTAACGTGTCGCAGCTCGTCGCCGACCTTTTCGCCCGCACAGATCAGCTTCGCAAATTCGTACACTTTCAAAAAGTGATGGATACGCTTCGGATCCCCTCTGTCATACGCGATCATCGCGCGCAAAAGTTCGCTGTTTTCCGGCACCGCTATTTCCTCAAAAGAGCTGCAAACGG
This sequence comes from Treponema socranskii subsp. socranskii VPI DR56BR1116 = ATCC 35536, assembly GCF_000468115.1. GTDB lineage: Bacteria > Spirochaetota > Spirochaetia > Treponematales > Treponemataceae > Treponema_D > Treponema_D socranskii. Next base: position 24,139 of record NZ_AVQI01000079.1, read on the forward strand.
ATTGTAGCCCTCGCCGTCCGTCTGACCGGAAATATAGCGCGCCGTCGTTTTATCCTGTTCGACCGACGTCGTCGGCGTAAGCGAAATACGCCGTTCCCGAGCGTTTACTTCTTTGACGAGTACCGACATCTTTTGTCCCTTCGAAAAGACTTTGTTCAGATTCGTATGAGAGTCGACGCCGTCCATTTCCGATATGTGCACGAGTCCGTCGACGCCCGGTTCGAGTTCGACAAAAACGCCGAAGGGCGCAACGCGCGAAACGATGCCCTCGTATTTCGAACCCGAGGCATATTTTTCCGCTGCAGCCGTCCACGGATCGGCAAGCAACTCTTTTGCGCTGACCGAAACGCGCTCGTGCGCCCAATCCGCTTTAATAATTTTTACGTCGAGCTTTTGCCCGACATGCAAAACGGTGCTCACGTCGTCGACACGAGAGCGCGCGATTTCCGAAATCGGCAGGAGCGCTTCGAATCCGCCGATATCGACAAAAGCGCCGTATGTTTGCAGCGACACAACCGTCGCTTCGACCGTCATGCCTTCTTTTAATTTTTCCTTGAGCGCTTCGAGTTCTTTTTCGTACGCTTCTTCCATGACGGCGCGGTTTGAAACGAGCATGTCGCGCCCGTCGTTTTTGTATTCCTGAATTTTAAAAACGAGGTGCTTTCCGACAAATGACGCGGCATCTCCCTTTTGCTTCCAGCCCATCTGCGAATACGGGCAAAAGGCGCGGCTCGTCCCGACCGTCACTTCGTAGCCGCCTTTGATCTCTTTGTCAACATGCCCTTCAACGGGGATGCCGTTTTTATACGCGTTTTCGAGAATCGATTTATCCGCTTTGCCGCCGGAAATCTTCGTCGTAAAGCGAGCTTCCCCGCTTTCGTTTCCGATAAAATATACGTCGAGCATATCGCCCGGATGTATCGAACAGATGCCGTTTTCATCGGTAAACTCGGACGCGTCGAGTACGCCTTCGCTTTTTGCGTTCAAATCGAGAAAAACCGTACCCGCGGAAACCGCGACGACTTTGAGTGAAACCCTCTCTCCCATATCAAATCTTTTCATAAAAGCCTCATACTTCGAACGCGATTATAGCGCATTCCGCAGATGCACGCAAATCGAAATGCAAATCGCATCGGAACGCAAATCGGCGAAATCAATCCTCGTGTGCGATGCCGCACATATCGTACACGGAGGCAAAGCCTTTGCGCTTCATAAACGCTTCGATGCCGGAGAGCACTTCGAGCATCGTCAGCGGATTTGCAAAAGTGTTCGTACCCACTCCAACGGCAAGCGCTCCCGCCATGATAAACTCGACCGCATCTTCCCATTTTTCGATACCGCCGACGGCGACGATCGGCACGCGTTCGTGCGGCGGAAGCGAGCGCATCGCTTCGAAAGTTTCCCACACGAGGCGCACGGCGATCGGACGAACGGCAGGGCCGCCGAAGCCCGCTTTGATTTTATCGAAAACCGGCATGCCGCGCTCTATGTCGACGGCGACGCCTTGAAACGAGTTTCCGATGCTGAGCGCGTCCGCACCCGAGCGGATGCAGGCGAGCGCGACACCCGTAAAATCGGGCGCTTGCGGCGTAAGTTTGACGATGAGCGGTTTTTTCGTTACGGCGCGCACTTCGCGCACTGCACTTTCCGCATTCGCACACGTCATGCCCCATGCGGCCCCTCCGGCCGCAACGTTCGGACAGGAAATATTCAGTTCGATAATTGGGACGGCACTTTTATCGAGCAGCTTTGCGCCTTCGATGTACGTTTCGAGTGTCGAACCGGAGAGGTTCGCGATCGTCACCGTTTTCAGTTTGAGCATTTCCGGCAGTTCGAAATCGATAAAATGAGCGATGCCCGGATTTTGCAGCCCGATCGAATTCATGAGACCCGAAGGCGTTTCCCACAAGCGGATGCCCGTATTTCCTTCGCGCGCTTCGAGCGTCAGCCCCTTGCTCGCAATGCCGCCGAGCTTTCCGACATCGAATACGGAAGCGTATTCCGTGCCGAATCCGAAAGTCCCCGAAGACGCGATGACGGGATTTTTTAAACGCACGCCCCCGATCGCAATCGAAAGATCGGGTACTCCGTCGAGCGCTTTCCGAGCAGGCTTCGATACGGGCTTCGGAAATTCGAGGATGCGGCTGTCGAAAACGGGACCGTCTTTACAGCAGCGCTTGTTGCCTTCGTTCGTGTGAATCGTGCAGCCGAGGCAGACACCCATACCGCAAGCCATTCGGCTTTCCATGCTTATATAACACGGGATACCTGCGCTTTCGGCTATGCGCTTTACATACGAAAGCATAGGCACAGGGCCGCACGCATACACGGCACCGTAACATCCCGCACGAAGCGCATCTTCGGTAAGGGCTGCGGGAAGCATGCCGTGAACGCCTTCGCTTCCGTCGTCCGTCGTAATTATTAATTTTTCCGGGCGGATATACTCCAAACCGTAGGAGCCGCTTTTAAAGCTCGCAAAAAAATCGTAAGAGCCGGGCGGAAGCGTTTCGGCAAAAGCAGCTACGGGCGCGACGCCGATACCGCCGCCTGCAACACAGACTTTTGTATCGTTTTCGGGAAAGGGAAAAATGTTTCCGACGGGGCCGAGCATCAGTAGGGCATCTCCCGCTTTCAGTGCGCACAACTCCCTCGTACCGCGTCCCTTTACGAGGATGAGAAACTGCACTTCGATTTCGTCCGCGCGCTCTTCGGCATGAAATACGCTGACCGGCCGCCCCAAAAGCACGAGCGACCTTTCCGCGCGCAGCATATAAAACTGCCCCGGAAGCGGCATGCCGGACTGCGCGCTCGGCGAACTTTTGTCGCGTACGGTACTGTCAGCGCTCGCCGCTTCTTGCGGCACGGCAGAACGGTTTACAGCTTGCAGAATCGAAGACGGCACCGACTGACAGTGTCTAGCTGCCGACTTCGGTACGCAGACTTTCAGCAAAAAAACGCTTCCTTCGGGGCGCGCGCCTTTTTCTTTTTCACAGGACACGACGGTACCCCTCGCATAGAGCGGAGGAGATTTACAAGCTGCTGTATCGGACATAATGTAAAGATATGATTTTACGCGAGTTAGGGCAAGACGGACAGCGTCTCCCGCATAAAAAAGTAAGGAAACAATACCCCTCGAATTCATGTGAAAAATTAAATCAAAGAAATTCGAGGGAGTGTATTTCAAACAGCATATTCTTTAAATAAATATTTACTTACATATAATTAATTAAAGAAGCAATCATCAATAAAACTATTCCTACTACAGTCCAAATAGCAAAAAGTTTAATCGCATATTTAAACCATTTGGTAAAGGGGATTCCGATAGCACCCACAAAGCCCATTGTCGCCGCAGCATGCGGAAGAATATTATTACAGAATCCATCTCCAAAATTAAACGCCAATACGGCCGTTTGCCGAGAAATACCGACCAAATCAGCCACCGGTACGAAAATCGGCATAGACACGGCAGCTTGCCCGCTGCCCGAAGTAATGAACAGATTAATAATAATATGCATAATAAACATTGCCGGAGCTTTAAGAATATTCGGTACATATGAAAGTACACCGGCTAGCCCGTGAACAACAGTATCTATAACATTTCCTTTTGTTAGGATAACACCGATGACATATGCAAATCCTATCATCATCGATGTCGCCGCCATACTTTTAACACCATTCATGAATTCTTTGCAGATTGTATTGATCGGCATTCTGTATACAATCCCTGCCGCAAAGCCCATGTAAATAAATGTTGTTGCAACTATTTCATTCGACAATTTTCCAAAAATGGAAACATAAATGATATAACCGATTCCGATTAAAGCAACAACTGCAACGGGAATATGTCGTTTTACAAATCGGGTTTCATCATTTTCTTCAAAAGCAAAATCTATTTTGACATCATAGATTAAACTTTTTTCCGGCGTTTTTTTAATTTCCTTTGCGTATTTGAGTACATAGAGAATACTGACCAGCAAAAAAGGAATCATCGAAAGAAGACGAAACCACATACCCGAAAATAAAGGGAGCTCTGCAATTTGTTGTGCTGTTCCGGTATTGGATATATTCATTGCACCGCAAGAAAATCCGACAGCACCGCCCAACATAACTATTGATACACCGACAATAGCGTCCAGACCTAAACTGAGTGCAACCAACACCCCTAAAGCAGCAAATGGTATAAAGAAATTTAAATTTATCGGAATACATAACAAAGCGAAAACAGTCATCAGGAGAGAAATTACAAGCCACTCTTTATTTCTACCTCGTGCTTTCCGACAAGCAGAACCTGCAATACCCTGAAACATTCCGGTAGAAAGCAATACCCCCATTCCTCCGCCGGCACAAAGCAAAACAAATATAACATTTTTTGCTTTGTTTAATCCGGTAAACACATGGGAAAAAATAGAAAGAGGATTAACCGGAGTTCTGTCAACATAATGAAAACTTTCAGGAAGTACAATCGTTTGTCCGGATTCGTTTTTTGTACGATCATAGCTACCGGCAGGAATAACATAAGTCAATACCGATGCCATAAACATAACAACCACAATGATCGCCAGCGTATGTGGAACCACAATTTTTTTCGTTTTAGCTTCCAAAATATTCCTCCTATTTTATTATTTGAATTTAAATTAGAAACCGGCAATAACATCCATTTCTAACTTAAATCCATAATGAAGCTCTTTAACACAAATAATAGTTCGCGCATGAATGTGATCTTTAAAAAAACTGCTGTAAATATCATTAATTTTATCCCAATTTTTTAAATCATCCACATAAACGGTAGACTTTAAAATTTTTGCAGCGGAAGAACCGGCAGCTTTCAAAATCTTATCAATATTTGATAAAACGCGCTTTGCTTCATCTTCAACTGTTCCAAAAACTTTTTCTCCGTTTTCCAAACTAACGGAAAACTGACCGGAAACGTAGATACGTCCCCCATCAACTACGGCCAAAGCATAATGTCCATTCGGTTTTAACCCTTCAACTTGCTTAATAATGCTCATATTTATTCCTTTATTTATACCTTTTTTTGTTTTTAGGAATCGGCGGTTTTGCTTTTTGGGGAATAGGCCATAGATAAGGTTCCTTTAAACTACCGGCATTAAATTCTTTAATTACCTTTTCAAACGCTGTCGGCTCACAAAGCAGTTTCAAGGCAGTACCGGCCAATACCTTTCCTGCATGTAATAACGCTTTATGCGCAAGGGGAGCTTTTCCCTGAGAAACAAGCTGCCAAGAATGAGCCGGCGTATCTTTTGCATAAGAAACGATACTGATTTGACCGACCGGTTTTATTTGACTAACATCCCCTACATCCGTTGATCCGAAACACGCATTTGAAATAGGATTTAGCGGGTATAAAAAATCGCATATTTCTTTTTTTTCAAGCTGTGCAGCCAGAACGGTTCCTCTTTCCCCGTAATACTTGCATAAATTCCTTTCATCAGTTCCGATCATTTCCGGTTTTAAAGCACTCCGTATTTTATTTGCAAACGCAATATCTTGTTCATCAATCGGGCAAATACCGGCTAATTCCATTTGTTCATATAACAATTCATTCAAAACTTTATTCGGACGAATTTCACTACAACATCTGTCAAATTGAACCGAAACTTTCGTATCCGTCATCAAAGCGGCTCCCTTGGCAATCCTTTGTACTCTTTGATAAATATCATTAACATCTTTCATTTTGGGAGCCCGTAACTGATAAAGAACTTCTGCATGCGGCTGAACAACGTTGGCAAATTTGCCGCCGGAATCAATAATTGCATAATGTATTCTTGCTTCAGGAACAACATGCTCTCTTAAAAAGTTGACGCCGACATTCATCAATTCAACGGCATCAAGTGCGCTCCGGCCTAGGTGAGGACATGCAGCTGCATGTGCAGCAATACCGTCAAATTTAAAGACAGCTTGAATTGAAGCGAGAAAAACTTCGCCTAATATCATGTTATACGGATAGGGATGCCAAGTTAAAATAATATCGGAATCATCAAAACAATGTTCTCGCACCATCCAAGCCTTTCCTGAACCGCCCTCTTCTGCAGGACATCCGTAATATACTACCTGTCCGTTGACTTTTTTTGTTGCAATTAGTTCTTTTATCACAATCGCAGCTGCAAGTGCCCCCGTTCCAAGTAAGTTATGCCCGCAGCCGTGCCCGTTCGTAGATGTTCCGCCGGAAGGCTCTTTTTGAATTGAAAAAGCTTTTTGATCTAAATTCGGCAGTGCATCAAATTCTCCTAAAAAACCGATAGTAGGACCTTGTGTCCCGTACTTGGCACGAAAAGCAGTAGGAAGATTTCCGATTCCCGTTTCAACGGAAAAACCCAACTCTTTCAAAAAACTGCAATACAGTTTTTGGGATTGATATTCTTCAAATTTTGTTTCAGCAAGTTTCCAAATTTCATCACTTATCTCGATAATTCGTTGCTCGTATGGTTTAATTATAGAATTAATAACAGACTGATAATTCATAATTTTCACCTCGGTTTTATTATATATCATTTTATCCAAAAGTCAATAAAAAATTATATTTTTTATGAATTATATATAAAATTATATTGCTTTTTTTCAATTTATGTTATATTATATATAATATAGATAATTTATTATATAAAAGAGGTATATTATGAATAATAAATTATACGAAATAATAGATACTCCGTCATTAATTATCGATGAAGAAATTGTACTCGATAATATAAAAAACACACAAGCTTTAGCCGATTCTAAAGGGGTATTGCTGCGCCCTCATATTAAAACACACAGAATGCCTTACTTTGCAAAATTGCAAATGAAATACGGGGCAACCGGTATTGCATGTGCAAAAATAGGTGAAGCAGAAGTTATGGCAAATCATGGTATCCAAGATATTTTTATTGCAAATGAAATCGTCGGTATTCTTAAATACAAACGGCTGAAAGCCTTACGGCCGCTGGTAAAAAAATTGCGAATCGGTATTGATAATACAACTCAGGTCGATCAAATCGAGCAAGTTTTTTCTACGGAAAAAGAACCTTTAGAAGTCCTTATAGAATATGAAGTAGGTGAAAATCGTTCCGGAATTATAGAAGATACAGACCTCATTCATTTAGTTAAATATACGCTGAAAAAGAAACATATTATAATTAAAGGCATTTTTTCGCACGAAGGTCATACATATAAAGCCGCAAACAGAACCGAATGTATTTCGCTGGCAGAAAACGCATATCGTCGTACTTTACATGCGACAGACCTTATGCGTAATATGGGAGTTGAAGTTGAAACTATAAGTGTCGGAGCAACTCCTTCGATTTTAAATGGTGCGTTTACAGAAGGAATTACAGAACTGCGTATAGGGACCTATATTTTTTTTGATGTGGGGCAAGCCTCTGCTATAGAAGATTTTTCTCATTGTGCGGCAACAGTCCTCGCCACTGTCATATCAAAACCCAATAAAGAAAGAGTAGTCATCGATGCAGGTGCAAAAGCATTGGTAAGTCAAAATCGAGACATCGGTATTTGTGCAACAAACGGTTTTGGACGTATCAAGAATTTTGAAAATGTAACTATCGCAGCTCTTTTTGACGAACACGGTGTTATAATCAATAAGGCTTTCAATGAACAAGTCAAAATCGGCGACAAAGTTGAAGTTATTCCAAGCCATATTTGCCCGACCGTCAATCTTTACGATAAAGCAATCTTAATCAAAAACAACGATATTGTAAGAACAATTGATATTGCATGTCGAGGCAAATCACAATAGCACTCTTTACATCAATCCTATCGTTTGCTATCATCATTAAATGACAAGAGAAAAAATGAAGAATGATGAGCTTAAAAGGTTCTTACCAATAGTAAAAATGATTGGGCAAACCTTCGGAAAAAACTGTGAAGTCGTATTACATGATCTCACTATGCCCAAAAGTTCCGTCGTTTTTGTAATGAACAATCATGTTACAGGAAGACAAGACGGACAGTCGTTTGATCACTTAATTACGGAAGTTTTATTATCTCCCTCTTTACAAAATGACCAAAGATGTAATTATACATTTACCTTAGAAAACGGAAAGAAAATAAAATCGAGTACCGTATTAATACGCAATCATGCGGATAGGGTAATAGGTGCTTTGTGTATAAATATTGACATTACAGCAATAGAAGCATCTATGGATATGCTTTATAACTTTATAAAACCGGAGGCGAACCTTTTTGAATCAGGTGTGGACATAGAGGATATTTCCGGTGTCAGTGATGTTTTTAACGATTTACTTGATCGAATTATCAGTATGTCGGGAGAAAAGCGAATAACAAAAAAAGATCGGCTTAATCTTATTGAATTTATGGATACTAAAGGTGTATTTTTAGTAAAGGGTGCCGTTGAAAAAGTTGCCGAAAAAATGGGTATATCGGCAGTCACCGTATACGGCTATTTAGATGAAATCAGAAGAAAGAATACGCAAGAAAGCCGACCGCAGCTTTAATACAGCCTATACTGCACTTCGATTTCGTCCGAGCGCGCTTCGGCGTGAAATACGCTGACCGGCCGCCCCAAAAGCACACCCGACCTTTCCGCACGGAGCATATAAAACTGTCCCGGAAGCGGCATGCCGGATCGCGCGCTCGGCAAACTTCTGCCTTGTAGAGCGCTGCCGGCACTCGCGGCCTCTTGCAGCGAGGCGGAAGGGTTTACAGTTTGCGGAACCGAGGACGACACTGACTGACAGTGTCTAGCTGCCGACTTCGGTACGGCGGCTTTCAGCAGAAAAACGCTTCCTTCGGGACGCGCGCCTTTTTCTTTTTCACAGGATATGACGGTACCTCTCGCATAGAGCGGAGGAGATTTGCAAACTGCGGTATCGGACATAGTGTAAAGATATGATTTTACGCGAGTTAGGACAAGACGGACGGAGGCGGAGGCTCCCGTATAAAAAACGGCACCCCGAATAAGGGGGTACCGTCCGCTTCGTGCAAAAATCGATTACATTCCTTAGTTTGCAAAATTATTTTTAAAATGTATCTGACCGAACCGTCGCTTTAATACTCCCTTTTTTTTCAGTTGCGGCTTTTTCACCTGCTATGCGGCCGAAAACAAGCGCTTGCAATAATCCGTCGCCGGACATATATGCGGCGCCGCCCGTACTTGCAAAACCTTCCGTGCAGCCTCCCGCAGCGTAGAGCCCCTGAATAACCGTACCGTCCGCTTTCAGAACGTGAGCGGCAACATCAGTGACAAGACCTCCCTGCGTATGGCGCAAATCGCCGGTTATCTTCATCGCATAATACGGGCCGTTCCAGTTTTTCGGTAATTTCGTTTTATTAAACTCATCTTCGCCGCGCTTAATGGAAGCCTCATAGCGCTCAAAAGTATTTGAGAGAGATTCGGCATTAATACCCAGCGCATCCGCAAGCTGCTTGGGTGTATTACCGGATACCACAATGCCTTTTTCTTTATAACCGGCAAAAGCAGCGGTAGCGGCGGCAATATCGTCATTGATAATCAAATATGCAAAATGTCCGGGCTGAGCAAGGACGTGCGGAGTCAATTCGGAATACCCGCCGTATTCATTAGTAAAACGGATACCGTTACTATTGACGAAAATACCGCCCATATTAGCCATTCCCTGCGACAGAGAAGCGTGTATTTGTTCGTTATAAAATGCGTGCCCCTGATATGCTTTCATATTCGCAACGGCGGCGCCTAATCTTTGTCCCCAGAGAATACCTTCTCCCGTTGCACCCGGCGCTACATATTTAAATGCACTTGCAACTTCCGGCATATACGTTTTAACCATTTCATCGTTTGCGCCGAAACCCGATGTAGCAAGCACCGTATTGTTAGCCGTAATATTAAAATCATTTATACCGTCATTTGCTCTGACACCGACGACTTCACCTTTGTCGTTTGTAAGCAAACCGATTCCCGTCGTCCCGCACATAACGGTAATATTTTCAACATGTTCAAGATTATCGATCAATGCGGCTGTCATACCGGCACCTAAGCGGTCGCTGATATGCATTCTATAGTTTGATTGCCCATAGTACAAAGAACGGGTGACAAGCGTAAAACGGCAGCCTTTCGACTCAAGCCATTCGATCAGCGATTTGGAATTTTCGACAACCGTATACACAAGATCACGCCGAACACTGTAGTTGCTCGGCCTTAAAATGTCTCGGGCAAACCAATCATTATTATCTTCGATGCCCGCATCCTTTTGCTGTTTGGTACCGACTGCCGGAATAATACCGGCCGATAACTGCGTAGCACCGCCCAACGCACCCATTTTTTCTATAAGAATAACATACGCACCTTTTTCCGCCGCAGAAAGTGCTGCTGCTATACCCGCACCGCCGCCTCCGACGACAACTACATCGGTCTTCATATCGGCATTCTTCGTTTTTGCAGTATTTTTTACTTTACTTTTCGCATTAAGCTTTGCGGTATCCACACCCGCACTTTTGAGCGCAGCATCCGCCGCCTGCATAATCGCGCGGCTGGTAATCGAACATCCGCCGATAACGTCGAGGTTCGTTTTTTGAAAAGCTACGATCTGGGCCGGAATTTTTTCGATTGCCGGATCGCTGATGCCGGGCGTCTCGTTATGTTTTGTCACCGTTACCGATTCGATTTCGGAATCGGTAAGTTTTACTTCCACGGTAAGAGCTCCGCCCATACCCTGTCCTTTACCTGTGTAAGTACCCGATTTAAATAACTGATTTGATTTACACGCGGCAACGGATAGCATTGCGGCAAACAGCATTACCGGCACGAACCCCGAAAACAATCTCTTTTTCATAAGGTTTCTCCTTTTTACGAAATTTTTATTAATTATCAATTAATAAAAAGCATCCCAAGATAAATCCTTTTGCAACAAAAGGAAACCGCTCGAAACTTACGTTTTTCGATACCGCAAAATACATACACACATGCTTTTACCCCGCCTTTCGCGCGCTGCCCTTCCGCGCATCGATTATATTTTTAATAACCGGCCAAGAGAACGCGAGAATCGTCGCGATCAAAAGCACGCAGGAAACGGGACGCTGTACGAAAGTCATGAGCTTCCCATGGCTCATCACGAGCGCACGGCGGAAGTTCGCTTCCATCATATTGCCGAGGAGCAGACCGAGCACAAATGGTCCCGTCGGAAAATTATATACTTTGCACACAAAGCCGAGAAGAGCAGCGGCAAACATGACGATAACGTCGAAAAAATTATTATTCAACGCATAGGATCCGACGACGCACAAAAGACATACCGCCGTCCAAACGGTCGGCTGCGAAACGTTCAGCACTTTCGCGGATGCTTTTGCGGTAACGAGACCGAAGATCAAAAAGACGACATTCGCAAGCAGCATGAGCAGCATAATCTTTGCGGTAAAGTCGGCATTTTCAGTAAACATTTTCAAACCCGGCTGCATACCGTACATCGTCAAAGAGCCGATAAGGATCGCGGTAACCGAATCGCCGGGAATGCCGAGCGTCATCATCGTCGTCATCGCCCCTCCGATAACCGCATTATTTGCAGTCGAAGAAACGGCGAGCCCTTCAATCGACCCCTTTCCGTATTCTTCGGGATGCTTACTCATTTTTTTTGCATTGCCCCACGAGATAATCGATGCGATGTCGCCGCCCGCTGCGGGAATCGCGCCGATGAGCGTTCCTTCAACGGCACCGATAAGCGTCGGTATCGTGAGTTCTTTGAATTCCTTAAACGACGGCAAAACGCGGCCGAGCGCAAGATTGACTTTCCGCGCTTTCATTTCCGCCGCTTCTTCCGCGCGGTTCCGCGAATACATCTGATACAGCACTTCGCCGATACCGAACATACCGATCATAACGGGGATAAACGAAATGCCGGCGAGCAAGTCGACCGAACCGAAAGTAAAGCGCGGTACGGCAAGCAGAGGATCGAGTCCCACGCAGCTGAGCAGGATGCCCGCGACGCCGAGTATCGTACCTTTGAGCACGTTGCCGGTCGACACGGCGATCATCATCGAAAGACCGAAAAGCGCGAGCATACAGTATTCGGGCGCATTGAACGTTACGGTAAAATTCGCTATCGGTGTGGAAAACAAAATAAGACACAGCGTCGAAAAGACCCCTCCGATAAACGAATAGATGACGTTTACGCCGAGCGCGAGACCGCCTTTCCCCTGCCGGTACATCTGATAGCCGTCGAGCGATTGACTGATGGAAGCGGGCGTTCCCGGAGTATTTATTAAAATCGCGGAAATGCATCCCGAAAAAATTGCGGCATTCCACAGTCCCATAAGCAGCGCGAATCCGTTTGCCGGCGGAAACCAAAATGTAATCGGCGTCATAATGGCGATACCCATCGTTGCGGATAGGCCGGGCAGCGCGCCGATCACCGTACCGATTACGACTCCGAGGCATAAAAACAATAAAACCGACGGCGTACAAAGTTCAAAAAAAGCCTTGGCAAAAATTTCGAGTGTCATACATACTCCCGTATATATCTATCATCTTTTAAATATTGAATTGGACGGAAAAGCCTACGACAAAGGCCAGATAGATAAAAGCGACAAACACGAGCGAATAGATGATATTGAATTTCCACGTACGCTCAAATATAAAATTAAGAAAAACCACAAGCGCAAGCGCCCACAAAATAAATAATTTCGTAAGCTGCCACAAAATAAAAAATATGACGATGGCCGTTATCGTCAGTACGAGCATTTTAATATTTTTTTTTGTTTCTTCACTTGCAGCGGCAGACTGTGCTTTTTCGATCTTTTCACGGATGCTGCGAATCAGTAAAACGATGCCGAGAATCCCTAAAACGGATCCGAGCAGCACGGGGAAAAAACCGGCTCCCGGAACTCCGTCGGAAGTTTGCGCGTTAAAGCGCATCGTATTTTCCGCGAGCGTATAAACGACCACTCCGAAACCCAAAAGCGTTATCGCAATACCGGATATCGCATCACCCTTGCGCATAAACGGCGACCTCCTTTTCATACGATAAAAATCGCTCCCGAAAATACGGGAGCGATCGGCAAAGCATTATTTTTTGAGCAATGCGGGAATCAATTTTCCGTAATAGCTCAATTCTTTTGCGGCGGCGGCATCCATATCGGAACCGCTCAAATATGCGTGTTCAAAACCTTTCGATGCGAGCAGTTCTTTTACCGGCGCGGAATTAAGCGCAGCGGCGGACGCTTTTTCGAGGATACTCACGATTTCGGCGGGCGTACCCTTCGGAACGGCGAACGCACCCCATCCCTGAATCGCAATATCGATGCCTTTTTCGCGGGCAGTCGGTACATTCGGAACGACGGACGAACGGCCTTCGCCGAGAATTATTAAAACTCTCAGTTTGCCGTCGTTGACGAGGCTTTGCACTTCCGACGGAGAAACGGTAACCGCTTCGATATTGCCGCCGGCAAGAGCGGTTACGGCAGGGGCTGCACCTTCAAACGGAACGTGCGTAAATTTAACGCCGCATTTGTCTTCTACCGAAGCGGCCGCGACATGCCAGATGGATCCCGTTCCGGAATTTCCGACGCGAACTTTTCCCGGATTCGCTTTCGCATACGCGATAAAATCTTCAATCGTCTTCCACGGAGAATCCGCTTTTACCGTGACGGCCGACGGAATCGTCATCGCCCGTCCGATGAATTTGAAATCGTCGGTGCTCAAATCGGTGAGACCGAGTGCGCGGAGCATCGTCGATTCGACGGGCATATACGCGACCGTGTAGCCGTCGGCTTTTGCGTTTTTGACCCGCGTCAATCCCGTCGCTCCCGACGCGCCGGTGATATTGCTCACGGTGATCGTACCGGGGAGCGCTTTTTCAAGTTCCGACGCATAGATGCGCGCCGTCGTATCGGACGCGCCGCCCGCAGAATACGGAACGATCAGAGAAATCTGTTTGTTGCCGGGAAATTTGACACTATCTCCATTACCCAGAGCAAAGCTCCAAGAAATTACCGCTGCCGAAAGCAGACACAGTATTCCGATTCTTTTCATACTACCTCCATAAAAAGCCATATACCTCTACACCGTATTTGCAATTACAAATACGATGCAACTTCTTTTTTCAGTTCCGCAACCTGCTCGGCAGTCAAATCGAGAAGCGGTCGGCGCATGTATCCGCCGCGAATACCGCGCATCGTCAAGATATTTTTGAATATGGACATATTCGCGCCGCATTTCATAATCATCGCCAATTTCGTCGCTTTAACCTGCGCTTTCCGAGCCGCGGCAATATCGCCCGATTGAAACGCTTTATACACGTCAACGAAAGCTTCCGGAAACGGGCCCGAACAGCCGGACACCGTACCGTCGCAGCCGCACGACAGCGCGGGCAAAAAGAGATCGTCCGCTCCGGGGACAACCGAAAAATTTCCTCCGCGCACTTGCAGATATTCGTTTATCCGGCGCATATCGGCAAAACTGTATTTTACACCGACGACGTTTTTACACGCGGAAGCGATCTCTTCCATCGTCGCAGCCCCGATATCGTTGTGCGCAAGCTGAGGAATCACATATACATACACGGGAAAATCGTCCGGCAGCGCGGCGCATACCGTTTTATAATATTCGACCATAGCGCGGTCATCGACATGGAAGAACACCGGCGTAATGATGCCCACGCCGTCAGCACCGATGCTGTGCGCATGTTTTGCAAGGCGGATCGTACAGTCCTGACACATTGCGCCGACGTGGACGAAAACCGTTACGCGGCCGGCGGCTTTTTTGACGACGGTTTCGGCGACGAGTTCGCGCTCTTCGGCGGACATCGAAAACATTTCACCCGTCGTACCGCACGGATACAAACAGTGAATGCCTTTTTGAATTAAAAATTCGGTCTGTTCTTCAAGCGCCGCGACATCCACTTTGTTATCTTGCGTAAACGGCGTCGTCATAGCGGTAATAACGCCGTATAATTTTTTCATAGAACCTCCCATAAAAAACGGCTCGGCATTCAAAAGCAGCGACGATATTTCAGCCGCCGCTTTTGAACTTCACATGAAATCGATAAGTACGCAAAAGCAGCCTTCCCCGAAGAGAAAGCCGCTTTTACGTCATCACCTGCGCTTCAAAGCGCGTCCGAAACTTCAGCTTTTAGAACGGACGATCACTTACCCGCAGCTGCGTTCGTACCGGCGATGCGTCCGAATACGACCGTATCGGTCAGCGCGTTGCCGCCCAAGCGGTTCGCACCGTGTATGCCGCCGGTAACTTCGCCCGCCGCATACAAGCCCGGAATGATTTTTCCGTCGGTGTTGTACACGTGACAGCCCGTATCGATTTTGACGCCGCCCATCGTGTGGTGAACCGTCGGAACGCGGGGAGCCGCATAGAACGGCGGCTTGTCGATCGGCGTCGAATAAAGCGTACGACCGAACGCGTCCTTCGATTTATCGGCGACGTGTTTATTGAAATCGTCGAGCGCGGCTTTCAGATGATCGGCGGGAACGTTCATCGCTTTTGCAAGTTCTTCGACGGAGTTCGCCTTCACCGCGCGGCCGGCAGCAACGAGTTCGTTCGCGGATTCGTTGAAATTGTTTTTTTCGTCGCCCGTCGGATAGCAGTGCGAATCGAGTACGATCCACATATAGTTATCCGGCTGATGAAACAGCGCCATCGTCATCGTATCGCGCCTAGCGCCTTCATCGACAAAGCGGTCGCCGTTTTTATTGACAAAGATGCGGCGTTCGACATCCATTTCGATATTGCCGGAAAGGCTTCCCGTTTCGGGATCGCCGAGCGGCAGGAGCTGGATGTTTTCCATCTGCACGAGCTGAGCGTGAAGCGGTTCGAGCATGGCAAAAGCGTCTCCCGTCGAACTCGGCGGGTTCGTCGAAGGAATATTCGCGCCGAGCGTCGGCCATTGTTTGTTGTATTTTTCGCGCATTTCGACGTTGCGTGCAAAACCGCCGGTCGCAAGAACTACGCCCTTATTCGCGCGGAGCGTCACTTTGTTACCCGTTTCACCGATCGCATTGACGCCGACGACTTTACCGTTTTCGACGATAAAGCTTTCGCCCTTCGTATTGAGCATCACTTCGATGCCCTCGTGCGAATCGATATAGCGGTTATAGGTTTTGAAAAATCCCGTGCCGACGGGGTCTACCGGTTTATGCGCGCGAGGCCACAAACCGCCGGTTACCGTAAACGTGCCGGGCTTGAATTCCATGCCCATCGATTTGAGCCACTCGACGCCCTTCCATGCGTTGTCGGTAAGCGTGTGAATCAAATCGGGATCACCCTGCTTGTCGCCGCCCTCATAGGTCTGCTTGTAATGCAGCGCGACCGAATCCTTGTTCGCCTTAGCCGTTTCGCTGCCTTCATCGACCGCGTTGAGCGCGCCGCCGGCCATAATCGTATCGCCTCCGACGCGAGCCGTCTTTTCGATGATGATAACCGTCGCGCCGTTTTGATTTGCCTGAACGCCGGCTGCCATACCCGCTCCTCCGGCTCCGACGACGATAACGTCCGCCGTCTTTTCGACATCGGCCGCTTTCGTTTCCGCAGAAGAAGCGGTTGCTGCGTTAAGCTTTTCGACATTGACGCCTGCGCTTTTGAGCGCAGCATCCGCCGCCTGCATAATCGCGCGGCTCGTAATCGAACATCCGCCGATAACGTCGAGGTTCGTTTTTTGAGCAGCTACAATCTGCGCCGGAATCTTTTCGATTGCAGGATCGCTGATACCGGGCGTTTCGTTGTGCTTCGTTACCGTTACCGATTCGATTTTCGAAGCGGAAAGCTTTACCTGCACCGTGAGCGCCCCTCCCATACCAGTGCCTTCGCCGGTATAGGTTCCCGCTTTGAATTTGCTTCCGCCTCCGCAAGAAACAAAAAGCAACGATACTGCAAGCATCACTGCTGCCGTCCGCTTAAAAGCGAATTTCTTCATTTTTTCCTCCATAAACAAATATAAAACGTATTTGTAGATGCGCTTTACGACAGAACAAATCCCGCGTGTCCGCGCTTAGAACCGAGTTGACAGATTCAATTTCAAATTAAATAAAACGCGTCATCAGACTTCATATTAACACATCAATTCGTAAATGACAATGTTTCGAACGATTGACGCAAAATCCGGCGCTTACGCCAAAGCGCACAGTTCTTCTTTTGCCGAAAGCGCGCTTCGAGCGGCCGCATCGGCCATATCGGAAAGCGTAATCACCCCTTCATCCGCTTTTCGCAGGAGATCCGCATCATTTTTCCATGCACACAAAAGAGCGCGCGAAGAGTTGACGACGCCGCCGGCTTTGCCGAGAAGTGTTGCAGCCACACGCGCTTTTCCGCCCTGCGCTCCGTAACCGGGGATCAAAAAAAAGAGTTCGGGATACGCGTCGCGCAAAAAACGGG
Organism: Treponema socranskii subsp. socranskii VPI DR56BR1116 = ATCC 35536; assembly: GCF_000468115.1. Classification (GTDB taxonomy): domain Bacteria; phylum Spirochaetota; class Spirochaetia; order Treponematales; family Treponemataceae; genus Treponema_D; species Treponema_D socranskii. Next base: position 41,465 of record NZ_AVQI01000079.1, read on the forward strand.
CATCGCTTTCTTCCGTACAGCCGACGACGGCACCGACAGGGGGACAGCATGCCGCGTCACAGCCCTGCCCGCATTCTTTCGCAAGCCGCTTGAGTTCCGCGCCGACGATACCGAATACGGCGCCTCCTTCTTTAAGCTCCCTTCGCTCGATGTCCGCCGCTCCGGGATTCGACGTGCGGAGCAAAACGAATATCCCTTTGCCCTTTTTGCAAAAATCTACAAAAGGTGAAAGCGTATCGAACCCCATATACGGATTTACCGTCGCTATATCCGTTTCGAAGTCGCCCGAAAAATGCGCGCGCGCGTATGCTTCCGCCGTATTCGCGATGTCTCCCCGCTTGATGTCCGATATAACCGACAATCCCGCAGCCCTCACCGCCGAAAGCGTTTTCGCATACGCGCTCATCCCTTCGACGCCCATCGCTTCGTAATACGCGATCTGTACTTTACAGCAGCACGCGCTTTTGTCGTCCGCGATTCGATTAATAATTTCTCTGTTGTATGCGAAAACCGCTTCAGCTTTTCCGCCGAATTGCCGCAAAACGCTTTCGGGAATATACGAGGGATCGGTGTCGAGTCCGACGCACAGCGGACCGTTTTTTTTCGAAAGCTCCCGCAGGCGCTCCATCGCATGTTTCACGTCACACCTCGATTTTGTGCTCCATAAGCCAACCCGTCGCTAAAAAATACACCGCGCCGAAAATCGCATAGCGCAGCGTATGATTCCACGAATAGCGCAGCACCGCTCCATAGAACGACGAGTCCCGCACCATATCGCTCACGTCGTTATCGAAGCCGAGCGTACCGATACGCATCGGAAAATAAAACAGAAAAAAGATGATTACGACGATCAAAAATTTATTCGGCTTTTTCGTGCGGATAAAAGCGGAGTACAGCGCCATTGCAAAATTGAACATCGCCTGCCAGCTCGCAAAAGAGATGACGCCCATTGCGCCGAATTGTACGAGTTCTAAAAAATGTTCGGCAAATGCAAAGCGGTACAGCTGCTTTATGCTCTCAACATAGGACATACCCGGATTGACCGAAAAGGGCAGATATTCCGAAAACGCGCCGTGAAAGAGCAGCCCCGCCGTCGGCGCCATAAACGACAGATACAACAGAGCCGGCAGCATATAGATGACGTATTCGGCAAGATTTACGAGCTGCCTCGCTCCGAGCTGCGCATAACTTCGTTCGGGCACAAGCAATGCAAGCCAGCCCGTATCGCCGAAAAGAATCGGCTGCATATTGCCGCTTCCGCGCACCAACGCATACAGCGGGATAATCCCCATACAGCAAAATCCGATAAAATACATTGTCATGCCGAAAAGCGAAAGATGATCCGACTTCGTCTGATACGCGATAAAATTGACAAGAACCGCGCCGAGCAATACCATCGCGATGACGGCGCTCGTATACAAAATGCGCAGGCGGCTCGCTTTCCATTCCTGTTTCAACGTCGCTTGCATCATGCTCACATCTCCTTAAACGTATCGATATACAGTTCGTCGATGTCCATACCGCGCCGGCTTTTCAGCACGCTTGCATCTTCATACAGCACGATTTCGCCCTTGCCGATAAAGCACACGTCGTTGAACATATGTTCGATGTCGTGCACGAGATGCGTGCTCACGATGATCGACGAAGAAGGATTGTACGTGTTGACGATAGCCGATACGATCCTTTCCCGTGCAACGGGATCGACTCCTCCGAGCGGTTCGTCGAGCAAAAACAATTTGGCTTTGCGGGAAAAACATAAAGTCAAATTCAGTTTTTCGATCATGCCCTTCGACATCTGCGAGACGGGAACGTTTTTTTCGAGACGGACGAAGTCGAGCATATCGAGCGCTTTGTGTACATCGAAATCGTCAAAGTAATCGCGGTAATAATCGAAAGCATCGAGCGCCGTCATGCGCTTGGGCATAATATTTCTGTCGGGTAAAAAAGACACGTACTTTTTGCTTTCAACGCCGACGGGGTTTCCGCATACACGCACTTTTCCGCCGTTCGCCTTTTGCAAGCCCGCGACGACTTTCAAAAACGTCGTTTTACCGCTGCCGTTCGGCCCCATAAGCCCGAGTATTCGCCCCGCTTCAAGCACGAACGAAATATTTTTAAGCGCGGGCTTCGCACCGTAACGCTTCGTCAGATTTTCTACAGTCAATATCGGTTCCATAGCTGTACGGACAGTATAGCGAATTTACGTGCGGTGTGCTATGACGCGCTTTGCAGATTCGGGAGAAAAATCCGGAAAAACCGTATTTTTCGAAAACACCGTTATACTTATTATATATCGATAACTTTACGATTAAGAATACGTACTAATTGACGAAACGCACCTGTAATTTCAAATCCGCTTTTATATAATTTTACAATTGCATCACCGTTTCTGTATCCCAATATTGCAGTCGTCAATCTTTTAAATTTTAAAATCAACTCATCTTTTGTAGCCGGTAAATCAGGGCCCCACGGTAATCCGCCTGTTTTTTCGACATAACTCCCGTCATCGAAGCGCACCGCAAGCGTAATCTGAAATCGCTCCGGAAATAATTTCTCCGCCTCATCGTCTTCTGCAATTTTTATCATATCCGCTGTTTTTCGAATAGCAGCACTTGTACGAAATGTATCTGAAAATTCCTCAATACCGCATCTGTGATGTAATAACATCGCTGCAAGCGTATACGGAATGCTGTATTGCGCTTTAACCGTTTGGGAATAATCACCGCGCGTATTATATAAATTAATAAACTTCGGTCCTCGAACAATAATCTGCGTTATATTTTTATTGCTGTTTTCCGCCAATATTTTTTCCAACAGATATAAAGGTGCATGAAGCCATCGACAACACGGATAGGGTTTAAAATAACTCTGCAGCAGCATATATTCTTTTCCCAAATTTGCAAGCGCATTTGCTCTCTTTTCATCGGAAAGCGGCCGTCCCGACAGAACGACACCGAGCCCGTCGACGGATTCAAATACATCGATATCTCCGCCGACATCGGTACGTGCCAACTCCATCAAGCGAATGCCGAGAAAATTCGGCCATCCCGAATACATACTTTTTATTCGGGCGCCGCTAACTGCCGTACTGTACGGACTTATCGAAGCCAATCCTCCATTCGCCAAACCCTTTGCAATCTGCTCAGAATTGAGTTTCATAATCTTGGCAACCCCGGCTGCAGCGGCATAAAAACCCATCGCTCCGGGAAAATGGATTTTATGTTCCAACATGGACTTCGAATATATCCTACTAATCCGCGTTCCGACTTCATAGGCACAGACGACCGCTGCAATAATATCCTTTTCGCTTGCTTTGTATTTTTCCGCAACTGAAAAGATCGCCGGAATAGACGAACTGCCCCAATGACCGGCAAGTGATACGCCGTCGTCATATTCCAGCGAATAACCGCAATACCCCATAGCCAAAGCAGCTTCATCGGAAGACAATCGTTTTCCTGTCCCCCACAGAGATGAATCTTTTCCGGCTGAATGTTCTATGGCAAATCTCAGTATTTTTTTATTATTAAAATCGGCAAGAGCGCCGTAGTAACATCCGATAAAGTCGAAAATGACATCATTTGCTTTTGAAATTACTTTCGGAGGTAAATCTTCATATTTCAGATTTGCCGTAAAATCTGCAAGAATGCTCAAAAGCGTGTCATTTCGCATAACAATTTCTCATTTTATTTTATACCCTGCACCGATTCCATTCATACTCTCATAAAAATGCGGAAACGAAACGGAACAACATTCTGCATTATTAATAACTATTGCGTATTCGGGAGGTAATGCCAACCCGCATACGGCAAACGCCATCGCAATACGATGATCATCGTAACTTTCAATACTTCCTCCGTGTATTCCTTGCCCTCCCATACCGTTTACTTCCAGATAATCGGTACCTTCCGTACAGATGACACCGAGTTTTGTCAGTTCTTTCCGCATCAACGTGATGCGATCCGTCTCCTTTAAACGACAAACGCCTATGTTTGTAAATTGAGAACGCCCGTGCGCAAATGCCGCAGCTATCGATAGAACAGGCAACGCATCGGGAAAATCGGATAACGATGCCGTAATTCCATGTAATTCATTTGTCGGATGAACAATTAACCGAGCGTTGACCGTATCCGTTTCGATGTGCGCTCCCATTTCATTCAATAAATCAATTATCGCTTTATCCCCTTGCGTAGATGACATATCGATGTTGTCGATCACAATTTCGGAATGAGTCAATATACCTGCAACAACGGGAAATGCCACACTTTCCCAATCGGATGGAATTGTTTTATCAAATGGCAAAAAAGTATTCGATCCTGTAATTTCAGACCATACATAATTTTCATGATCATATTCGACATGAACGCCGAGAGATTCCAGCCATCCGACAGTCATTTTAACGAACGGAATTTCTCCGGGATCGCTTAGCTCGATACGGGTAATCCCTTCCGTCAATGCTGCGGCCATAAGCGTACCGCTCACATGTTGAGATAAGGTACCTTTCAGACGCACAAGCCCGGAACGGATAGGCCCTTCTATAATCACCGGAGGAGCATCGATACCTTTTCTCGTTGCAAACGCTTTCGCTCCCAACTGCCTAAACCCTTGCAGTTCATCTTCCAACGGACGCTTACAAATTGATGCATCTCCTGTAATCACCGAATAACCGTGCAGCGTCGCTGCAATGCCTGCGCTAAAACTTAATAACGTCCCGCTGTTACCGACATCGATCACAAACGACGGTTGCGGCCATTTCGAACCGATTCCTTTAACAATCCATTCATTATTCCGCATATCGACGGAACAACCGAAATTCCGAATCATTTTTACGGCACTGAGACAATCTTCGCTGGCTACCGGATTGTATATGTGACTGGTACCGTCTGCAAGACCGGCAAAAAGACATGCGCGTATCGTATGACTTTTACTTCCGGGTACCGTAATTGAGCCTGTCAACGATGCTTTACTCGCTACTACCTGCATATAGTAAACCTCATTTTTCCGATTATTGCTTTAATTTTATCCGAACTTGCCAACAGCGAAACTAAAATCAAAAACGATAGAATAATTGTTATCGGATGAAAAAACATATTTCCGAAAGGATTATCCGAATTTCGAGAAAGCGACATCGCACGACGGAAATTGCTGTCCATAAGCTGGCCTAAAACCATTCCGAGAACGGTTGACGCAGGAGAATAATCATGCCGCTTCATATTTCTTTGTATTACAATATTGCAATGAATATTTCTTCAATCGATTCCTTCAGCTTGGACAGCTCTTTAAAAAATACGCGCGTTTACGAACACACGGCCGCGATATCGAGTTTTTCGAGATTCCGCTTTTTTTTCGCAGCGAGTATGACGGAGAGGCCGGCGGCAAAGAGGAAAACGAGTACGCACAGCGCACGCAGCTGTTCGGTCACAGGTACATTGAAGACAACGGCGATCGGGGCTGCCGCGAAAAATCCCAAGACGGCGGCAAGCACGGGAACGGCGAGCGACACAAAGCTTTGCCGCGCTTCGTCTTTTGCGGACAGGCCGATGCGCACTTTTTGTCCGGGCTTTACATCGAAGCGTTTCGTATTTGCCACGGTGATGTGGAGCGCGCATGCTTTGCAGTTCGCGTGACAGGTTGCGCACGCGCTGCCGTTTTCCGCAGGTGTTACGGTTACCGCGTCCGAGTCCGCTGCGGTGACGATGTACTGTGTATTCATTTCGGCGCTCCGTGTTTTTCGATCTCTTTCATACGCCTCGAACACTCCGCTTCGCCCTTTCCGTTTCCGAGTTCTTTGTACGTGTCGCGGAGATTGAAAAGCGCGTCGTAATAATACGGATTGAGAGATGCGGCGTGTTCGAATGCATCGCAAGCGGCGGTAAGCATTTGCCGGTTAAAGTAGATAACGCCGAGCGTGTTCCACAGATGCGGATTTTCCGGATTGTACGCGAGTCCCTCTTGGCAATAATAGAGCGCGGCGGCAAAATCGCCGAGCCCGAAACACACGAGCGAAAGCGCTTCGACGATCTCTTCATCGGTATAGTTTTGTGCATAGGCTTTTGTGAGCGCTCCGCGCGCATTCGCCAAATTACCCGCGTCGCGGTACGTGACACCGAGGTTAAACCATAAAAGCGAATTGTCGTTTTCTATCGTGAGGGCACGCACAAAGCATGCGATCGCTTCGGTGTAGTCTCCGTGCGAAGCGAGGATGATCGCCTGATTGTTGAGCTTTTCCGCGGTTTCGTTAAGCATGCATTTTCTCCCGTACATAATCCGATTCCTGTTTTTTTATCATTGAAGCGAATAAATCGATGATCAGCTGCGGCGTTTCGGCTTCGCTCGATGCGCCGTAAAGCGCGGCAAGTTCGGCGCTCTTTTCTCGAACGAGTGTTTTTCCTTTTTCAAATGCCCTTTCGACGGCGCCGCTTTGTTCGAGCAGCGAAATGCACGCTTCGACCGCCGGCGAATCGATGCCGTCTCTCTGCGCTTCGGCAAAAAATCGTGCGATGCGCGCTTTATCTCCGGGGTGCGATTCTATGTGCAGCAGCACCGGCAGACTTTTTTTCCCTTCGACGATGTCGTCGCCGCGTTTTTTGCCGGGGTTTCCCGTCGTGAGATTTTGCACGTCGTCGAGTATTTGAAAGGCCTCTCCGATTTCGGCGGCCGTCTTTCCGGAGCGCTCGATCTCTTCATCACTGCCGCCGCCGGCAAGCGTACCCGCTTTTGCCGCGAAGGAAGCGAGAGTCCCCGTTTTATTTTGCACCATCGCCGAATACTCTTCGATCGACGGAAAAAGCTCCCGATTTTTGTGCCACAAAATGTCGGCTGCCTGCCCGAGGTGGAGGCGGCGCACTTCGTTTGCGTAAAGCGCGTAGAGTTTTGCCTTTACTTCGGGGGAAACTGTGAGGCGGTCAACGCACACGGGCGCTTCGAAATAGAGCCACGAAGCCGCATTGAGCGCGGCGTCGATACCGTATGAGATGTGCGCTGCGGGCTTTCCGCGCCGCATATCGGACGAATCTTCGATATCGTCGTGGATGAGGCTTGCCGTGTGCACGAATTCGACGAGCGGAGAAAGCGAATACGTTTCGTCTTCGCTAAGCAGAGAACGGCTGCCGTAAAAAGCGCGCGCGTGTTCGGCGCACAGCACGAGCAAAAGCGGCCGCCAGCGTTTTCCTCCGAGCGTGATGAGACTTTTGCACGGATCGGTGAGGCAGTCGATGTGTGTGTCCCGAACGCCGCTTGAAAGAGAGCCGAAAGAGGCGAGCTTCCACGCCGCATCCGATGCAAGCGCGTTTTCGAGAGAAGCTTCGATCCGTGCAAGGCGTGAAGAAAATACGCTGTCCATACTTATAATATACAACATTAACGGAACGCAAACAACGCCTTTGTTCGGATACGCTTGCTCGGGGCAGAAAACTTCGCGCGCGTTGTAAGTCGCGCGGCGAACACATCTCTGTCAGCGCTTTATGCCTATGATTAAAAACACGGGAAATTCCTTTACGCTTCCCCGTACCGTCTTTGAATCGACATGAACGGTTTCGTTGTATATAATGCTTATCCCTCCTGCGCTCAGGTTTCCGGTTATAACGTTGCGCTCTATTCCGTTATGGGGCGCGACATCGGGATAATGAAAGCTGCCGTCTTCAACATCGAGATCGGAAAAGCAGATGTATCCGCCCGGTAAAAGATTTTCGGCCAAAGCGCGCACGGTTTTGCCCGTATCCGCTATATGGTGCATAGCCATCAGCGAAACGACGATATTGAACTTTTCGCTTATTGCGTTTTCGTTTACGTTAAGCGTTTTATAATTTTGTATGTAAAACCGGCCGGCTTTTTTACTAATTTGTTCCAGCATACCTTTTGACGTATCCGCAAAGGTAACGGTCTTTACTTTGTCGATAAAATTAAAACCCAATAAGCCCGTTCCGCAGCCGAAATCCAGCACCGTATCGGTATCGTTTATTGCGATGAGTTCCGCGATTTTGCGATATATTTTTTCGGCCCTTTTTACGCTTGCCTCATGAGCATCCCATTTTTCCGCTCTTTCATCAAAATACTGTGTATTCATGCAATTTTTCTTTTGCCGCAAATACATCTTACGGAGAAAAACGGCCAAGCCGTTTTTCTCTCATAGGAAACGCGCGAACGCCTATTGCCCGCCTTTACTTCGCTTTTTCAGGATGCCGGCTTGCGAGAAAGTTCGCGTACACGGCGCCTGAAATATTGTGCCACACGCTGAACACGGCTCCCGGAATCGTCGCGAGCGGATACTGTACAAAATGCGTCGCCGCAAGCGATGTCGCAAGTCCCGAATTCTGCATACCGACTTCGATCGAAAGCGCGCGGCACTTCGTCGTGTTGAGGCGGAGCAATTTTCCGACGCCGAATCCCGCCGCGTAGCCGAGCAGATTGTGAAGCACGACGACGATGACGACTAAAGCGCCGACCGTTTTGAGGCGCGCGGAATTTGCGGACACGACGCTTGCAATAATCATGATGATCGCAACCGTCGAAATAAGCGGAAGAATGCGCACGATCGCGCGCGTTACTTTTCCGAAAAAATAATTGCACACCAAACCGAGTGTGATCGGAAGGAGCACGACTTTTACGATCGACAAAAACATCGCGACGGCATTGACATCGACACGCTGACCCGCGTACAGGAGCGTCAAAAGCGGCGTCATAAACGGTGCAAACAGCGTCGACACAGCAGTCATGCCGACCGACAGCGGAACGTCACCTTTTGAAAGATAAGTCATCACGTTCGACGAGGTACCGCCGGGACAGGTGCCGACGAGGATAACGCCGACGGCGATTTCCGTCGGCAAATTAAACGCTTTCGCCAAAAGAAAGGCGATAAGCGGCATGAGCGTAAACTGCGCGGCAAAACCGATGATGATATCTTTCGGCCGGCTGAACACGACTTTAAAATCGTCCATCTTGAGCGTAAGACCCATGCCGAACATGACGATGCCGAGCAGCCAATTTATCCAGCTCGTTTTAATCCACAAACAGGTCTGCGGCGCAAACAGCGCAAGAGCGGCAACCGCAATGACGATGAGCGCCATCCATTTACCGAAAAATGTGCTTACCTTTTCGAGAAATTCCATACAAGTACATCCTTTACGTGCTTTTAAATATTTTAATTATATTAAAGTATTTTAGCATAAATTAAACAGCAATGTAAAGTAGAATTCATAGATTTTTCAGTTCAATGATACGCCTTAAAGTCTCACCACGGAGTTTCGCCCCTCTGCAGCAATCGTTTCGGATGTTATTCGTTTTACATGCAGCGTTCAACGCACGCTTCGACATCGTCCATAGATGCCGTCGGCTCGAAACGTGAGACGACGGTGCCGTCCCGTGCGATGACGAACTTCGTAAAATTCCATTTGATGTCGGGATTGTCTTTGTAGCCGCTGTCGATTTTTGCAAGCAACGCGTCCAGTTTCGCAGCCGTTTTTCCGTCGCCGAAACCTTCGAATTTCTTTTGCGTTTTCAAATACGCATAGAGCGGTAACGCGTTCGACCCGTTGACGTCGGATTTTTTCATCTGCGGAAATTTTGTGTCGTAATGCAGCGTACAGAATTCGCGGATATCTTCGTCCGTACCCGGCGCTTGTCCGCCGAATTGATTGCACGGCACATCGATTATTTCCAAGCCCGAGTCGTGATATTTTTCGTACATCGCTTCGAGTTCTTTGTAGTGCGGCGTAAATCCGCAGCCCGTCGCCGTATTTACGATGAGCATCACTTTGCCTTTGTAATCGCCGAGCGAAATATCGTTTCCGTTCGCATCCTGTACCGAATAATCATAGATCGTCATTTTACACCTCCGTAATCAAAGATATTTTTCAATTTCATTTTCCCGAACAGCCGATATATATCGAAATCCGCGTCGAAAAACCGTACGATTTACGCGCCCCGTTTTTTCGCATCGAGATAGCTTACCGCAGAAAGAGCTGCGATCGTCCCCTCACCCGCCGACTTGCTGTACTGATACGGCGGACCGACGAGATCGCCGCACGCAAAGCAGCCGGCGACGCTCGTTTCCATGCGGCGGTTTACGCGCACGTGGTTGTTGTCGACTTCGATGCCCGATACGAGCCGGCTCGGAGAAATCGCTTCGCGCAAAATAAAGACGCCGTCCGTGCGGATCTTTCCCGCGTCGGTTACCAACGCTTGCACGGAAGTATCGCCTTCGATCGATTTCGGCACTTCGCGCACGATTTCGATTTTATCCGACACGCGCACATCTCCTTTGTACATCGGAATATAATACGTTTTCGCCGCAAGGTCAGCGAGGAAATTCGCTTCGCTCTCTTCATTCGCGCCGAACGCGATTACGGCAACTGTTTTATTTTTATACAGCGGCGCGTCGCAGGTGGCACAGTAGCTTACGCCTTTGCCGAGAAAGCGCTCCTCTCCCGGATACGGCTTTGCCGCGACGACGCCCGTCGCCAAAACAAGGGCTTCCGCTTCGAGCATGCCGATCGACGTCTGTAAGCCGAAATAAGTGCCCATCGGATATACCGCCTGCACGCGCGCTTCCGTAATCTCGATCCCCATCGCATCGAGGTGGGCATAAAACGCCTTTTGCATATCGCTTCCGGTAATATTCGGCAAACCGAGATAATTTTGTACCGCATGCGCTTTTTCGATTTTTTCGCTTAAACGCTTGCTGCCTAAAAGCACGAAATTTTTATTGCGGATTTTTGCGGTGAGTGCGGCGGACAAACCTGCCGGCCCCGTCCCGATTATTGCGATGTCGTATCGTTCCATGCTTTAAATATACGTATTTATGAGCGCGCACGACAAGGGCGGGGCGACACGAGCGCACGGCTTTTTTTTAATAAATCGACGATAAGGTCGTCGGAAACGCTGCCGTCGAGCGCAATCGTTATCCAATTTTTTTTGCTCATGTGATACGCATCGTAAAAACCGCGCCGCTTTTTCAGCTCGATACTTTTTTCAGGATCGATTTTTACGTTGATGACTTCGACGATCGCATCGTCCGCCGAAAGAGAGGCAGCGCGCCCCTGCTTTTCGATTTTGCTTTTCGGTATATTCATAATGATCCCGTACCATTTGCGGTTTTCGGGATTTCTGAATACGCCGTACTCGGGAGCGGTCGAAAACGGAAAATCGATTTTATCGCCGAAAAGTTTTTCCGCTTCGCGCGCGATCCGGTTCGCCTGATCCGTCAAAAACGGCTGCGGCACAAAGCACGCGTTTTTAATTTCCCGCAAAAACGCTCGGTAACTTTCGCGCACTTCGTTTACGAACGCGCTTTGCCGGCTTTTCGCCCTGAGCGGAAGATAGCGTTCGCCCGCCTGCACGTCGAACACCGAAGCGCTGATATCTCCGCCGCTTGTGACAACGACGTCGGCCGTAAAATCGCCGTTCAAAAATTTTCCGGAAAACGAATACTTCGAGCCGTTTTTAACAAAACCGAATTTCACAAGTTTTGCAAAATCGGGAATCGAGCGCGCAAAGATTTCTTCTTCGATCGTCATGCTCGAAAAAGATTCGCCTGCAAGATTTGCAATGTCTTTAATCGTCGCCATACGCTTTTTCCGTCAGCTGCTCCGGCCGCATCCTGAACTGTGCCGGAGATGCGCCGAAATATTTTCGAAACAGCACGTAAAAATATTGTCCGTTCGATATGCCGATCCGCTCGGCGATCTCTTTTATCGTCAAATCGGTTTCCAGCAAAAGCCGCTTTGCATGCGCCATCCGCGCTTCATTGATATAATTTGCGATCGAAATATTTTCCGATGCTTTAAACAATTTCGAAACATAGGTATCGGACAGGCCGAGACTGTCCGCGATCGCCTTTGAAGAAAGCTGTGCATCGTACAACTGCTCGTCGACGATCCGTTTGATCCGCTCGGCCGTTTTCTTTTGCTTTTGCTTATGTTGCTCTTCGCTCTGCGCACAGATCTTTTCCATAAGCGCATAATACTCCGCCTCTATGTCCGAAATAACTTTCGCCTGTTCGATGACTAAAGCGATGCGGTCGGCACTGTCGTACAGCCGTTCCTCTTTTTCGGCGGAGGGCGTACCGTCCAACGCGGCCGTAAGGTTTACATAAAGGCGCTTCAAATTAAACACGATCGCGGCGTATCGGTATTCGCAGAGTTCGCGTACCGTATCGCCGTAAGAGGCTTCCGCCGCCGCACGGTTACCGGCCCTGAGCGCCTGCATCAATTTCGCTTCGATCGCTTCCGGATAGCGCATGCCGCTTTTCCGCGTATCGATATAACGCTCATACGCCGCCCCTTTTTCGCGGTAAAAGATGCGCGCCGCATACAATTCCCGAAGGCGTGTAAAAGAACGGTACATATCGCACGCGCCGCAGATTTTTTCGGAAATAACCGCAAAGGCTTTTTCATTCCCCGCGATGCGCTCAAAATATGCGGACGCTTTTTCTTCGCTCGAAAACTGAACGATAAACGCAAAGAGATCGTCGACGGCAACGCGTTCCGCCGCACACGGAGCATCCCCTTGCCGCGCGGTTTCCGCCGGCGCACATTTTACAGATTCGGCGGCGGATTTTTCTGCCGCCGTCGATGCCGGTTGCGCTGCCGTTCGTTCGACACCCGGCAAAAATTCGGACGCGGTTAAAACGATGTACAGCGGATGCAATGTATCGAGCTCGGTTTCACAGCCGCTGAAAGCCGTTTGCAAATCGACATCGTCCGGAGCGGGAGAGGTAAGCAGCTGTTTCAGATATTCCCTCTTTAATATGGAAGCGGATGCTTCTTTGCTTACGAGCTCTTTTTGAAGGTACTGATCGATATTATTAAAAACCGCATCTTCACCGGAAGCGTTCTGCCCTGTTTGTACGGCAAAAAAATTAACAACTTTTTTGAGCGGAACGTAAAAGCGTATCAATATGAGCAGCGAAACGAAAAGCCAGCTTACGAGAATAATCGCGGCAACCTGTACGGCGGTCGTCCGAAAACTTTCGAGTTCGTACGAAAGCCTGTCGGCGTCGATGCAGCGTATATAGTAGAGCTGCGGGTCTGCAAGATACGAATAGATAAACGATGTGTCTCTCACCTTCTTTCCCGCCGCATACCCCGATGCGCGCGGTTTTACCGTTATGTAGCCCGAAAGTGCCGAAGCGTTCCGTATCGCCGAAAAATCGCAGGAAGCCGTATTTTCGGAAACGACATCGGGAAACACGATTTCATCGGTATCGAGGCGGTAGAGCACGCAGTTGTCGTACGGAAATTGAAAATACAATTTATTAAATTCTTTTGCGTCGAAATTGACCATCATCGCATTCGTGCATACACCACGGGCGTCCGTTTCCGAAATGATAAGCGAATACACATCGCCCCTCCAAATCAAATACGGATAACTCGCGTCCTTTGAGGTCAGCAATTCGACGGCCCCCCTGTCGGGAAAATCGCCGCACGTATCGGAACCCGTTTCCTTTGTCGAATAGACGTATGCGCGGCGAGCGTTGTACACGTACACCGAATCGATAAAGCCGTTCGAGCTCGTAAACGAATTCAATACCCTGATCGCGAGTATCGCGTCAAAATTGGAAACGTCGGCCTGTGTGCGCAGTTTCGTTACTTGGGGATTGTAAAAGTTCTGATATGTGCAGGCGGTCAGCATCGTGTGCACTTGTTTTGCCGTGCTGTCGGCATACTGCACGAGTTCGCCGGTCATATTGGAAATGGCGCGCAGTACCATTTTTTCGTGCGCCGCGCTCAAAATCGCAACGACGACGACAAAGGACAGAGCTGCAGTGAGAAAGTGAAACAGCCACGTAAATGCCGCGTAATACGAAGTAGAACTTTTCATACTCATCGAAAGCAAAAACCTGCTTTTAATAAGTATAGCACAAACGCGCCGCTTTTTCAGCACTCGACCCCCGCATCCGGCACTGTGCCGTCGGGAGCGCTTTGCGCATAAACTTTACGCAAGCACTCCGCGCAATTAGACGAATTGGCGACGAGTACGCAGCTTGCAACGAGCGTACGGCACAGGAAACTTATATTTTACAAAAAACTCCGAAATCGCAATATCTTCGCGATATATATAACGGAGGACGCTTATGCACAAAAGTTTTGACGATCTGACTATCGCCGACGATTTTATGTTCTGTAAAATCATGCAGGATGAAGGTATTTGTAAAGAATTCCTCGAAATGGTCTTGGCAAACGAAATCGGGAAGATTGCCTGCCTGTCGCCGCAAAACACCGTAGCGACCGGCGTTGCAGCAAAGTCGGTACGCCTCGACTTACTTGTAAAAGACGAAGCGGGCAAATCTTACGATATCGAAATGCAGGTATCGAACGAACACAATATCCCGAAACGTATGCGATACTATCAAGCAGCGATTGACATAGCATTCTTGGACAAGGGAACGCATTACAAAGCCTTAAACGACTGCTACATTATTTTCGTCTGCCTTTTCGATGCAATCGGCAAAGGCCGGCCGCTTTACACCTTTGAAAACATCTGCATTGAAAACCGGCAAACGCCCTTACAAGACGGCACAAAAAAGATTATAATAAACGCGGAAGCTTTTAGCAAATCCGAAGACGCGGAGCTCAAAGGTTTTTTGGAATACCTGAAAACAGGTAATGCAAACACAGATTATACAGGGAGGATAGAAACGATGATACAAACTGTAAAAAAAAGTGAACAGGCACGGCAGGAATACCGCTTTATGTCGGGGTTTGAAATGGATGCCCGGGATAAAGGCTTTTCCGATGGCTCGCGCCAAGCAAAGCTTGAAACGGCAAAGTTGATGCGCGCTCACAATTATCAAGTGGCGGAAATTTGCGCAATGACCGGCCTCAGCGAAGCGGAAGTGGAAAAGCTGTAAACTTGGATGCAAATGCACTGTGCCGTCGGAAGCGCTTGCGCATAGACTTTACGCAAGCACTCCGCACAATTATACGAGTTGACGCCGAGCGCGCTCTTCTTCGGAGTTTTTATCGTCGTCTTTATACCACATGACGCCGACCAAATCGACGCGGCACTCCTCTCCCTGCCTGAATACGACGCGGTGCGGTGTCTGCACGAGGAGCATCTGTCCGCCGACTTTTACGTAGTATTCGGTGCAATCGGTGAGGAACACGCGCTTTTCAATTTTCGTTTTATATCCGACCGATTTATTCAGATTGATCGCATTCGGGCGCGCCGCCATAAAACGCTTTTCCCCGTTCGACGCGTCGTCGGGAAGCCGGCACGGAATGGCCTGCGAATAATCGCCGTCGGGATACGCTTTGCCGTCTTTGATTTCGACTTTGACAAAGGTCGATTTTCCCAAAAAGCTGTGCACGAATCTGTTCACCGGTTTGTTGTAAAGATTGCGCGGCGTATCGATTTGGACGATCTTTCCCATATCCATGACCATCATGCGGTCGGACAGTGCCATCGCTTCGGACTGATCGTGCGTGACGAAGATGATCGTAAAATTGAATTTTTTCTGCAGCTCTTTGATTTCGAAACGCATCGACTCGCGCAGTTTCGGATCGAGATTCGAAAGCGGTTCGTCGAGCAGCATGACTTTCGGATTCGTCACGATCGCGCGCGCAAGAGCGATGCGCTGCTGCTGTCCGCCGGAAAGATTCCCCGGATAGAGCGATTCCAATCCGTCCAAATTCGTATACGAAAGAGCTGCGGCAACCCGCTCTTTGATTTCGTTCCGTGCAACTTTTTGCACTTTGAGCGGCAGCGCGACGTTTTCAAAAATGTTCATGTGCGGCCACACCGCGAACGCTTGAAACACCATACCCAATCCGCGTTCTTCCGGCGGCACGTACAAGTTTTTGCTTTTGACCGACACCGGCCGCCCGCATAAATGAATTTCGCCTTCTGTTAAATCTTCGAAGCCCGCGATCATGCGGAGCGTCGTCGTTTTGCCGCAGCCCGACGGGCCGAGAAAAGAAAAGCATTCGCCCTCTTCAATTTCGAGATTGAAGTCGTCTACCGCGACAACCGACTCTATCGATTTTTCTTCGAATTTTTTCGTAACGTGTTTTAATACGACTTGAGCCACGGCTCTACCTTCCTTTTCTCTCTTTTGTAATCTGCGTGACGATCGTATTACACACGATGATCAATATGATGGCTACCGAAGCGAGCGCGGAAGCTCTCTGGATATAACCGTCGCTGCGCAGCGAGTAAATCGCCACCCCGAGCGTCCGCGTATACGGACCGTAGAGCAGCACCGATGTGGTGAGTTCGCGCATGGCGGGCAAAAAGATCAGGAAAAATCCCGACACCATCGCCGGCCGGATAAGAGGCAGCGTTATGTCTTTGAGCGCTTCGCTGTGAGACGCCCCGCACGAACGCGCGGCATCTTCGAGAGACGGATGCACTTGCTGCAAAGACGCGGACGCGGACTTCATCGAAAACGACAGATAACGCGCGATGTACGCGATGAGGATGATCCAAATCGTATTGTATAAATTGATATGGAAGATGACGCCCGACCACGCGAGAATAACGCCGATGGCGAGTACCGTTCCCGGAATCGAATACGGAAGCACCGAAACGATTTCCAAAATGCCCTTGCCCTTCGGTTTGATTTTGTTGACAACGTACGCGATCATAACACCGAGGAACATACTCAACACGCCAGCGGAAACGGAAAGAAACAGCGAATTACGGATCGAATCCGTTACCATTTTATTGCCGAACAATATGTTCGCATAATTTTTAAACGTAAAGTTTGCAAACGTAAGCGGCAGTCCGTACGCTTTCAAAAATCCGACGAGGAAAATCATGACGAGCGGTACGAGCACGATGACGATGAGTGACAAAAATGCGATAACCAGCAGCGGATATTTTCCGTGGCGCAATTTGATCAGCGTCGGACGCATGCTCTTTCCCTTGATGATATCGTAACTGCCCGAGCGCAGCACGAGCTTTTGAATAACGAGAGCGATCGACACGACTATGACGAGCAAAACCGAAAGAGCCGCCCCTTCGCGGATGCCGTTGAAATCGCCGGCCGCACGGTTTATCAACTGATAAATCTTCGTCGGCAGCGTATAGATATTTTGCGAAAATCCGAGAATCGACGGAACGCCGAAATGCGCGAGCGATGAAATGAGGATGAGCAGCGCACCCGACGATATGGCAGGCAGCACGAGCGGAAGCGTAATCCTCCTGATAACGTAGCCCTGCTTTGCACCGGCGATGCGCGCGGATTCTTCGAGCGTCGGATCCATGCGTTCAAGCGCGCTGACGACCTGCATAAACACGAACGGAAAATAATACGACACTTCGACGAATATGATACCCCACACCGAATTGATGTTGATCGGCGCCTTTTGCAAATGGAAAGTCGACATAATCCAATTGTTGATATAGCCGCCGCGAGCGGAAAGCATCAAATCCCACGCCATTGCTCCGAAAAACGGCGGAAACATATACGGGATCGTAAAGAGGCTGCGCATGAGGCCTTTGAGCGGGATGTCGCTTCTGCCGAGCAGCCACGCGTAAAAAAGCCCCACGATCGTACCGAGCACCGTCACCCAAAACGCGATGACGATCGTATTCCACATGGCGCCGATATTGTCTTTGTTGCCGATGACGCGTGCAAACAAACCCAAGTCGAATCGGTGTTCGTAAAAAAACGCGTTGTAGATGATCATAAAGATCGGAATGATGACAACGATAAACAAAATCACAAAGCTGAGCGCCGTCATGACACCGTCGAGATTCAAGGCAAAACGTTTGCCGTCAAGCTTTGCCAAATCGGCATTGCGGTTTTTAAACATCATACAGCCTCCGCCGCCCGGGCGGTTTTTTCCCGCGCATAGTATTTCGGATTGATGAACTTCAGCCCCGCAACGTCGCCGGGCACATATTCGCGGGAATTGAGCATGTCGAGCGTACCCTGTTCGACGCGTATTTCCTTGCCTTCGAAATCGACGAAGTAGGTGCTTTCGCTTCCGAGAAAACTCGAACTCTTTACGGTACCGCGCACGGAAGAGGTTTCATCGAAAACGATGTCGGACGGACGGATGCCCATATCGTATTCGCCGTTCGTCACATCGGACGGCAAAGCGGATTCGGGGACATCGGCGTAGCGTATCTCTTTGCCGTTCAGATCAAAATACATGCCGTCTGATTTTTTCTTTACCGGAATAAAATTCGATACGCCGATAAACGTAAAGACGAATTTATCGGCGGGGGTGAGCAGTATCTCTTCGTCGGTGCCGATTTGGCTTAAAGCACCGGAGGGATTCATCACCGCGATTTTATCGCAGAGCTGCAAAGCCGCCTGCTGATCGTGCGTTATATATAAAATCGTCGTACCGACCGTCCGCTGGATCTGCCGTATTTCGACGAGCATCTCTTCGCGGAGCTTTGCGTCGAGGTTCGTAATCGGCTCGTCGAGTACGATAACGTCGTCCGACGACACGAGAGAACGCGCGATCGCAACACGCTGCTGCTGCCCGCCCGACAGCTGAGACGGCAAGTGATTTTTATATTTTTCCATCCGCACTTGAGAAAGCGCGAACTCCGCTTTTTTTTGTATTTCGTCTTTCGGCATCTTTTTCTTTTTCATCGGATAGACGACGTTTTCCCACACCGTCATGTGCGGCCATACCGCGTAATCCTGAAAGACGACGCCGATATTGCGTTTTTCGGGCGCAACATTGATACGCTTTTTTGCGCTGAACACACATGTGTCACCGATGTAGATTTCGCCCTTTTCCGGTTTAATAAATCCGCAGAGACAGCGGATGAGCGTCGTTTTGCCGCAGCCGGACGGACCGACGACGCCGAGGATTTGACTTTCGTCCACCGTGAGCGAAAAATCCTCGAATATCGTGTGCCCTCCGTATCTGAATGTAACGGAATCGAATTTTATCTGAGCCATATACGTACCGAATCGGTTTATGGAAAACCGCAGCATACGGCGGCGGCCGCGATAACGAGCAACGCCGCCGTGCAATTTTTATTTGAAGATTTTATCGAAGACGGCGAGAACATCGCCGCTGTGCTTTGCAATTTCCGCGTCGTCGATTTTCATAGCGCGCTTGGCGATTTCCGACGGAGAGAGACTGCCCTCTTTTTGAACGTCGTCTCTGATCGACGCACAGCCGTGTTCGCTCAAAATCTTCTGACCTTCTTCCGACAGGATGTAATCGTACAAAAGTTTGCCGTTTTCCTGATTCGCGGAATTTTTAATGAGCGCGATCGGACTTGAAATGGCGACGAGATCGGTTTCGGGATACACGAATTTGATCGGAGAACCGTCGCTTTCGAGCGTCTGCGTAACGTAGTCGACGGCGATACACACTTTGTATGCGCTCGCAGCGACTTTCGTATGCGTCGACGTCGTACCGCTTTCAAGTTCGGTGCCCGCCGCTTTTAATTTTTTAAAATATGCTTCGCCGTATTTTGCGTCGGCGAGCAAGCCCGCAACCGCGTAAAACGTCGTTCCCGATTCGCCGGGATCGGTCATAACGATTTGATTTTTATAAAACGGATCGAGCAGATCGTTCCACGTTTTCGGCGCCTGTTCCGGTTTTACCGTATTCGTGTTGTATGCGAAACCCATGACGACCATGCGGCCGCCGCAATAATAATTTTCGGGATCTTTATACAACGCGTCGACGTGAGCGGCTTCGGGAGACGCATAGGCTTCGAGAATGCCCTGCTCTTTGAACGTAATATAGTTCGACGGATCGCCGACCCATACCAAATCGCAGGCGATTTGCCCCGACTGCTTTTCGGCAGCCATTTTCGTCGCGACTTTACTCGTTCCCGCAGCATAATAATCCATAACGATGTTCGGGTATTTTTTGGTAAACCCTTCTTTTACCGCGATGAGCTGCGCTTCTTTCAGCGACGAATACAACATGACCGATCCGGACTGCGACGAAGATGTCGCTTTCCCGGAGGATTCCGCGCTTTTTTTCGAACACGAGATTATTCCCGCGATCAATAGGATTGCCGTCAATACGGCTGCGATTCGCTTGTGCATATCATTCTCCTAAAACGTGATCGATGTGGCTGTCCAAAAGCTTCGATTTTCGGACAGTTTCTTTGATTGTGCGTACAGTATAAATCATATCGTATATTTTGCCAGTGTAAATTTCGGACATCGGCTGAAAAAACCGTTTTTTAAACCGCTAATTCAGCAAATGATAAAGGTTCCGCGGCAAACGGCAGGACCGCTGCCGGAGTACGACCTGTGCGAATCGAAACGATAACGCGATTTATTCGTGCGGAGGATTTCATACCCCGTCACTCTGCATCGGGGTTGTTGATTGTGTTTTTTTTACAATTACGATATAGTGGCGCATATATGCGGGTACAGGATCCGCAAGGGGAACAAGATGAGCGAAAAAAAATTGAAAATTTTGGGCTGGATCGGAACGGTACTTTCAGTGTTTATGTATGTATCATACATTCCCCAAATATGGGGCGACGTTCACGGACACAAAACGCCGTTTATACAGCCTTTAGCTGCCGCAGTCAACTGTACTATATGGACGGCTTACGGACTTTTAAAAGAGAAACGCGACTATCCTTTATCGGCGGCAAATCTGCCCGGCGTTATCTTCGGACTAATTGCAACATTCGCTGCCTTTTAATCGAACCGGTACGCCTACGGCTCACACACATCACCGCATATAAATTCCGCTACATTGACGCATGCCGCGCCCTATGATAAAATTATTTACTCAATATGGATAAAGCTTTTTACGATGCGGAAAGATTTAAAATGGACGAACTTCGCGCCGTCGATGCGAAATTCGAAGCGCAAAAAATAGCGTTTGCGCCGCTCACATTTCAAGCGATCCGCGCCATGCTCAATTTGAATATTTTGCGAGCGATCGAAAGAGCGGGAGACGAAGGTATCACCAGGGCGGAACTCGCTGCAAAGACGGGCGTTTCGGAATACGGTGTCGGCGTGCTCTGCGAAATGGCGCTCGGCATGGGTGTCATAAAGCTCACTCAGGACAGCCGAACGGACGACAGCAAAGGCGAAAAATTTATCATCGGAAAAATCGGTTGGATGCTGCTCGAAGACGATTTGACAAAGGCGAATTTCAATTTTACAAACGATATCTGTTATATGGGCGCTTACGATTTGGATGAATCGATCCGAACGGGAAAACCGGCAGGATTGAAATATTTCGGCACACAGTGGGCGACGATCTACGAAGCGCTCTCTTCGCTGCCCGACCGGGCAAAGCGCAGTTGGTTCGCGTTCGATCACTTTTACAGCGACATCGCCTTTCCCGAAGCGCTTCCGATCGTGTTCGGCGACAAGCCGCAGCATCTCGTCGACATCGGCGGCAACACCGCAAAGTGGGCAGTTGCATGCTGCGCCTATGACAGCGGCGTACACGTGATGATCGTCGATTTACCCGGACAGACGGCCGTCGCCGAAAAAAATGCGGCAAATGCGGGATTCGCAGACAGAATCTCCGTACATCCGTGCAACGTGCTCGACGAAACGACATCCCTTCCGACGGCGCCCGACGCCGTGTGGATGAGTCAATTCCTCGATTGCTTTTCGCTTCCGCAGGTGACGAAAATTTTAACGAAAGTGCACAGTACGGCGAAGCCCGAAACGAATGTGTACGTACTCGAACCTCTGTGGGACAAACAGCGCTTTGAAGCGAGCTCGTATTCGCTGCAGGCGACATCGCTTTACTTTACGTGCATGGCAAACGGCACGAGCAAAATGTACCGCTTCCGCGAACTCGTCGATGCCGTCGAAGCGGCAGGCTTTGCACTGAAGCACGAACATCACAATCTCGGCTCGAACAGCTATTCGCTGCTCGTATTCCGAAAGAAGGCCTAGACGTGGCACAGATCGTCGTTTCGAATACAACAGCATGGGCGCCGGGACTCGTTTCAAACGACGACTGGAAAAAGTGGGCGCACGGCGAAAAATCGATCGAAAAGACAAACGGTACGCCGAAGCTCGAATACGTCGACGCGATTTTCCGAAGGCGATTCAGCCAGATAAGCAAAATGACGATTCAAGTCGTACACGACGTACTCGAAAAATCGCAGTGCGGCAAAGATACGCCGCAGGTGTTCATCTCGCATCGGGGAGAACTTGCACGCGAATTCGCCGTGAGCAAAATGATCGTCGAAGAAAAAGAGGTGTTGCCGGCTTCTTTTTCGCTTTCCGTGTTCAATACGCCGATCGCGCTCGCATCGATTTCACTCGGTTTGCACGGCGGCTATTCGGCAGTCTTTCCGTCCAAGTGCAATTTTCGAAGCGCATTCGAAGGTGCCTGCGCATCGGTGCTTTCGGGCACGGAGACGGAAGTCGTGCTTGCCTATGCCGACGAACTTGCGCCCGAAGCGTACAAATCGCTCGATGCGGGAAACTGCGATCCGTTCGCATTCGCCGCCGTTCTTTCCCTTTCCGGAAACGGCGTCCGTATCTCCGACGTGTCCGCCGTTTCGGAAACTGCGGCGGATTTTTTAAAGGATATTATTTTAAAGGATACGTCGTTTTGAGTGAATTAATAAACAATAAAATCGATTCCGACGCATATCGCTATGCCCGTGAAGATTTACCGCCGATAAAAAATCCGCTCCTCTACGTATACGGTGCTCTCGCTAAATTATTTTTGTACGCTTTTTTCGGAGTCGGCAGCGTCGTTCTCGGCATCGTCGTCTTTCCGATCGAGCGGCTTTTGATCCATCCGAAACTGCGATTTCAAAAAGCCGCACGCTCGACCGTTTCGTTTATGTTCCGCTTTTTTATCAACGTCATGCGCTGTCTCGGTGTCGTGCGCTTTCAAACGGCGGACAAAGAAAAATTCCGCAGCCTCTCGTCGAAGATCGTCGTTGCAAATCACCCGTCCATGCTCGACGTCGTATTCCTCATTTCGCTCATCCCGAATGCGGACTGCATCGTGCGCGGAAATCTCGCAAATTCGATGTACGCAAGCGTCATCAGGCAGCTGTACATCGTCAATACGCTCGGCTATGAAGAAATGATCGACTTTTGCAAAAAATCGCTTGCAACCGGAACGAATCTCATCGTGTTTCCCGAAGGAACGCGCACGCCGCGGCACGGCACAAACGCGTTCAAAAAAGGAGCTGCCCGTACAGCGCTCGACACGCACTGCGACATCCTGCCCGTATACATCGGAGGCAGCGATAAATACGGACTCGGCAAACACGACGCGTTTTTTTCTTTCGCGCGTTCGGGGGTATACCGCTACAACGTCTATATGCTCGATGAAATCAAAATAGCAGACTACGAATCGCTTGAACCGCAAATTGCAGCGAAACGCATTACCGAAAAGATACATCAAACGATCGCAAATAAAGCCATGTTCGTCGACAATCGATTGATATAAACCGATTATCAATCGTAAATCCGTATCGATTTTTATTAAATTTGAAACGGCATATTATTAATTTGGGAGTTCAATATGGAACAACGTGAAAACCTCAGCTCAAGGCTCGGATTTATCCTTCTCTCCGCCGGATGCGCGATCGGAATCGGAAACGTATGGAAGTTTCCGTATATCACCGGATTTCACGGATGCAGCGCCTTCGTACTCGTGTATTTGTTTTTCCTCGTCATCATGGGCATCCCTGTTTTGACGATGGAATTTTCCGTCGGACGTGCGAGCAGAAAAAGTCCCGTCCGCGCGTTCAACGCGCTCGAAAAGCCGGGACAAAAATGGCATTTACACGGTTATATGGCGCTCGCGGGAAATTACCTGCTTATGATGTTTTACACGACGGTTACCGGTTGGATGCTCCACTATTTTTATCTCAGCGTAACGGGCGCATTCGACGGCAAAAACGTTGAGCAGGTAAGCGCCTTTTTTCCGATGATGCTCTCCCAACCCGCCGTTATGACGTTTTGGATGATCGTCGTCGTCGCCTCGGGCTTTGCAATCTGCGCCGCGGGTTTGAAAAAAGGCGTCGAAAAAATTACCAAGATAATGATGATCGCACTCTTTGTACTGCTGCTCGTACTTGCGATCCACAGCATATTTCTAAAAGGCGGAAGCGCCGGTTTGAAATTTTATCTCCTTCCCGACTTCGAACGGATGAAAGAAACGGGCATCGTCGCAACCGTCGTCGCTGCGATGAATCAGTCGTTTTTTACGCTGAGCCTCGGCATCGGCGCTATGGCGATTTTCGGCAGCTATATCGGAAAAGAACATTCGCTGTTCGGCGAATCGATACGCGTCGCCGCCCTCGATACCTTTATCGCATTTTTTGCCGGCCTCATCATATTTCCGGCGTGTTCGGCGTTCGGCGTCGATGCGGGAAGCGGCCCGAACCTGCTGTTTATTACGCTGCCGAATATCTTCAACAATATGGCAGGCGGACGAATTTGGGGCAGTCTCTTTTTTATCTTTATGGCCTTTGCGGCTTTTTCCACCGTCATCGCCGTCTTCGAAACGATCATCGCGTGTAATATCGATTTGACCGGCCGGTCCCGGAAAAAAATCGCGCTCACCAACACATTCATACTGATAGCTCTTTCACTTCCGTGCGTGCTCGGCTTCAATGTGCTTTCGGGCATACAGCCGCTCGGCAAAGGTTCGGGCATCCTCGACTTGGAAGATTTTTTAGTCAGCAATATCGCGCTTCCGCTCGGCTCGCTCGTCTACCTTTTGTTCTGTGTGTCGAAGCGCGGCTGGGGATGGAAACAATTCACCGAAGAAGCGCACGCAGGAGACGGCGCAAAGCTTCCGAATTGGCTGCGGTTTTATACGACGTATATTTTGCCCGTCATCATCGTGTCGATATTTATCATCGGCATAAAGGATAAGTTTTTTTAAACGGCTTCCGTTCGTCCGCACGCCGGCAGCAAAGGATGTGCGGATATCGGGAGGCGCGTGATTTATTAATTAACAAAATCAGTCACAAAGTTTTAAATGGATTTGAAATTGCCAAAAGATTAAAAAAATCGACAGTATCTCTATATACGGATACAACCAAAAATTCGGAAAAATCGTCGATCTCCAATATGCCGGAAAAATCGTCGATGATTTTCTTTCCGATTTGATCATCCAGCGTAACGATATAACGCTGCGCATCGTATTCCCGCGGTATTTCTATATGAAGGGATACTTTTTCATTCGGTATGCAGTCGCCCGGAATGTACCGATTTCCGTTCGAATCAAGCGCATATATATCAATAAACTGATCTTTACAGACGATTATACGCTGCCGCTTTATCGCCGTCATCGCTTCTTTTTCCAAATCGGAAGCGGATAGATCAAGCCCCAAATAGGTGACGTATTCATGTCCATGGAACGGGCGCGCATGGTAATCGAGCGCGCTGATTGCTCCGAGATGCAAAAATCCCTCGCGAAGACGCTTGAGCCAATCTTCTATGACCATATCGTTACGGCTTCGCGACCAATCGCCGGTATTGAGAATTTCAAAATAATCGATTTTTGAATAATCGGAAATCGTATACATCCACGCGCAACTCGGCACGATCGGATAACCGATACGTATCGGATGTGCGTAACCGCACAGCGCATTTCGTTTGTGAATATCATCGAATACTTGTTCGGGATTATCGATTTGATAATAGCGCCAGTCGATATATTCTTCCAAACCGAGAGCGGCGATATGTCCGTAATACGAGGATATTTCGTTTCCGCGAATTCCGATAATATTTTTTTCTTTACACCGCTTAAGGAACGCAGGAATACCGCTCACCGCATTGTGATCGGTTATCGCCAAAATTTGCGCACCGCGAGCGCTGAGTTTATCGACCATCTGTTCAACGGTATCTTTCCCATCCGAATGAACGGTGTGATTATGTAATTGCGCATTGAGCCAAGTAATCAATTAATTTTCCCCCGTCACCGTCAGCACATAATCACATGAATCGGTGTAGACTGCAAAAACATGCAATATCAGTTCGTACATGCCTATCGTATTTTGTTTGCCGATAAATCCGTCGGTCGTACAATCCTTTCCCAACCTTATCCGCTGTTCGCCCGGAAAAAAATGATGTTCGCCTCTCCATCCGTCCGGCCCTTTTATCGCAATTGAAATTTGATTTTTTATCGGAATCGCTTTTTGTATAACGTTCGAAACGTACGGTTCATCGTTTCGATAAATCTGCGTTGCCAATGCTTCTCTCATCATTCCCGCGAGATCGGGATTCTGCTCTTCCAAAAAGAGCGGCGCATAAGAAAAATCGACGACAATCGATCGATATATTTTTTCCACCGGAAAAATGAAAGAAACATGAGTGTAGTGTATATATTTATAAAATGTTCCCTTTGTCTTTAATACTATTTCCGCCATTATGTTTTCCTTGAGATTTATACCCCTGTAATAAAGCGCTATTCAATTCACACTATATTATCATATTTATAAAGGGATACGCATTCTTTTAATAAATAATAAGCGATCATTCGGTTAATACGCATGCGCTATTTTCATCGATTTCCAAATATACGGTATCACCTTCTCGGTAACGCTCCGATGCGGTCGGATTCGAAATTTCTACAGTCACCCGTTCACCGCCGAATTCTCCGTCATATTCTATTTTCGAACCGAAATATACGGCCTTTACAACCGTACCGCAAATACCGCGCGCAGCGTCCGTTGTCAGCTTTGCAGACTCGGGGCGAAACGCAATAAAGCATTCCGCACCGTCGGAAACTTTTACATACGGTTCAATCGAAATATCCATCGTCTTATTCATCACTCTAACCGTTTCGATATTCCCGCTTCGTTTTACCGCAACGGCGTTAATAAAATTTGCTCTGCCGATAAAATTCGCGGTAAATCTGCTGTTCGGATGTTCATAAATCTCTTCCGGTGTACCGACTTGCTGAATTCTTCCGTCACGCATAATAACGATGCGATCGGAAATCGCCATTGCTTCCGCCTGATCATGCGTAACGTACAAACTCGTAATGCCCAACCGCTTTTGCAGCGCGCGAAGTTCGCCGCGCATATACTCGCGCAATTTTGCATCGAGATTCGAAAGCGGCTCGTCAAATAAAAGAACGCTCGGTTCTATAACGGTCGCCCTAGCCAATGCCACACGCTGCTGCTGGCCGCCGGAAAGCTGATTCGGAAAACGATTTTCCAAACCCGTCAATTCCATCAAATCGAGGATTTGTCGAACGCGCTGTTTTATCTCCGACTTCGGATGTTTTTTAACTTCAAGTCCGTATGCGATATTTTTCCATACGCACAGATGCGGAAATAACGCATAGCTTTGGAATACCATAGATACATCTCGTTTATTCGGATGAGTAAGCGCAACATTACGTCCTCCGATTAACAATTCACCGCTTGTCGGGAATTCAAAGCCGCTTATCATACGGAGCGTCGTCGTTTTACCGCAGCCCGACGGACCGAGCAAGGTAACCATTTCGCCGTCGTTTATGGTAAGCGAAATATTATCTACGGCGATAAAATCTTTTTTTACGTCAGGGGAAGGAAACAGTTTTGTGATGTTTTTTAATACGACATCGCTGCTCCTGTTGTTAAATTTTTTCATTTCCATGGTGTACCTTCTTTTGTTAGAATTTATGTACTCTCGGTTTTAAAATCCATTTAACAAGAGCATTGATAATACCGATCGCAACCAAAATGATGATTATCATGTAGACAACGAGGGCGGCCGCATCGCTGTATTTGCTTATGTCAAACAGACCGTATACCTTCGACGTAGCAAGCGGCCATTTCGGCGAAGTCAAAAAAATCACCGTACTTACCGCGGTCATACTTCTAACGAATGAAAAAACGATTCCCGTAAAAAACGGCGATTTTAACAACGGCAGCGTTATCCTCCTGAAAGTCATGCCGTTACCGGCTCCCAAAATCGAAGACGCTTCATCGATCGACTTATCTATCTGCAAAAGCGTCGAAGCGCCGGATTCAATCGATACCGATATGTTTCTGAATATAAATGCGGCAAGCAAGATATACGGCGTGCCCGTTAGAATTATCAATCCCGTATTGAACGCGCTTATATATCCGATGCCGAGTACCGTTCCGGGAATGGCAAATGTAAGAAGCGAAGAGATTTGCATAATTTTTCTCCCGGGGAATCGTTTGCGCGTCGTCAAATATGCGATATATATTCCCAACATACCGGTTAAAGGAGCGGCGATAAGCGAAAGCTGCATAGACTTTCCGAGCGCTTCTTTTGCATATGTCCACGCATATTTGAAATGGCTGAAACAAAATGTATAATCTATACCCCATGTTTTTGTAAATGCGCCTACAAATACCGTACCGTACAACAATAAAAATACGGCGGAAACGCAAATACAAAAAATAAAAAACGGTACGGTCGATTTTCCGTGTATTTTGCGCGTCTGTGAAACGGATTTACCGGTAATCGTAACGAAAACTTTTTTCTGCAGCCAATATCGCTGCAACAAAAAAGCTATGACCGTCGGAGCAAGAAGCGCAAGCGCCAAAGCGGTACCCGCATGAAAATCATACATACCGGTAATCGTTCTGTATGCTTCGGTTGAAAGCGTCGAATAATCGCCTCCTATGACGGCAGGATTTGAAAAGTCTTCAAGCGATTGCACAAACGTGAGAAGCGCAGCGCTGATCACGCCCGGCAACGAAAGCGGGAACGTCACCGTCCAAAATGTATGCCACCGAGACGCACCGATATTCATAGCGGCATCTTCGACGGAAGAATCGATGGACGCAAGGATCCCCGTCAAAGTTAAATAAGCAACGGGGAAAAACGATATTACTTGAATAAAAACAAGACTGCCGAATCCGTACACATTGCTGTTTTTTATACCGAATAATCCGTTTGTGATGATTCCCTGGCGTCCGAATAAAAAGATAATCGAAAGCGCTAAAATAAACGGCGGCGAAATAATAGGCAATTGGATTATCGTATTAAAAAATCTCCGACAAGGTACTTCGGTCCTATTTACGGCAAAAGCAAAAATATAACCGATTATCGTAGCAAGAACGGAAACGACAACGGCAAGCTTTATACTGTTTATAAACGTCGTACGGTATGAACGGGATTTAAAAATAGTCGTTAAATTGGAAAATGTCGCTTTGTGCGTCTCATCCGTAAAAGCCAATTGCATGATTTTTAACATAGGGTACAGTACGAATGTCACCAGCAATATGAACACGACGAGTATTGAAACAACAAGCATCGGCTGGCGCAGCAATGTCCGAAAACCTGCAAACCTAACTGTTTTACCGCCGCCTGTCAAAGCTTTTTCAGACATGCGTACCTCCCGAATACAAAATAAAAGGAGACGGAAGTTTCCTATAAAAACTCCCGCCGTCCGTCGATGATCTATTTCAACGATTTTGCATCATCGATCGTTGCAATAAATTTTGCGATCAATGCACGTCTATCGCGCCCCGAAACTTCACGATCCGCATTGAATACTTTTATCCGGTCAAGCGGTATCAAACCCTTGCTTACATTTGCATTTTTATTGAGCGGCATCCTTGAAGACCCCGACGTTTCAAAACAATCCTGACCCCTTTTGGAAAGCATCCAGTCGATGAATTTTTTTGCGTTCTCAACTTCATTTACGGGACCGTTTTTGACAAGCGCTATCGCATTGACGTCGACAAAAGTCGGATCGGGAAACGCGATCTCTATCGGATACCCCTGATTTTGGTATTTCAGCGTATCGCTGTCTACCGTAAGACCGACTGCCGCCTCGCCGAGTGAAACGGAAGAAGGCGCGGAAGAGCTTGCTTTTGCATAATACGGCACGATTGCCGTAAATTTCTTAAAATAATCAAAAGCGGCATCTTCACCTTTCAATTGTACCATCGACGTTAGAATATTCGATGAAACGCCGGATGTCGACGGATGCGCCATAATCACCATTCCTTTCAAGCGCGGATCAAGTAAATCCTCCCACGTTTTCGGATACGCCATAGCATGTTCTTTAAACCAATTTTTATTAACCGCAAAACATAAAACGGCGAGACAAACCGGTTCCCACATATTATTTTTTTCGTAAAACACTTTAGGGATATTATCGAGTTCCGGAGAGCGATACGGCGTAAATACGCCTTCATTGACTGCAGTGATATAATTTTCCGATCCGCCGCCGCAAATGACGCTTACCTGAGGATTGCTTTTTTCGCTGATGGCGCGGGTAATCATTTCACCGGCGGAAAGACGTACATAATTAACGTGAATACCCGTATCTTTTTCAAATTCTCGGCAATATGTCGGAATTTCATCTTCCGTCCAGCCGAAATACACGCTTACTTCTTTTGACGTACCGTCATTGGAGCCGAGCGCAAAGAGTAAACCTCCGCTTAACAGCACTATCCCGAACATCGCTACCCAGTTTTTCATATTGCCTCCTGGAAAACTATTTTGTCTTTCGAATCGAAAGATTTATATATATTACACGCAATTTTATCATATGATTTTTCTTTTTGCAAGAAAAATATTTACTATTTTGTTTTTATTTTTTTTGTTTCAAAAGAATAAGGTTTGCTTGTGTTTTTATGCCGCTTATGTCATAATTCTATGATATGGTACTTGAAACTCAAATAAATCAAAATATATTTCATATTGAAAGGCGCAATCAGATATTGGAACTCATCCGAAACAACGGAAAAATCATCGTCAAAGATATAGCGGAAAAATTCAATGTAACCGAAGTGACTATCCGTCAAGATTTGAAAATACTCGAACGCAACGGCCTTTTAACGCGTACCTACGGCGGAGCGGTGGAACGTTCGCATTCTTCGCTCGACAGACCGTTTAATGAACGGATGATTAAAAATTTACCGCAAAAAATCGCCATCGCAAAAGAAGCGCTCAATCTTATCACATCCGGTGACAGCATGATTTTTGACGGAGGAACGACCTTACTTGAACTCGTAAAGCTTATAAATCAAATCTCATTTGAAATTACAATCGTGACAAATTTTATTCCGCATATTCAGTTCCTCGATAATCTGCAAAATATCAGCCTTACCGTATTGGGCGGCACGTATAACGCGACGAATAAAAATCTACTCGGCTTACTCGCAACGACCGCACTCCATAATATTTTCGTCGATAAAGCTTTTTTAAGCGCAACGGGGATAAGTCCCGACTACGGTATCTCCTGCGCATCGTTTCCGGAAGCCGAATTCCGAAAAAAAATCCTTGAAAAGGCGAAAGAAAAAATTTTACTCGTTGACAGCAGTAAATTCGGTATAACAAGTTTTGCCCAATGCGGAAATCTCAGTCAAATAGATACCGTCATCACCGATGGGGAAGCCGACAGCGCCGCAGTAAACAGCATCAAAGAACGAGGCGTCAACGTCATTATTGCAAAGACATCAAAAGAACAGACGGAACATTAATTATCGATAACTCGATATCGGAATCATATCTCGATTTCACCTTCGTAAACCGTGTCGCTCTGTCCGGTCAAATAGACGGTATCGCCTGTGTACTTTACGATGAGCGTGCCGCCTTTCACTTGCACGGTGATATTTTCATCCATCGGACAATAGCCGTTCAGCACGGCAGCGATCGCGGCTGCACATGCGCCGGTACCGCAGGCGGGCGTTTCTCCGTTGCCCCGTTCCCACGTCCGCATCTTCAATTCATTCCGGCCGACGACACGCACGAACTCCGTATTCGTCCGATTCGGGAAAACGGCGTTGTTTTCAAAGAGCGGCCCGATTTTTTCGACATCGACTTTATCGACAAAGCCGCAAAATACGACGCAGTGCGGCGTACCGACGGAAAGGCACGTAACGTCGTATTTCGTACCGTCTACGGTAAGCGGCACATTGACGATGGCTTTTTGAGGAATCCGGGCGGCAAGCGATTCGCGCGAAGTCGAAACGGGCGAAAGCGTCGTCGGAAGAGATGCGGCATCGAAAAGCGGGCGCCCCATGTCGACGGTAACGGAAGAAACTTTTCCGTCGAGTTTATACAGCACGAGCGACTTCGTGCCGCTCGCCGTATCGATCGAAAGAGATGCCGTCGGGGATGCCGCATCTCCGCGGTCTTTTACGCCGTTGATATTGTTGTCGTACAGATATTTTGCAACGGAGCGGATCGCATTTCCCGCCAAGCGTCCTTCGCTTCCGTCCTGATTGAAAAACTGCATATACGCGTCCGCTTTGTCCGAATCTTTGACGAGCACGAGCGAATCGGCGCCGATTTCCATGCGGCGATTGCACAGGCGGACGGCAAGCCCCGCAGGATTCGCTACCGCCTGCTTCCTCGCATCGATGAGGATAAAATCGTTTCCCGTACTCTGCATTTTGCAAAAGCGCAGTTTTTCTTTCGATTCGCGCAGCGCGTTGATATCGACGAGTTCGACGTTTTCCGCATTGTAATGGCTCATGAGGCAGTTCGCAATCGCGTTCGCCGTATCGATCGCGGTGAGGCAGGGTATGTCGCGCTCTACGGCGTGCCGCCGCATACGCACGCTGTCGGCATGCGGGTCGCGTCCCTTCGTGCTCGTCGAAATCACGTAGTCGATTTTACCGGTATCGAGGAGCGTCAAAAGATTGTCGTCGGGATTTTCGTGGATTTTATTTACGACCGTCACTTCCATGCCGAAGTCTTTAATAACGCCCGCCGTGCCTTCGGTCGCGTACAGCGTAAATCCCATATCGTAAAATTTCCGCGCGAGGTCGGGGATTTCAAACTGATCGGTTTTCCGCACCGTAAACAAAACGCCGCCGCTTCTTTTCATGCGGTAACCCGCGCCGATGAGCCCTTTGTAAATCGCTTCTTCCATCGTCGAGGCAAGACCGAGCACTTCGCCGGTCGATTTCATCTCCGGTCCCAAATGCGTATCGACGTCCATGAGTTTTTCAAAACTGAACACCGGCACTTTTACGGCGAAGTACGGCGAAATGCGGTACAGCCCCGTACCGTAGCCGAAAGTTTTTACTTTTTCGCCGAGCATCGCGCGCACTGCAAGTTCGACCATCGGCACGCCGGTCACTTTGCTGATATAGGGCACCGTGCGGCTCGAACGGGGATTCACTTCGATCACATAGAGATCGTTGTTGTAGATGAGATATTGAATATTGACAAGCCCTTTCGTGCCGAGCGCAAGCGCGAGTTCGCGCGACTGCTTGATAATTTTTTGCCGGAGGATATCGTTGAGATTCCACGACGGGTATACGGCGATCGAATCGCCGGAATGAATGCCCGCGCGTTCGATGTGCTCCATGATACCCGGAATCAAAATGTCTTTGCCGTCGCAGATCGCATCGACTTCGAGTTCGGTGCCGCCCATATATTTGTCGATGAGCACCGGATTTTCGATGCCCTGCGAAAGGATGATGCCCATATATTCGCGCACATCGGCGTCTCCCCACGCGATGATCATATTTTGTCCGCCGAGCACGTAAGAGGGTCTGAGCAAAATCGGATAGCCGATGCGCTGTGCGGACGCGATCGCTTCTTCCGTCGTCAAAACCGTTTCCCCTGCGGGTTTATTGATACCGAGTTTGACGCAAAGCGCTTCAAATTTTTCGCGGTCTTCCGCGATGTCGATCGATTCGGCGCTCGTGCCGAGAATTTTTATGCCCTGTTCATCGAGAAATTTTGTTAATTTTATCGCCGTCTGTCCGCCGAAAGCAACGACAACGCCGATCGGTTTTTCCGTATTGATGACGCTCATCACGTCTTCCGGCGTAAGCGGTTCGAAGTACAGGCGGTCTGACGTATCGAAATCGGTTGAAACCGTTTCGGGATTGTTGTTGATCGTCACGACATCGTAGCCGAGTTTTTTCAGCGACCACACGCACTGCACCGACGCATAATCGAATTCGATTCCCTGACCGATGCGGATCGGTCCCGAACCGAGCACGATGATCGTACCTTTTTTGCTTTTCGATTTTGCGTGTTCGGCGAGAAAATCCGCCGCTTCGTTTTCCTCATAGTAGCCGCCGTAAAAATACGGCGTTTCCGCGCTGAACTCACCGGTGCAGGTATCGACCATTTTATACGTCGCGGGAATGTGCGCGAGCTTACCCTGCTTTACGAGCGCGGCGGCGTCTTTCGCTTCTTTAATAATTCCCGAGCCGCCCGGGATCGCAACTCCGCTCAACTCGGTGATCGTTTTATCGGGGAAGCCGTCTTTTTTCGCTTCAAGATACAAAAGAGGCGAAAGCTTTTGCTTTCCGGTTTTTACCGATGCGAGCTCGAGTTCACGGAACGCGATGTGCTGCAGTTTTGCCAAAAACCATATATCGATTTTCGTAATTTTATTAATTTCGTCGATCGACATGATGCCGCGCACGAGCGCTTCGTAGATCGCAAAAATTCTGCGGTCGGTACATTCTCCGATGCGCTCTTTGATGCGCTCATCGCTTTCGTTCACAAACTGTTTTAAGCGCATCGAATCCGTTCCGATTTCGGCGCCGCGTACGGCTTTCATAATCGCTTCTTCAAACGTGCGCCCGATCGACATCACTTCGCCCGTCGCTTTCATCTGCGTGCCGAGCGTGCGCTTCGCATATACGAATTTGTCGAACGGAAATTTCGGCATCTTTACGACGACATAATCGACGACGGGTTCGAAATACGCCGACGTTTTTTTCGTCACGAAGTTCGGGATTTCGTCGAGGTTATAGCCGATCGCGATGAGCGTCGCAACGCGCGCAATCGGATAGCCCGTCGCTTTCGATGCGAGCGCCGACGAACGGGATACGCGCGGATTCACTTCGATGACCGCATATTCGGAAGTCGAAGGATGCAGCGCAAACTGAACGTTGCATCCGCCTTCCATGCCGAGCGAACCGACGATATTGAAAGAAGCCGAACGCAGCATTTGATATTCTTTATCGGAAAGCGTCATCGTCGGAGCGACGACGATCGAGTCGCCGGTATGGATACCGACGGGATCAACGTTTTCCATAGAGCACACGGTAATCGCGTTCCCGCTGTGATCGCGCACGACTTCGAATTCGATTTCCTTCCAGCCGGCGATACATTTTTCGACGAGAATCTGATGAATGGGTGAACGGTGCAGTCCGTTTTGCGCAATCTCTTCGAGCTCGCTCTTCGTTTCCGCGATGCCTCCGCCGGTGCCGCCGAGTGTAAATGCGGGGCGCACGATTGCAGGATATCCGATTTCATGTTCGGCAAAATCGACGGCGTCCTCAAGCGTCGTCACGACTTTTGACGGAATGCACGGTTCGCCGATGGACAGCATCGTGTCTTTGAAAATCTGCCGGTCTTCCGCTTTATCGATCGTATCCGGCCGCGCGCCCAAAAGCTGCACGCCGTGACTTTTTAAAAATCCCGATTTGGCAAGCTCCATGCTCAGCGTCAGTCCGGTTTGCCCGCCGAGCGTTGAAAGCAAACTGTCGGGCTTTTCCTTTTCGATAATCCGCCGGATCGTTTCGGGAATAAGCGGTTCGATATACACCGCGTCCGCCATGGAGCGGTCGGTCATGAGCGTTGCAGGATTCGAATTGACGAGGACGACGCTCAAGCCCTGCTCTTTGAGCGCTTTGCACGCTTGCGTACCCGCGTAATCGAATTCGACGGCCTGCCCGATGACGATCGGCCCCGAACCGATAACCATAACTTTACGAATCGATGTATTTAACGGCATAGGGCATCCTCTTAAAATACAATTATATATTTTTATAAAAAAAATGAATACCCCCGACAACGATACTTCCACAACAGTACACCGCTTGCAACACACACAAAAAACCGCCCTCAAAGTCGAAGTATTCTCCGGCTTGAGAGCGGTCAATCCGTTTTTCAATGTGTAATTGAATTAACAATTACACATTACCAATTAAAATCATTACCCGTTCCTTACGGTGTTATTGCCTCAATCGTGCCAAAGTCCTTCCAGCCTTCTGCGGCTTGGTAGAGTGCTTTGGAGCCGGCGGGGACGCGGAGCGTCGTTACAAAACCGATGGGCGTGTCCTTAAACACATCTTTACCTGCTTCAATGACCGGCGGAGTTGCCGCTTTGCACGTTACCGTCTTCAGTTTAGGATCTTCAAAAAAGGCATTATACTCTATTTTGGTAAGCGTTGAGGGGAGCTCGACCGACGTCAGTTCGGGACATAAGGCAAGAAAGTAGGCGTTAAGAACTTTTATGTTTTCCGGTACAACCATAGAGCGCACTTTTATGAGATGTATCGAATGCGAGCCGATAGATTCCAGAGACGACGGCAGGTTAAGCGTTGTAAGATTTTCGCAGTTCCAAAGCGTATTACTGCCAATAGTCTTTAAGCCGTCAGGCAGCGTAACGGAAGTGAGTGCGGAAACACCGCCAAAAGAGTAACGCTCCAATTTTGTTACGCTTGCAGGAACGGTGTAAGATGCATCCGGTTTACCCGGCAGATAGCCTAACAGTACGGTTTTATCTTTGTTAAAGATAACGCCGTTTTCGGCCAAAAGATAGGTGTTATCGGATGCAACCGTTACGCTTTGCAGCATAGTCCCCCACCGAGAAACAAACTCTACGCTCGTCACCGTGTAGGTTATGCCGCCGTGGGTAACTTCTTTGGGTATGTAAAGCGATGGTACCGTGTACTCCACGAAGGTCCAAGAAGCTGTCCTTCCGGTTACGCTCACCTCGCGGGCGGTTTTGTCCGTTATATAGTAGCGTACGCCGCCTTCTTCAAAGTACTTTACATCAGCTTGAACGGTGATGAGACCTGAAAAAGCGGTTTGCCCGCTTACCGTGTCGACTACCTTTATGCGCGTTGAGCCGGCATTGTTGCACTGTACCGTAATATTGCCGTGGCTGTTCAAGTCCCACATACCGAGCGCGATGATGCCCGCCGTTTCAGGTTCCGCCATGAAGTTGCCCGAACCTCCCGTTACAAACCGATGTGTAAACTCATCTCCTGCCGTTTTGGTAAATGCCGTTGTATCTACCGTGAGTGCGGCTCCTGCATATTTGAACTTTACTTTGATGTGTGCATCCGCCGTTACGGTGTGGTTGTAACTTGTGTTTGTTCCAGCCGCGGCGATGGGCGTTCCGTTGTTTGTCCATTGTTCCACCGCGTAGTTCGGGTCGGCCTGTGCGGTAAAGGTTACGGTTTTACCGTGTTCCACTTTATCGCCTGTACTGATTTTGCTGCCGTCAACTTTT
The DNA here is from genome assembly GCF_000468115.1 of Treponema socranskii subsp. socranskii VPI DR56BR1116 = ATCC 35536. Taxonomy (GTDB): domain Bacteria; phylum Spirochaetota; class Spirochaetia; order Treponematales; family Treponemataceae; genus Treponema_D; species Treponema_D socranskii. The sequence continues at coordinate 78,496 of NZ_AVQI01000079.1, forward strand.
GCCGTGAGCGTGCCGTGTCCGCCGTCTACGCCGAAATCGATTTTACATA
>NZ_AVQI01000080.1 GCF_000468115.1 Treponema socranskii subsp. socranskii VPI DR56BR1116 = ATCC 35536
AAAAACTTTTGCAGGAAATATCAATTTCCGAAAAAGTTTTTAGCCGTGCGCGTGTGCGCACACGTTCAATAGTCGAGTTTGCAAAACAAAACGTATCCTAGTCATGCGATTTTTATCGAAATAACACGTATACACGTCTTCTGCAAACATCCAAGCAAACTCGAGATAAAAAGTGTCGGCGATATTTCAGACGGCGCTTTTTATCGTATCTCCTTGAAAATCAATATCTCTCTTCGCGCCCTTATAAAACGCGGGCGAATTCTTTGACGATTTGAGGGATGAGCGTATCGATTTTTCCGCTCGAACTTGCACCTGAAGCGTTTTTGTGCCCGCCGCCGCCGAATTTTGCCGCGACCGCGCTCACGTCGACGTTTCCGCGCGAACGAAATCCTATCGTACACGAATGTTCGCTTTCCTGTCTTACGAAAACGACAGCAAGCGTTTTTTCCGAAGCGAGAAGCAGCGTATACAATGCGTCCGAATCGCGGCCTTCGGCGCCCCATTTTTGCGTATCGTCCGTCGTTTCGCTCGTGACAATGAGTTTTCCGTCAAGATAGCGTTCCGCGCGGGAAAGAGCGGAACCGAGGAGTTTCCGCGTTTCGTAAGGCTTTCCGCCGGTAATAAAGTCGTAAGTCGCTCTCGGATTTGCGCCCGAAGAGACGAGGCGGGAGGCGGCTTTGAAGACTTCGGCGGAATCCGATTCGAGGAAGCGGAAAAATCCCGTGTCGGTGCACAAGCCGGTAAAGAGGATTTCAGCCGTTTCTTTCGGTATGGGGCCGACAACGCTTTCGTACAAAATCTGAACGATCGCGCAGGCGGCGGGGGAAGACGGGTCGATGATGCAAAGCGCGCCCTCCGGAGCAGAGGCTGTCTTATGGTGATCGATGACGCAAGTATCGAGGTTGTGCAAGTCACCGTCGATGTCTCCGAGCCGCGCGTATTCCGAGCAGTCCGTGATGATGAGTGCGCTCTTTTTGCGCTCTTCTTCACTTAAAAAACGCATCGAAGAAGAAAATCGATTTTCATATCGCTTTATTTCGGTACGCTTAAAAGGTCCTGCGGAAAGCAGCTGAAACTCTTTGCCTTTTTTTTGAACGAGCATACCGAGCGCGATGCACGAACAGATGCAGTCGCCGTCGGGCTCTTTATGACCGCAGATGTAAAAAAAATCATGCCGGTCGATAAAATCTCGGAACGATTTGGCTTCCGTTTCTGTGAGCAGTTGCATAAAAGATTGCGCTCAGTTTAAGTCGAGTTCTTCGAGCGTATCTTTGTCGGTATCCGTCACTTTATTCGGATCGGCCAATCCCCAAAAATCGGTGTTCTTCGTCGGGGGGACGCTTAAAATGACGCGTAAAAATTTGCCGTTGTCTTTGACGATCGTCATAAAGGGTTGAAGCGTTCCGCGCACCGTGCGGAATTTCAATTTGCGCGGATTTTCGGTATTGCCCTTTGCCCATTTTTTCGGAATCGTCGTCGAACCTGCTCCGACTTTATTTTTTGCATAGATGACAACGTATGCGTCTTCCGTCTGCAGCACTTTATATAGGGGAACGGTAAAATAGGTAACGGAAGACCATTTGCTTTCGTCGAGTTTCGGCTGCGTCGTTTTTTGCGCCGTCAAAGCTGCGGCGCAGAGCACAAGGGCTGCAAAACACAGGACAATCTTTTTCATAACAACTCCCATAAAAACTCCTTAAAAACCGGTAATCGAGTTTGCCTCGCGCGCTTTATGCGCGGAAAAACCGCTTATTTTATGTATCGTCACATTATGCCGAGCATAATAGCTTTTATCGTGTGTTTTCTGTTTTCCGCTTCGTCCCATACGATGCTCGCTTTACTTTCGAATACCGCTTCGCTCACTTCTTCGCCCTTTACTGCGGGCAGGCAGTGCATAAAGACGGATGTCGATTTTTCCGTTTCGCTCATAAGCTCTTCCGTTACGCGGAAAGGGGAGAGCAGTTTTGTGCGCGCTTCTTTGAGCGTTTCTTCTCCCATCGATACCCATACGTCGGTATAGAGGCAGTCGGCGCCGCGGACGACGCTTTTATCGTCGCCGAGAGTGATCTTTGCTCCCGATTGAGATGCAAACGGTGCACAGATATTTTGAATCGTTTCGTCGGGAAAAAGCTCTTTCGGGCTGTAAACCGAAAAATCGATTCCGAGCTTTGCCGAAATGAGCATGAGACTCCGCGCGACGTTGTTTCTGCCGTCGCCGCAAAAACACCATTTGAGCCCTTTTAATGTTCCAAAATGTTCTTTCAATGTCATCACATCGGCGAGCGCCTGAGTCGGATGAAAGGCGTCGGTCAGCCCGTTGATGACGGGAACGCCTGCCCAGAGAGAAAGCTCTTCGGCGTGTTCCTGTTTAAACCCGCGGAATTCGATCGCGTTGAACATCCTGCCGAGTACGCGCGCCGTGTCTTTAACCGATTCTTTTGTACCGAGCTGGATATCCTGCGTCGACATAAAAACCGGGTGACCGCCTTCTTCGCCGAATGCGCTTTCAAAAGCGCTTCGCGTGCGCGTCGAGCGTTTTTCGAAAATAAGTGCGATAGTTTTTCCGGCAAAGCGCGCGTGAACTTCTCCCCGTTTCGCTTCCACTTTTACGGTACATGCGATATCGAGCAGCGTTTCGATTTCGTCCGGCGACCAATCGATCCAATTGAGGAGCGATCGCCCCTTAAACGGAGCTTTAAATGTTTCCATACCTTATGGGGAATATAGTAGCTTGAATGGAAAGTTTTGTAAATTACCTGCGCACAATCGTGTGAGCGTATTTAGCGGCATGTGGGATTGAACCACAGACACTACGGATATGAGCCGTATGCTCTACCAACTGAGCTATGCCGCCGTGATAAAATCAAGCATAGCATATTTCACTTTATTTTGTCAATAAGGTTTTCGACGCTTTATCCCTGGGTACATTAAATTTTCTAAAATTGCAAGATTTGCAAGATTTGCAAGAATTCGTGCAAGAACTGCAAGATTCTTGCAATTTTAAAAACGGTTACCGACAGCATATAGCCGTATCGATAAAACGCCGTCGGCTCGCATCTTTCGGGTCAGCGGAGTTCGGAATCTTCGATAAAGGTTTTTGCATATTCGACGAGAGAAGCGGCTTCCGCGTCGGAGTACGGGGCGATATCGTTATATGCGGGATCGATGCAGTTTTCGTTTCGAAACTGCGCAAATCTCCACGATGCGTCGGAAGGGAGCAGAGCCGCCATTTCCCGTATGTCGCGCTTCGTTACGAGGGGCGGGACGAGCACGGTTCTCCATTCGCGCGAAGAAGGCGGGAGAGAAGAGGTGAGGCGGGCGGTTTGCGCAATGCGGGAAAAAAAATCCTCCGCGATTTTTACCTCGGTCGATTTGTCCTGCGTTTTCAGGCTGCCTAAAAGCTCTCCGTAGCGCGACGGGGAGGTTTTTATATCCATCGCGATAAAGTCGGGGCGCATTTTATCGTCTTCGATAAGAACGTTCAGTTCGTCGGGCAATGTGCCGTTCGTGTCGAGCTTTACACGGTAGCCGAGCGCTTTCGCATAAGGGACGAGGTAGGGCGTAAGCGGATTTACGAGGGGCTCTCCGCCGCTTATGACAAAACCCGTGAGGACGTTTTTCCGTTTTTCGAGGTGTAAAAAGACTTCTTCCGCCGTCGCATAGATATCGTCCGCTGCAGCTTTTCCGCCGAGCACGAGGCCGGCGTTATAACAATAGGGACAGCGGAGATTGCAGCCGCACAAAAAAAGAGAAGAAGCGACGCGGCCGGGAAAATCGACGAGCGTCGTCTTTACGAGGACACCGGCTTTTGCGTGCAGGAGCGTTTCGGGAATCGAACCTTCCGTCATGCCGTGACGGAAGCGAATACTGCGTCGAGCTCTTCGACGCTGTGGCATCGCGCGCTTTCTTCACCCGATTCGTCATAGACGATAACCGTCGGAGAAGCGAATACGCCTTTTTTTGCGGCTTCGGCAAGTCCTTCATCGGTGTCGACGTCGATCGTTTTGCCGCGCATCGAAAGCTTTGCCATATACGCTTGTACCGGCGGGCAGTTCGGGCAGGTTTTTCTCGAAAAGAGTTCCCATCTGCCGCTTTTTTCAAAATCCGCCGTGCGTGAAGCGGAGGCTTTCGCCGCAGGCTGCGTAATTCGTGCAGGGGAGGCGCACTCGCATGCGCTGTCCGCTTCGGTAATTTCGTACGCCGCACTTTCGGGAACGGCGAACATTTTCCGGTGATCGTATTCTTCGCGTTTGCCTTTATTCCAATTGCGGACTGCGCGGTAATAGCCGACGATGCGCGCGTACACTTCGGTTTCCGAGCCGTGTACGTCCGCAAGCGCCGCCCTCGTCGCTTCGATATCCGCATCGATTTCTTTGATCGTTCGTTTCAATTCCGCCATAGCAATTTCCCCCTAAGCCCATAGTTGTAAATATATCATATATGTATTAGATATAATACATACACTAATTGTAGCGCTATTTTAACCCTATGTCAAGTTTTTTACGCTATATTTAGCAGTGCGTACCGGAAAACGCTCCGAAAACGCGCCCGTATAAAATCGGTTGTACCTTGCCGCAGATCTGCCGTACTGCAGCGACCCCGCGGGCAGTTCTTCCGGCCGCCGTATTTTTATAGTCGCTCGGATGCGAGCACGGCCTCTTTTTCTTTTTCGAGCCGTTCAAGCTTTAAACGCAGCTCTCTTTCCTTTTCCGCTTTGCACTTAGGACACTCGAAGTGTTCTCCGTTCAAATAACCGTGGCTTCGGCAAATCGAATAGGTCGGAGAAATCGTCACGTAAGGTACGCGGTAGTTTGCCGTAACCGCTTTTACCAAATCGCGGCACGCTCTCCAGTCTTTTATCTGTTCGCCCATAAAGGTATGGAAAACCGTGCCTCCGGTGTATCGCGTCTGCAGGCTTTCCTGTAAATCGAGGGCTTCGAAAATGTCGGACGTATAGTCGACGGGAAGCTGCGTCGAATTCGTATAAAAGGGGCTTTCGTCCGTGCCGCTCGTGATGATTCCCGGGAAATTCTTTTTGTCGTGGGAAGCGAGGCGGAACGATGTGCTTTCGGCGGGCGTCGCTTCGAGGTTAAAGAGCTCTCCCGTCGATTCCTGATAGTCGGCGAGCCGGCTTCTCATATAGTCGAGTACGCGTTCGGCAAAGGCTTTGCCTTTCGGATCGACGATCGATGTGCCGAGAAAATTGAGGCAGCATTCGTTCATGCCGCAGAGCCCTATCGTATTGAAGTGATTGTCGAGCGTGTGCAGATAGCGCTTCGTATAGGGGTAGAGCCCCGTATCGAGGAGGTGCTGGATCACTTTGCGCTTTATGCACAGGCTGTCGCGCGCGATGTCCATGAGATAGTCGAGCCGCTTGAAAAACGCTTTTTCGTCTTTTGCGAGAAAACCGATCTGCGGGAGGTTGATCGTAACGACGCCGAGGGAACCGGTAAACTCGTCGGAGCCGAAAAGTCCGCCGCCGCGTTTTCGAAGCTCGCGTTTATCGAGGCGGAGACGGCAGCACATGGAGCGCACGTCGCTCGGATTCAAATCGGAATTGACGAAATTTTGAAAATAGGGAGTGCCGTATTGGGATGCCATTTTAAAAAGCAATTCCGCGTTTTCGCTTTCCCATTCGAAATTCTTTGTGATATTGTACGTCGGAATGGGGTAGCCGAAGCCCCGTCCCGAAGCGTCTCCTTCGAGCATGAGCAGGATAAACTGCTTATTGATTATATCCATCTCTTTTTGGCAGTCGCCGTACGTGAACTCCTGTTCTTCGCCGCCGACGATCGCTTTTTTGTTTTTGAGGTCGTCGGGACACACCCAGTCGAGCGTGACGTTCGTAAAGGGCGCCTGGCTTCCCCAGCGGCTCGGCGTGTTGACGCCGAACAAAAAGCTTTGGATGCACTGCCGCACGCTCTTTTCCGAAAGATTATCGATTTTGACGAAGGGCGCAAGATAGGTGTCGAAAGAGCTGAACGCTTGAGCGCCCGCCCATTCGTTTTGCATGATGCCGAGGAAGTTCACCATTTGGTTGACGAGCGTCGAAAGGTGTGTCGCGGGCGTCGATGTGATTTTATCGGGAACGCCGCCGAGTCCTTCCTGAATGAGCTGCCTCAGCGACCAGCCTGCGCAGTAGCCGGAAAACATCGAAAGATCGTGAATGTGGAAGGCCGCCGTTTTATGCGCGTCCGCCACTTCTTTCGGATAGATATTGTTGAGCCAATAGTTTGCCGTAACGGCGCCGGAATTGCTCAAGATGAGACCGCCGAGTGAAAAATTGACGTTCGCGTTTTCTTTGACGCGCCAATCGCTTCGGCTCAAATATTCGTCCATCGTTTTATTGATGTCGAGCATGAGGTTCTTTGCACCACGGATCGCTTCGTGCCGCGCGCGGTAGAGGATATACGCTTTTGCGACTTCGACTTCGTTGTTTTCGATGAGGACGCTTTCGACGTCGTCCTGAATCTCTTCGATGGCGGGAATCGAATGCGTCCTGCTTCCCGCAAGGCGCAGGCGGAGCCTTTCTTCTACTGCGTCCGTAAGCTTTTCCGCTCGCTCGGGATCCTTCCGTTTTTCGACCGCTTCGATTGCGCGTCCGATCGCCGATTCGATTTTTTTGCGGTCGTAAGAAGCTATATCCCCCGATCGCTTTACGACGGATTTGATAAATCCCTCCGTCTCTTTATCTCCGCTCCCGCCCAAAAAATTCCGCCATTCCGGAAATACTGCCTGACCGCTCATATCTGTTTCCCCTCTATGTTTTTTACCTCGGTGATGAATTCGTCGAGGTTTTCGAAATGCTTATATACCGAAGCAAAGCGGATGTACGCCACTTTGTCGATTTCATACAAACGCTGCAGCACGAGTTCCCCCAGTTCCGCAGTCGAGATTTCGCGGCTCACTTTTCCGCTCATAACGGCTTTGTCTTCGATTTCGGATACGATCTGTTCGACCATCCGCATCGATACCGGCCGCTTTTCGAGGGCGCGGCTGATGCCTTTTTCGAGCTTTGCCTGCTCGAAGGGTTCGCGCCTTCCGTCTCGCTTGACAACCATAAAGGGTTTTTCTTCGATACGCTCGTAACTCGTAAAACGGTAGCCGCAGCCGAGGCATTCGCGACGCCGCCTGATGCTTTCACCGTTTGCCATCGCACGCGATTCTATAACTTTGTCGTCGAGACTTCCGCAATACGGACACCGCATATCGATCCCTTATAACAAATTATTTAAAATTTGTACTCTAAATATAGCGTTTTAAACGATATGCTAATACTATACAACGCTATAGCTGATATTGCAAGATGCCGCATCGAAAATTTTCTGTTTTTTTTACGATTTTTACGTGTTTTCCGGGTACAAAAATCAATTTATTTAAAAAAGAATGCCACAGCTTTTACCTATACAAGGTTAGGAAAATCTGTTAATATCATTCAAAATTATTACTAAAATAGGGAGATACATTATGAGGAACGGAAATAATCTTTTAAAGATTTTTTTATTGCTGGGAGTATTTATAGCAGAGGCTAATGCCCGGACTCCTTCCAAGGTAGACGCGAAAGCGGGGGCGACAAAGAAAGTCGATGCCGTATCGGCTCCGACGGTGAGCCAGGTCGATAAATGGAAAACGCTCATCAACTTGGATGACTATGTATGTAATAATAAAAAACGGGAAAAAATAAATTACACTCCGAATTATTATAAATACATCGATAAAAGCTCAGACAAAATCGTCATAAACGGCAAAGTGTATGATTATGACGCATCGAGCGGAGCGTCCAGAACCGCCGCCGACATGATAAATCACTCCCAGACATTAAAATACGACGGTAAAAAAGGAGCTTCCAAAGAATTGGAAGCGGACCCTAAAGTTAAAGAAGCTATGGAACTGGCAAAGAAAAAAACAAAAAAAGGGCAGGAAAAAATCGATGCTATGTACTGGTCGGTTCAGCCTCCCAAGGGAATTATCGCAGGCGACTATTATTCCGGCCAAAAAGTTTTTGACGGCGGCTATGAAGCGTATGCCGAAGTTGTGGTTAATAATAACGAAATCGTGCATATAGAATTGAATGAAAGACCGCCCGTTACATATTATGCTGCCGAATGGGCGGGAGAAACAAAGCGTCGTTCGGGTTACGGTTTTTTTCAGGCGAAAAGTCCGAGAACCGACTATACCCTGGTTACACTCATAAACGGAATGAGCTATTTGGAATGGCAGGTATTAAAAAATCAAAAACTGGACTTTGATTATAAAACTCTGTTCGGTTCGTCCAACAGTGCGAGAAACGGTTTTGTTCCTTTACTCAAAGAGATGGCGAAAGAAGTTAAAGAAAAAGCGACCGATAAAAGGTATGTGGGAATAACGCAGCCCTATGATTGCGGCATAAGCACGAGACTCGAAGTGATATACGAAAAAGGGAAAATCGTCGATTTGAAATACGATGAGATTTTTGCCGACGATAAAGAAAATATAAAAAATCCAGTTTTACGGGAATTTTATCGTCAAAGCAAACTTGAATCAATAGAATATAACCGCATCACAAATAAAAGTTTTAGAACCTTTGTGAATACGCTTCGCAGAGAAGTTTTGCGCTCACAATCGCTCACCGAATTTCCGACCGACGCTTTAAAATTGGATATGCCGCATATAAAAGAGGCGTATGAAGATTACTTGTTCTCGGCGGAAAAAATAAAAGATATAAAGTAAAGATTTAAAGGTACTTCATTGTACGTGCCGACCGGAGCCGGATATATTTTTATAAACGGAAATATATCCGGAACCCGCACAATTACTGATTATTAATTACCCATTATCAATTTTTTGAAGCTTTCTGGCTTTTAGAGCGAGCGACATTATATACGTATGCTTCATGCACACGGAAATAAAGACCGGAAAAAGGGTTAACACCATGCGGACTCCTTTTTTTCCGCACCTCGCTTTCCACGCGCGAAAAACCGCCTGCCACACGGCGAATACTTCGGGAATGAGTACGATTAAAAGCGATAAGGATTCCGAAAAAAGCAGCCGGCGGTATTCCGCTCTTTGCCGAAATATCCGCACGACACCTCTTTCGATCGATTCGACTGCTTCTCTAAGCTCGAGGGGACTCGTCGTGCGGTAGACTGCGTTTGCGATTAAAAAGGCGAGGGCGAGGCGGCACAAAATGACGATGTCGCGTTCGGAAGGGATGAACGGAAGCGGAAAGGGAGCGTGAGCGAAAAGGGCGGATACTATCGACGAACTGTAGAGTATAAGCGCGTAATACACAACGGGCTTGAGCGACGAAAGGATTTCTTTCATCGGAAAGCGGATGGCAGGGGAAAGCGCAAAAAAAATCGCGATGCAGGCGATCACGGCGTTTCGGGGCAAGATGAAAACGAAGGTGCCGAGTACAAAAAGTAAAACGAGTTTTATGCGCGCATCGCATTTGTGCAAAAAAGACGAACCGCTTCGGTAGCCGAAAAGCCTTACCATTCGAGATCCCGAAGACCTTTGTAGGAAGCGAGCGGATTTTTGATATCCCAAGCTTCGAGCTTTTGCGCCACCCCTTCGGCGGGCTTTCCATCGAATACTTTTTTTCCGCGGTACAGCACGATAAAGCGGTTACAGAGCGCAAGCGATTTTTCGAGTTCGTGCGTGAGTATGATGATCGTCACTCCTTTTTTTTTCAGCAGTTTGATAAGCGCGTTCACGTGCCGCACGCCCGAATAATCGAGGTTCGCATAGGGTTCGTCGAATATGACGAGCGGCATATCGAGCGCTATGATGCCCGCGACGGCAAGCCGTCTTTTTTCACCTCCCGACAAAAATCGCGCGCTCGATCTTTCTTTTCCCGCAAGACCTACTTCCGCAAGCACGTCGAGCGCTTTTCGTTCGGCTTCCCGTTTTTTTAATCCGATATTTTTTAAGCCGAACATCACGTCTTCGATCGGCGTCTCTCCCAAAAGCTGCATTTCGGCTTCCTGAAATACAAGCCCGCACTGTGCCGCTTTTCCGCCGCATAGGATTTCCACCGTACCGGAATCGGCTTTGTCGAGGGAAGCGATGATCGACATGAGTACGCTTTTTCCCGAACCGTTCGCCCCCGCGATGAGGGCGGTATCTCCTTCGCAAAGCGAAAACGACACTTCCGAAAGAGCCGTAAACCTTTGTTCCCCCTCATACGAGGGGAAGGTTTTCGTCACCTTTTCGACGGAAAGGGAAGCGCCGTTCGGGAACGAAGCGGCGTGCGGAACTGAATCGTCCTGCGTCATTCGCTTTTGTCGGTAAAATAACGGGCAGCCGCCGTGCGGAGCTTTGCCGCAAGCGGAACTGAGAGAACGAGCTTTATGAGATCTCCGGGTATAAACGGAATGAGGCAGGCTGCAATCGACGCGGAAAAACTTCGGTGAGTCAGCTGCATAAAGCGGAGGATGCCCGGAACATAGATGAGCGTAAATCCCGCAAGAGAGGCGAGCGACAGCTTTACGATGTTTTTTGCGCTGAAGGCTTTTTCACCTGCGCGAGGCTTTCGTGCGATGCAACCTGCGGCGAGGGCTGCGAGTATATAGCCTATGAGAAATCCGCCGGTCGGCCCCAAAAGGCGCGCGATCCCGCCCGCGCCGCCTGAAAAGACGGGAAGTCCGAGCGCGCCGGCTGCGACAAAGAGCAGCGCCGAAAAAAATCCGCCGAAGCCTCCGAGCGTGAGAGCTGCGAGTACGGCGAACATATTTTGCATGACGATCGGAATGCCGCCGGGGCCTATAGGTACTGCGATAAAGCAGCCCGCACAGATGATCGCTGCAAACAAAACGATAAAGATAAAACGAGTGTTGTTTATTTTCATACCGAAAGTTTACAATCAGTGCTAAATAAATACAATAGGTTGACAATTAAAATGCGGATATTTTTGTCTTGCGGCACACAAAAAAACGCCCCGTACCGGAGCTTTGTCATGCTTTGAGGGCGGTCGGATTAGTGTAATTCCCGGCACGCGATGATAACCGCGCCTTTTATGCTGCAAAAATATCCGTCGTATTCCCCCTCCGTCTCAAGCACTGCAAGTGCATCTTCCGCTTTTTCCCGTTTCATACCGACACTCTAGCACTTTATCAACTTTTTAAACAGTGCCTCTGAAAATTGATTTCCGCGGTTGGCCGCAGAATCGGTTTGACAGAGGGCGGCATTCCTTATACACTGGTAAAAATGCAGGAAAATAAAATGGGCACGATGCCCGTCACCAAGCTTATCTTGAATATGTCGCTTCCGATGATGTTTTCGATGTTCGTGCAAGCGCTCTACAATATCGTCGACAGCGTGTTCGTCGCGCGGATAAACGAAAACGCGCTGACGGCCGTATCGCTCGCTTTTCCCGTTCAGGGACTTATGATTTCCGTCGGCGTCGGAACGGCCGTCGGCGTAAACGCCATCCTTTCGATGCGGCTCGGCCAAAAAAAACAGGACGAAGTAAATGCCGCTGCGGAAAACGGACTCTTTCTCGCCGTATGCAGCTTTATCGTCTTTTTTGTTATCGGCCTTTTTTGTATGCACTCCTATCTTACAAGCCAGACGGCTAACCGCGAAATTATCGATTTCGGCATGGAGTATTTGAATGTCGTCGTGCTCGGCTCTTTCGGTATGTTTTCCGCAATCATGCTCGACCGTCTTTTGCAGGGGACGGGGCGCACGGTTTTTACGATGTATTCGCAGACGGCAGGCGCACTCACGAATATCATTTTGGATCCGCTGCTCATCTTCGGCATCGGCCCTTTTCCGCGCATGGGTATGACGGGGGCGGCGCTTGCAACGGTTATCGGGCAGTGGCTCAGTATGTGCCTGTCGTTTATCTTTAATATAAAAATCAATAAAGAGATTCAATTTCGCTTTTCGCGCTTTCGTCCCGACGTGTTCGTTATAAAGCAGATTTATAAAGTGGGCGTACCGTCGATCCTGCTCAATTCGATTACGTCGGTTACGACGTATTTTTTAAATCTCATTTTCGGATCGTTTTCGTCGACGGCGATCGCAGTATACGGCGTGTACTTTAAGCTGAACAGCTTTATCTTTATGCCGGTTTTCGGTTTGAATAACGGTATCGTTCCGATCATCGCGTACAACTACGGAGCGGAACACAAAAAGCGTATCATGCAGGCGATCAAAAGCGGTATCATCCTTGCCGTCTGCATTATGGCTTTCGGTACGCTTATTTTCGAACTCTTTCCGGTGCAGTTGTTAAAACTCTTTCAAGCTTCGGATGCGATGCTTGCGATCGGAGTGCCCGCAATGCGCATTATCGCATCGAGCTTTGTCGGTGCTGCAGTCGCGATTTCGCTGTCGTCGGTCTTTCAGGCATTCAGTTCGGCGATGTACAGCATGTTCGTTTCTTTTGCGCGTCAGCTCCTTGTGCTTTTGCCGGCCGCCTATCTTTTGTCGCTTGCCCGCAATATCGACGACGTATGGCTTGCCTTTCCGATAGCGGAAGTCATGTCGGTCGGCCTTTCGTGCTTTTTTATGGTGAAAGTGTACCGCACGAAAATAAAACCGCTTGCGGAAGGCGGTAAGCGCTTACGCTTCGATGATAATCGTTTCGCTTAGCGAATTTTCGATTCGCTTATTCCGAAAATAGAGGCATATATCCGTCGTCACCATGACGATGTTCGGGATATAAAACCAAAAGGCGAGGTTATATTTGTGCTCGAGGAGCTTTGCACTTATGCCGCAGATATAGCCGAACGCGATAAAGCACATAAACAAAAGACTTTTGCCCTTGGTCGACTTCGATTTCAGCGAGCGCGCGATCGACATCGGCCACGAAAGACCGAAGCATAAAATCATAATCGATTCGAGAATGCTCGCGGGGTAAAATACGCCGTCTTTTAAGATTCCGAGAAATTCAAGCACCTGATGTTCCATAATTTAATTATTCCTCCCTGTGCAAATTATATCGTTTTTAGAGTTCACCGTCTCTATGCGTATAATGCGGCAAAAGGCGGGGTGAACGCGTTTGCGTTTTTATGCCGGCCGCCGCCCGCTCTTTTTCGAAATCCTTTACGTGTTCGAGCGAAAGCTTTTCAGGCATCGCGTTTTTTTGCGCTTGCCGTGCGCCCGCCGTTCCCGCGATGCGTCCGAAGACGACGACGTCCAAAAGAGAATTTCCCATAAGACGGTTCGTCCCGTGAATGCCGCCGGATGCTTCACCTGCGACGAAGAGGTTTCCGATATTCGTTTTGCATTCCCTGTCGATTTCGACGCCGCCGTTTTGATAGTGCAGGGTGGGGTAGACGAGGATCGGATCGCGCCTGATATCGATGTCGTATTTTTCGAACATGCGCAGCATCGCGGGTATGCGCTTTTCGATCGTGCCTTCACCGTTTTTCAACTCGATCATCGGCGTGTCGAGCCATACGCCTTCTCCCATACCCGTCGGAATACCCTTGCCTTTTTTTACTTCGCGGATGATGCCGGCAGCTTCCACGTCGCGCGTTTCAAGCGGATGGATAAAAGCGTCTCCGTCGATATTGCACACTTTTGCGCCGAGTGAGCGCACTTTTTCCGTAACGAGCGCACCGAACACTTGCTGCGGATAGGCGACGCCGGTCGGATGGTATTGGAGCGAATACTGATAGAGGAGTTTTGCGCCCGCGCGATACGCGAGCACGAGTCCGTCCGCCGTCGCGCCGTAGTGGTTCGACGTCGGAAAACCCTGATAGTGCATGCGTCCGGCTCCCCCCGTCGCGATGATGACGGCTTTCGCCTTTGCGACGAGCATCTCTTTCGTTTCCATGTTCATGAGCACGGCACCGGCACAGTTTCCTTTTTCATCTTTTAATAATTCCACCGCGCTCGTAAAATCGACGACGGTGATCCGCTCGGCTCGATTTAAAACTTCGTCGCGGAGCGTGCGCATGATTTCGGCGCCCGAATAATCTTTACACGCGTGCATGCGCTTTCTGCTCGTGCCGCCTCCGTGCGTCGTAATCATCGTGCCGTCTTTTTCTTTGTCGAATTCGACGCCGAGCGTGTTGAGCCATTGGATCGTTTCGGGCGCACGGGTGACGAGTTCGTAGACGAGTTCCTTTTTTGCGTCGAAGTGACCGCCTCCGAAAGCGTCGAGAAAATGCCGTTCGGGCGAATCGTTCGCTTTGTCGGCCGCTTGAATGCCGCCTTCGGCCATCATCGTGTTCGCATCTCCGACGCGGAGTTTTGTGACGAGGAGCACTTTTGCGCCCGCGTTGTCCGCTTCTATCGCCGCCGCCGTTCCCGCACCACCTCCTCCGATGATGAGTACGTCGGTTTCGTAATCGGCTTTCGTCAAATCGATTTTTTCAAGTTCTATGCGCGGCATGCCTTGTAAAATTTCCGCAAGCTCAAGCGGCGCTTTTTCACCCTTATTCGGCCCGATTGTAAGTTCGGTAAACTGCTCCGTTATATGATCGGGATGATATTCCCGCAGTACCGCCTCTTTTTCTTCCGCGCTCATGCGGCGCGGTTCAAATGCGGCGTTTTCCTTTCTCTTTGCGGCGACCTTTTCCGCAGACTCTTTCATAATGCCCGTATACATATTCACGCTCCTTTTCGTCACGCTTCGATGTCGCGGCTGTTGTACAGCTCTTTGATTTGATCGATCGGCTTTGCCATGAGATTTTGAATCAGGCTTTCGAATTTTCCGTCTTTGATTTCTCCGACGCGTTCGGTCAAATGCTTTGCTTCCGGCTGGATGTATTTGCCGTTTAAGCGGCGCGCGAGTTCGGCTACTTGCGGATGGCTGATTTCTGCCGGACAGCGCGACGAGCAGATGCCGCACATAACGCAGTCGAAAGATTCGTCCGCGCAGTTTTGAAATTCGCCGCGCTGCGCATAGGCGATGTACTGCATGACGTGCAAATTCTGCGGACACGCGCGAGTACACGCATTACAGCCGACGCACGCGTAGATTTCGGGATAGAGCTCCATCATGATCCGCTGTTCGGCCGTGACCGCATCGATGTCGTACACTTGTTTTACGAGCGGAAAAAACGGCAGCGTCGCGATGTACATATTGTCGACGACTTTTGTCTGGCACGCCAAGCACGTGTACAGGCGGTTTTGTCCTTTGATGCGGTACACCGTCGCGCATGCGCCGCAAAAACCGTTTCTGCACCCGCAGCCGCGCACGAGTTCGTACCCCGCGTATTCCATCGCATTCATGATCGTCAGATGTTCGGGCACTTCATATCGTTTCCCGAACAGGTAAATGTTTATCAATTTTTCCGACATGGCACAATCCTCTTTAAATTATTAATATCTCGTTTCCTTGATTTCTTTTGCCCGTCAATATTCGGGCGGAAGGGCTCCGAGTTCGTCGAACGAAAACACCGGCCCGTCTTTGCATACGTATTTGTCGCCGATATTGCACCTGCCGCATTTTCCGATGCCGCATTTCATACGCATCTCCATCGTCGTAAATATCTGCGTATCTTTAAAGCCGAGCTCTTTGAGTCCGGCGAGCGTCAAGTGAATGAGGATGGGCGGACCGCACATGATCGCCGTCATACTCGTGTCGGGGTTGAGCTCTTTGACATAGGGCGGCACAAAACCGACGTGACCGTCCCAATCGTCTTGAGCTTTATCGATCGTCAAATATACGGTAAAGTCCGGAGCTTTCATCCACTCTTCGGTGATCTCTTTGTACGCGACGAGATCCTGTTTCGAGCGCGAACCGTAAACGATCGTCACTTTGCCGTAATCGCTTCGGTGAGAACGGACGTAGTTGATAACGCTTCGAAGCGGAGCGAGACCTATACCGCCTGCGACAAAGAGCAAGTCTTTGCCTTTAAAAACGGTGTCGACGGGAAAGCCGTTTCCGAGCGGACCTCTCACACCTATCTCCTGTCCTTTTTCGGCCGCATGCAGCCACGACGTGACGCATCCGCATTTTTTTATGCTGAACTCCTGATATGCTTCGACCGTCGGAGAAGACGTTATCGAAATCATGGAATCCCCGACGCCCGGAACGGAGAGTATCGCGCACTGACCCGGCTTGTGGTAAAACAATTTTTTCCCGTCGCGTCCGACCACGCGGAAAGTCTTTACGTCTCCCGTCTCATCGCGTATGTCGGTGATCACGCCGATGTACGGAATCAACATATCATTTTCCATCGTGTACCTCCGGCTTTTCGATTCGGGTGTCGTCGTTTATCGTTTTCATAACTTTTACGATGTTCATGCGGATGGGGCAGCTTTCAAGACAGCGCCCGCAGCCGACGCAGCTGTAAACGCCGCCGTGATCCATCGGATAATACACGAGCTTGTGCATAAAGCGCTGACGGAAGCGCTCCTTTTGCGTGTGCCGCGGATTTTCGGCCGCCATCTTCGTAAAGTCCGAAAACATACAGCTGTCCCAGCAGCGAAACTGCCGTATGCCGCATCCGGTATCGAAACTCCTGATGTCAAAACACATGCACGTCGGACACACGTATGTACAAGTGCCGCAGCCCAAGCACGCTTCCGAAAGGTTTTCCCACACCGACAGATTGAAAATCGAAAGCATGTTTTCGCCGCGAAATTTCGAAAGGTCGATATCGACAAAAGGCAGTTTGTCGATTTTTTCCCGCGTCGCCTTTTGCTGTTTTTCGACGATATCCGCGCCGCTCTCGCTCGTCATGCTTTTGATGATTTCGATAAACGCGTCTCCCTTTTCAGTGTTTGCGCGAAAAAAGACGTTTCCGTCGGCGATCCACGCGCTCGCATCTCCTTGCGGCTCGGCCGCATCGATGCCGTAGAGTTTACAAAAACAGGTTTCTTTCGGTTCCGAACAGGCGAGCGTGACGACGGTGCCGTGTTCTCGCCGCGTTTTGTAGTAGGTATCGACCGGCTCCATATTGATGTACACGTCGTCGACGATCGCAAAACTCGCAGCGTCGCACGCGCGTACGCCGAAAACGACAAAGTCTTCCGATTCGGTACGCGGATCTTCGACTTCGATTTTTTTGCCCGAAAGCTTGTAGTGCACGAGGTTTTCGATTTTCGGAAAGAAAAAATCTTTTGCCGATCTCACCGTTTTAAGCTCGGACGAAAGGACGGCGCCTTTTTCCCAGCGTTTAAAATCGGCTTTACCCGATGCGTCGTCTACGGGAATATACAGCGCTTCCTTTTGTGCGATGAGGGCAAAGAGCTCGTCGAGTTTTTCAAACGGCAGCGATACGAAAGTTCTCATAACGTACCTCCCGAACGCGAATAGATGATGCCGGGCTCCGCGTCGCTCGTCCTATACGTGAGCATCGGCGGCTTTGTCTCCATATCGCTTCCCGCCGTATAAGAACCGTAGAGTTCGTCGATGTCTTTAATAAATTTTCGATTGATGAGGTGCAGCGGAATACGCTGGGGACACACGCGCGAGCATTCGCCGCAGTCGGTACAACGGCCTGCGACGTGCCACGCGCGGATGATATGGTACATGCTCTCTTCGAAACTCGATGCGGCGACTTTTTGTGCAGCGCCGGATGCGGGGTTGTCGAATACGCACGTCGTACAAGTACAGGCGGGACAGACATCGCGGCACGCATTGCAGCGGATACAGCGCGAAAGTTCGTTTTGCCAAAACGCAAAGCGCTCTTCTTCCGTCATCGCTTCGAGCTTTGCAACTTCGTCGAAGCGCGCGGAATCCCGTACGTCTCCGTCTTCTCCGATAAGTTCGTCGCAGCCGATGTGTTTTTTGCTTTTGCACACGGCACAGCGTTCGGACAGCTCTCGTTTTTCGGAGTCTTGCATGCCGTCGCACGGAACGCCGATCGCGTATACGTCGCTTCTGAAAATGCGGTGTTCTTTCAGCAATTCGGTAAAGCTGTAGGTGTCGCAGGGTTTTAAAAACACGAGTATTTTCGCTTCGGGTTCCGCCTGTGTTTCGGCGTTTGCGTCTTTTTGTTTTGCAAGCGCGTTGTTCGTACGCACGGTATTTTTCGCCGTTTCGATTTTGCGCGTTTCTTTGACGAGGTATTTCGACAGATTCGCCGCGCTGTATTCGTTGTATACGAAGTTTTTTTCGACATCCTCCGCCGACGTAAAAAGCGAAGGCGTTACATCGTAATCGAAAAGGCCTCTTCTCCAGCCGAGCACGAGCTGTACGGTTTTATCCGCAAGCAGCGCTTTTGCGCGGCTTACCAATTCGCCGGTCATTTCGCTTTGCATCGTAAATCCTCCAGCCGTTTGTTTTCTCCGAGCGCCGTTACCGTCTCGACGAATTCATGCATCGTTTTGGCAAATTTCGCGCCTTCCGCCGCGGACACCCATTCGACTCTCGTCCTTCCTTTTTCGATGCCGAGGAATTCGAGCATGGAAAAGAGGAGCGTCATACGCCGCCTCGCAAAATAGTTGCCGCTCGTATAGTGGCAGTCTCCCGGGTGACAGCCGCAGAGGATGACGCCGTCGGCTCCCCGCTGAAACGCGCGCAGGATAAAGATCGGGTTCAGGCGGCACGAACAGGGAATGCGGATGATTTTGACGTCGGCCGGATATTCGAGGCGATTGCTGCCGGCCAAATCCGCTCCCGCGTACGAACACCAGTTGCAGCAAAAGGCTACGATCTTCGGTCTAAATGCACCTTTTTTTTCGAGAACATCGTTTTCGGCCGCCGCATCGACAGTCTTCGGCTTCGTGCCGCTTTTCGTGCCGGCGTTTGACGAAATACCGGGTGCAAACGCCGTATCGTTTTTTACAGACATAGCGCATCGACCTCCGCCATGATTTCTTTATTCGTAAATCCTTTGAGATCCATCGCTCCCGAGGGACAGGCGACCGTACACGCGCCGCAGCCTTGACAGACGGCGGGGTTTACCTGCGCGACTCGGCGCGTCACCGTCGTGCGGTTTATGCCGCGGAAGTCTTTATCGATATACGTGATCGCGCCGTAGGGGCATACGTTTTCGCACTGCGAGCAGCCGTTGCACATCGCTTCGTCGGATTCGGCGACGCAGGGATTGTTTTTCAGTTTATCCTTTACAAGCAATCCGATAACTTTGCTCGCCGCCGCGCTTGCCTGTGAAACCGTTTCGGGTATATCCTTCGGTCCCTGCGCGCAGCCTGAAAGATAGACGCCGGCAGTCGGGCTTTCGACGGGGCGGAGCTTCGGATGCGCTTCGGTAAAAAAATCGTTCGTGTCCATACTCGCGGTGAGCATCGTCGCCAATGAGCGCGCGGACTTATCCGCTTCGATGGAAGCGGCGAGTACGACCATGTCGGCTTTGATATGGACTTGTTTATCCATGAGCAGATCCGAGCCTTGCACGTCGAGCGTACCGTCTTCTTCGACGGACACTTTTCCGACCATGCCTTTGATATAGTGCACGCCGTACTGTTCAACCGCCCTCCGGTAGAATTCGTCGAAGTTTTTTCCCGGTGTGCGCACGTCGATATAAAACACGTAGCACTCCGTATCGGGGTAGTGGTCTCTCGTGAGGATCGCGTGCTTTGCCGTGTACATACAGCAGATTTTCGAACAGTATTCGTGACCTTTTTCCGCGTCCGCCGAACAGCGGCTTCCGACGCATTGGACGAAGACGATCGTTTTGGGATGCTTGCCGTCGGAAGGGCGGAGCAGGGTGCCGCCGGTAGGCCCCGCCGCATTCATGAGACGTTCGAATTCGAGGGATGATACGACGTCTTTGCTTTGCGAATACGCGAACTCGTCGAACTTCGACAAGTCGATCGGATTGTAGCCGGTTGCGGCGACGATGGCTCCGTATTTTTCTTCGATGAACATATCTTTCGCACCGTAGTCGATCGCCTTCGCCTGACACACCATCGAACAGACGCCGCATTTTCCCGACGTGAGCTTCATGCAGTGTGCGGCATCGATTGTCGCGATTTTCGGAACGGCTTGCGCAAAGGGAATATAGATCGCGGAGCGCTTGTCGAGATTCATATTGAATTCGTTCGGCACTTTTTTTTGCGGACACTTTTGCACGCATTCGCCGCAGCCCGTACATTTCGTTTCGTCGACGTAGCGCGCTTTGCGTTTTATCGTCACGGTAAAGTTTCCGACGAATCCTTTGATATCCGTCACTTCGCTGTACGAGAGGATCCTGATATTTTCATTTTGCCCGCATTCGACCATGCGCGGCGTGAGTATACAGGCCGCACAGTCGAGCGTCGGAAAGGTTTTGTCGAGCTGCGCCATTTTGCCGCCGATCGTCGGCTTCGCTTCGACGATGTCTACCGGAAACCCCGCGTCCGCGATGTCGATCGCCGTCTGAATGCCCGCGATACCTCCGCCGATGACGAGAGCGCGCTTGGTGACCGGCGTTTCGCCCGCAGTGAGCGGTTCGTTCAACAGCACTTTTGCGATCGCAGCTTTTCCGAGCGAAATCGCTTTTGCCGTCGCCGTCGGCATATCTTTGCATATCCACGAATCCTGCTCTCGGATGTTCGCTACTTCGAGCAGATAGGGATTGATACCCGCTTTTTCCGCACACTTTCGGAACGTCGCTTCGTGCATACGAGGCGAACAGGAACACACGACAACTCCGCCGAGCTCATGTTTTTTTATCGTGTCGGCGATGAGATCCTGACCCGTCTGCGAACACATATAGGTGTAGTCCGTCGAAAAGACGACGCCCGCTTCTTTTCCGAGCGCGTCCGCGACGGCTTTTACATCGACCGTGCCGGCTATATTCGTGCCGCAGTGGCACACAAAAACTCCGATTTTCCGCATACTCACTTCCTATACTTTCTGAATGCGCTGACGATCGCTTGCTGCGGCATATCGCCGTCGATATAAAACGGCACTTTTTCGGCAGCGAGTCGTTCCGCACCCCGCTCTCGTTCGACGACGGTGCGCACCGCTTCTACGATCTTCGCAGGTTCGACTTGGCGCGGACATCTTTCCATGCACGCAAAACACGACAGACAGCGGTACATCGATTCCGTTTTCAAAAGCTCTTCGATATCGCCGGTTTCGACCATGTGTACGAATTCGTGCGGGTGATATTCCATATCGTCGTAGGACGGGCAAGTACCCGAACATTTTCCGCACTGCATACACTTGCGCACGTTTACTCCGCTGATCGAAAGTATTTCATCGCGGATTTTATTGAGTTCAGACTGCAGCACGGCATTGCTCCTTGACGCCGAGCGCTTCGGCGAGCAGTTCGGTAAAATACAGAACGCTTACGTTTTCGCTGTTCCTGTTTTTGACGAGATTATAACGGCAGAGCGGGCAGGCGGTGACGAGCAGCTCGGCTCCCTGCGATTCGGCGTTATCCAAAATCTTTTTGCACCGTTTTTCGGGAATGTCTCCGCCGTCGAACATCGTGTACGCGCCGCAGCACTCGTTTCGAAGCGAATAGCGCACAGGTGTCGCTCCGATCGCCGATATAAAATCTTCGAGGATGCTCGGATTTTCCGGATCGTCCATCTTCATAACGCGTCCCGGCCGCAGCAGGAGACAGCCGTAGTACGCTCCGATTTTTTTGCCCGCAAGCGGTTTCGTTACTTTCGCTTTGACGTTTTCCCAGCCGACCGCGTCGCGCAGCACTTCGAGGTAGTGCAGCACCTTCGTCTCCCCGTGATAGGAGATACCGTCGTTTTTAAAATAGTTGTTGACTTTTACGATGACGTTGTCGTCCCGCCTCATATCGTCGTTTACCTGTTTTATGACGTTGTGACACGCCGAGCATATCGTAACGAGTTCTCTTTTCGCATCCCGTGCGGCCGCAAGTGCGCGCACCGATGAAAGCTTCGTTGCGATTTCGTCTTTTGCCGGCGGATAGGTTCCGCCGCAGCACTGCCAATCGGGAATCTCTTCGAGCGTAAACCCGAGCGCTTCGGCCGAGGAACGGGCATAGCGATCCAAATCGAGCGCTTTGTTTCGAAGCGTACATCCCGGAAAATACGAATATATACGGTGATCGTCCATACTCAAAAACCTCTCAATAAAACTTTTCTCCGAGCGCGTCGTGCTCTTTGCAAAGTCCGCCGCATCCGGCGCCGTGCATCAACGCTTTACGCCCGCCATTTCTTCGGGATGAAAAACTTCGTCGAATTTTTCCGCAGTTAAAAAACCGAGCGATACGCATGCGTCTTTCAGCGAAATGTTTTCTTCGTACGCTTTGTGACTCGTCTTTGCCGCGTTTTCGTAACCGATGTACGGATTCAGAGCGGTGACGAGCATGAGCGAATTGTAGAGGTTGAAATGCATCTTTTCTTTGTTCGCCGTAATGCCCGACGCGCAGTTGTCGTTGAACGACACGATCGCTTCGGAAAGCAGACGTACCGACTGCAAAAAATTATACGCGATAACCGGCATAAATACGTTGAGTTCGAAATTGCCCTGGCTCGCGCCGATACCGACGGCGACGTCGTTTCCCATCACTTGCACCGCAACCATCGTCACCGCTTCGCACTGCGTCGGATTGACTTTTCCCGGCATGATCGAAGAGCCCGGCTCGTTTTCAGGGATGTGTATTTCGCCGAGCCCGCAGCGCGGACCCGAAGCGAGCCAGCGAACGTCGTTTGCGATTTTTAATAAATCCGCCGCGAGCGCTTTTACTCCTCCGTGAGCAAAGACGATTTCGTCTTTACTCGTGAGCGCGTGAAATTTATTAGGAGCCGTGATAAAGCGCTTTCCGGTGAGAGAAGACAGTTCTTCGGCAACTTTTACGTCGAAGCCTCGAGGCGCGTTGAGTCCCGTACCGACGGCCGTACCGCCGAGTGCGAGCTCTTTCAATTCGGGAAGCGCGAGTGAAATGAGGGTTTTGTCTTTTTCGAGGGACGTCCGCCAGCCGCTTATCTCCTGTGCGAATGAAATCGGGACGGCATCCTGCAAGTGCGTACGCCCGCTTTTGACGACGTTTTCGTTTACCGCTTCGAGCTTTTTAAACGTCGATACAAGCAAATCTATCGCCGGAAAGAGTTTATCTTCGATTTCGACGACGGCTGCGATGTGCATCGCCGTCGGAAAAGTGTCGTTGCTCGACTGACTCATATTGACGTCGTCGTTCGGATGACAGAGCTTTTTACCCGCGATTTCGTTTGCTCGGTTTGCGATCACTTCGTTCGCGTTCATATTCGACTGCGTACCGCTTCCCGTCTGCCATACGACGAGCGGAAAG
The DNA here is from genome assembly GCF_000468115.1 of Treponema socranskii subsp. socranskii VPI DR56BR1116 = ATCC 35536. Taxonomy (GTDB): domain Bacteria; phylum Spirochaetota; class Spirochaetia; order Treponematales; family Treponemataceae; genus Treponema_D; species Treponema_D socranskii. The sequence goes on from NZ_AVQI01000080.1 coordinate 23,067, forward strand.
TGTTCGTCGAGCTTTCCTTCGATCACTTCGTCGCAGGCTTTTTCTATGCACGAAAGTTTTTCCGCCGTCATCTTTTCAGGCTTCAGCGCACAGTTCGCGCGCGCAGCGGCTTTTTTCAAATGCCCGAACGCTTTTGTGATTTCCCGCGGCATCGTTTCAATGCCGACACCGATGCGGAAATTTTCATGGCTGCGCTCGGTTTGCGCTCCCCAATATTTGTCGACAGGAACTTTTACTTCTCCCATCGAATCGTGTTCAATTCTGAAATCGCCCATCGCTTTTCCCCGTATAATTATTATCGAAAATTAATAATTCAATTTCGTATTTTATTAAAATCGAAATTGACCGTTCGTTTCGCTTACCGATCAATGATCTGAAATGATTGCGGGTGAGGATAGTGTTCGGAAAAAGAAACCGATAATCGGGCAGCGGCGCAAGTTGTGCAGACAGGTTATTAATATCCCGTTTTCAGTAGAAACGGGATCTTCGTATTCGGCGCATTTTCCGATCCTGCGAACAGTCGTCCGCAATCACACCAAAGCACCGATACTAAAACCGTATCTGTTTGATCACGTCTTTTAAGCAGTCCGCGCTGCGCCGCATCTGTACGATTTCCATATCGGAAAGCGGTGCGAGTAAGTGCCCGTGAAATCCCGTGCGGCCGACGACGGAAAGCATCGAAAGGCTTACGTCTTTTATGCCGTATTCGCCGTTCGCCATCGCGGAGACGGTGAGCGTCGTGTCGGCGGCGTTGTTGATGCAGTCGACGATGTGCGCGACCGAAATCGCTACGGCATAAAAGGTCGCCCCTTTGCGTTCGATGATCTTTCCGCCCGAGCTTCGGATATAGGATTCGACTTCTTCGTGAACGAGCGGCGGGATGAGTTTGTCGTTATCTTCGAGACAGGATTTATATTCGTCGACGGGAATTGTCGCGATATTTGCAAGCGACCACGGAATAAACGACGAATCTCCATGTTCGCCGAAAACGTATGCGTGTACGTTTTGCTGTGCGATGTGGTAGTATTCGGCGATGCGTGCGCGAAGGCGGGCAGTGTCGAGGATCGTCCCGGAACCGAAAACCTGATTTTGCGGCAGTCCCGACATTTTGCAAAATTGATACGTTAAAATATCGACGGGATTTGAAACTATCACGTAAATCGCCGTCGAAGCGTACTTGATGATTTCAGGGATGATGCTTTTCGTGATGTCGACGTTCGTCTGCGCTAAATCCAGCCTCGATTGTCCCGGCTTTCGTGCGACGCCCGATGTCAGAACGACAATGTCGGAATCCTTTGCATCCGCGTAGGTTCCTGCATAGATGGTTACGGGGTCGCAGAACGGCGTACCCTGCCTGATGTCGAGCGCTTCGCCCAAAGCTTTTTGCGTATTGATATCGATCATTACGATTTCAGACGCGATGCCTTTAACGGTGAGCGAATACGCGATCGTAGAGCCTACTTGACCGGCTCCGATGATCGTGACTTTGAATGCCAATTTTTGTTCCTCTGCACTGCTACTTTGCTACAGCAAGTCTTGTATGGGGATTGCTCCCTCTTGTGCCGACGGCACATCCACACAAAAAATACTAGCGAATTGCAAAAAAAATGTAAAGTGGAAAATTGACAAGGAAGGGGATGTATACGTGCCGGCGTCCGGCGTGTTTGTCGCACATATTTTTTATCGGGGAATGTACAAAACTCGCCGTAAAGGTTATCATAGCGCCTATGAATGATGCAAAAAGCGCTTGCCGCATTGTGGTCGCTGCGGCTTTGAATCGATTTATCGCCGAAAAAAATCCGGACGCATCGAGCATTGATGCCGACAGTTTGACGCTGCAAACTCCGCCCGATCCCGCTCTGGGCGATATCGGCGTTCCGATGTTTGCCTATGCAAAACTTTTCCGCCTCGCGCCTCCTGCGATCGCACAAGGCGTCGTGCATATTATCAATTCCGAAACGTCGTTTGAAGGGATCTCCGTATCTTCCGTCGGTGAATTTCTTGCCGCAGGCCCTTACGTAAACGTTAAGCTCGATAAATCGTCGGCTTCTTTTGCAATCCTTTCGCGTATCGCCCAAGAGGGTATCGAGTACGGTTCGAAAAGCGACGACGGAAAAAAAACTTTTGCCGGAAAGCGCGTTATGGTCGAATATTCCGGCCCGAATACGAATAAACCGCTCCACCTTGGGCACATGAGAAACGACGCGCTCGGTGAAAGCGTGAGCCGCATTTTGAAAAAAGCGGGCGCGGAAGTGTATAAGGTGAACATCATCAATAACCGCGGCATACATATCTGCAAATCGATGCTCGCCTACAAACTATTCCATGAAGCCTCAGGCGATACGCCCGAGTCGCTCGGTATAAAAGGTGATCACTTTGTCGGCAGGTGCTATGTTGAATTCGATGCGTATGCAAAAGAGCATCCCGAAGCCGTATCCGAAGCGGAAGCGATGCTGAGGGCGTGGGAAGCGGGAGACGAAGAAGTCCTCGCGCTTTGGAAAAAGATGAACGACTGGACGATTTCGGGCATCGAAAAAACCTATGCGCGTACCGGCGTATCCTTCGATAAACTCTATTTCGAAAGTGAAACCTACCTCAAAGGTAAAGACGAAATCAAAGCGGGACTTGAAAAGGGCATATTTTTCAAAGCGGACGACGGATCCGTGCGCATCGACGTGAGCGAAGTCGTCGGAGGCAAAGACGACCGTGAACACGAAAAAGTGCTGCTCAGAAAAGACGGCACATCCGTCTACATGACGCAGGATATCGGCATGGCGATCAGCCGGCACGATGACTGGCCGTTCAACCGTCTCGTCTATGTCGTCGCAAGCGAACAGATCTATCATTTTAAAGTGCTCTTCTACATATTGAAAAAACTCGGCTTCGATTGGGCGTCGAATCTCTATCACTTGAGCTACGGCCTTGTCAACTTGCCGAGCGGCAGAATGAAAAGCAGAGAAGGAACGATAGTCGACGCGGACGATTTGATCGACGAACTCCATGCGGCATCTCTCAAAGAAATCGAAGCGAAGGGCAGGGAAGAAGACGTCGGAGATGCGGACGATGTAGCGGAAAAGATTGCGCTCGCAGCCCTCCATTATTATTTATTGAATGTCGCACCGGTCAAAGACATGCTCTTTAATCCCGAAGAGTCGCTGTCCTTTACCGGAAACACCGGCCCCTATCTGCAATACATGGGCGCGCGCATCGCGTCGATTTTGCGGAAAGCGGAAGAGAGCGGCATCGCTCCCGATACAAGCGAAAAAGCCGTTTCGCTTCTCTCGTTTGAAAGCGAATGGGATTTAATAAAAAAACTCGGCGACTTTTCGTCCGTCGTCGCAAAAGCTGCGGAAGCGCTCGATCCGAGCGTGGTCGCGCAGTATTTGTACGACGTAAGCAAAGCGTTCGGCAAATTCTATCAGCAATGCCCGATCCTCGCCGCGGAAAAAACGGAGCTCGTGAGAGGGCGCCTCTTCCTTGCCGAATGCACACTCACCGTTTTAAAAAACGCGATGTATCTCGTGCTCGTGCCGTATTTGGAAAAGATGTAGAAACGCCGGGCAGACCGACTCGTTCAGCTGTGCGGTACGCGCCGGCGCTTCGATCTAATACCGCTTTATGAGTGACTGCGTGCCGTCTTCGCCCAATCCTTCTTTTTCGAGCGCTTCGTAATTTTCGAGCACGTGTTCGAGCACTCCGAGATGCAGTCCCGCTTTTTTCGCTTCGTCGTCGGCAAGCTTCATGTCTTTAATAAAATGCTTGAGCTTAAAGCCCGGGGCGTAGTCGCCCGCGATGAGCTTCGGGCCGAACGCGTCGAGCTGCTTGCTTCCTGCCGCTCCCGTTGCAACCGATTTTAACAATACGTTTAAATCGAGCCCCTTCGCTTTCGCGTAAGCAAACGCTTCGCATACGCCCGAAAGTGCGCCCGCAATCAGTATTTGATTCGCCATCTTCGCATGCTGACCGTTTCCCGCTTTGCCCTGATAATTGATATTCGTTCCCATCGCTTTGAAAAGCGGCATACACGCTTCGAAATCTTCTTTGTCTCCGCCTGCGAGAATGGAAAGCGTACCCGCTTTTGCACCCGTGTCGCCTCCGGTAACCGGCGCGTCGATTACGTGAAAGCCCTTCGCTTTTCCTTCGCGATACAAACGCTCGGCAAGCGTCGGGCTCGTCGTCGTCATATCGATGAGATATGTTCCCTTTTTCGCGCTGTCCATAATTTTTCCGGGAGAAAAATACACGTCTTCGACGTCGGGCGGAAAGCCTACGATCGTGATAACCGCGTCGGAGCCTTTGACGCAGTCCGAAATGCTGTCGCAAAAGACGGCGCCTTCGGAAATGACGTCTTCGACGTTTTGCTTATGCCGGGCGAATATGCGAAGATCGAATCCAGCTTTCATGAGATTGCGAACCATCGACTTTCCCATGATCCCGACTCCGATAAAACCGATTTTTTTCATATCAGCATTCCTCCTAATTACTTCAATTATTATGTCCGTTATTTTGAATTTTATCATATTTTTCCTTTTCTGTATATTCTTATATATTGCAGTCATGAAAAGAAGTTATCGCCTGCATAAGATGTTGATATCAATTTTTTATATATGAAATCAAAAAACGGTATGGCTGGTACCAGACGCCGGACTTATACTAAAAACAGATAAAATGCCTAAATTTACGATAAACGAGGAGGTTATTAAGATGAAAAAACTTGTATTCAGTATGCTTTGCATATCGGTATTGGTATTCTCTATCGGATGCTCAAAAAACAAAGCAGCTTCTGTTGTAAAACCGGAAGATGCAAAAACATTGAGCATATGGACGTATTTTTCCGGCAACGAACAAAAGATTTTTCAAAAACTGGTTGATGATTTTGCTGCACAAAATAACATAACTGTAAAAGCGGAATTTTTACCCTTTGGAACCTATAAGCAACAGTTATCCGTTGCTATAGCGGGAGGCTCCTTACCGGATATAATTATGATTGACAATCCCGATCATGCGGCATTTGCGGCAATGAATGTCTTTGAAGATATATCCGATAAGATAAAATCATGGGAAAACACTTCCGCATATTTTGAAGGTCCCTTAAATTCAGTACAATACAAAGGTAAGTATTACGGTATTCCCTTAACAAGCAATTGTTTAGCCCTATTTTATAACGTAGATATGTTGAAAGCCGCAAATATAACCCCTCCTTCTACATGGGATGAATTGCGCATCGCCGCAAAAAAACTCACAAATCAAAACACCTTCGGTATAGGGGTTGCAATGCCTAAAAGTGAAGAAGCAACCTTTCAATTTTTACCGTGGCTTATTGCTTCCGGCGGACGCTATGACGCAATGGACAGTGCCGAATCGATTAAAGCGGTTGCTTTTTTGAAAGAACTGATTGATGACGGCAGTATGAGCAAAGAAACGATTAACTGGGGACAGGGCGACATTCAAAAGCAATTCTCAGTAGGAAAGCTCGCCATGTTTGTCGGCGGTCCGTGGATGATTCCTCAGATTATCGAAGATTCCAAAGGGATGAAATTTGCCGTTGCAAAAGTTCCGAAAGACGTAAAATACGCTTCCGTTTTAGGAGGAGAAAACATAGGTATTGTAAAAAACAAAAATACCGAATTAGCTTGGAAATTCCTGCAATATATGGGCGATCAAAAAATAATGAAAGAATTTATAAGCCAGACAGGATATTTCCCGCCGCGCAAAGATGTGGCGCAGGATCCCATATGGACTAATGATCCTATCAAAAAAGTTTTTATGGAACAAATGCAGTATGCCATGCCGCGGGGTCCCCATCCGAAGTGGCCTGAAATGTCGGCAGCGATATATACGGCATTACAAGAAGCGTTGTCCGGCGCAGCTTCTCCGGAACAAGCTTGTAAGCAAGCGCAACAAATAATTTCACCGCTGTTATAGCAATACACATGAGGAATGTGCTTAAAACGGCCGTGTTCGGCACATTCCGCATAGAAGTTGACTGGAGACAAAATGAAAAAACAAGCAACGGAACACCATATAGGTGCATATGTTTTTATTCTCCCGGCAGTGGCGTTTATGCTTTTTTTCGTAGGCTATCCTATCCTCTATAATATTATTATCAGTTTCAAAAAAGTCGACTTAATGACCTTAAGTTCCGGCGACAGCAGTTTTATCGGTCTTCAGAATTATTTTACTATTTTCAAAAATAGTGTTTTCAGAACATCGTTAAAAAATACTCTCTTTTTTTCTTTTATGTGTATTATTTTGCAATTTTTTATCGGATTTTCCCTTGCCTTATTTTTTAATCAGAATTTTCGAACGGCAAATTTTATACGGGGCCTTATTATGGTGGCATGGCTTATTCCGATTACCATAACGGCATTAAATGCCAAATTTATGTTTTCGATGCAAGGCGGAATTATCAATTATATCTTATTACGTTTTCATTTTATCAAAGAACCGATACCATGGCTCGTTGCTCCGCGGTCGGCAATGTGGAGCTTAATTTTAACTAATGTTTGGATAGGGATTCCTTTTAATATGATATTGCTTGTAACCGGGTTAAGTACCATTTCCGAGTACATATATGAAGCTGCGGACATTGATGGCGCGAAATGGTATCATAAGATTTGGTTTATTACAATTCCGGGCATAAAACATTCAATTTATGCAGTTCTTACCTTAGGTTTTATTTACACGTTTAAAGTTTTTGACCTCGTATTTATTATGACAAACGGCGGCCCTGTTAATGCAACGGAGGTAATGTCTACCTTGGCATACCGCTATTCGTTTAATCAATTTAACTTCGGTTTAGGTGCTTCAACCGCAAATATACTGTGTTTTATTTTATTATGCATCAGTATGCTGTATTTATATATTGTAAAAAAGGAAGAGCAATGAAAAATAAAAAAAATGAATGCATTTTAAACATCATTGCTATATGCATTGCCGTTCTTTTTTTATTTCCCGTATACTGGATTATCATCACTTCATTAAAGACCGAAAAAGAAATATTTCAAATTAATCTGACTTTTTTTCCAAAAGAACTCGTTTTTACTTCCTATATCGAACAATTTTCAAAGGGGGAATATAATTTATTAACCGGCTTTAAAAACAGTTTTATAGTCGCCTTTTTAACTATGGTTTTAACGGGTTTGTTAGCCGTTCCCGCCGCATACGGCTTGGCTCGGTTTAATATTATTTTTAAAGGAGCGTTTATACAGTCTTTTTTATTAACACAGCTGATGCCGGTAACATTATTGCTCACCCCGATGTTTATTATTTTTAAAAAAATAGACCTAATCGATACATATTTTGCACCTATCTTTGCTTCGTGCACTTCCGCAATTCCCTTTGCAGTGATTATTTTACGCCCTTATTTTTTATCCATTCCGCGCGAAATGGAAGATGTTGCTAAAATTGACGGGTGTAATATGTGGACGACTTTTTTACGAATAATCATTCCTATCTCATACCCCGGAATTATTATGGTAGGCGTTTTTTCTTTTTTATTCGGCTGGAGTGACTTGATCTATTCATTGACTTTTCTTTCCAGCCAAACAACGCGACCTATTAATGCCGGAATTTATAATTATATAGGTAAATACGGCATTCAATGGAATAACATAATGGCCTTCGGTACGGTTATTATCATTCCGGTTATTTTACTGTTCATATTTCTTCAAAAATATATAATAAGCGGCTTAACAAGCGGGTCTGTAAAGGAGTAACAAAATGAAAATGAGCGGAAAAAAATTATTAAATGAGCCGATAGACGTAAGCGGTCAATTTAATAATTTTGATAATACTTATTTTTATATTGAACGTCTTCTTTCTTTCGACATCAAGACGGGACAAGGCGTCTTGCTTGCCAAACGTTTTGTAAGAAAATACAGAATGAGCTTTAACTGTATTACCGCACCTCTGGAAAATATATCCCCATGGGAATTCCCGCCCGAGTATGAATGTACCGAAAGACTTTCTTTTTCAATAAGTTTTGTTTCCGACGGCATAGTGCGCATACAGTATTTTCCCAAAGAAAAAAGAAAGGTAAATACAGAGGAGTTAATGTTGATAAAAAAGATAGAAGCCGACACTCCCGAGAATATATATGAAGATGAACAAAGAATAACGTACACAAATAAAAAACACAGAGTCGTTCTTGTAAAAAATCCCTTTCACATTGAAATATATGATTTACAGGGTAACAGCATTATAAAAACCGTTCATTATGAAGATAATACAGCTTTGGATAACAGTTACAGCACACCGATTTGTTATGCAAAAAATGTACAGTCTTTACAAAAAACATCCGCATTTTCTTTTTCCTTAGACTATAATGAGGGAATTTTCGGATGCGGAGAATCTTTTACCGGACTAAACAAACGCGGACAAAAAATCAATTTATCAACATACGATGCTTTAGGAGCCCAAAGTACGGAAATGTATAAACCGATACCTTTTTTTATGAGCAGTAAAGGATACGGTATTTTTGTACATTCTACAGCTGCTATGACATTTGATTTCGGTAATTCGTATGATCAAACGGCCTCTCTCTATATAGACGATAATGTTGATATTTTTATTTTTACAGGCACTCCGAAAGAGATTCTGTATAATTATACCGATTTAACCGGCCGTTCCCCCATGCTCCCAAACTGGAGTTTCGGACTGTGGATGAGCCGTATTACATATAAATCCGAAGAAGAGGTTCGCAATGTTGCCGAAAAGCTGCGATGTCTAAAAATACCCTGCGATGTTATTCACTTGGATACGGGATGGTTTGAAGACGACTGGAAATGCAATTATAAATTTTCTCATACGCGATTTAACGATCCCCAAAAAATGATAGCCGATTTGAGAGAACAAGGGTTTCATATTTCTCTTTGGCAATTACCTTATTTTACGCCGACCAATGAATTATATGATGAAATAATACAAAATAATTATGCCGTTTTTGATTCGGACGGTTTCTTGCCGACGGAAGATGCTGTCCTTGATTTCAGTAATCCCGATGCAAAAAAATGGTATGAAAAAAAGCTGAAAACATTATTTGATATCGGTGTCGAAGCAATAAAAGCCGACTTTGGAGAAGCTGCTCCGGTACACGGTGTATATTATTCAAAGCAAAGCGGAAAATATGAACACAATTTATATCCGCTTCGTTATAATCAAACAGTATTTGAAGCAACAAAGCAGGCAACCGGAGCCGGCATCATTTGGGGACGAAGCGCTTGGGCGGGAAGTCAGCGTTATCCCCTGCATTGGGCAGGAGATGCGGAAATAACCGATTCGGCAATGGCTGCAACCTTGCGGGCGGGACTTTCTTTAGGTTTATGCGGATTTACTTTTTGGAGTCATGATATAGGCGGTTTTACGCAGCGTTCTCCTGAAGACTTATATTTGCGGTGGCTCGCCTTCGGCATGTTGACTTCACACAGCAGGTGTCACGGACAGCCTCCGAAAGAACCGTGGGAATACGGCGAGGAATTTACCGATATGTTCAGAAAAATCGTTGAATTCAAATATAGCTTATTACCTTATATTCTGGAGCAATCTTTAGAGAGCCTTGAAAAAGGATTTCCTTTATTAAGAACGCTGTTTTTCGAATATCCGGATGATAAAACGGCATGGTATATTGACGATGAATACTTTTTCGGCGATAAAATCCTTGTTGCCCCAATATTTAAATCAGGTGTAAAGCAACGAGATGTATATTTGCCTAGCGGAGAATGGGTTCATTATTTTACAAAAGAAATTTTTCAGGGACGGCAATGGCATTCCATTAATATCGACACATTGCCGATTGTCATTATGGTAAAAAAAGGATCTAAAATCAAATACGTTCCACCGGCCCAAGCTATCGACCAAACGGATTGGAATCAGATATACGAAAAAAGCTTTTAATTTTTGCTTTTCTTTCACTCCTTGACTTTTTGTGAACCTACGATAGTATAATATTTTTATGAAAATAAAAGATGCCGTATATGTATACCGTCTGTTTTCGGGAGAACGGTTACAATGGCACGGCCGCTATCATGTACACGGGGCTTCAGAATTTGAAGTACATGTTTTTCTTGAGGGTACGGGCTCTTTTTTGCAAAATACGGCAAAGTATCCCATAGAGCCGGGAAAAGTATTTTTAAGCGGAGCATATGATTTTCATTCTATCTTACCGGAAGCTGTTATCAAGCCGATAACGTACTATGCGTTTTTGTTTTCGGTTGAAGATCAAGACGAACTATCGCAAAGCCTTTATCGAATACTGTCTTTTTCGTTAAAAAAACATCGCGTATTCGTTTCCGTTGATATACATATACGTTTTCAGCTTGAAGAAATTTATACGCTTGCAAAATCTCCGGAAGTTCATCTTAATCGTGCGGCCGAATACTTGCTGGCGAGCTTTATATTCAGATGGTTTGATGCGGATAAAGATACTTATATTGAAAAAACACGTTTAACCGATAAAAAACAATCCATTATCATAGTGCGTGCCATACAATATATGGAAAAAGCCGTAAATACAAACCTCAAAGTAAAAAATTTGGCAAAAAAATTGAATATATCTCCCGAATATTTTATACGTCTTTTTCGGGGTGAAGTACATACGACTCCGCATCGTTATTTTAATCATTTAAAAATAAGCGCTGCAACAGGCTATTTGACGGCAACCGATAAATCGATCAAGGAAATCGCGCATATTTTAGGCTTTGACAATCAATTTTCATTTTCGGCTATTTTCAAAAAGTACATAGGGATTTCACCCTCGGAGTACCGCAATATTTATTTCCAAAAAAAAGATTTAATCATAAGCGATGATATTATATAAGACGAAAACCCTCGCAAGTTGACGTGTTCTTTTCAATGTGCGACAATAAGCTATGAAGCGTATAGCGATATTTGCCGCCACTTTGATTTGCATCTGTACTTCGTGTACGCGCGTTCCCGAAATGACCGAAAAAGAAATCGATTCGGCGATCGAAGCGATGAACGGCGAAATGCTTTCGCACACTTGCTCGAAGCCGTGGACGGGCGGCTCCTATGTTCCGGGAAGGGCGGGCGGTACGTGGTACGATTCGGTTATGACCGATCCGAAAACGTTCAATCACTATATCGCCGAGCGCGATGCATCGTCGAGTTCCCTTATCGCGCAGACGACCGATTTTCTTTTCGATTACGATCCGACGCTTCGAAAGTGGTCGCCGCGCGCCGCCTCTTACGCGATCGACATCGACAAGCAAAAAGGAACGCTTACGCTGCACTGTACGCTCCGTGACGATATGTACTGGACGTATTACGATTCGCCTGAAAGGATTCCCGTTACGAGCGACGATGTCGTTTTTTGGTATGATGAAATTGCGGGTGACAAAGCCTTTCAAAGCTCAGGTTATCCGCAGCAGTTTATGACGATGGACGACGGTTCCGTCCGCCATATCGATATCGTAAAAATCGATGAAAAGCGTTTCGATTTTCTGTTTCCGCGCATCGTCGCCGAACCCATCCTTGCAGTCAATATGAATATCTGTCCGTCTTTTATCTATCGTCCGGCAAAAGAGGCAGGCGGCGTCGACGCTGTAAAAAATCTTTTCAGCATCGCGTCTTCTCCGCGATCTCTCCCTTCGGCGGGCAAATGGTATATCGCAGAATATGCGCCTTCTCAGCGCATCGTGCTCAAGCGCAATCCTCACTATTGGAATAAAGATGCAAACGGAGTCGCGGAACCATATCCCGAAGAAAAAGTTTTGCAGATCGTCGGAGATCAAAACACGGATTATCTTTTGTTCCGTCAGGGAAAACTCGAAACGTATCAGCTCCGTCCCGAAGATGTAAACGAAGCGGTCGCCGATCAAAGAGATTTTACGGTATTCAACGCCGAAGGCTCTCTCGGATCTTCTCTGTGGTCGTTCAATCAAAATCCCGTAAACGAAGAAAAACCTTTTTATTCGTGGTTTACAAAAAAGGAATTCCGTCAGGCGATGAGCTGCCTTTTAAATCGCGAGCGCATCATCGTGCAGACGTATCGGGGACTTGCCGAGCCGATGTACTATTTTTTCTCTCGTGCAAATCCGTACTACAACCCCGACATCACGCTCCGTTGGCGTTATGACATCGACGAAGCACGGAAATTATTAAAAAAATGCGGCATGGAAGAGAAGGGCGGCGTTCTCTATGATTCGAAAGGCGCTCTTGTCGAATTCGATTTGGCGATTCCGTCTACGAGTACGCTTGCAAACGATATCGCGCAGATCATCGCCGACGAATGCGCAAAGGCGGGCATAAAGGTAAACGTCCGCCAAGTCGATTTTCAGAAGCTCGTCGAATCTTTGACGGCAACTTACGATTGGCAATCGGTGATCATCGCGCTCGGCACCCCTCTTTTTCCGTCGCAGGGGAGCAACGTGTGGCCCTCGTCCGGAAACCTGCACTTGTGGCACCCGCTGCAGGCGGCTCCCGCCACCGAATGGGAAGCGCGTATCGACTATCTCTATAATAAGGGAAACTATACGATAGATCGGGATGCGGCCTTTGCGATTTGGAACGAATACCAGCGGATTTTGCTCGACGAGTGTCCCGTCATCTATCTCGTCCGCCCCCGGAGCTTTTTTGCGATTCGAAACCGGTGGAATCACTCGAACGTGTATTACGACAATTTGAACGGCGCGATGCTCGATTACGTTTTTTTAAAACAATAGGACACTGTGATGCGTAGTACGGATAAAATCAATATTAACAATATAATCGCCGGCGCCTTCGGCTCGCTTTCGTTTCCGTGGCGGAGGTTTCGAAAAACCTTTCCGCTCGCGTCGTATATAAGCGCCCGTTTTATCACGATGCTTGCCCTTCTTTTTTTGCTCGGCCTTTCGATGTTCGCTCTGATGGCGCTCGCTCCCGGCGATATCGTCGACCGGATGATGACGCAGCAGATCATGTCGAGTGCGCAAAGCGCTCCTTCAGCTTCCGGCGCAAAAGCCGACAACGCCTTTTCTTCCGAACAGATGGCATCCCTCCGCGCGGAGTACGGACTCGACCGTCCCTTTTTCGTGCAGTATTGGAAGTGGCTCGGCCGCGTCGTCGTTCATCGCGATTTGGGCGTGTCTCTCGTTTCTCGCGCACCGGTTTCGTTTTTAATAAAATCGCGCCTTGTCAATTCCGTCGTGCTGAATCTCATTTCGCTCGTGTGCATTACCTTTACGTCTTTTTTGCTCGGCGTCTACCTTTCAAGCAAAGCGGGTACGAAACTCGACACGGCGGTAACTTTCGTCGCGCTTTTTTTTCACGCGTTTCCGGGCATACTGCTTTTGATTTTGCTGCAGCTCTTCGCATCGGCTACCGGTCTTTTTCCGGTGACCGCTTATCCCGATTTTCCGTTTTCGCTCTCTCCCGGACGATTTGCGCTTTCTTATATGCATCACACATTTCTTCCGCTCTTCGCTTCGTTTTTGGGCGGCACCGTCGCCACGCTCCGCATGATACGCGCGACGATGCTCGATCAAATGGGAATGCCCTATATCACCGCTTTGAGATCCCGCGGTACGAGCGAAAAGAGGGTGTACTTCAATCACGCGTTCCGCAATACGCTCAATCCGTATATCACGGGAAGCGCGAATTTGCTTGCGGGTCTTTTTTCCGGTTCTCTCGTGCTTGAAATCATCTTCTCGTATCCGGGCATCGGGCGTCTTATGTATGAAGCGGTTTTGCAGGAAGATATCAATCTCGTACTTGCGAACAGTATGTTTATTTCGTTTCTCGTTCTCGTCGGTATGATCGCTTCCGATATCGCGCTCGCCTTTGTCGATCCGCGCATCCGCTACGGAAGTCAATGAGGCGCGCATGAAAAAATTTATTAATTTTTTAAAGACGAAACGCATCGCATTCGCTTCGCTTATCGTCATTGTGATTTTATACGCCGTAATGCTCTTTGCGGAATTCGTTGCGCCCTATCCCGCATCGATGAGCTTCGGCCGCGATACCTTTCATCCTGCGAACATCCGCATAACGAAACGGGGAATCGCAGCACAGGAATGCCGCGTCCTCGATCCCGTTTCGTGGAAATACGCGCGCGTCAAAGGAAAGTACCGAACGGTAAAGTTTTTTGTAAAAGGCGAATCTTACAAATTGTTCGGGTTTATTCCGTGCAGCCGACACCTTTTCGGCACGATCCCCGACGAAAAGGGCGAACGCTATCCCGTTTTCATCCTCGGCGCCGACAATCTCGGCCGCGATCTTTTTTCGCGCATCGTCTACGGAAGCCGCATTTCCCTTACGATAGGTTTTGCCGCATCCGCCGTTTCGCTCCTGCTCGCCGTCCTTTTGGGCGGGCTTGCGGGCTTTTACGGATGAGCTGCGGACTGGAGCCTCATGCGACTTGCGGAATTTTTTATGCTCATTCCGAGCCTGTATCTCATTTTATTTTTGCGCTCGCTTTTGCACACGCAGACGGACAGCGGTACTTCTTACGCGCTCATCACGCTGATCCTCGCTTTCGTCGGCTGGCCGTCGAGCGCCCGGACAATACGCGGCATGGTGCATGCGATAAAGCGTGAAGACTTTATTCTCAACGCGCGTCTTGAGGGAATCCCGCCGGCAGTTATCATCTTCGGCCACATCATACCGCAGACGGCGAGCCTTCTTATCGTAAGCGTTGCGCTCAGCGTACCGGGCTTTATCATGAGCGAAACGACGCTTTCATACCTCGGACTGGGTATCAGCGATCCTGCCGTCAGCTGGGGCTCGCTCATCAACCGCAATATTTCAACGCTTTCGAACCTGCAAAATTATCCGTGGCTGCTCGCGCCGGTGCTTTTGCTTTTGACAGTAACGCTCGCGTTCAATTTTTTAGGCGACGCGCTCCGCGATTACTTCGATCCGTATCACGCGGTTTTCGCCGGAAAAAAGTTTCGGCGAAAAAAAGTGCAGGCTTTCGGCGAGATCAGCCGTACCGCTCCCTCCGCTTTCGACATAGGCGCGGCGGATGATGCGGAAGCTCGGCCTGCATCGTGCGGAACTCAGCCTGAAAACGATTCGATCGCCTCCGTATCCGCTCCCGATGTGCAAAGTGCGTATCCGGCGGCACGCAATTTTCTTTCGGTCGAAAATCTTTCGGTTACCTTTACCGTTTTCCGTGAAGGAAAACGCATCGATGTTTTTGCCGTGCGCGGAGTTTCGTTTTCGATGCAAAGGGGCGAAGTGCTCGGCATCGTAGGAGAGTCGGGAAGCGGCAAATCAGTGACGGTAAGTGCGATCCCGGATCTCCTTCCGCAAAACGCGTTTCTATCGGGACGCGTGTATTTCGAAGGGACGGAATTATCTGCGCTCGGTGAAAAAGAACTGAGGGCATTCCGCGGTAAAAAAATCGGCATGATTTTTCAAGAGCCCGCGCTTTCCTTTGATCCGCTGCAAACCGTCGGAAGCGTGTTTTTCGAAGCGCTGCGCACGATTGACAAAAGCTGTACAAAGGATGCTGCGTATGAAAAAGCTGAAGCGCTCTTGAAAGAAGTAGGGCTTCCCGATCCGCGAAAGAGGCTTGCAAGTTATCCGCACCAATTTTCGGGCGGCCAGCTGCAAAGGATCGGCATAGCGCTCGCTCTCGCACAGGGCTGCGAACTGCTCATTGCGGACGAGCCGACGACAGCCCTAGACGTGACGATTCAAGCGCAGATCGTTTCGCTTCTTATGCGCCTGCAAAAAGAAAGGGGACTTTCGGTCATCTTTATCAGCCACAATATCGACATCGTTTCGCGCATCGCAGACCGCATCATCGTCATGTACGGCGGAAAAGTGATGGAAGAGGGTAGTGCCGAATCGATCGTGCGATCCCCCCGCCATCCGTATACGAAAGCGCTCCTCGCATCTTCCGCAAACTTCGGCATGCATTATACGAA
Organism: Treponema socranskii subsp. socranskii VPI DR56BR1116 = ATCC 35536; assembly: GCF_000468115.1. GTDB lineage: Bacteria > Spirochaetota > Spirochaetia > Treponematales > Treponemataceae > Treponema_D > Treponema_D socranskii. Next base: position 38,936 of record NZ_AVQI01000080.1, read on the forward strand.
AGAGCGCATGAAATCGATTCCGGGAAAAGTATGCGATCCGTCCGCACCCGAGCGGGGCTGCCCCTTTGCTCCGAGATGCGCCTTTGTGCGCTCATCCTGCGCCACCGACGGAAGGTCGTGCCCTGAGATGAAAATCGACGGAGGAGCAAAAAAATGAGCGGCGCGATAATCGAAGTACGGCATCTTTCTAAAACGTTCAGCTTCGAAGCGGGATTTTTTGCGCGCGGAGAACGGACGGTGTACGCGGTAAACGACGTATCCTTTTCGATACAACGAGGATCGACATACGGATTGGTCGGAGAATCGGGCTGCGGCAAAACGACGACGGCGCGCCTTTTGGTCGGCATGTACTCACCGACATCGGGGGAAATACGCTATGCGCCGGAAGCGGGAGAAGCGCGGAACATCGCATCGTACACGAAAAACGAAATGCGCGCTTACCGCGAAAAAGTAAAATATATCTTTCAGGATCCCGCACGTTCGCTCAATCCGCGTATGAACGTTTTTGAAATTATGACCTCTCCGCTTCGCTATTCGTCGAAACGGCGTGGAAAAGACGATGCAAAAGAAAGGGCGGTAAAAATTATTAAAGAAGTCGGCATGAGCGAAGCCGACCTTTTCCGCCGTCCGTCGGAATTTTCAGGCGGACAGCGGCAGCGCATTTCGATTGCGCGCGCACTTATCATGGAACCAGAAGCGCTCATCTGCGACGAAGTGATTTCGGCGCTCGACGTTTCGATTCAGGGACAGATCATCAATCTGCTCGACGATCTTCGAAAAACGCGGAGTTTAAGTTTTTTGTTTATCACGCACGATTTGAAAGCCGCTTCTTATTTTTGCGATGTGATCGGCGTCATGTACCGCGGCATCCTCGTCGAAGAAGCTCCTGCCGCCGATCTGTATGAGACGAAATTGCATCCGTATACGAAGCTTTTGTTCGACGGCGCGCTCGGAAAAGAAGCGGCATCGAACGCGGAAGTAAAGACGACGCTCGAAGCCGAAAAGGGCTGTCCCTTTGCGTACCGCTGTCCTCATGCGGAAAAAGCGTGCTGTGAAACACTTCCCGAATTGACGGAAACGGAAAGCGGTCACCGCGTGCGCTGCCTTCTCGTACAGTAGCGGCTGCTTCCTTAAAATGCGGCATTGCAGAAAATGTCGATTTTCGAAAATGCCGCATTAGTGCGCAAGCGCGCACACGTACATCCGCGAGTTTTCGGAAGAAAACTCGAAATTAAATTGAACGGCGCTATCTCAGACGTTCAATTTAAACCTTCCTTAAAATTGCACAGCGAGTAAATCTTCAGATTTAGGAGCGCGCAATTCGTGCGCGCACACGTTCGATTTTGTGCGCGCCGTGCGAAGCGGATGCCGTGCGATTTTGCCGCCGGTATGTATGCGACGGGCAAAGTCGGCCGCCGACTTCCTATTTCGTTTGCGTTTGTTTGCTTTTTAATTTTTCGAGCATGCGGCGGAACGCGCTTCCGTCTTTGTGCAATTCGCGCGATCCCCTCGTGATTTTGCACAGCGACATACCGAATCTCCTTGCAATCTCCCGCTGCGTCGTACCCTTATCGATTTCTTTGACGAGAAGCCATCTGTTTGCAAAGTCCTTCCGTTCCGCAGGTGTAAAAAGACAGCCGAAAAAATCGCGGATAAAGCGCTCGTCGTCCGTTTCGGCGATGAGACGGCAGAGCTCCAAAAAACTTTCTTCGAGCGATTTTTGTGCCGTTCCTTTTTTTGTTTTTTTTACCGCCTGTGTGCTCATAACCCGTTTCCGCCCCTGAGTTGAAATCCTATGCATAGTATCATGAAAGCTTGTAAAAGTCCAATATCTTGTGTAATATGTCCCCATGACCGATGCTTTAACTTCTCTCGAGCGGCAATACGACGAATGTTTTGAAGGCGAACTGCGCATGCTCGCCCGTCGTCGTGAACAGGATAAGGATTTGACGATCGAAACGCTCGAGATGACGCTCAATGTGCTGTATGAAATCGACGGAAACAATTGGCAAGGACGCAGCGCCGTCGTACAGCGCGCCCTCGACGCGCAGATCGATGCATATGAAAAATTTATCAACGATTGGAAAAAAGAAAAAGATAGCGGGCAGGCTCATTCAGGGTAATGTGAATACAGCTTGTATTTGATTATATTCTCTTAAAGAAACATAATTCGAGTTTATTTTTGTGTTAAAATCATCTAATAAAATATATGTGCCCTTTGTAATTATTTCTTAATTAGTATTATCCAATATTCTTTTTTGAAATCCTAAACCTCCCCCAAAAGCGATAATAGCGATTCCTAAGTATATAACTAATGGATGATTTTCTATTTAATCTAACAACATTACCTTTATTAAACATTATGAGTCCACATTCTTAGAATACGAACGGTATTTTCTTTTTCGAAAACTTCATATACCAAACGGTGCCGTATATTAATTCTTCTTGAATATTTTCCTGTCAAATCACCGACTAACTTTTCGTAAGGCGGAGGATTTTCAAAAGGATTGTTCTTTATAATTTCAATTAAATGTTTTACCGTTTGTTTCAGATTTGCCTGTTCAATTTTTTTACTGTCTTTCGCCGCCTGTTTTGAATAAACTACAGTCCACATTACCAGTCAAGTTCCTTAATGCTCTCTTCCAATGGTTCGTTACTTGCTTCAATGATTAATTCTCTCATTCCCGGAATAGAGCACAAGTACAAGGTTTCTTGAATTGCATTCCAGTCGTCCTCTGAAATTAAAACCGCATTATTTCTTTTACCGGAAATTATAATCGGTTCATGACAATCTTTTGTTCTGTCAATTAAATTATAAAGGTTTGTTCTGGCTGCCGTCGCTGTTATTACTGCCATTTACATACCTCCCTCATAGTATAAACGTACGAATAATCGTACGTTATGTCAAGAAGCTGTCTCAAAAGTCGATTCCCTTTTCGGCAGCCCCTTATGCGTATGCTTCTATTTCCGCGGCCGCTCTTTTGATTGCATAAATATATTATACTGATGCATATTTATACAATCAAAAAAATCGACAGAAATAGCGGCGATCCCGTTAAAACAGGTCGATTTTCAGCGTTTTTTTACAAATTTACAAAAAAAATTATTAATTTTTGATGTTCGTAAAATTGCATAAATATGCATCCTACACTCGGCGTATAGGGTAAACGGTTTTTATCCTTAATACCTTGTATTTATCAAATTTGAAAACTGCGTTATGTGTTTTTACAATCAAATCTAATTTATGTCATCAGATACATAAATTGCTTTTCCTGAAACATTTTTTGCAGTAACGGGAATATACACACCGTAGCTTATAATACCACCGCTGTTTGAAGTACCGACATTTTCCAAAATTATCCCATTCGCCCCGATCTTTGCAGCTTGTTTCTTTAATTCCGCTATTGCATAATTTAAATCACCTTGTTCGGTCCATCCTAAATCGCTGGAAGCCGTCACAATTCCAATGACTTCATATTTTGGCGGTGCTTCCGTATAAATTACGACATTTTCAGGATTCGTTGCTGTTCTTTTGGTTCCGGTAATTAATGCGCTTCCGGTTGCACAAGAAAATAAAACCGTAACTGAAAAAATACAAAAAAATAAAACAATAAACATTTTTTTCATTTTTCTTTCCTATCGCTTTGCGTTTTCCGCAGCTTTCAATACGTTTGCCGCATCGTTTCGCTTCCAGCGGAGAGCCGTCATATACGGCGTTTCGCCTGAAATATTTTTTGCGTTTGCGTCGAGTCCGTATGCGAGGAGTTTTCGTATCGTGTCAGCCGATGCCGTGCGTGCCGCGTAGTGCAGGAGCGTATTGCCTTGTATATCGGATTTCGTTCCGGCATATTTTGCTATATCGGCAAGTATACGCTCTTCGCTTGCAAGCGCGATCGTTGCCGCGTTCCGCCCTTTTTTGTCAATCGATGAAAAAGGATTCGCGCCGTTTTGCAGTAAAATGCGCGCATAGTTTTCATCGTTGTTTTCGACCGCATAACCGAGCGGTGTCATGCCTTCGGCATTGCGCGTGTCGAAGGGATAGCCGAGAGAGGCAAGCAGGGAAAGAATTCGAAGCGGTCCCTTTGCCTGAACGATTATGTGAAAAGGCGTATTGCCGTCGCTGTCGGTTATCGTCCTGTCGTTTCCGAGCACGGTTTTTACGATGCCGTCGCTTTTGTCAAACGCAAGTGAAAAGGGCGTGTTTCCGTTTTTGTCGCGGGAGAGCGCTTTACCTCCTGCATCGCGCACCAAAGCGATGATGCGTACGTCTCCTGTCAGCACCGCTTCGTGATATGCGTTCCGTCCGTTGATTTCCTGAATCTGGGGATTCGCTTTATTTGAAAGCAGCATCGAGATGACGCCTGTGTTTTGCCCTTTGATCGCATCTATGAGGATCGTTCGTCCCGTGTTGTCGCTTGCGTTTATATCGGCTCCGGAATCGATTAATAATTTCGCCGTCGAAAGTTTTCCCGCAAGCACGGCTTCCGAAAGCGCGGATTTTCCTGCAACGTTTTGCGCATTTACGTCGATGCCGAGCTGTACGAGTTCCCGCACGGACGCATCGGCATCCCAGCGGACGGCGGTATGAAGCGGACTGCTTCCGAAATTGTCGCGCGCTTTTATCGACGAGCCGCCTTTTACGATGAGGGCGATCATAGCCGGATCGTTCGTCTTTGCCGCACTGAAAAGGGGAGTTTCACCGTTTGCGTTTTTTGCTTCGGGATTTGCTCCCTTTTCGATGAGTGACACGACTGCAGCTTTCAGTCCCCATTCGACTGCGTAGTGCAGAGCAGTGTTGCCGCTTCCGTCGGTCGCACTGATCGTGCGCGATGTGATGAGCCAGCCTTGCGTATCGCCTCCTTTTTTGAGCGCAAGGTGGAGCGGCGAATCGTTGGCGTTGTTTGTCGAAAATATATCGGCATTTTTTGCAAGCAAAAGTTCGCCGATTTTTTTATTGTTCCTTTCGACTGCGAGATAGAGTGCGTTGTTGCCGTCTTTGTTTCGCGCGTTTATATCGTCGGTGAGACTTACGAGGTAGCGGATCTGTTCGATCTGTGCGCCGACGATGATCGCCGTGTGAAGCGGCGTGTTGCCGTTCGAATCGTGTGAAAACGCGTTCGTCCGGTTGACGAGCATTTCGAGCATGGCCTGTCCGTCTTTGAACGCGAGAGTGAGGGGAGTGTCTCCCGCTTTATCGGCGGAATTGATGTCGGCGCCGCGGTCGGCATAGAATTTGACGTGGGCGAAATTGCGTTTTTGTACCGCAATCAAAAGAGGTGAAACGCCGTCTTTGTTCCGCGCGTTTACATCCGCCCCGGATGCGACAAGCAGTTCGAGGATAGCGGGAGAGAGAGATGTCATCGTCGCCGTGTGCAGTACGGTATCGCCGTAAGCGTCTTTTTTTGTGGTGTCGGCTTTGTGCGCGATGAGGATGCGGTACATCGCTTCGCGCTTATCTTCGGGAATGACAAGCATGACGGGCGTTTTTCCGAGATTGTCTTCCGCGTTTACGTCAGCTCCGCTTTCGAGCAGCGCTTTTGCGATATCGATGTCGCCGTAACGCACGGCTTCGTGAAGCGGTGTTGCGCCGGTTATGTCCTGTGCCGATGTAACGGCGCCGTTTACAAGGAGATAGCGCGCGATGCTTTTGTGATGCTTTATCGACGCGATGTGGAGCGGTGTCTGCCCGTCGCCGAATCGGTAATTGACGTTGCGTTCGGAAACTGCGGTTTGAAAATACGAAAATTGTACATTGTTCGTTTCGGCTCCCGCCGTTATTAAATCGGCTGCGATGGCGACGGATTTTTCGTCGCCGGAATCTTCGAGCGCGATGTCGAGCGGCGTTTTTCCCGCATTGTTTTGTACGGAAACGGGAATGCCTTTTTTGATGCACGCGCGTACGGCGCTCTCGTTTTTCAGCGCGGCGCAATAGTGGACGATCGTGTTGCCGTCCGTATCGCGTTCTCTTCCGGTTTTTTGCGTGATAAACGCCGTTTCGTAGACATCGCTTTTTTCCAATCCCGCTTCGAATGCCGTTTTTCCGTCCGCATTGTGTACGAAAACACCGCTTCCGTTTTCGGCAAAAACTCGTGCTGCGCTTAAGCTGTCATTTTTGATTGCGGCATGCAGAGGTGTATCTCCGTCGGAATTGATTTTTGTGTCGTCGGCGCCTTTTATCAATAAAAAGAGTGCTAAATCCGCATCATCGACGATCGCGGCTGCATGGAGCGGCGTATTTCCCGATGCGCCGGTTTCGTTTATATCGTATTTCGATTGGAAAAGGCTTTTCGCTTCGTTTCCTTTGCCGCTTAAAATCAATGCGACGACGGATCTTTCTTTGGGTGTCGACGTACATGCAAATATAACAAAGCAGAAAATGAATGAGGCAGCGTATGTGAGTGTCTTTTTAATCATCGTATTTTCTCCCGATAGATTTCTTTTTAGAATATCGGGAAAAAACGGCGGACGATTGAGCGAAATTGCGTCAGCGCTTTGCGCAGTCGCGGCAAATGCCCCACATATTGGTCTGCATCTTTGTCATGGCAAAGCCTTCCGGAAGGGCGTCCGTACACTTGAGCATATAGTCGGCGATGTTCGCATCGTCGAAGACGTCGAAAACTTTGCCGCATTTTTCGCATTTAAAATGGATGTGCGGTCGTATGTCCGCGTCGTAGCGGAGTTTATCGTCTTCGATTTTGAGAGAATGCACGAGCTTTTTTTCTTCGAATAATTTCAGCGTATTGTATATGGTTGTTTTCGACAGCGTCGGATATTCCGGCGACAGGGAAGCGTAGAGCGTTTCCACCGTCGGATGCACGGGATGTTCGCACAGATAGGAATAGACTGCGACGCGCTGTACCGAGGGTCTGACTCCGGCTTCGCTGAGTGTTGTGTGGTAATTTTTCATAATTGCACCTCTTCCTGTTTTATATCCGGTTGATTTCTATATCCGTTCGATTACTATAGCCGTTTTCAAAAAGAATGTACAGTCCCCGATTGTAAATATGAATTATCTGTAAATCGGTAACTTGTATAATTCGGGAAGATATCGAAATCATGTATGAGTTTTTCGATAAGATTTTCGGTACGCTTGACTAAAGCGAAGCGCTTCGATACTATATATACATTCATTTTAGGTCATTAACTGGGGGTTTCCTTTGGCAAAAAAACAGACGTCTGCGGAAAAAAGATTTAAGCAGAGCGAAGCGCGCCGCCTTCATAATAAAGCGATTAAGTCGCGGTGCAAAACGGCCGTAAAACACTTCGTTGCAGCTGTGCAGCGCAAAGATCAAAAAACGGCGGAAGACTTGTACAATCTCGTTCAAAAAGAACTCGATTCCGCGCGCAGCAAAGGCGTTCTCAAACACAATACCGCCGCGCGCAAAAAGTCCCGCATGAAAAAACTGTTCAATGTGACTTTTGCTTCTCCTGCAGAAGCGGCCGCAAAATAAGTATTGCCTGTCTCCAAAAAATTCCGGAGGAAGCCGTCAGCGCGGTTTCTGCCGGAGTTCTTTTTTTATCGCCGTATCGGGAATTCTATGCCTCGGAAAAAAATAACAAAATACGACCTTATCGAATCGGTGTACCGGAATACGAATTGCGAACGGCGCATCGTTCAAGAGGTGATGGAAAATTTTCTGGGGGAAATAAAAAAATCGCTTATGGGAGGCGCGACGATCGAACTGCGCGGCTTCGGAACTTTTGAACCGCGCTTGCGCAAAGGCAGATCGGTCGCGCGGAATCCGAAAACCGGCGAAACGCTTTCCGTCGATCCGCACTACGTCGCCGCGTTCCGCTCCGGTCAGGAACTCAAAAAATCGCTGTGGAATCTCAAGGAAGAGCAGGCCGAACAATGACGCTTACGGAAAACCGTTCCGCGCCGAACCGTTTTTTTATTAATGCTCTTTTAGCGCTTGCGGGTGCGGTTTTGTTCGCGCTCGCAAATCCCGGTTTTATCTTTTCAAAAGGCGTTCCGCTCGCAGCATGGGTGATGTATTTTCCCGCCTTTATGCTCGTCCGCCGTTCCTCTTTTAAAACGGTGTGGCTGTGGGGCGGCGTATACGGAGCGCTTTCATACTGTTTGTACGTTTCGTGGCTTATCACCTTTCACGTCGTTGCCGCCGCTGCGATAAGCGTCGAATATTTTATTTCGTACGCGCTGCTCTTTTTATGCTTAAAGATCGCCGACAGGTTTTGCGGACGTCACGCGTGGATCGCCGAATGGCTCATCCTCTGTTCGCACGAATACCTTAAAACGACGGGCTTTGCGGGATTTTCGTACGGCGTTGCAGGCTATACGCAGTGGCAAAACCTCGTCCTCATTCAGAGTGCATCCCTTTTCGGCGTGTGGGCGCTTACCTTTCTCATCGATTTTACGTCCGCATGGCTGTATGCCGTGTATATCGGTGCGGAAACAAAAGACATCGCGGGCTTTAGAGCATCGGCAAAACGGCGTGTGTGCGGTATTGGGCTTTGGGCTTTCGCGCTTGTCGCATTCGCCGCATACGGAGGCGCGCTCCTTTCGCAAAAAAATAAAAACGGAACATATATTAAAGTCTGTGCGGTACAGCACAATACCGATCCGTGGCAGGGCGATATAGTTTCCTACGAACGCGATGTTAAAACGCTCATGACGCTGACGGAGCGCGCGCTTTCGGAAGATCCCGACATAGCGCTTGTCGTGTGGCCGGAGACGGCCGTCGTTCCGTCGATTTTGACGCACTATACCAAGCGGCTCGACAGGAGAAGGTTCGACCTTATCAATTCGGTGCTGCACTTTATTGACGGAAAAAAAGCCGTATTCGTGGTCGGAAACTTTCATTCCGTTGACACGGGCGGCACTCGTACCGACGATTACAACAGCGCTTTCGTCTTTACGCCCGGAAAAAACGTCGTGCCGCCGGAACCGGAAATCTATCGGAAAATTCACTTGGTGCCGTTTACGGAAACGGTGCCCTTTGCGAAGCGGCTTCCTCGGCTCTACGATGCGCTTGAAAAAGCGGACACGCATTTATGGGCAAAAGGAAGAGAGCGTACCGTTTTTCACGCTGCGGGAATTTCGTTTTCCGTGCCGATCTGCTTTGAAGATACGTTCGGTGACGACTGCCGCCGCTTTGTCGCAAACGGTGCGCGTGCTTTAATCAATATGTCGAACGACGCGTGGTCGAAAAGCCTAAGCTGCCAAAATCAGCACCTTGCGATGGCGGTTTTCCGATGCGCCGAAAATCGAGTGCCCGCCGTTCGGAGTACCGCCTCTGGGCAGACGTGCATCGTCGACCGTACCGGAAAGATTTTGTGCGAAGCGGAGCCCTTTACCGAAACGTATTTAACCGGCATGATGCCCGCCGCGGATGACAGTGCGGGAAAAACACTGTATAATAAAATAGGCGATGCCCTTGCGATTTTTTTTGTCGCGGCGGCTTTACTCATGTGTACTGTGTGCATTATTTTAAATGGAAAACGAAGTAGGATATAATGGCGGAAAAACACGACGACGAAAAAATCAATGTGACGATATTCGGACCGGAAACGGAGTTCGACGGCGAACTTGAATTTTCGGATAAGCTTATCATCACCGGAAAATTCAACGGAAAGATAAAAGCGAGCGGAGACTTGGAAATCGCAAAGGACGCGGTGTGTACCGGAGAGACGATTACGGCGCGCTCTATTATCGTGTCGGGAAGCGTTACCGGAAACCTCGAAGCATCCGAGCGCGTTGAAATATGCAGCGGCAGCAGCGTTACCGGCGATATAACGACATCTCGTCTTCGCATTGCAAGCGACGTCAATTTTGAAGGGCAGGTTACGATGCTCGATAAAGAGCCTGACATCGATCTGTTTTCCGTCGCATCTTCCGAATACAAAGACGCGCTCGCGCTGAAATCCGACGCGATCCATTGATCTGAAAGCGACACAACACGTCGTCTTTACAACGATGTGTTTTTCTCTTATAATATCGCGTGAGGTAGTATATGGTATTTCCGCTTGAAGAACTCGTAAAATACAGCGACAATATTTATGAAATCACTGTTGCGGCGAGCCGCCGCGCGTTTCAGATGGCAAAGGTCGAAGATCCGGAAATCGAAGAAAACGACGGCAAAGTCGTTTCCCTTGCCGCGCGTCAGCTTTTTGACGACGAAGTGACGTTTAAGATTGAACGACAATGACGCCGTCATTCCGGTGCTCGTCCTCTTTGCACCGACGGCTTCGGGAAAGACTGCTTTGCTGCAAACGCTGTTTGCACGGAGCAGTCTCTCTTTTTTTAACGGACTGGCGGAAATCGTCAGTGCCGATTCGATGCAAGTGTACCGCGGCATGGATATCGGAACGGCAAAGCCCGACGCATTTTTTCTTTCCGAACTCCCGCATCATCTAATCGATATATGCGATCCCCACGATTTTTTTTCGGCTGCGGATTTTATCGCGCGTGCGGACGACGCGTGTGCGGATATCTTTTCACGCGGCAAACTGCCGGTCGTTTCGGGCGGTACGGGATTTTACATCCGCTCTTTTATGCTGGGTTTGCCCGAAACTCCGGCCGTCGATGCGTCCCTCCGCGCAAAACTGCATGATGAAATGCAAACGCTCGGCGCCGAAAAGATGTGGGAGCGTCTTTTATCGCTTGATCCCGAAAGCGCACGCATCATCCACAAAAACGATAGCTACCGTATACAGCGGGCGCTCGAAATCGTGACGGCTACGGGAAAACCGCGGAGCTTTTTCGCCGGGCGGCCATGTCTTCGAGAGCGTTACGATTTTTGTACGCTCATCCTTACGATGCCTCGCCAAGTGCTGTACGAGCGCATAGACGCGCGCGTGGATGAGATGTTTCGCGCGGGGCTTTCGGACGAAGTGAAAAAACTCATCGGTGCAGGCTGTACGGAAAAATCGCCTGCCATGCGTGCGATCGGCTATCGCGAATGGTTTTCGCTCGGAAGCGAAGATGAGGTAAAAGCGCGCATAAAAGCGGCGAGCCGCGCTTATGCGAAAAAACAGTATACGTATATGCACAATATACCCGGTGCTCTCGTGTTTCCGTATGACGGAAGCACCGAAGCTGCGCGCAAAATCGCGGAGACGGCGGTCGCGCCGTTTTTGAAAAAATACGAAAATATTTCCACGGAAATCAAGTTTTGCCCAAAAGCAGTAATAACGTCTGAGGATTCATCAAAGCGCGGAACATAATGCCGTTCAACGGCAGCTTCGATTGTGTCTCACGCTTATGTATGCGAATTATGTTAAGCGCACATTTGTGCAGCATATTGAGATTCTGCTGTATGTTCTTACTCTGCACCCTGCATCTGTCCTCATCAAAATGTACATCCAACAGCCAATGCATCGTTTCTACCGACCATTCCTCTCTTGCATGATGGAGCAGCTCTTCCGCTCGTAACGCTTTACTTGAAATATAATAATGCCATTCTTCCGTTACACCTTTGCTCGTCTCAAATCGCGTATGAAGTGCTCCAATGCATTTAAGCGCCGGCCATGTTCTGCCGCCCGGTTGCCAGCCCACATCATCACTCGTATACGCACTGCGCCTTTCCTTCCGCCCATGTCCCTTTTCCGTTCGCGTGATGCTGTCCATCGTCGCTCTCAGCTTCGTATCCTGAACATACTCTGCGATATCGTTCATAAGTGCTTCCTGATTGCCCTTCGCACTTAACAAATAATCCGCTTCCGCCCCAATTATCGCTTCGGCAGTCTCTATTTGACAGTTCATTGCGTCTGCGACTACCATACAGCCCTTAATTTCAAGCTCTTTTATCAATTCCGGTACAGCCGGAATCTCATTACTCTTTGATTCGACCGTTCTTTGGGCAAGTGTCAGCCCCAATTCCCCTATCTGTGCACTGATGATATGCAAGGGATTGTCGTATTTTTTCATCTTTCCCGTTGAGCGGATAGCTTTTCCGTCTATAGCTATCGTCAACGGCTGCTTCTTTTTCTTCTTGCTTTGTTCTTCCTCTTCCGTCTCAAGTTTTGCTGCAAGAGCCGGTACAACCGAAGCAACCCATTGTTTCATACACTCATTCAGTGATTCCGGCCGTATGATTCCAAGCAGACTTAACAGCCACCAATAGCACGGTATCCGTTTGATTCCGAAGGTTTCTGCCAAAAATGTTCTGACATGTTCGGTTGTTGCCCACTCGTAGATTTTCTTTACGCTTTGTAAATCGCACAGGCTTCCCAGAATCACGATGATAACCGCATCTTGTACGCTACAAAAATATCCGTCGTATTCCCGCTCCGTCTCAAGCACTGCAAGTGCATCTTCTAATGTTTCCCACCTCATGCGCTCATTTTACCACTTTATCAACTTTTTAAACAGTGCGCGGACAAAATTGATTTCCGTGAAATATTTCGTCACGCTCTTGACGCATTACGCGAATTTTGCGATACTGGAAAACACTATTCGATGTAAGGAGTATGTTGTGCCCTGCGGAAAAAAAAGAAAACGTCAAAAGATGGCGACACATAAGCGAAAGAAGATGCTCAGGAAAAACAGACACAAGAACAAATGATTTTTGCTTAAACTTTGTGAAGAGGCCGCGTGTGTTCGTGTAACCGACGCGGTCTTTTTTGTTTGTAATTACGGAGGTTTTTTTACGATCCTTTCCGGCATACGTTCCCCTCAAGATATTAAAAAACTTCCGTCGTCCGAGCTTCCCGTTCTCGCGCGCGAAATCAGAAAAACGATTATCGAAGTCGTAGGCAAAAACGGCGGTCACCTCGCAAGCAATCTCGGCGTCGTCGAACTTACGATTGCGCTGCACCGCGTGTTTTCGAGTCCCGAAGACGCGATCGTATGGGATGTGAGCCACCAGTGCTATGCGCATAAACTGCTGACGGGGCGCTATGCGTCGTTTCCGACGCTCCGACTTTCGGGCGGCATTTCGGGGTTTACGCGGAGAGACGAAAGCGAGCACGATTTTTTCAGCGCCGGCCACGCGTCGACGTCGATTTCTTCGGCGCTCGGTCTCCTCGTCTCCCGTGATATTCAAAACAAAGGCGGAAAGGTCGTCGCTGTTATCGGCGACGGAGCGCTTACGGGGGGCATGGCTTTCGAAGCGCTGTCGCACGCGGGACAGCTTGCAAAAAATCTCATCGTCGTGCTCAACGACAATCAGATGTCGATCGATCACAATACGGGATCCATTTCGCGCTATCTTTCGCGGATGACGATGTCCGCTCAGTATCAAACCGTCCGCTATAAAATCGACCGCTTTATCGACCGCGTTCCGTATTTTAACAAAAAACTTGAAAAGCTCGCGTTCCGCTTTAAACGTGCCCTCAAGGGTATGTTTTTGACGAACAATTTGTTTGTCGATTTGGGATTCGAATACGTAGGCCCCTTGAACGGTCACGACGAACAGACGCTTGAAAAGGTGTTCCGCCGCGTGGAAAAACTTCCGCGTCCGGTCGTCGTTCACGTCGTGACGAAAAAGGGCAAGGGCTACAGTCCCGCCGAAGACAATCCCGAACGTTTTCACGGCATCGGTCCCTTTCTCATATCCGACGGCGCGGTCGAAAAATTCGATGAATTGAGTTTTACCGAATCGTTCAGCGGCGCCATCCTTGCGCTTGCCGAAAAGGATGAAAAGATCGTCGCCGTGACGGCCGCCATGGCGAAGGGTACGGGCTTGAACGCTTTTGCGCGCCGTTATCCGAACCGCTTTTTCGACGTCGGCATCGCCGAAGAACACGCCGTTACTTTTGCGGGCGCTCTCGCGCGGGGCGGTCTCGTGCCGGTCGTGTGCATCTATTCGACCTTTATGCAGCGGGCGATCGATCAGATGATTCACGATATCGCGCTGCAGGACGTTCATGCCGTTTTTATGCTCGACCGCGCGGGCGCCGTTCCGGGAGACGGTGAGACGCATCAGGGCTTGTTCGATATCGCTCTTTTGCGCCCGATTCCGCATCTTCGCATATTGTGTCCCGCGAGTGCAGAAGATTTAAAGCGCTGTCTTTCTTTTGCCGTCGAGTCCGAGGGTGCAACGGTGATCCGCTATCCGAAGCTCACCTGTCCGTCGGAGCAGGCATCTTTTTTTTCCCCGGTCGAAGAGGGGATGGGCGTCATCGTTTCGGCAGCGGATATTGCGCCTTTGCAAGCGGCGGAATTCGAAGAAAAAAAAGCGGGAACTTTTTTCCGCACGCTCTTTGTGTGTACGGGCGGAATGTACGCGGAAACGCTCGTCGCATCGCGATCGCTTTTGATGAAGGGCATATATGCCGATATCTACGCGCTCCGTTTTATTAAGCCGATAGACGAAGACTATTTTGCGCGCATCGCCTCCTCTTACGACGGAGCGGTCATCGTCGAAGACGGAGTTTTGACCGGCGGCATCGCTTCGTATCTCGAAGGGGTCTTGGTAAAGCGCGGTATGCGACTCGTCGCCTTAAAAGCCTTTGAAGATCGATTTTATCCCCAAGGAACGCGATCCGAAATCTGCCGGGATGCGCACATGTCGAGCGAAGATATCGCGGCGGCGGCGCTACACCTCGTCGAAAGTCGAAACGCCTAAAGGGGGTACGGCCGGTGAAAACGCTTTTTCTAAAAGACGGAATTATTAAAACGGAAATGTCCGCCTTTGTTATGGGCATCGTAAACGCGACGCCCGATTCGTTTTGGGAAGGGAGCAGGGGAGACGAAAGCCTTGCGCTGAAACTCATCGATGAAGGAGCCGACATCATCGACATAGGCGGGGAATCGACGAGGCCGGGGGCGGCATACGTGTCGGCGGAAGAAGAGATACGGCGCATCATTCCGGTGATCAAAAAGATTCGAGCCGCATCGTCCGTAGCGATTTCGGTCGATACGCGGAAAAAGGAAGTGATCGAAGCGGCAGTTTCGGAAGGTGCGGATATCTTAAACGACATTTCCGCTCTCGAAGACGATGAGGATATCGCATCCTTTGCCGCCGAAAAGGGAATCCCCGTCATACTGATGCATAAACGCGGAATTCCTGCTATAATGCAAAACAATACGTCGTATCGAGACGTGTTTCGGGAAGTGGACGCATACCTTGCCTCTCGCGTTTCGTATGCGCTTTCCCGAGGCATCGAGTCGAATAAAATCATCGTCGATCCGGGAATCGGTTTCGGCAAAGATTTCGAAGCGAATCGCATTCTTATTAAAAACTGCGGAAAGCTTTGCGGCGGCTCTTATCCCGTTCTCATGGCGCTGTCGCGAAAAACCTGCATCGGCGAGATGACGGGGAAGCGCACCGAAGATCGGCTCTGCGGCACGATTGCGGCGGATATGATCGCCGTTATGAGAGGTGCGTCTATCGTCCGCGTACACGACGTCGGAGCGGCGCTCGATTCGCTTCGCGTGATGAAAGCATTGGTCGATTAAGTTTTTATATTGTAACGGAGGATTATATTGAAATCGTTGGACAGTCTGCGTGCGGCATACGATTATATCCGGCTTATTCTCGATATAGGTATCCTCACGTTTATCCTGTATAAAGCGTACGAGCTCATCGTCAAAACGAACGGCATGCAGATTATCCGCGCCGCCGTCATCGTCGGCTTAGCCTATGCCGCTTCCATTTTTTTGCATCTGGAAACGCTGCAGTGGATTTTAAACGTTATGGGGCCGGGCTTTCTCATCGCGTTCGCGATCGTGTTTCAGCCGGAAATGCGAAAACTCTTTTTAAAGCTTGGACAGAGCAGGTGGTTCGCTTTCGGCAGCCGCTCAAAGCATACCTACGTCGATTCGGTTTTGATCGCGGCTGAGATACTGTCAAAACAAAAACGCGGCATGCTCGTCGTATTCGAGCGGCACACGAAGATGGATGACATCCTCAACACCGGTACCAAGCTCAACGCCGATCTTTCGTCGAGCCTGCTCGTGACGATTTTCGGCATGGACACGCCTCTTCACGACGGCGCGTGTTTTGTACTCGGCGGAAAGCTTCTCGCCGCAGGCTGTTTTTTGCCGCTGAGCGAACAGTATGATATTAAAAAAACCTTCGGTACGCGCCACCGCGCCGCCCTCGGTCTTTCGGAAGTTTCCGATGCCGTCGTGCTCGTCGTGTCGGAAGAGACGGGAGCGATAAGCCTCGCATACGATTCGAAATTGCACTACGATTTGACGATGACGGAGCTGACGAAGATTCTCGAAAACCTTCTCGAAATTACGCCCGACGCATATCAGGTAGAGGATACGATAGATGAAAGTAAAGCGGCTGTTTGAAACGATTATGGAAAATTGGCCGGCAAAAGTGATCTGCTTCGGCCTCGCGCTCGTGCTCTATCTCGTGCATATCACATCGCTCCTCGACCGGAAAACGTACACCGTTCCGTTAAAGGTCGTCGCTGACGGCGGTATGTATCCGATGAGCGATTATCCCGAATACGTGCGCATTACGGTGCGTTCGACGGCGGAAAACATTGCCGAAACGCTGCAAAGCGATTTTAAGGCGACGCTTGACTTAACAAAATACGAACAGGAAGGGAGCTTTTCGGTGCCTGTATCCGTGTACTTGGCGCCGAAGCTTTTGCTCATGGATCCCTTTGAAATAAAATTAAATCCCGAATCGGTGTCCGTGCGTCTCGAAGAAAAAACGCTGAAATACGTTTCTGTCGCGCCTTCTCTTTCAGGTGAAGTGCAGCACGGTTATGTCGTTACGAAAATGTCGGTGGAGCCTGCTACGGTCGAAATCACAGGTCCTCGCAGGGCGGTCGGCGAAACGAAGCAAGTGTATACGTCCGCGATCGACGTAACGGCTCTTGCCGCGTCGAAAACGTTTGAAGCGTCGCTGCAAAATATCAATTCGCTCCTGGCGATAAATCCCGCAAAATCCTATACCGTGCGGATCGAAGTTGCGGAAGAAGCGCTTGTAAAAAAGTTTACCGACGTACCGGTACAGCTCTTGTTTTTGCCGGAATCGTTCGAAGCCGAGGGAGAATCTCCGAAGATAAGTTTCGATGTGGCGGGGACGGTGCCGACGCTTGAAGATTATGAACTTTCGGATGGTGCCGTATACGCCGACTGCAGCGCGATCGATAGAGCGGGTACTTACGATTTGCCCGTGTACATTACGCTTCCGTCGTATTTTCAAATCGAAAATCAAAGCGCGGAAACGGTGAGCGTTACGATAAGCGCACGGCGCGAAGCGCAGGCGGAGGACTGATGATCTACGGCATCGGAACCGACATTGCCGATGTGCGCCGCTTTGCGAAATGGGTCGAAAACCCCGATTTAATCTCGCGTTTTTTCAATAAACGCGAAATAAAAACTTCCGGTTCTCGTCAAAAACTGCAAGAACACTACGCATCGCGCTTTGCCGTCAAAGAAGCTTTTTCGAAAGCGCTCGGAACCGGTGTCTCAGGTTTTGAGCTTGCCGATGTTTATGTCGGACACAATGAAGAAGGCAAGCCCGAACTTTGCCTCGAAAGGCGCGCCGCATCCCTTGTCGAAATGCGATGCGGAAAGACTGTGCGGATATCGGTATCGCTGAGCCACGAAAAGGAATATACTGTTGCATTTGTCGTCATTGAAGTGTAGAATTGTTTTATGATTCGTACAGAGGTGGGGATATGACGATTCAAGGCGTAAAAAAGGAATCCGATAAAAAGAAAATCGCGCTTTCGTATTGGTCGAAAGATAAGTGCCTGTGTCCCGTGTGCCATAAAGAATTCGATCGAGAGATCATGCTGTCGGGACAGGGCAGAATGATCGCCGGAAAGCTCACCGACGAACTGCACCGCATTTTCGAACCGTCGAAACGCTACGGAAAGATATATCCCCTTATCTACGACATCGGCGCGTGTCCGAACTGCTTTACGGCGATGCTGTGGTCGGATTTTAAAGACATCAAAAATAAAGACGCGATGGAAAAGATGTATTCCAATTCCGAAAAGCGAAAAAAAGCGGTCAATATCGTCTTTCCGTATTTCGACCTGCACCGACAGCGCTCGCTTTTCGACGGCTGTGCAATGTATTACCTTGCACTCCTTACCTACGAGGATGCGAACGTCGAAATGCTTCCGACGATGAAGCGCGCGATCTTGACGTTGCGCCTCGCGTGGCTTACGTCGGAATTGAACGAGAGGTGTCCCGGTCACAATTACGATTATATGTCGAAAGTGCTCTATCAAAAGGCGACGTTTTTTTACGAGCAGGCTGTCGTAAACGAAATGAACCGCGTCGAAAAAAGCTCGACGCTCGTAAACTGCGGCCCCGATATGGATAAAAATTACGGCTGGGACGGAGTCATTTACCTATGTGCCCTGCTCGAATACAAATACGGACAGACGAACGACCAGCAGCTCCGCCTCAAAAAATTGAGCCAGGCGAAAACGGCAATCGCGCGCATCTTCGGGCTCGGAAAGTCGTCGAAAGCGAAGCCCGGCCCCTTGCTCGAAAAATCGCGCGACCTCTACGATAAACTTTCGGCCGAAGTGCGCGACGACAATATTTAGAAAAGCCGATGCGAAATATCCTATTGACCCTTTCCTATGACGGCACGGATTTTTGCGGATGGCAGCGGCAGGACCGAAGCGATGCGGGACAGAGCGTGCGCACGGTGCAGGCAGTCCTCGAAGAAGCGCTTGCAAAACTGCACGGCTCGCACGTTACGCTCTACGGATCGGGGCGCACCGACAGCGGCGTGCACGCGCTTTCGCAAGCGGCGAATTTTTTTTCTCCGATCGATTCGATTCCGATCGAAAAATATCCTTTAATAATCAACAATATGCTGCCGCCCGACGTGCGTGTTATGAGCGCCGCGTGTACGGATGAAAAGTTCAACGCGCGTTACAGCGCGACGAGCAGAGTGTACCGTTATTGTATGTTCGCATCGGGCACCCCTCCGGCGCACCTTGCGCGTTACGTGTGGCCGCTTTTCAGAATGCCCGATGTACAAAAGCTCAATAAGCTCGCCGCATGCCTTTCCGGAGAGCTCGACTGCGCGTCTTTTGCCGCTTCGGGGGACGAAAGTCTTTCGACAAATCGCTATATAGAGAGTGCGCGATTTTTTTCCGAACAGGTCTTTCCGTACGGTACCCTCGTCGTATTCGAAATAGAAGCGAATGCGTTTTTGTGGAAGATGGTGCGTACGCTCACCGGCACGCTTTTACAGCTCGAAAAAAAAGGAGCTCCCGATGACGCACTCAAAAAAATCATCGATGCGCGGGATCGAAAAAAAGCCGGCATAACCGCTCCGCCTCAGGGATTGTTTTTACACGAAGTCAAATTCGACGGAAAGAGGCGGCACGCTTAGCGGGACGGCGAAAACGCACCGGAAATGTATACACGAAAAAGAAGCGTATAATTAAAGGCGGAACGCGGGGCAGCGGAACTGCCGCCGTTCGTATACTCGTCGCCTTATAACAGCGAGACGGGATCGACGTCGCATTCGATGTACACCGACTGCGCATGGCTGTAGCCGAAGAGGAGTGTTCTTGCGGCTTTTTGCAGGGGGCGGATATCGCTTCCTCGAAGCAGCAAGTGATAGCGGTAGTTTTGCGATATTTTTAAAATCGGGCATTCGGCAGGTCCGAGTATTTCGACGGCGTTTTCGAAATGCATTTTTTTTACTTCGTCGGAGAGGAGTTTCGCTCCTTCTTCTGCCGTTTCTTCGGCGGCGTTTTTATCGGCGGAACGGAATACGAGGCGGACGAGGCGGCTGAACGGCGGAAAGCCCAGGAGCTTTCGCTGTCCGAGTTCATACGCGTAAAATTTTTCCGTATCGTGGGTGCACGCGAGCGCGACGGGCTCTCTCGACGGGTTGTAGGTTTGCACGAGCACTTTTCCGTCGGGGAAAAAACGTCCCGCGCGGCCTGCAACCTGCGTGATAAGCGAAAATGTCCGCTCGGAAGCGCGGAAGTCCGGCACGTGCAGCCCCGTGTCCGCGAGCACGATACCGACAAGGCGCAGGTTCGGAAAGTTTAGCCCCTTGGCGACCATCTGCGTGCCGAGCATGATGTCGTATTCTCCGCGTCCGAAGGCCGTAAGTTTTTCTTCGAGTTCGCCTCGCTTTGTTAACGCGTCGGTGTCGATTCTGACGATCTTCGCGTTCGGAAATTTCGCTTTCGTTTCCGCTTCGATGTATTCGGTACCGAATCCCGAATAGCCGATATTGAGCGAACCGCATGCGGGACACGATTCGGGCGGTTCGACCGACCATCCGCAGTAATGGCAGCGAAGATGCCGCTCGCTTTTGTGGTAGGTCATCGGCACGGAGCAGTTTTTGCACGTCATCTCGTAGCCGCAGTCTCCGCATCGGAAAAAGTGGGTAAAGCCTCTCCGATTTAAAAAAAGTATCGTCTGTTTTTTGAGATTGAGCGTCGTCCTGATTTCGTTTGCAAGCGAACGCGAAAGGCAGCCGTCAGTCTGTTCCTTTGTCAAATCGATGCGCGCGATTTCGGGCATCGCCCCTCCTGCAAGGCGCTTTGTAAGCGTGTGACGGACGAGGCTTCCTTCGTTCATGAGGTGCCACGATTCGACCGACGGCGTCGCGCTTCCCATAACGAGCGGAATTGCCCTTCGCGATGCGCGGTACATTGCAACTTGGCGCGCGTGATAGCGGGGCGTCGTTCCGCTTTTGTAGGAAGCGTCGTGTTCTTCATCGATGATGATGAGTCCCAAATCCGGCACCGGAGCGAACACTGCGCTCCGCGCTCCGACGACGACGCGCGCTTCTTTTCGGAGTATGCGTTTCCACTCGGAAAACTTTTTACTTTTTGTGAGGCCGGAGTGGAGGACTGCTGCGGTTTCTCCGAAGCGAGAGCGAACCGCGCGTATCACTTGGGGCGTAAGGCCGATTTCAGGGACGAGATAGATGACACCTTTGTTTTGTGCGAGGACGGATTCGGCGACGCGCAAAAACACTTCCGTTTTGCCGCTTCCCGTCGGCCCGTACACGTAGTGGAAAGACGCGCGCTTTGCTTTTGCAGAAAGGATATCCGAAACCGCCTGCTTCTGTTCGTCGGAAAGTGCGTATGCTTCGCTTGAAGAGATGTCGTCGGTAAATGAAAATCCTCCGGCGCCCGCTTCACGCCTTCCGGACGGAATCATCGCCGAAACGATTTCGCCGAGCGGGCAGAGGTAGTAATCGGCCATCCATTTTGCGAGTGTAAAGAGTTCGCTCGTCAAAAGCGGCTCTTCGTCTACGATGCGCCGTACGGCGCGGATTTTTTCTTTCGGCACATCATCGGGCGCCGTATCTTTGATACCCGTGATAAAGCCCGTAAGCTTTCTGTTTCCGAAGGGCACTTCGACCCGCATTCCGATTTCGGCTTTTTCTTTTTCGTCGGGTGTATACGAATACGTAAACGATCGGTTTACCGGCACGTTTAAAACGACGTCGAGGTATATCATTTTTTAATAAAATCTTTTGCGTAATCCGGGACGAGACGCAAAAGTTCCGCGCGGAAAAGTTTTAAATCCTCCCACGCCGGCCGCTTCAGCGACACATCCCGAAGCAGGGCGCTCGGATGATAGGTGACGAGGAGCGGTATGCCCTCGTAATCGCGGAAAGTGCCGCGAAGTCGTCCGAGCGCTTCCGTCGTTTTTAATAAATTCTGCGCCGCAGTTCTGCCTGCTGCGAGGATGAGCTTGGGCTTGAGTATATGAATCTGCGCTTCGAGAAAGGAAATACATGCATCCGCTTCTTCGGGGAGCGGCGTCCTGTTGTTCGGCGGGCGGCATTTTACGATATTTGCGATGTAGCAGTTCACATCGCGCGAAAGGGAAATCGCTTCGAGCATTTTGTCGAGGAGCTTTCCCGCAGGCCCGACAAAGGGAAGTCCCTGAGCGTCTTCTTCCGCTCCCGGCCCTTCGCCGACGACGAGAACGGCAGGATTGGGAACGCCCATGCCCGGCACGGTGTGCGTCCTCTTTTTCGAAAGCGCGCAGCGCGAACATGAGGCGACTTTTTGTGCGACATCTTCGAGCGTGATGCCGCTCCGTCCCTGTCCGGCGCTCGCACGATCGGCCGGCTCCGCGTCTGCATAATCGCCGGCGCGTCCGAAGGATGCGGAAACGTAGGCCGTCCGATCGGAGGCTTCCGCATTTGTCGCAGGTTCGGCATCGTCGGAAAAAGAGGGCGCTTCCGAAAAAGCGCGCGGTATGTAAGCGCACAGCGACGACGATGCCGTTTTGAGGAGATTCCACACTGCTTGTTTTTCTGCGGCAAGCATATACTTAAGCATAACACATTGCTTGTGCTTTACGCAAGAATAAGGTATAGTAGGTCGAATATCGAGTTTCGAAAATATTTCTAAATAAAGGTATGCTTTTAGCGAGAACCCGTCCGCTTAGCCGCGGTCGAGCTTTTTAGGACAGGCTTCCGCAAGCCTAACGCTCGAAACGGCACGCAGCCGGAACCTCGCCTTGAGCATAATTTTATTTGTTTTTCGAAACTCGCCATTCAGTTGGTGAGCGAAACAGATGGAAAATTTCGAGTTTTAGAAAACTCGAAATTGAACCTAGTAAAAACGATTTTATGAAAATAAAAAAATTATCGATAATATTGTTTTTGGCGGCAGTATTTTTTTCAGCCGCATATACTCAAGTAAGCGTCGATCCCGCGGACGAGTTTTATGAAGCAGCTCTCCGTTGGCATATCCGCGGTGTCGTTTCCGAACTGCCGCAGCTCAAACCCTATCCGCAGGAAACCGTACGCCGTATCCTGCTCGCGGTTATGGAAAGAGGCGACCGTGAAGAAGCGTCCGACGCCCGCGAATATTACGATCAGATATTCGGTCAAGCGTGGCACGTATCGGCGGAAACAAAGGGTGCGACTCTCATTTCGCGGAACGGAACGACGGACGAGCGCGATATCGACGGACAGATCTTTTTTTCGCGGCACGTCGGCGGAGATGTGCTGTTTGCAAACGGCTTCGGCGCGGGGTACCGCGGGGGCGTTTCGGCTAAATTCATCGATACGTCATCAGGCGTGTTCAAAGATGCGTGGGCGTCTCCCGCCTACGATACGTTTATCGATACGATTGAAACGGGGGCGGCTGCGATAGATTTCGATGTCGACGCGATCGCTTCCTATGCGAACGAAAAAATCAGCTTGAGCGCGGGGTACAACCGCACGGGCTATACGAATTATATCGACGGCGGCAATGTTTTGAGTCCCGCCGCGTTCAACGCGCCTCAGTTTTCGTTCGCTTATGACGGTCACCGCTTCGATTTTGTACAGCATTTTGCAGCTCTCCGTGCGTCCGATATGCTCGGAAAAAACGGTCCCTACGGAAAATTCCTTTCTTTCCACGCGCTGCGCTTTACGCCGAACCGGAAAATCCGCCTTTCGTATTACGATTCGGTCGTCTACGGTAAACGCTTCGATCCGTCGTATTTGATTCCGTTTCCTGCCGGATTTATAGCTTCCGCAAACGGATACGACGATAACGTAATCGCAGGTCTTTTGTTCGAATATAATTTTTTCTCAGGCGTTTCGTGGCTTACCGATTTGAGCATCAATAAGCTCGACATACCGCAGATGGCTCGCCTGCGCTTCAATGCCGATAACCGTTTGGCGTTTAAAACGGGACTGTCCTATACGCCGAATGATTCGCTTTGCAAACTGTTGACTTTAAGCTATACGATCATCTCTCCGTATATGTATACATCCGAAGAGACGAACGGCGAATCATATAATTATCATTCATATACGAATTGGGGACGGAGCATAGGGCAAAGTCTCCCGCCGAATTCGGATCATATTTCGTTGAAAATCAAACTCGAGCCGGTAAAGCGTTTTACCGTTTCGACCTTTGCTTCCATTACTCGTCATGCGAACGTATATCAGTCGTACTCCAATGATGAACTGCGGGAGATGCTTTCCAAAGGTGGACGCGCGACGGACGGCAGCATCAATTCGCAGCGCTATGCTTCGACGCAGTTTTTATCGGAGTCGTACGTCATGTATATTGCGCGCGGCGGCGTCGAAGTTTCATACCGTTTTCCGCGCGTCAACGCGGGCGTCTTCGAATTGAACGGCATCTTCGCATACACGTATATCAGCAACGCGGGCATGGACACTCCGATATTCTCCGGCGCGACTAAAAGCACTGCGGATGCGCAATTCAACCTTATGCGTACCGCTTGGGAAAATCAACTGCACGACGAATACGACATATTCTTTTCGCTGGGTGTAAAATGGACATACTAGCGGAGGCGCGATGAAACGGAAATTTCTTTTTTTATATCTCAATACCGGCGCAGGTCATATTTCCGCAGCAAAGGTGCTCGCTGCGGCTTTAAAAGAAAAAGATCCCGACGTCGAAATCGAAATGCTCAACGGCTTCGACAAGTATAATTTTTTCGGGCACTTTATGTTCGAAAAGGGATACAATTACGCGACGAATTACGTTCACGGTGCCTTTCCGCTCATCTACGACATGGCGCAGCACCGCTGGGGCCAGACGATGTTCGTGCTTCCGCTGCGCTTTCACACGACGCGCTATCTCCGCCGCGTCATCCGCGAAAAGCAGCCGACCGATATCGTATCGTTTCACTTTGCCCTCACGCCCTTTGTTAAATCGGCGCTCCGGCAAATTTCCGAAAAGATCAATTTTACGGTAATGGTTACCGATCCGTTTACGCTGCCGAACGCATGGTTTTACGAAAACGATCAAAAATTTTTTGTGTTTTCGGAACAGGCAAAACGGCAGGCCGTCGAAGTCTGCGGCGTGCCCGAACAAAACGTCACCGTCGTTCCGTTTTTGATGAACGAAAAATATCTTATGCCGCTGCCGTCGAAAGACGAAATTGCAGCGATAAAAGCGAAGTACGGTTTTACGGCCGGCAAAAAAATCGTGCTGCTCGTCGGGGGTGGAGAGGGGCTTCCCGGTGCGGTTGAAATTATTAAAGAATGCGTGTTCCACCGCGCGCAGTTTTCGGTCGCAATCGTATGCGGCCGCGACAGAGCGTTTAAAGATGCGCTCGAACTCCTCAGGCGCACGTACCCCAAACTCGATCTGCACGTGTTCGGCTTTATCGATTACCTCGACGAACTTATTAAAATATGCGACTGCGCCGTCATCAAAGCGGGGCCTGCGACGCTTATGGAAGTGATTTCGTGCCGGAAGCCCGTCATCATCATCAAATACATTCACAATCAGGAGCTCGGTAATATGCGCTTTGCAGTCGATCATAAAGTCGGCTGGTATATCACAAAGCCGCGCGACGTGTACCGAAAAATCAACGAATTGCTTGTCGATAAAAATTTCGACGAAGAGATGAAAAAGAATTTCGACAGCGTGCACCTCGACACCGATGCCGGAAAAGTCGCTTCTCTTTTGCTCGAAAAATAGCAATGCGCGTTCAAACCGAAAAGTGTTTTATCTCCCGTTTTTCGAATGCTTCTTGTATCAATGCATCGGCGTCGAGGGACGCGTAAATCGCTTCGGCTTCTTCGGTTGATGCGCGGAGCACCGGATGCTTGGGTGAAAAGAGCACGCAGCAATCTTCATAGGGCAGGATCGACGTTTCGTATGTGCCGATTTCCCTTGCCGTGTCGATGATCTCTTCTTTGTCGAGTCCGACGAGGGGACGCAAAAGCGGGCGGGACGCGAAGTGTTCGGTAACGTTCAAATTGGCGATCGTCTGGCTTGCAACCTGTCCGAGACTTTCGCCGGTGATAATGCAGTCCGCGTGCGTCCGCTCTGCGATGAGGTTTGCCGTTTTCATCATGCACACGCGGAGCATGAGCGTCGTCCACGCTTGGGGCGCTTTTTCTTTAATGCGCATCTGCACGTCGGTAAAGGGAACGATATTCAAATACGTATCGAGTCCGTAATTTGCAAGGGATGCGGCGAGACTTTCAACTTTTTTTTGCGCTTCTTCCGACGTGTACGGATACGAGTGAAAATAAGCGCAGTCGATTTTCATGCCGCGCCGCATCATGCGGTAGCCCGCGACGGGCGAATCGATACCGCCTGAAAGCAGGAGAAGTCCTTTGCCGCTCGATCCGACGGGAAGGCCGCGCCGTCCTTTTTCCGCATCGGAAAAGACAAAGCAGCGGTCTCGCACTTCGACATAGATGCGCACGTCGGGGGAGTGCACGTCGACTGCGAGCACGCCTTCGCGAGATGCACGGTCGGCCGCTTTGCAGCAGATTTCATAGGAAGTGAACGGAAAGTCTTTGTCCTGCCGCCTCGCTTCGATTTTAAACGATTTTGCACCTTTTTCCTTTGCGTGCACGGCTTCTTCGTAGACTGCCAGACTTATGGAATCGATGTTTTTTTCGACGACTGCCGTTTTTGCCCAGCCCGTGATCCCGATGAGGTGCTCGAGCGCGAATCGCGCCGCCCCTTCGTCGTCGCAGTCGATATAGAGCCGTCCCGCATTTCCGCTCACTTTCGCGCTTGCGTTTTTGAGCAGCCGCCGCGCGTTTGCCGCAAGCCGGTTTTTAAATTCGTCGATATTCGAACCTTTGAGAGAAAGCTCTCCGACCTTTGCAAGATACGTCATACGCGCCAGTATAAATAATCGCGTCGAGTCGGGCAAGAGCGGTGCCCGTCTTATACAGGCTTTCGCACAACGGAAAACTTAGTTTTTACTCACATCACATTTTTTAATAGTATGCTTATTTGATTTTATATTTGTTCTTTTATATAAGGAAATTCTTTTTCAAAAGCAAGCCATGCGGCGCCGTATGCCCCCATATTTTCATCGAGCCGGGGTGCTAGAATTTTAAGCTGTTTGGAATTTTCCGCAATGGAATTTTCGCATAATGCTTTATATACGGTTTCGATAAAAACATCGCCCGCTTGTGCAAGCGTTCCGTACAGCACAATATAAGCAGGCGCTAAAATATCTACGACAATCCCCAGCGCAGAGCCCAAACATTCGGCAAGCGATTTCATAAATTCAATCGATTCGCCGTCACCCTCTTGTATCGTTAAAACAAGGTTTTCTACCGTTAAGCGGTTATAGTCGTTTTCAACACGGTCAAAAAGTCCTCTCATTTTTCCTAAAGAAACCGCTTCTATCAGTTTTACTTTTATTCCTACATCGGATATTTCCGAATTCAGGCACCCGTGTTTTCCGCACGAACAAAGACGGTTGCTGTTGGGTATTTTAAGGTGTCCCAATTGCCCGGCATAACCTTCGTTGCTTAAAAAAATCTCGTTGTTTATAACGGGAATAACCCGAATTCCGTTACGGATCGAAACAAATAAAAAATCCTGTAAATCCGGATATGCCATACTGTACTTGCGTTTATAACCGACAGCCATAACGGATACATTGCTCTTGATATAACATTTTATATTGTAACGCTCTTCTATCAGATTTTTTAAAGGTATATGTTTCCAATCTTGAATATAGGCATATTCAACGACTTCACCTGTTTGCGAATTATAATAGCCGGGAACACCTATACCGATGGCAAATATTTTGTTGTGTTCAAAGCGGTTTTTTATTTTATCTAAAACGGAAAAAATCCCGTCAAGCACTTGTTCGGCACAAATATTTTTAGAAAATTCGATTTTATCGTTAAAAACAATTTGTTCATCGAAGTTCATCAACACGCAATCAAGTTTAAATGAATTGAATTCGATTCCGATAAAATATCCCGCATCGGGATTTATTTTCAGCCACAGAGGTTTTCTTCCGACACGCGCATCAACGGATTCCTGTTCGCAAAGAAACTTTTCTTCTATTAATTCATCAATAAGACCGAGAATTGTGGTCATGCTGTAATTGGTTATTTTTTTTAAATCGAAGCGGGAAAGATGTTCGCTGTTTTTAATAATACTGAGAATTTTATTGCGCTTAAATGTTTTTCGGCTTTTTACAATCGAATCTGCCGTATTTTGATCGTCTGACATAACAGATATAAGAGAATACCCTTACTGCATTAGGAAATAATATGCTTCACGGCTTTATACAGTTTTTTATAAGCGTTGAAGTTTTTAGCATATACCGAAGTATACTCTTTTTTAGGAATAAAAGACAGTCTTTTTTCATTTTTAATATGTTCAAAAAAAAGCTCAACAAAATGTATATCAAGAGCCGAAGCGGCAAGCATTGCAGCACCCCGGCATGCGGTTTCCTGCACAGGACATACTTCTATCGGTAAACCGAACACATCGCTTTTTAACTGCATAATCGTGCCGGATTGACTTACGCCGCCCATAGCTATCAACTTCATTATCTTTATTCCTTTTTTGCGCAACAGCCGTATATTCAGCAAAATTTCGTACGTAACACCTTCCACTAAAGCACGGAAAAATTCATTTTTTGTCGTATGTATATTTAAGCCGATTACCGCCCCCGCACTTGAATCGTCGTTATAAGGGGATCCGGTCGAAGTAAAATGCGGTAAAACCAACAACTTAGTCGGTTCTTGTGCCATTTCAGCGACAACGGATTGATAAGACTTATTTTGCGCAAACTGTGAACAAAACCATTGTATGATATTTCCGCCCGTAAAGTTTCCGGGTAACGTAATAAATTTACCGTTTGCAATATGCGGGTAAGACGGAAGACCGATATTCCTCAATTCGGGCATAAATGAAGACGTTTCGCAAATCAACGTTTCCGTAGTTCCCAACGAATAAGCGGCTTCCCCTTCACCTAAAACGGCACAGCCGTATTCGCTGCACGCTTGATCGTGTCCGCCTTGAACGATACACACATCTTCCGGCAGTCCGGTTTGCTTACAAATTTTTTTGTCCGGCTTTCCCAATAGCGTTCCCGCTTTAAAAACCTGCGGCAATTGGGTTTTTGTTATTCCTAGTATTTTTAAAATCTCGTCCGACCACGCCAGTTTTTGTACGTCGAACATCATTGTCCGGGCGGCAAGAGAATAATCCGAAGACGGCGGTAAGCCGAAACACGAAATAATATAATCGCTGACACAGGCAAAAAAAACGGGCGGTGTTTTATACCGCTGTTGATTATTTAAAATCCACGCAATTTTAGGAGCGGTATGTACGGACGATACGATTTGTCCGGTAATCTCATAGATTTGCTCATCCGAAATACGATTACGCAAACTTTGTGTTTCTTTTTTTGCCCGCCGGTCGTAAGACAAAATAATATTTCCGACCGGAACAAAGTGCGAATCCAAGGGCACAACGCCTTCGCCCTGACTTGAAAAACTTACGGCAAGAATTTTTTCTTTTACACATGAGGTTATTTCACACAAAAGATCGCACACGTTTTTCCAAAGCGAATACGGATCCAATTCCGCCCAGCCTGCTTGAGGAACATAAATTATATTTTGCCGTTTTTTTACACACACGAGCTTTCCCGTTTCGTCAAAACAAGACGCTTTTACGGTTGTGGTTCCTAAATCTATACCTATAAACACGGCTATCCTTTTATCGCTCCGGCGAGCATTCCGCGGACAAAATATTTTTGTACCGCAATATAAAATAAAATCATCGGAGTACAGATAACGACAAGAATTGCAAACAGCGCACCCGGCTGGCTAAAATAAAAACCTTGATATTGCATGGGAATCAAAGTGAGTGTTTTCATAGAGGTTTCGCTCATCGTAACCAAGGCTAAAAAGAATTCGTTCCAAGACGTTAAAAACTGCCAAATCATAACAACAATTAAACCGGGGCGGATAACCGGAAGTATAATTAAAAAAAACAAACGCCACACACCGCATCCGTCCACAATAGCGGCATCTTCCAAATCGGGCGGCACGTTATCTAAAAACGCTTTTATAATAACCAAACCGAAAGGAATACCTAAAGCCGTGTAAGGAAATATCAAGCCTTGGTACGTATTTATCCATCCCAAAGTGCTGTTGATTTGTGTGAGCGGAATAACCAACGCGCTTATAGGAACCATCAACGTAAGCATAAGCGTATTATAAATAATTGTTTTGCCGCGGACCTGTTTCCGCGTTAAACCGAAAGCAGCCATTGCCGCCGTCAAAGTAACCAAAAAAACCGAAAAGCTTGTTATAATAAGACTTGAAATAAAATTCGGCAATAAATTATTTTGCCGAAAAACCAATTTAAAATTTTGCAAAACAACAGGAAATAAAAAGAGTACCGGTTCAAAAGCCTTTTCCGGTTTTCGCAACGACATACTTATCATAAAAATAAGCGGGCACATCCATAAAAAACCGATAATTAAAAGCACTACAGACCAACGGATTTGCCTTTTTTTCATTACTTTTAAAGTCATGCCGCAGCCCCCTTGTTTTTTACGTTACCGGAACCGAAAGATACCACTTGCCGTATGGTTAGCAATAAAGCCGTTAAAAGAACTACGACGGAAACGGCGGACGCATATCCCATTTTTTGCATGCGAAAACCGGCTTTAAATATGTATGTACCGGGCATTTCCGAAGCCGAATTCGGTCCGCCGCTGGTCATCGTATATACCAGGGCAAAAGTTTGCAAAGAACCGATAATACCGAGCATAATAAGCGTTTTATGAACGGACGATAACAGCGGCACATATATTGCAAAAATCTTTTTTATTTCGCTTACACCGTCTATTTCCACCGCCTCTCGTATATCCGTAGAAATTTGCGAAAGACCGGCAACATACAACAGCATTGACCAGCCCGTCCATTCCCAAATATTTACTCCTATTACGGCAAAAACAGCACTTCTATAATCTCCCAGCCAATTAAAAGGACCTTTAAAACCCAGTTTATACAAAGCATTCGTTATAAGCCCCTGATACGGGGAAAACATATTTTTAAACACTATCGCGATTGCAACAACGGACGTAACAACCGGTATAAAAAAAAGCGTTCTAAAAAACGGTTTATTACAAAACAATTTTTCTTCAATTATGTATGCCAAAGAAAAACCCAATACCATTTGTATAAAAACGGTAATTAAAATCCAATATAAGGCATTGCGCGCTGCCGTAAAAAAAACTCTGTCTTTAAATAAATCAATATAATTTCCGATACCGATAAATTTCATATTCGCTAAAGAAGACCAGTTGAAAAAACTTCCATATATAATAAAAAACACCGGATAGGCAATAAAAACAATAAAAAAAACGGCAGCAGGTACTATAAACAAATAACACGATATTGTTGTTTTTATAACATCACGTTTTTTCACAGTATATCTCCATAATATAAAAATCGGAATGGAAAATTGGGGCTGCCAAAACCGTGTGTTAACGATTTTTAAGACAGCCCCAAAGTGTTATTTTTTATTGCAGCACTTTATCTTGTGCAGCTTGTAAATCCGACAATGCTTTTTTTATAGTCAGCTGACCGGAGGCAACCCCCTGGCATGCGTTTTGTAAAGCAATTTCGACTTCGGGAGAAGCAATGCGCTGGTTTACCGCTACATCCAGCTTTGAAGCATAGGCATTTATTTGAGTTTTCAGGTTTGCAGGTATGCTCCCCTGCGGCGCTATGCCCTTAAACGCGGGAAGATTATTCAAATCGTTTATCGCTTCTTGGTTTGCTTTTCCGCCGATAAACGAAGACAACACTTTCCATGCGGCTTCGGGGTTTTTGCACGATTTACTGATTCCGTAACCGAAGTCCATTCCCCCGATAGGCGGTGAAGCTTTACCGCCGTCCGTATAAGGCGGAAGATAAAAGCTGTCGTACACCCAATTTTTTACGTTATCGACGGGATCCGGAGCGGTATATTCCTGCCACCACCAAGAACCGAGCGCCATCATGCCGATTTTTCCTGCGGTAAACAAATTTACCCCGTCCGGATAGGCATTGTTCGACAGAGCGCCCACTTGAATGATTCCAGAGTCAAACATGTCTTTAAAAGCCGTCATTGTTTTTTCAAAAACGGGATCCGTCCATTTTGCACTTCCGTTTTGCGCTCGTGTTACAAAATCGCCGTTTTGGTATGCCAACATTAAAAATACATTAACGTGTTGCCATCCGTCCGCTCCGCCGAAATACAAAGGCGCATAACCGCCTTGAGTAAGCTTTTTCGACACATCTTTTAACTGCTGCCACGTAGTAGGAACGGATAACCCCAATTCATCAAAGATTTTTTTGTTGTAGATAATATTTATGATTTGCGATTCAACGGGCAAAATATATACGCTGTCATCACCGGCGGCATTGCCCAATTTGATTTGATCGGCATCTATTTTATAAAACTTATCCATCCAATTTTCGCCCCACTCGGCTTTTGCATACGCACTCAAGTCGATCAAGTAGTCTTTATACTGCTGTGTCAGAGAACCCGGCTGCAAACCTAAAATATCGCCTAAGGTATTTGACCCGGCGCCTGCCGCCAAAGCCGCCAAATATTCGGGATTGTAATTGTAATTCGTATACGAGATTTTTATACCCGTATTATCACTTTCAAACGCACCGATCATTTTATTGATGGTTCTCGGTATCGGTGTCCACGTCCAAATACTTACATTGTTTGCACCGCTGCTCATCATAGCGCCGTCAGCTTTTTCTTTTTTACTGCAGCTCGTTAGAAGAGCAAAAACAGCAAACAGAACCAGAATCGTCTTTAACCCTTTTTTCATTTCAGCCTCCTTATGGCAAAACCCGATATTTTATCCCTCGTACCGAGGAAAATAAAACACTATTTATCCAAAAACATTTGCACTTCCGATTCTTCCAAGTTTTTTACGGGGGCTCCCATCCGTTCGGCATAATACAAAACTTTTGCTATCGCTTCGGCAGCTTCCACTTTATTCATTGCATCCATAAGCGTTTTACCTACGGCAACAACGCCGTGATTACCGAGCAGCACTATATCGTGTTTTAAAATATATTCGCGCGCTACATCGAAAATTTCACTGCAACCGGGTCTTCCGTACGGCGCGCAGGGAATTATTTTAAAATTTCCGATCATCTCCGGATAGGCCTTTGTTTCCACATTTTTTCCGCATAAAGCAAAGGCGGTAAGCATTGTGGGGTGCGCATGTACGACCGCACAAATATCGGGCCGTGCCTGATACGAACCGGTGTGTAAAATCAATTCGGAAGAAGGTTTCCCGATACCGCTTACTTGTTTCATTGTGCTTTCTTCAAGAACAACTATCTTTTCTTCCGTTAAAAATGCTTTATTTTGACCGGAAGGAGTAATGTATATATACCCGTCTCTCTTAATCGACACGTTTCCTTCGTAAGCGTTTACCAAACCCCTGCTGTCTAAGCGTTTACAAACCTCAAGTATTTCTTTGATTGCAGAAATATCCATAAAAATCTCCTATAAAATATTTTTTTCTATACAGATTTCAAATTTTTCATCCCATTTTTCTTTTTCAGCCGCACTCGGATACAATTCTTTCATTTTGCAAGAAACGCGGCTTAGTTCTCGTATTTCCGTAAGAGAACTGAGCTCTTTTAGAGCATACAATTGTACCAGCGCATTTCCGAGTGCCGACGCATTCGGATTTCCGGCATATACGGGCATTCCGGTTGCATTACATATAAATTGTGCCAATAGAGAATTATTTGATCCGCCGCTGATTACATACAATTTAGTAAATTTATTATTGAATAATTTTTGAAATGCGTTTACCGTGTGTTTTATTTTTAAAACTATACTTTCATAAACGCAACTCATATATTCGGCGTCGGAATTCAGCGTATTTTGTTGCTTCGTTTTTTGTAAATATGCGTTTATTTCCGATTTTATGCTTACCGTATCGTTGTTTAAATTTGGGTCTTCAATGTCTATATAATTTTTATTGCACACTCTTTGCACTTGCGTATTAATTTTGCCGAAAGAAAACGGCACTCCCGTTTTTTCAATAGCTTTTTGAAGTTTTGTAATAAACCAGCCGGCAGAAAAATCTTTGTACAACAGATTTTTTCCGGCAAAACCGCCCGTATTTTTTAAACCGAAATTGAATGCCTCATCGGACACACAGGGGATGTCGGTTTCAACTCCCATATTTATATTTGTTCCGAAACTGATATAAATGCTTTTTTCATCAAAACCCGGAACGGACGTAACGGCAGAAGCCGTATCATGAGAACAGACAGAAACGATCGGTATACTGCCGGCCAAATTATAGTGCTCGGCAACTGCCGGTAACAATGTTCCTTTTATCGTTCCTGCATTCACAATTTTTGTAAATAAGCTTTGCGGAATTTTAAATTTATTTAAAACGGTTTTACTCCATGTATTGTTTTTAATATCAAGCAGGGCTGTCGTACCCGCGAAGCTTAATTCCGTCGTTTTTATACCGCATAAAAAATACGAAACCAAATCCGGTAAAAATAAAATTTCGGAAGCGGAATGCAGTATGCTTTCTTTTGCTTGAGCGATTGAAACCAATTGCGGCAAGCTGTACGTTCTTGCAGGCTGACATCCCGTTTTATAAAAAACATTTTTTTTACTGTAAATATTTTCCATGTACGACAAAATATCTTTTGTCCGCAAATCGCGGTAATGAAACAAAGGTTCCGCTAATTGCCCCTTTGCATTTAAAAAGCCGAAAGTGGCTCCCCAAGAATCAATTCCCAGTGAACATGGTTTTTTATGCACAGAAAAAGTTTGCAATCCTGTTATTACGGCATCATACAATGAAAAAAAATTCCAATATAAAGACGGATACACATAAACAGGCTTATTATCGAAAACGATACTATTAGCAAGCGAAATTTGCTTTCCGTTAAAGGAATATAGACCGATTTTAATATTTGTTGCACCCATATCTGCGCAACACAGGTATTTTTCCATAAAAATCCTTAAAAGAAGTCCGTTTTATATACATAGTATACAGCATTATTTAGATCTGTCAATAAAAATTTTATCGAAAAAGAAAAAATTAGCTTGAATTATTGCCCATGTGGTGGTATAGTTTTTATAGAGAACTTGGTTTTATGGAGGTTTTTATGGGAAATTTGGTTTCATTTAACGCTATGCTTGAACACGCCCGAAAACACGGATATGCGGTTCCTGCCTTTAATGTTTCGAATATGGAAACAATACAAGCGGTTGTTTCCGCTGCCGATGAAAAACACTCGCCGCTTATAGCGCAACTGTATCACGCCGATTTGGAATATGCCGGCGCCGATTTTATGATAGCCAATTCAAAAACGGCGGCTTTAAAAGTATCCGTTCCTGTGTGTGTAAGCCTGGATCACGGAAGGTCTTTTATGCAAGCAAAAAAATGTATTGAAGCGGGTTTTACCGGTGTAATGATAGATTTATCCGAAGACAGTTTTGAAAAAAACATACAAACGACAAAAGAAGTTGTCGACTACGCCCACGAAAGGGGGGTGTCGGTTGAAGCCGAATTGGGAACAATCTTTGACGCTTCCGAATCGGATTCCGTTCGAACTTCAGGCTTTACAGATCCTGCTCAAGCAAAGATTTTTATTCAAAAAACCGGCGTAGACGCTTTAGCCGTATCCATAGGAACTGCGCACGGTGTATATTCATCAAAGCCTACTATAAATTTTTCGTTGGCGGAAGAATTGGTAAAAACGCTTGATGTCCCCATTGTAGTGCACGGCGGTTCAAACACTCCCGACGAAGATATAATCCGATTATGCAAACTGGGGGTTGCAAAAATCAATATCGGAACCGATTTAATGCAAGCATACAACGACGGTATTTTAAACGCTTTTCAAGAACACGGAAAAAGTGCTCCGCTGAGAGTCGTAATGGGACAAGCAAGAGAGTACGTAAAAGCAACGGCAAAACACAAAATCGACTTGCTGCGGACATTTGCACGAGATTAAACAGGAGTTAAAAGCTCGACACTTTTATTGATTTTGTCATAATAAGCGGCTTGGCCGTTTTTCTTCTCTCGACTTAATCAGAGCAAATCCGAGCGGTGGTCGTTCGCGGTACATCCGTGTACCGCGAACGACCGTATTTTTGCTCTGCAAAAATGCGCAACTGTTATGCCGAGTAACGATACGGCGTCCGTGCCGCGTATTGCAACGAGCGCGTAAGCGCGAAGTTCCCCGCGCCACTTGCAACGAGCGTGTCCTATCACACAGTGTGCCGTAAACGCCGCGCTGTGTGTCCTCATAAGGGGAATCCTTGAAGCGAGATTAGATGAAATTTTTCGATTTTATTTGATACATTAACTCAGGAATTGATTCCGACGCGATAAGCCAAATTCGATCTGTTAAGATTTCCCCGTAATCATGAACAATTTTATTTCTTA
Organism: Treponema socranskii subsp. socranskii VPI DR56BR1116 = ATCC 35536; assembly: GCF_000468115.1. GTDB lineage: Bacteria > Spirochaetota > Spirochaetia > Treponematales > Treponemataceae > Treponema_D > Treponema_D socranskii. The sequence continues at coordinate 74,970 of NZ_AVQI01000080.1, forward strand.
AGCCGATAATTTTTGTCCAAGGAATATCTTGGTTTTCTTGTATAAAATCTCCGGAAAGGTGATTTGCCGCTTCTCCGATTATTTGTATTAATCTTTCAATCGCTAATCTTTTTATACGATTATTTACAAAACTATTGTGATTTTCGTCTTTTACAATATCAATTACTTCTTGTGAATACTTTAATATATCGTAAATATAACTTTTATCACGCTCATTACACAACATAAAGAGGTTCTCGCGAATTCATTATTGCTTCTCTTCTATATGGATTTACCAAACCGGCCGGTTCTACGATATCAACATTTCTTTTTGTAATATTTTGGAGATAGTCTTGAATATCCAGTATATCAAAAAGTGATATTTTTTCGGAATTTTTGAACTCGATAAGAAAATCGACATCGCTTTCGTTCGTAAAATCATTTCGTATTGAAGAACCGAATACGGATATTTCTTTAATATTATACTTGGAAATTATGTAGTCTAAATCTTCGTGCGTTAAATAGATTCCGTTGTTCGAGAGTTTTTCAAAGCCTGTCATATTTCTTTCCTTTTTTTAATATACCTCGTCTTGATCAAAATCGCAAGACGAACCTGAATTGAGCGCTTTGTTGGAGTATCTTTGCGAGAGGCGGGCGACGAGCGGTTTTACACCGCACATCGATGTGCTTGTCGAAAAAGCGAAACGGAATGAAAAGTTCAGGAGTACGATAAAAAGCAACGGCTGAAATAGCGCCGTCGCTGAAGTCTAAAGCCGAAAAACGCTGAAGCGTTTTTCTTTTATCGGAGACACTCGCGATTTCTGCGCATTGCTCGAAATCGCAGCGTTCTTATCTCGAGTTTGCACGGGTGTTTAAGGATGAGATATAAAAGCCTCCGCGATATGATTGTTTGATTATTTATTTGATTGAAGAAATGGGAAAGACGGGGTATAATAAAAAAGGGTCTAATATGTGTTAGACGGATGCCTTACGGGTACGATAAACTGTAACTTTGAAAAATAGGATGTATTTTTATAAATTAAAGTTTAAAATTAAAATTAGTAACTTAGTTTTTTGAATAAACTTATGTTTTATATAATGGCTGCTTATGCAAGGAAAAATCAAACTTTACTTTTTGCATTTTAACCTTAGTTTCTTCTTGACAAATACTTCTGTTTAGCATTAGCATAGAAATATGATAAGAAGTTTTGATGATATAGAAACGGCATCAATATGCAAAGGTAATAAAAGTAAAAAGTTACCGATGACGATTCAGAATGTTGCAAGAAGAAAACTTCGAATGATTGAAGCTGCAAAAGTTGTAGAAGATTTAAGGCTCCCTCCAGGTAATCGTTTTGAAAAACTTGTTGGGAATTTAGACGGATTTTATTCAATCAGAATAAATGATCAATGGAGAATTGTCTTTAAGTTTGAAAATGGAGGTGCAGAAAATGTTAGAATCACAGATTATCACTGATGAAAAATTACCCAATATTCATCCGGGAGAAATTCTTAAAGAAGATTTTTTAGATGCGATGAATATTTCTGCATATCGTCTGGCAAAAGAAATCAATGTTCCTGAAACAAGAATCTCAGAGATAATTCACGGAAAGCGTTCAATTACTGCGGATACCGCTATCAGATTTTCAAAATTCTTTGGAACGACAGCAGAATTCTGGCTCAATCTTCAGAATCTGTATGATTTAGAAGAAGAAAACAATAATCACTCCCTAGAATTTGAAACAATAAAAATGTACGCATATGCCTAAATTGCCTAACACCCGCTTCAACGCTGACATTTGTTTGTCACGAAAGTTGCTTAAAGTGCCTATACGCACTGCAACTTTCGCGCCAACTTTGCCTTAGGCTTCGCGTCGGCAAAAGCACAAATTAATAGAATCGACGAAATATAAGTCCCTCGAACGATTATGGTAATTGTAATAATTAATTATTAAGAAAAATAAAACTCACCTATATTAAAATCATTAAGTTATATGAAATTAAGTGTTGGTTTTAATGATTGGGAGATGATTTTTTTTATAAAATATTGTATACTAGAAGAAATGGAGTGGCTTATATGTCGGAATTAGCTTTTAAACAACTTTCAACACAAGTTGATATGCTTTCTTATACTGAAAAAATCAGATTACTTGATAAGATTGTAAAGACTTTACATAGACCCGTAAAAACTCATAAAAGAGAATTCTCAGACTTTAATGCAGCCTTCGGCTTATGGAAAGACAGGACGGTTTCTATTGAGGAAATAAGAACCAAAGCTTGGAGACGTTCTTAATGGTTTATCTTTGCGATACTTGCGTTCTTATCGACTACCTTCGTGGGAAAACCGAAGTTCAGCAAAGACTTGAACAAGACAAAAAACAAGGTCTAGGAATGTCTTCGATTACTTAATATAAAAATAATACACATCTAAAAATAATTGTTATTTTTTTCGATTTATGTTATAATATTATATTGAAAATGGGGAATCTTTTAAAAATTGCAATTTTTAGAGATTATCCTTAATAATGTACGATGTATCGTAAAAGTTCCATGGGGGAGACTTATGAAAAAAATCGGTTTTAAAATGCTTGCCGTGTCGGCGATGCTCTGTACGGTGTTTGCCGCCTGCAACTTCAATGTAAACGGCGGAAGCGAGCGCGCCGAAATACGCGTTTTTCTCGGCGAGGGTGGGGCGCTGCGCTCGGCAAATCCCGAGACGGGCTTGCCGGAGTTCGACAACGAAAATACGACTATCACGATCATCGACGATGACGGTACGGAAATCGCCCGCGGTACGACTTCGCTTTCTGCGGACGTTGCGGTCGGAACGAAGATCATTGTAACGGCGCGTGTTACTACCGAAGCGGGCGTTTGGAGCGCGTCAAAGAGACACACGGTACAAGCGGGCATAAACGATATCTTTTTGCAGCTTTCGAAAGCGCCGAAGAGCGTGGGGAATATTCTCTCCCGCGTTGTGAAAAACGATTCTTCGGGTATCGAAGTAACGCTCAAGCTGGATTGCGGTGACAATCTTATTGAAAATGTCAAAATCGGCGGTAATCTGAAGCGGCCGATAACCGCGCGTGACGGCATCGGCAGGATATATGTCTTGTATGATAAAGGCGGTTCCAGGCATTTTACCCGTTTTGATGTAGAAGGGGATGAGGATGACGGGTTTGAGGCCGCCGTCAAAGGAAAGCTTCCGTCCAGCGCCGTACTTACAAACATGGCGGTCGATGCGAAAACCGGCACTATCTTTGTGTTCGACTTTACTGGTATCTATTGTCTAAAAGAAAACACCCATAATACTTTTACATGTTCAAGCCAACTGCCCCTGTCCACGATTGACCCTTCGATAAGCACTGTTTCTGCCGTTGCGGCATATAACGGTACTTTGTTTTTTACCGTCCCGCTCAGCGCTTCCCTTCCTCAGGTGAATAAGCTGTTTGCCTGTAAAGCCGAACTGTCGGGCTCTACATTAACGCCGTTAAATAAAATCGAAAAACAGCTCCCTAAAGTTCGTCAAGACAATGCTTTCGACAATAATCACACCGAGTGTACCGGCCTTTTTGCCGACGAAGGCGGCGTGTACTGTCTGCTTGAAGAGCATAAATTAAGCGACGGGATGCAGTATGCGCTCGGACAGCTCGTACATTATATCTACTCCGGCAGTACGCTTACCAAGAAAACCGAGATAGGGCTTAATTCTGATAATACCGTTTCAACCGAAAAATCGATCGCCTTTGATGCGCGGTATTTTTCTTCTCCTGCGGGCTTTATCGGCTATGATGAAGAAAACATCTACATTGCGGACGACGGCGTTGACATACACGAGGACGAGTATCTCGGCTGGTGTGTTACCGGCAACAAAAACCGTATCGCAGCATTCAACCGTAAAACGAACGGCATGTCCTTTGACGATGCGGGTAACGCGACGTGGTTTGCAGAATACGCCGGACGCCGCCGCGAAACGAAGATACCGCGCTTATTATGGAGCCGCGATCTTTATTCAGGGGCTGTCGCTCTCAATCTGAAAACTTTGGATGGAACGGTAAAACCGCTTGTTCAAAATATCGGCACAAGGCAGCAGGACAAGCTGATGACCGCGCGGGACAGCACGGGGAATGTTTATGTGCTGTATCTCGACAATACGCCTGCTCCACAGCTTCACCTTGAACGCTTTAGCGCGGACGGTACAAAAGACGATAGCTTCGGAACTGCAAAGACGGGATTTACTTTTCCCGATACCGGTATAACCGATCTTGCCGTAGATTTTAAAACGGCGGATGTCTTTTTGCTCAAACGCACGAGGGCAGGCCTCACGGATACTATGATTACCGCATATATGGCAAAGGCTGATAACGGCTATGCTTCTTTCAGCGGCCCCGCGACAGTTCCTATGCCCGATGTTCGGGGGTCGGTAACTATCGATTCCGTCGCTGCGTTTGACGGAACGCTCTTTTTCGCAATGGATGTGAAGGTTGGCGCGGACGATGTTAAAAAGCTGTACGCATATAAGATGCAGACGGCAGGAAGTTTTGCATTTACTGCGGATAAAGCCGAAACGGAACTTTCTCAACTTTGGCAGCATCCCGCCAAAAGCCCGATGGTATGCACCGGTCTGTTTGTCGACCGAAAGGGCGTCTACGGCGTGCTTGCCCAAAAAAATACCACCGGAGGAGCAGACCTCTATGCGCTGGGAAAAATAGTACGGTACACGTATGACGGTTCTACCCAATTAACGCCGGTCGTACTGTCGGGCAATAACAGCGGCCTTAATCCGGCTGCTGCAAACCCCGGCTCCATCGGATATGATGCGAAGTATTTTTCCTATCCGGCAGGCTTTCTCGGCTATGACGGGGATACCCTGTACATTGCAGACGATGGCGTAAATATCGAGGAGGTGAACGAAAATTTCCATGTCAACGGCAATAAAGACCGCATTATGGCGTTTGACTGCAAGAACAACACTTTGAGCGCTTCTTCTTTGGATTTGGACGGTGCAACATGGTTTAAAAGCTATGATAAGTACACATATCCCGAAACGAAGATGCTGCTGTGGGAGAAAGGCAGCAGCCAATATTGGGTAGGTGACAACGGAACGGAAGCCTATTCTCCATCCTCTGCACTTAGTACTACCCCCTCCCAACATCTTACCGATGTGTTCTGCTATGACCAAAACGGTAATCTTTATATCGTGATGCGTGATGGCTCGGACTATCAGGTTAAACGCTTTACGCCTACGGATACCGGCTTTAATAGCACGGGAGATATGAAAATCAAGGATGAATCGGAACGGCCCGTATCTATTGCAGTGGATGTCTCCGGCGGTACTAATATCTTGTATTACGGCATTAATGTTGTGCCAGTCGTAGGTAACCTGAGGTTGAGTGTACAGAAGATAGAATGGTCAGATCATTTTGTAGGAGAAAAAGAGCCGCAGGCGTTTATATCCGCCGAAAACGAACAACTTACCGCACTTGCCGCAAACAAGGACGGGGTATTCGTCGGTGTAAAGCAGATATATGAAGAGACTGTAGGAGGCAACCAGATTCCTAAATACCGGTTAAAGGTAAAAAAATTCCTGAAAGGAAAGCATGCCGACGGATCGGTTACGGTTGTTGAAAATGCTTCGTCGTATGTGGATCCCGACAATACTGATACTCCAATACCAAATCCGCAGCCGTATAGTAGCAGTCAGCTACCGTATATCGAGTACGAAGAAGCAATTAACGACTTACAGGTGGTTGAGGGTACGCTGTATGCCATTACGTCAAAGGCAGAAGAGACCAAGAAATGGAATAATGATGCAGGCAAATGTACCATTGATAAATTTAAGATGAGCAGCGCCCTGTACAAAATCGGTAAGACGGAGGAGGGCTTCTCCGGCAACGCAGAGAAGCTCACTGAAAAGGAGCCCGTACCTCCGGTGGGTCCAAAACCGGGAGTCGGGTATGGATTTTACCGCTTTATCGCCGTTAAGCCGAAAAAACTTGTGATTGCTTCGGACGGCGCTTATGATGTAAACGGACACCTTTCCGGTTCGTCCGGTAATCCGGTGCATAATGACAACAAAGTATTGACATACGACTTAGACGGAAATTTGAACTCACCGGAAGAAAAGGATGCCGCCGGAAAATTCTCCAAAGAATTGCAGCCCGGTTCCGGCTTTAGCTGGGAATAAGCCCGTAAGATGAGTTTTCTCCAACGCTGTGCGGCGCGCTTCGGGCGTGCGGCGCAGCAGAAACCGCTTATCAGTCTCTGCGTGCCGGTGTACGGGACGGAGGGGCTGGTGGGGCGGTTTTTAGACAGTGTTTTGGCGCAAAAGGATGCGCCGCTTTTTGAAACCGTCATTGTAAACGACGGCAGTTCCGGAACAAAAGAGCTTGAGCGTATCATTAAAACGTACGCAAGGCTGTTTAAAAAGCAGGGGCTGCCGTTCGTGTTTTTGGAGCACCGTAAAAACCTCGGCCTCGTAGAAGCGCGGCGAACGGCAGTAAACGCCGCATCGGGGGAATACATCGCCTTTGCCGACTCGGACGATGAGCTGCCGCCTGCGGCTCTCCGTATCTTGTACGATGCAGCCGCTGCGTCCGGCGCGGATATAGTGCATGGAAAAGCTGCGGTATTCGGTACGGAAGGGGAGCCGGAAGCGCGCATCGAAACCTTTGCGAAAAAAGCGGCGCATGTGTATTCCGGTACACTTACCGGAGATGCAATTATGCGCGGTTTTTTGATAGAACAGTGCTATGCGGGCTTTTTGTGGGGTAAGCTCTTTAAAGCGCATCTTATTCAAAAAGCGTACGCAGAAATTCCCTTTACCTATTGTACCATGGCGGAGGATATTCTTACCTGCTTTTTTATCGCCTTACATGCCGATACCTACTTCGGCATAAGGGACGTCGTGTACGACTACCGCATCAATACCGGCATTTCTTCGCGCCGACAAATTGCCGACCTTGCTTCATGGCAAAAAGTGTGTTCGGCTTCTTCGGTATTTACGATCATTCTCTCCTATTTGGATGAGCACCCCCTTTCCGACGACATACGCGAAGCGGTACGGGCTTTGGGGCGCGCGTACTATGCCGATAATTTGAAGCAGCTCGAAGTCTGTGTCGACCCTTCTCTCAAAGCGGAAGCGCGCGCGGTGCTCGACGAGTGGTGGGGCGGGGAAATCGCAGGGTAGGGAGCAAAGAGGTTAAAAAAATCAATGATGCGCGCAATGTGCTTTTCTTCGAGCGATCTTTGCCGCGCATTTGTTTCTTTTTTCCAAATACGTTATACTTGTTTTCCATGAAGCTTTTTATATTTGATATGGGCGGCGTCGTTGCTCACAACGTTGCGGTTGAAGGTGCCGTCGCAAAAGCCGTCGGCATGAGCGAAGGGGAATTCTATGCGGCCTGCAAATACGACAGGGCAGCCCGCGGAAAAATTATTAACGAAAAAATCGATATACGGGATGCCGATATCATGACGATGCTTTCGAACGGAGAAGTGACGACCGATGAGTTTTGGAGCGAGTTTGAGAAGCGGACGGGCGTGCGCGTGCCGATGGACTACCTCGGTCTCTTTTTTAATCCGGTACTCGACGACGGCGCGGTCGATATCGTCAAAGCGCTTCGAAAAAAATACCGCGTCGTGTGCGGAACGAACACGATTCAAAGCCATTACGATATTCACCTTGCGAGAAGCGATTATGCGTTCTTCGATAAAACCTATGCGTCGAATATGATCGGCGCGTCGAAGCCCGACGTCGAATTTTGGAAGCGCATCATGCTCGCAGAAGGCGTTTCACCTGAGGACATCTTTTTTACCGACGACAACGAAGCGAACTGCGCAGCCTCTTCATCGCTCGGCATCCGCACTTTCCGTTTTACAAACGCGGACGATCTTCGAAACGAAGTGCGCCCTTGGCTCTGATACTGTGATACGGTTTTGCCGCGCAGTGCAATCGGGTCATTTACAAAACTCGGCATTCGCACTAGTATGCTTTTGCTATGAATGATGCGCTTCGTATCTTTTTAAAACCGAAAGAAGAAAGGGAAGTCGTACAGGGCTTTCCGTGGGTATTCGACAACGAAATCTCCCATGTAAAATACTTTGCATCCGACGGGAGCGGCCGAAAAGATGCGCCGCTTTCCGAATGCGGAAGCGCGTGCGAAGTGTTTACGGCTGCAGGCGGATTTATCGGTACTGGCATTATCAATCGAAAATCGAAGATATGCGTGCGCATGCTCTCTTCGGCTCATGCGGACAAAGTGTTTGAAAATACGAAATCGTTTATCGATGCGCGCATCCGCGACGCGGCAAATATGCGGCGCATCCGTTACGGAGAGCGCGATTCCTACCGTCTCGTTTTTGCCGAAGCCGATTTGCTCCCCGGTCTCATCGTCGAACGCTTTGCATCCGTCGAGGGACACGTCTGCCTCGTCGTTCAGTTCCTTGCGCTCGCGTGCGAAGTTTTCCGCAAAGAAATTACGGCAGCTCTTATTAAAACGTGCAATCCTCAGGGCATATACGAGAGGAGCGATGCCGCCGTCCGTGAAAAGGAAGGGCTCGAAGAAAGGACGGGCTGGATATACGGAAGCGGCAGCGATGTGATTACGATAAACGAAAACGGCATCCTCTTTTATGTCGATATCGCAAAAGGGCAAAAGACCGGTTTTTTTCTCGATCAAAAGGATAACCGTAAAGCGATTATGCCGTTTTGTCACGGAAAGCGCGTGCTTGACGCATTTTCGCATACGGGCGCTTTTGCGCTCGCGGCAGCTTTTGCCGGTGCGCGTGAAGTGGTCGCTGCGGAAATCTCCGAAGACGCCGTTTCGATGATCGAAAAAAATGTCGCGCTCAATAAAAAAGAGGATACAGTCAAACCCGTGCTCGCCGACGTTTTCGATTTATTAAAAAAATATGAAGGATCGGGTGAAACTTTCGACGTGATCGTCCTCGATCCTCCGGCCTTTACGAAGAGCGCGAAAAACATTCAAAAAGCGTACGGCGGTTATAAAGAAATCAATTTGCGTGCGATGCGCCTGCTCCGCAAAGGAGGCATATTAATAAGCTGTTCGTGCTCCGCATTTTTCGATGCAAACACCTTTTACGATATGCTCATGCACGCAGCCGCCTCAAGCGGCCGTCGTGTACAAATATTGGAAAAGCGGGGAGCGGGGCAGGATCATCCGATACTCCTCGGTTATGAGCGCTCGGAATATTTGAAATGCGCGATTGCGCGGGTGCTGTGAGTGGCGGAAAGCGGAAAGAGCTGCAACTGCGTCATCCTTTTGGGACCGACCGCCTGCGGCAAAACGGCGATAGGAGTTGCGATTGCGCGGGAGCGGAACGGTGAAATCGTTTCGGCGGATTCGCGACAAGTGTACAAGGGACTCGACATCGGTTCGGGAAAAGACTTGGACGAATACGCTTCGGGAGGAATTCCCGTTCCGTATCACCTCATCGACATAACCGATCTCAAAAGCGAATACAATGTATTTCAGTATCAAAAAGATTTTTACCGCGTCTTTCAGGATATCGTCGGTCGGAAAAAATTGCCCGTCGTCGTCGGCGGTACGGGTATGTACCTCGATGCGGTTATCAGAAATTACGATTTGGTTGAAGTGCCCGAAAACGAAAAGAGGCGTGCCGAACTCGAAGCGATGCCGATCGAAGAGCTTTCGCGCCTTTTGCTTTCGCTGAAACCCGATCTCCACACGCGCGAAGACCTCCGCGATAAAGCGCGCTGCATACGCGCTATAGAGATAGCGGAGTATATGAAAAGTCCCGAAGCCGCTCTTATGCGAAAGACGATGATGAGCCGTCCCGACATCCGTCCGCTTGTCATCGGTATGACGCTTTTGCGGGAAGAGCTGCGTGAGCGCATTGCAAAGCGTCTCAAAGCCCGCCTCGATTCGGGCATGATAGAAGAAGTGGAAAATTTGCACAGGGGCGGCGCATCGTGGGAGCGGCTTGAAACGCTCGGTCTTGAGTACGGATTCGTCGCCGAATATTTACAGGGGAAAATCGCCTCCCGCGACGAACTGTACGAAAAACTCGTTGTTGCCATACGGAGATTTGCGAAGCGGCAGGAAACGTGGTTTCGCGGTATGGAGCGTAAAATGAAAGCGCAGGGAAGCTCGATTCATTGGCTTCCCTGCGTTTCCGACATCAATGTGCGCGTACACGCCGCGCTTTCGTTAGTCGATGCGTACGTTGCGCTCCGCTGAACGCACATCGGCTGATGCGTACGTTACTCAGCGCTGAGTTTACATCGACCGATGCGTGCCGCGTGAAATTTGCTTGAAAGCAAAAGCGGCGCGTTTATTTTCCGCGCTACGCGTTGACGGCGATTTTTACCGGTTCCGCGATTTCGACGAGGTATCCCGTGCGGATGCAGGTTTCGAAGAGTTCTTTGCCGATATAATCGGTTTTCACTTCTTCGTATCCGTCTCTGTCGCGAACGATGCGCACGACGTATCCGTCTTCCATTTCACGCACGACCGTCATATAATCCGATGAGTTTCCGATGCTTTTTAAAGTGTAGCTTTTCAATTCCAACCTCCCGATGTTTGCATTGCTTTTTTATTTTCGGTACAATGCAATGCGGATGTTAGCGTTTTCTGTATTGACGGATGCTCATTTTCACCTCGCCTGCTGCGCCGAAAACTCGCTTGAAGATTCGTTTCGCGGACTTGAATCCATATCCTATTACGGCGTTTCCTGCGCACACGATCGGAACGAGTTTTTAAAGCAGGAAACGCTTTCGGCAAAGCTCAACGAAAACGAAAACACACACGTGCTGTGCGCCTTCGGTATGCACCCGCAGCTTCCGCTCGTCGAAAACGCAGGCTTTATGGAAACGCTTCTCAAAGAACGGCGCATCGGTGCGATCGGAGAAGCGGGATTCGATTTATTTACAAAGGAATTCAAAGCCGCTATCGCGCGGCAGGAAGAGGCGTGGCGAATTTCGTGCGAGCTTGCAGCTCTGTACGGCGTTCCGCTCGTTGTCCACTGCCGCAAAGCGCTCGATAAAATGTTCCGCGACTCGAAAGCGCTTTCGAAAATCCCGGCAGTCGTGTTTCATTCGTTTACGGGAAGCGTACAGGACGCATCTTCTCTTTTAAAGCGCGGCGTAAACGCGTATTTCAGTTTCGGAAACCCGCTCATCTTCGGCGATAAAAGTGCGATCGGCTGCGTGCAAAAACTCGACGTCGAGCGGCTTCTCATGGAAACGGATGCGCCGTACCAGACGATGCGGGGAGAGGCCGAAACGAAAATGAGTGCGATCGCTCGCGTATATGAAAGGGCATTTTTATTGCGATACGGAGAGGAAAGCTGCACAAAGGAAAAAATGCAAATCTTTTCCGATGCGATTTTTAATAATTTTAAATCCGCTTACGGTATTGCCTAAGGGCGGAAAACGTTTCGTCGTATATTTTAAAAAATACCCGTGTCAGTGCCGCCTCGTTTCCCGCTTCTTTTCCGCGCAGCACGCTCTCGAGTGCGAGGGCGGCATCGTAAAGCGCTTCGCATCCGATTTGTCCGGCCGATCCCTTTGTTTTGTGCACAAAGGAAACGAAGCCTTTGTCTTGTGTTGCGTTTTCCGCAAGAGACGCAAAATGCGCTTTGTCGTTTACATTTTCCGCGAAAAAAGAATCGACGAGCGTTTCGTACAGTTCCGTATCGCCGGAAAGCATATCGAGACCGGAAACCGTATTTAAAATCGAACGCGGCATGACGTTACCTACCTTAATTTCCTTTTTTTGTTGTACAAGACAAGGGTGCCGGAAATGTGTACCTAGTGAAAATAACACATGGATAATGAAAAGGGCTGAACGCGAGGTGACGGTACTGCCGCCGAGCCGCTCAGACCGATGGCAAGCAATCTTTTTGAAAAAAAGATTGCGCAGTCCGATTCCGATTACGGTCTGCCGCGGCGAACGGCAGGCCGGTGCCGGGAGTTCAGCCGGTTTTTATGATACAAAATATTTCCATAAAGAATATATTTCCGGCACCCTTATACTGCGAGTATACACCAAGGGCGGTATTTTTGCTATACTGGCGTTATGACAGAATCAAAAACCGAAACATTGTTTATTTTGCTGTTCGCTTCTCTTGCCGCTTCTTTTTTCTTTGCGTTTTTTTGCATCCCCGTTTCCGCCGACATATCGATTTTAGCTTTTCCGATTTCGTTCGCGTTTACGGCTATCGTCTTTTACAAATCGATACGACTCAAGCGGGGAGATGCTTCCGTTATCCCCGCCGTGCGGAAAATGATGCAGTATCTCCCGTACGTGCTCCTCGCATCCTTTGTGCTTCGAAGGGCGGGAAAAAACGGAACGCCGTTTTGGTACGATATCGCAACGGTTTCTCTGTGGTGCATCATCTTCGTTTCGTCGCTCGCGGCGCTGTATTTTTTGAACGAAAAGCGCGTGTATACTCTGTCTCCCGAATGGAAAAAATACCGCGAAAAAAATCCTTCCGTAAAACCGCGCGGCTTTGCGCGTGCCGCTTTTGAAGCCCTCGATTGGGCGGACGCGCTCGTGCAGGCTATCTTTATGGTTTTGCTCATTCAAATTTTTATCGTGCAGTTGTATATGATTCCGTCGGAATCGATGGTGCCCGAATTTCTCGTCGGCGACCGTGTCGTCGTTTTTAAGACGGAGAGCGGTCCGAAGTTTCCGCTCTCCGATGTCGGCATCCCCTCTCTTAAAACCTACGAGCGGGGAGATGTCGTCGTGTTCCGAAATCCTCATTACAGCATGGACAGAAAATCGGAAGTGAAAACCGTTACGAGCCAGCTCGTCTACCTTCTCACCTTTATGGCGGTAAATCTCAATAAAGATGCGAACGGTATGCCGAAACCCGATCCGCTCGTAAAGCGTGTCGCGGGCGTGCCGGGAGAGCAGCTGGTGATGCAGGACGGCGTGCTCTATGCGCGCACAAAAGACGGGGGCGATTTCAAACCGGTCGAAAAAGATGCGCGCTTTGCCGCGTGGAATTTAAACGATGTTGCGGCAAAAGCGAAACGCGGTATACGGGATTTTCCGCTTTCGCAAAGCGAATACGATCTCATGATCGAGTGTGAAAAAAAACGCCGCGAATACGATATCGATGCGGCCTCCCTTTCGTGCCGCGCTCTCGCCGAACGCTTCAAACGTGCAGTTCCCGATCGCAGCGGAACCTTTACGATGGATGCCTCTTCGATGCACGAATACAATCTCTTTGTCAATTTCGATGCCCTCACGCAGCGTCTCATGAGCGCGGACGGAGGGACTGCATGGTTTTCGTCCTTTATGACCGATTGGATCGCGTCGAAGCCGGAGGCGGGAAGCTATGCAGGAGGCGATATCTACAGCGATGCGAATTACCGGCTCAATATCATGATAAAAGAATGCGTCGGAAGTCTCGTCGTGAGAAATGCCGAATTGATAAAGGCGGCCTCTTCTTCCGATGCCCGCAGAAGCGACGGTGAAATCCGCTCGCTTATGGAACGGGCTGAAATGCTCAACCTGTACGTGATGCTCCTCGATCAGCGCAATATGCCCGTGTTTCCCGAAAATAAAAACGGACGGCCGCAGTATATTCCCGAGGGCTCTTATTTTATGATGGGGGATAACCGTTTCAATTCCGCCGATATGCGCCATTCGTATACGAAGACGCTCGTCCCGCTTTCAAAACTCGATGCGTACTCTGTAACTTACGAATCGAATATGAGTCCGCAGTATGTCGGAAAAAAATACATACTCGGCACGACGCTCTTCCGCTTTTGGCCGCCTTCTCGGATCGGCGCAATCGGAAAACGGCGATAGAACGGGGCTGTCTCAAAAGTCGCTTACTTTTTCGACAGCTCCTCGAGTTTAAAATTAAGTCTTTGCATTGTAATGACTTATCGGCGCGTTATTAATTTATGCCGCCCGGTTTTACGTCAGAGACCCGCGTACAATGCGGCGCGGCGGATGCCTGAGAGCGTAAGCTCTTTGTCCGCTTCGTCGAAGACGTCGGTGATCGGTTTTATCATGCTGTTGAGACCGCCCGTTGCGATCGTTTTTATATCGGCCTGTCCGACACCCGTCGATTTTTCCAAATCGCACTTCATCCTCTCGATGAGTCCTTCGGCAAGGCTTTTGTAGCCGAGCATGATGCCCGACTGAATCGCGACCGTCGTATTCGTGCCGAGACTCGTCGCAGGAATTTCGAGGGGTACCGACGGAAGCTGCGCGGTATTCGTAAAAAGCGATTTGAACGCGGTGCCGATGCCCGGCGCTATCGCAACCCCGGCGATATTCGCGTTTGCGTCGACGACGACGAAAGAGAGGGCGGTGCCGAAATCCGAAACGATGCACGCGCACTTGTTGCGCTCCCACGCTTCGAGCGCATCGCACAGGAGATCCGTTCCGATTTCGTGGACGGCGCTTTCGGGAATTTTTACGGGGAGCGAGGCGTACATGTCGGGTCCGATGATGAGCGGTTTTTTGCCGATGATGTGCTGCGTGACGTTTACGAAGGGTCCGGTTAAATTCGGTACGACGGAACTTATGACGGCCGAGTCGATGTCGGAAAGGGGGACGGAGGCGTCGCGGATGAGCGTCCGTATCGTCGAAAAGTATTCGTCGCCGGTGCGTTTTACGTCGGAGCTGATCCGCCACACGTGGACGAGTTTTTCTCCGTCGAAGAGTGCGGTTTTGCAGTTCGTGTTTCCGATGTCGAAACAGAGCATCATTGTAATTTTCCCCCGTTTGAGTTAGTATAGCGCTATGGAATCGATCATTCAACCGCGCGTGCTCAAAGGTTTCCGAGATTTTTTGCCCGCTTCGGAAATCGCTCGAGCGGATTTAATTGAAAAAATAACTGCGGTGTATCGATCGTTCGGGTTTGTGCCGATCGACACGCCGGTGCTCGAATATACCGAAATCCTGCTTCGCAAAAGTAACGGCGAAACGGAAAAACAAGTGTTCCGCTTTGAAGATAACGGCGGGCGCGATGTTGCGATGCGTTTCGATTTAACCGTTCCGTTTGCGCGCTTTACGGCGGAACACAAAAGCGAACTGTATTTTCCGTTTAAGCGTTACCACATCGCAAAAGTGTGGCGCGGCGAAAAACCGCAGGCGGGCCGCTACCGCGAATTCGTTCAGTGCGACGTCGATACGGTCGGAAGCGACAGCGCGGCAAGCGATTTCGAAATACTGCTTGTCATACAAAAAGCCTTTGCCGCGATCGGTGTATCGGGCATCACCGTGCGCGTCAATCACCGCGGGATTTTCAACCGCTTTTTGACAAAGCTCGGCGTAAATGAAAAAAGCGACGATATTTTGCGTACGGTCGACAAGCTTGCGAAGATCGGCCGGGACAAAACGGAAAAAGAGCTTTCGGAAATCACCGGAAGCAAAGATCGTGCGGCGGAAATCCTTTCCTACACCGAGGGGGCGGGGGACTTCGAAGCGACATTAAAAAAAATCGAAGAGATGGCAGGCGGAAAGGAGGCTGACAGCGAGCGCATGCGCGACATATACGAAATGCTCGAAGCGGCCGGTATCGAAAAAAATTATACTCTCGATCCGAGCATTACGCGCGGCCTCGATTATTATACGGGCGTCGTCTACGAAACGTTTTTAAACGATTTGCCCGAGATCGGCTCCGTGTGTTCGGGCGGCCGCTACGATAACCTTGCAGGCTTGTATATGAAAGAAAAGCTCCCCGGAGTAGGAACTTCGATAGGGCTCGACCGCCTCATTGCGGCTATGTCCGAGCTCGGCGTCGTTTCAAGCCGCGCAAGCTATGTCGACGCGGAAATTTTCTGCCTCGATGCAAAGGATGCGCTCCTCTATCAAAAAGCCGCCGTATCTTTGCGCGCACAAGGTCTTGCCGTCGAAGTGTTTCCCGACGCGAAAAAAATCGCTCAGCAGTACGCGCTCACCGATGCAAAAAAAATCCCGTGGGGAATCTTTGTCGGAAAAACTTACGAAAAAGACGGCACGTTCGATCTGAAAAATCTTTCGACGAGGGAGCTGTCTGCGGGCATTACGGTGAGCGAAGCGGCAAAACTCATTTTAAATAAAAAATAAAAAATTTAATAAAAAAGGTTGACAAATCTCCATTCTTGAGTTAGCATTAGATAATTAATATTAGTTTATGCTAACTAATAAAAAAAATTTACGGAGGTTTTATGAAAAAGTTATATACTTTGTGTATTTGTGCGCTGTTGGCGGCTGCGGGAACGGTGTTTTTAAGCTGCAACAATGCATCGTCAAGCGATGATCTGACCAAGGAAGATCTCTACGGTTCGTACTGGGGGCATCTGTTTGTCGGTTCTATAAACGCCGATATGTGCCTTGTCGTTCAAGCCGACAAAGTCGATTTGAACAGTACGTTTATGAGCTTTTCTTATCCCCTTATTTCGTATAAAGATCTCGGAGACGGAAGATGGCTCGTGAACTGTTACAGCGAAGGTGAAGAAGAGGATATGGCAAATAACAAGCCTTCAACGCACGTAAGGCTTTTATTCGATACGACAAACATTCCGTATACCTGCGAACCGAATATCATCCCGATGGCAGGCATTGCGGATTTTTTGCCTGTAGTGAAAGGGAGACCTTATGAAGGCGAATATTCAAAGGATGACAGTACCGATCTTCCGAGCAAAACCTATACGGTCGGAAGCGTAGAGTTTGACATGAGACAGATCCCCGCCGTAAAAGGCGCGCAGTTGGGATACAAAGATGTAACCGGCTTTATGGATTTTTCGGACAATATGCCCTATACTGCAAATCTTTCGGCTTATTCCATCGGAGAAACCGAAGTGACGCAGGAGTTGTGGCAGGAGATTATGGGAAGCAATCCGAGTTTTTTCGACAATAGCGGTAAAAAACAGCTTCCGGGCATGGATGGTGAGTATCTGGTTAATACGAAGGTCGCATTAGGAGAAGAGCAGGAAAAGCGCCCCGTCGAAAATGTAAGTTTTTTCCAGATGATCGCTTTTTGCAATAAGCTGAGTCTGAAACTCAATCTTGCCCCCTGCTATACGGTAAAGGTCGGAGGCGTTCCCGTCAATTTTGCAACTCTCAAAGTAGAAGACATTCCCACGGAAAAAAATGAAGACTGGATGGGAGTCGAAATGGATATGAGTAAAAACGGCTTCCGCCTCCCGACCGAAGCGGAATGGGAATGGGCCGCCAAGGGCGGAAAAGGCAATATCGCATGGGCAGGTACGAATAAACAGACGGCGCTCAAATATTACGCATGGTATAACGATAAAACCGGAGGAGATTCGGGAGAAAGAACACACGAAGTGAAAAAGAAAAAACCGAACGGCTACGGCTTATACGATATGAGCGGAAACGTCGGCGAAGTATGCTGGGACGTTTATGAAAATAAAACTCCGCCGAACGGTCTTACCGATCCTACGGGAGCGGAATGTCCGGCCGCTGACAGGGATAATCGTTCCATGCGCGGCGGCGACTGGTTTTTTAATACGAAATCTTGCCGTATTGCCATGCGTTCGAACAGTCCGGATGTCTCTGAACCGGTTATATTCGTAGGACTTCGCTTAGTAAAGCGCGGCGACTGAAATACTTTTATATAGCGATGTTTGCCGAAAGGCAAACATCGCAAGATTAACGTGTGTGCTCGCTTGAAACGTCGGAGCGAAGTTCCTCGTTGCAAAACGCACGCACGGCTAAAAATCTTTTTAAGGGGCTGTCGTAAAAGTCGCTTGCTTTTCGACAGCCCCTGCGTTTATTTCAGCTTTTCGGCAGCGCTTTCGGCGCGGTAGCGGTTTGAGTAGATCGTGACGGCGGATTCGGGAAGCCAGCCGTCTTGGAATTTGTACCACACGCCGCTTTCTTTTAGGGCGGCTTTTCCCGTTACCTGTAAAATGTCGCCCTTCCGACAATAGCCTGCGGCGGCCGCATTCCACGATGATGTCAGGCGGTATGCGGCGTAGGGATCGAGCACGACAGCCCAGCTGATGTCCGGCGCAAGCGCGAGCGGCTCGGATGTGTCGAGTCGAATCGCTTCCGAGGATTTTTTCGTACACGAAACAAAAGAGGCGAGGGCTGCAAAAAGCAGAGCCGCACGTAGAGCGCGCATCGATGTACCTAAAACAAAAGCACGTCGGGAAAACTGAAGTGGAGGACGGCGGCCGCGATGCACGCATAGCCGACGTAGTTCCGCTTTTCGACAAAACAAAAATCGATCCAATGAGGAAGTGTGAGTTCGGATGCGGAATTCGTTTTGTAGAATTCGACGAGGAGGCAAAAGCCTCCGAACAGTCCCGCTGCCGCAGGAATCAAATCGCCGACGACGGGTATGTCGGTGCGTACGACCGAAAGCAGTTTCATAATGCCGACGAAGACGGTCAAAATGCCGAGCACGAGGCGGAAGGTTTTATCGTCGAAAAACGCATTTTCACCGAGTATGCCGCGCGCTTTGCTTTCGGGACTTTTGCCTGAGATGAGATTTTTGCCGTAGACAAGGATGATCCCCGTAACGAGATTTAATAAAATCGATAAAAAATAAAACTGCAGCATAACATATCCTTCGGCGTTTTATTCGCGCACGACGCGCGCGACGAGCGTTTTCGTTTCTCCTCGGAACCGTACTTCCGCCCGCACCGCTACTATATCATAATCGGGAAACTTTGTCCGCACCGAAAGTTCTTTGCCCGTATAGTTTTGCGAATCTTCGGACTCGCCGACGGTCGCCTTTTGTACGTCGATCGAAGAAAAGCGTACGGCAAGCGTGCCGCTTCTCATCGCTTTTTCCGTATCGTTTCCGGGACGGACGGTGAGGCTTGCGTAGATTTCATCCGCATACGAAAAAGCCGCAAGCGTCGCTTCGGCTCCTCCGACGGTTTTGCGGTAGGGTTTTTCGCTTACAAGCGAATAGACGTAGATAAACGCACAAAAAATCGCGACGGCGAAAAGACCGAAACGGTTGGCTTTCGTCGCGACAAGCGATTTTAAAATCCCTTTCGGGCTTTGAATTCCTTCTCCGCTGTAATAATCCCGCACGATTTTCGGCGCTCTCTTTATGCGCTCTTCGTGATTGAAGTAATAATGCAGCGCTTCTTTTCCGTCTTCGTGTCCTTCATCCATAAAACTGAAATCCATCGTCCGATCCTTTTTTGAACTTTACGCGTTCGGCGCTGCGCTTTTACGATTTTACGATCGCGGCCGAAAGCGAATCCGTCCGCCACCATACGACACGTGCTTTTTCTTTTTCGATAAAGAGCGCAGAGATGATGCCGCTGTCGGACAGAGAAAGCACGTAGTAGAGGATATCGTCGTGCGGTACGTCGAAGTGGCGCTTGATGACCTTTTGTCCCGAAAGCTGCACCATTTCGATGCCGAATCCCGTATCCGTCGAAATGATAAAAAAGAGCCATCCGCTGTTCGACACGCCGAGAAAATCGTAGGGCAGACGGAACACGAGTTTGCTGTAATCGGCCGAAACCGTCTCTTCGTAGGGCGGAATGACAATCGGACTGCCGTATTTGCCGGTTTCCACGGTGAGCGGAAATATGCAGCTTTTTATAAAATCGATGCCCGCTTCGGTTTTGGAATCTTCGTCGATGCGCGGCTCATAGTAATCGACTTTGACAAAGAGCCTCCTCGACGTACAGTCGGGTATGACGTCTTGCAAAACGGAAATACCGTTTGCCCCCGCTTTCGCATCGTCCGTTTTCGGCGCGTCTTTTATTAAAATCGGAATCTGATACATGAGAAAGCCGGCTTCGGAAAACCAATAGACGACTCTTCCTTCCGTCGTAATGCAGACGACGACAAGTTCGTCGCTCGATGTCGTATAGATATTTTTAATAAACGGAAAGGGCGTACCGCCGATGCCCTGTTGTCCGATATAATCTTCGGACGTACCGTCGCTTGCAAAGCGCAGGATGATTTGGCTGTACAAAAGCGTTCCGTCTTCGTTTTCTTCCTGCCGCTCTTTCGGCATAGTGCTGACGACATACATGCGTTTTCTCGAATCGACGGCGATAGCCCCCGGATCGGTGAAGGGGTAGGCGATCGATTTTCGTTTGCTCGCCGTGTTTTGCATCGATCGAGTTTCCGATTCTCCTTCCGGTTCGTTGTAGTACAGCGTCAAAAGGTCGCCGTACGAATTGAGCTCCATGATCTTTTCGGCTTCTCCGTTTGCGATGTAAAAAAAACCGTCGCGCATTGTCATGGTTGTGTGCACGTTTCCGATATCGGACAAATCGAACATATTGAGCTGGTCTTCGAAGCGCCCGTATGAAAGCGAAAAGAGTTCGTCTTCTTTTACCGATTCGACCGACGGCGAGTTTTTGCAGGAAAAAAAGCAGACGGAAAAAAGAATCATACACGCGGTGATTTTTTTCATCATGCGTTCAGCATAAACATTGATTTTCGTCTTGTCAATGCACTGCAAAATATCGTATATTTATAGGTATGTTTATTGATAAGATTCTTACGTTTTTCTTCGGCTCCCAAAACGAACGCGACGTCAAAGCGCTCGCTCCGATCCTCGCAAAGGTAAACGAAAAAGAGAGCTGGGCAAAATCCCTTTCGGCGGAAGATTTTCCGAAACAGACCGCGATTTTTAAAGAGCGTCTCGCAAAGGGCGAAACGCTCGACGACATACTTCCCGAAGCTTTTGCGCTCGCGCGCGAAGCGTCGTTCCGCGTATTGGGCGAACGTCCCTACGACGTGCAGATTATGGGCGCGCTCGTGCTGCATTCGGGACGCATTTCGGAGATGAAAACGGGCGAAGGCAAAACGCTTATGTGCGTCGCTGCCGCTTATTTGAACAGCCTTTCGGGAAAGGGCGTGCACATCGTCACGGTAAACGACTATCTTGCCGGCCGCGATGCCGAATGGATGCGGCCCGTGTACGCGTACATGGGGCAAACCGTCGGTACGATCCTTTCGGATATGGACAACGCGGCTCGGAAAGCGGCGTACGACTGCGACATCACCTACGGGACGAACAACGAACTCGGTTTCGATTATCTCCGCGACAATATGCAGATAGAGCTTTCGCAAAAAGTACAGCGCGGATTCAGCTTTTGCATCGTCGACGAAATCGACTCGATTTTGATCGACGAAGCGCGTACGCCTCTTATCATCAGCGGGCAGGGTGAAGACGACACGTACAAGTATCACGAAGTCGATAAATATGTCGGGCAGCTTGTCGAAGTGGAAAAGGATCCCGTGACGGGGCTTTATCCCGACGAAGTGAACATGGATCCCGAACAGCGGAAAAATATCAAAGGCGATTATACGCTCGATGAAAAATCGAAGCGCGTGTCGTTTACCGACGCGGGTATGAACCACATCGATGCAATTCTTCATCAGCACAATTTGATAACGGGCACCGTCTTCGACGAAAACAATTTCGAATACGTGCACTATTTTACGCAGGCGGTGAGGGCTCACACGTTGTACAAAAACGACGTCGATTACCTTGTCAAAGACGGACAAGTGCAGATCGTCGACGAATTTACCGGCCGTATCCTCGAAGGCAGGCGTTACGGCGACGGGCTGCATCAGGCGATCGAAGCGAAAGAGCATTTGCGCATCGCACAGCGGAATCGAACGCTTGCGACGATCACCTTTCAGAATTTTTTCCGCATGTACGACAAGCTTTCCGGCATGACCGGAACGGCGGCAACGGAAGCGGTCGAATTTAATAAAATTTACAAACTCGATGTCGTTTCCATCCCGACGAATAAGCCGGTTATCCGAAAAGACGAAAACGACGAAGTCTACCTCAACGAAAGCGACAAGTGGACGGCGATCTGCGACGAAATCGCCGCGGCTCACGCAAAGGGACAGCCCGTACTCGTAGGTACCGTTTCCGTAGAAAAATCGGAACACCTTTCGGCGATGCTCACGCGCAAAGGAGTCCGCCACGAAGTGCTGAACGCGAAAAATCACGCGCGGGAAGCGCTCATCATAGCCGAAGCGGGTGCAAAAGGCGCGGTGACGATCGCAACGAATATGGCCGGCCGCGGTACCGATATCAAGCTCGGAGGCAATCCCGAATTCCGCGCACAAAAAAGAGCCGGAACGAATGCAACGCCCGAACAATACGATGCCGCTTACAAAATCGAAAAAGAGCAGTGGAAAAAAGATTACGAAGACGTAAAAGCTTCTGGCGGACTGTACGTCATCGGCTCCGAACGTCACGAAAGCCGGCGTATCGACAATCAGCTGCGCGGCCGTTCCGGACGTCAGGGTGATCCCGGTCGCAGCAAATTCTTTATTTCGATGGACGACGATCTCATGCGATTGTTCGGCGGCGAGCGCATGAAAGTGATGATGAGCAGGATCGGCATGAAGCCCGGAGAGCCGATCGATCACCCGTGGCTGAACCGCGGCATTAAAAAAGCGCAGGAAAAAGTCGAAGACAGAAACTTTGAAATCCGCAAAAACCTGCTCGACTACGACGATGTTTTAAACGAACAGCGCGGCGTCGTCTACAAACAGCGAGACAGCATTCTCGCCGACGAAAACCTTTCCGTGCGCGTTATGAACAATGCAAAAGACGCCGTAAACGATATTTTCGACGAATACGAACTGCACACGAAAAAGCAAAAGGACGCCGCTTTGGCGGAACTCAACGACCGCATCAGAAATATGTTCGGTATTCAATTGGCATCCGAACAGCTTTCGCGCGAAACGCTTGAATCGATGCTGCAAAACGATTTGACGGAAAAAGAAACGCTCGCCGGCAAAGAAAATCTCAACATGTTTATCCGCTACCAGTACGTGCAGACGATCGACAAAAAATGGCTCGATCAGCTCGAAGAGCTCGAAAGCCTGCGCGACGCGGTGCACTTGCGCTCCTACGGCAGCAAAAATCCGCTTACCGAATATAAGATCGACGGTTTTAATATTTTCGACGAAATGATGGATTCGATCCGGACGACCGTTATGTCGCGCGTATTCAAAGTGCGCATCCAGCTTTCGCCGGCTGCAGCAGAAGCGCGGAGGAGGATGAGCTCTCGCGATATGAGCGCGCAGCATTCCGAAGCCGCGTCTTTTGCAGGAGGCGCGTCGGGCGAAGCGCAGCGGGAAGCTTCCATGCAGATGAGCGGAGATGCCGCGCGGAGGGCCGCCGCAGGCGGGGCGATGCAAAAGCACACGCAGGGGCAATCGGTGACTGTCCGCCGCACGATGCCGAAAATCGGCCGAAACGATCCCTGTCCCTGCGGCTCCGGGAAAAAGTATAAGAACTGTCACGGAAGAAACGGATAGCAAAATCCGTGACAGTTCTCGTCGATCGATGCGCGGCAGCGCATCTCCCTTGCACGGAAGAAACGGATAGCAAAATCCGTGACAGTGTAACTATGACTTTAGATGAGATAAAAAAATTGCCTCCTTTGTAGGAAAAGAAATGGAAGATTTTAAAAATCAACAACCCCGACGCAGAGCATCGGGGTATGTTGTTCTCATAAGGTGGTTGCAGTCGGGGTTTAATACCCTTAGTTACAGCGTAGAGCAACAGGGTATTAAACCCTCCGCACGAATAAAGATTTTTCCGATTGTCCCAAGCTGACACGAGATGAACTCTTGGAATTCAAGCCGTGGTATACAATTCATCCCGAATGGGCGGAAACGGAAAAAGCCGATAGCGAAAATTTAAAGATATCCGTTCCGCGATAAAAAATTGCTTTGCGGATTTTCCGGTGTTTTTCAAAAACTATCGTTGTACGGCGCTTATTTCCTCGCTCACCGGCGGTGCACGATGTCTTCCCAATCGACGCCTGCTCCAGCGGGGACGTCCCGTGAAAGGCGCGCGTTTACAATCGTTTCAAAGTATTCCGGCGAAATGCCGGGCGTGAGCGTTTTTTCGGTACGGAGGACTGCGATATCGTTTTCTTCGACGACGCTGCCGGCTTTCATCGCGTGCATAAAATGGAGCGAGCGGTTCGTCCTTCCGTAGTTTTCGATTTCCGACGGCGCAAGCGTTTTGATTCCCGTGCCGAGAACTTCACGTACTTTTTTTCTGCCGTATTGTTCGCGCATCTCTTTGAGTATGCGCGCCGCTCCGCGTTTTCCGCCGTAGCGTCGTTTTGCCGCTTCACACTGGTGGAGTGCACGTACCATCTGTCCGAACTGTTCGCCTTCAAGTGCGACGGGGTCGTCGAGTCCGTCAGTCTTTTTGCTCAGCGTGATGTGCTTTTCGGTTATAACGCTTCCGCATGAGGCGGCGAGGACGGGAACGAGGACGGGATCGAGCGAGTGATCGCTGATGCCGCAGGGTACGCCGAACATATCGTGCAGCGTGGAAACGAGGCGTACATTGTATTCGGTTTCGGGAGCGGGGTAACTTGTGATGCAGTGTAGCAGCGTGACGTTTTCTTTTCCGACGATGTCGAGAGAGCGTTCGATGTCGGCGAGCTTTGAAACGCCGCTTGAAAGGATGACGGGGACGACGGCATCTCCGAGCGCTTTTTGCACCGTACGGAAATCCGACAAAGCTCTCAAAAGCGGGATGTGATTCAATTCGGGGGATGCGATTTTTACGGCGTCTGGTTTAAGTGCAAGCAGTTCGCGGAGGCTTTTGAGACCGAAAGGCGAGCAGACGAAGAGGAGATTTTTTTTGTGCGCATACGCCATCGCCGATTTAAAAAAATCGCTCGGCACTTCGAGCGCTTTAAACCGATCGTAGAGCTTTACTTTTCCGCCCGGCAAATCGACCGTTCCCGTATCGGGGTGCAGGATTTCATCCGCATACACCCATTGAAATTTTACGGCATCGGCTCCTGCAAAAAAAGCCGCGTCGATGAGCTTTTTCGCTTTTGCAAGCGAGCCTTCGTGAGCCGTTCCTATTTCCGCGATGATCATACTGAAACTATAGCGCTTATCTAAGCGGATGTCGAGATTTTTCGGTATCGCCGACAGGGATTACGCATGAGAAACTTTGTTCGTATAACGTAAAAAATCGGCTGCACTCTCGTAGGTTGTAAATATCGGAATAACCGCGCTCGATACCGTTTCCGAATAGTTGATTGAGGCTGCCATATCGTGTATAATATAAAAACAGCTTTCACTTTGAGAGGGGACAGGTGTTTCTTAAAAGTCTCGACATATTCGGCTTCAAATCCTTCGCCGACAGAACACATATCGATTTTTCGGACGGCATCACGGCTCTGCTCGGCCCGAACGGCTGCGGCAAAAGCAACGTCGTCGATTCGATAAAATGGGTTTTAGCCGAAAACCGCTCGAAAAATCTGCGTGCCGACAAGATGGAAGACATCATTTTCAACGGCACCGAACGCCGTCCGCCTCTCAACGTCGCCGAAGTGACGCTCACGATCATGAACGAAAACGGGCTCATCCCGTTCGAAGCATCCGAAATCGCGATCAAGCGGCGGCTCTACCGTTCAGGCGAAAACGAATACTTTATCAATAACCGGCAGGCGGGACCGAGGGAAATACGCTCGCTCTTTATGGATACGGGCATCGGCAAAGCGGCTTATTCGGTCATGGAACAGGGAAAGATCGATCAAGTGCTTTCGTCGAAACCCGAAGACAGGCGCTATCTCTTTGAAGAAGCGGCAGGCATAAGCCGGAGTAAAGCCGAATGCGCGGAAGCCGAACGGGAACTCGAGCGTACTCGAAACAATCTCCAGCAAATCGAAATCGCGCTTTCGGAAGTCAAGCGGCGATACGATACGCTCAAAGTGCAGTCCGAAAAAACGATCAAATACCGCGCGGTCAAAGACGAAATATTCAACGATGAACTCGATTTAACATTATTAAAATTAAAAAACTTCGTGCAGACGAAAGCGCAAAACGAAGAGCATCTCAAACAAGTCGAAAAAAAACGAGGCGATATCCGAAACGAAATCGAAGCGATCAGCAACACGCTTTCCGAAAACATGGACAAAGTAAAGGCTATGCAGGAAGAAGTGTATGCAAAGCAGGCGGATTTAATCGGCATTCAAAAAGAAAAAAGCGGCAAACAGGATTTGATTCAGCAGTTCAACGTGCGCCTTTCCGAATCGAAAGAAAAACTCGAACAGCTCGAAGCGCATAAAAAAGCGATCGGAGTTCAGATCGATGCGCTGAACGATGAAATCGACGAAAAAAACGCGCAGCTTTACGAAAAGACAAAGCAGCTCGACGATATCAAAAAAAATATCGCATCATTCGGCAAACATATTTCCGACGCGGGAAGCCGCATCGACGGAAACGATACCCTCGTCTCCGAATCGCAATCGCAAATCGAAGCGCTGCGTGAAGCGCGTACGCTTTTGCAAAAAGATTTGACGGCGATCACCGAAGACATCGTCACGAAGCTCGACGCAAAATTAAAAGACGCGGGCTTTTCCGAAAATGCGATGAAAAACGCCAAAGAAACGCTCGACAACGTCATCGCACGCTTGAAAATTTTTACGGCGGGACGCAAAAACATCTTTGCCGATTTTGCAGCCTCTCCTTCGCATTCCGCCGACGAATGCGTCAAAACGGTGAAGGAAGCATCCGACGCGTTTTCCGAAACGGGAAAGCTTGTTGCCGAACTTGAAAAAGCGCTCGACGATTATATGAAAGACTCTCCCGCCTTTATCACCGAATTCCTCGCGCCGGAAGGAATCATGACGAAAAAGCGCGCCATCGATCAAAAGATTTCCGACAACCGTTCCCGCGTTGCCGGGATCAACGAACGCATAGCCGAACTGCATGCGGAAAACGAAAACCTTTCGAAAAAAATCGACGAATATAAAGAAACGCTCGGAAAGCTCAAAGTAAACGAAGCGCAGATGCACGAGCAGATTACGGCGGCCGAAGAACAGGTATCGATGCTCCGCCGCACTTTGATAAGCCAGCAAAAAACGCTTTCCGATACCGACGGAGAGATCGCTTCGGAAAACAAGCGCGCCGAAAATTTGAATGCGGAAATATCCGGCGCCGAAGAAGAGCTTTCGGAAATAGAAAAGCGCGGTCTCTCTCTCGCGGACGAACTGAAAAAACTCGACGATGCGATCGCTGCGTGCAATACGAGCGTGTCGGGAAAGCAGAACGCGCTCCGTCAAAAGCAGGAGGAACAAAATAAGCTACAGGCGCAGTACGAGCGTGTTTCGCTTTTGCTCGTTTCCTCCGATACGGAAATCAAAAACGTCAAACAGAATTTTCAGGATACGCATTCGCGCGATCTTATGGAATTCGAAGAGCGCATGTATAAGATCACAAAACCCGCTTCGGAAATTCGGGAAAAACTTTCCGACGCGAAAGAACGGCTGAAAGCGCTCGGACAGGTGAACTTGATGGCTGTCGAAGAATTCGCCGAAGAAAAAGAACGCTACGAGCGGCAGAAGACGAACTGCGAAGATACGAAAAAGAGCCTCGAAAATCTGCAGCGCGTTTCGGGAGAAATCAAATCGAAATCGTCCGAAATGTTTCTCGACACATACAATAAAATCAAAAAGAATTTTCACAATATGTTCCGCCGCCTTTTCAACGGCGGAAGAGCCGAGCTTCGTCTCATCGATCCGGAAAACGTGCTCACGAGCGGCATCGACATCTACGCGCAGCCGCCGGGAAAAAAGCTCGAAAACATCGCCCTTCTTTCGGGCGGAGAAAAAACGATGACGGCCGTTGCGCTTTTGTTTGCGACTTACCAAGTGCGCCCTTCTCCGTTTTGTCTCCTCGACGAAATCGATGCGGCGCTCGACGACAAAAACGTTTCAAGCTTTGTGACGACGCTACGCTCTTTTGCAAACGTAAGTCAATACATCGTCATCACGCATAACAAAAAGACGGTTATGGGAGCTACGACGATGCTCGGTATCACGATGGAAGAATCCGGCGTTTCGAAAATACTTTCGCTCCGCCTCGACAAAGACATAAAGCTCGGCGCCGTTATTCCTGAAAACGGAGAGGACTTTATCGAAGAGGACGTGCCGCCCGAAGAGGCGACCGTTCCGCCGAGACCCGCAAAGCGCATTCACAATCCCGACGGAACGATAACCGATCCCGACCGCGAACGCGCAGTGAAAGAAGAGAAACGCCTCGAAAAAGAAGCGGCGCAAAAAGCGAAAGCTGCGGAGAAAAAAAGCGATGATCGGGAAAAGTGATTTTTTCGACGGTATCAAAGCTCTCTTTTCCGGAAGGAAAAAATACGTCGCTTTTATTTCGGGCACGCTTATTTTGATGACGTGCATTGCGCTCGCAGTTTTTATTGTACAAAAATCGAAAAAGAAGCGCCGAGCACCCGTCGCCGAACGGACGTTTACACCGTCCCACGAACTCCTTGCGCCCGACGGCCCGCAGGAGCAAAAAGATTATATCGCTTCGCGCGAAGCGAGAGATGCGTGGAGCGATGCCGATACGGATCGGTGGTTTACGCCGCCTGAGGGCAAAGAGATGGAAGATCTGCGCCGCGCAAACGATAAAATCGTTTCGGATATATTGGGGGCTGCTCCGTGAAAAAATCAATAAAACGAACTTTTGTATGGAGGCCGATACAAGTCTCTCTCTCGGCGATCGCCTGTCTGTCGATTTTTTTCGTATCGGTATCCTGCTCGTCTCTTCCGAAAAGCGGACGAGCGGGAGATCCCCCTAGGCAAACCGAAAGCGAAGAGTTTTCCCGTCAATCGGAACATCCTGAGGGCGTTTCGGAATCGGCGGAAAACGAAAATCCGGCGGAAAACGCAAACACTGCATCGCCGCACGAAAACAACGACGCTTTGCCGTCGGATGAAAAGTCGGGCGACAGCGAAGATGCGGCTTCGAATGCGGAAAATATTTCCGAACGCGTCAGAAGCGATCTTCCCGAAAAAAGCGAAGAAGCAATGCGCGGAAGCACCTCTATAGACGAACCTGTCGTACGGGAAGGATTTTCGGAAAACGCAGGCGCGGGTTCTACCGCGCGAAACAAAGCGTCTCCAAGTCGGGCTCAAAAAGACGCCGCACCGAAAGGCAAAAAAGACCCGACGACGAAAGCTGTAAACGATGCTGCGCAGACAGGTACAAGTTCGACGCAAACGAATGTAAACGCGGTAGAAGGAGAAACGACACGCTCGGCGCAAGATGTCCGCAAACGGCAAGCGGATAAAACAACCCTTCCAAATGCACGGGACGCGAAAGAAGCGGAAATCGTTTCCGCCGACAGATCGGCAAACGGTACGGAAGGCTCGCGGAAACAAGCGGATCCGCTCGTCGACACGGACGAAATCGGCACGAAAATACTTCCGTCGCGATCGGTGCATATCGCGAAAAACCAATACCTCGATGTCGTCTATCCCGGAGGAGGATGGATCTATCTCGGAGAGACGGACGGTACGAAACTGTTTTCGTTTTTCGGCAAAAGGTTCGGAGATGCCGACACGATTTTTACGCTCCGTGCAAAAAATGAAGGAAAAGCGATACTGCATTTTTACAAAAACGATATCCTCACCGGAAACGCTATCGACGACTGGCTCGAAGCGATCGTCGAAGATAAAACCGGAAGCGCGGCCGAACGCATCACAGCTCCTTCGTATGCAGACATCGTTCCGCCCCGTCCCGCCTCTTCGGCCGGCGATGCGCGAGGAGAGAACGCGGAAGCCGCTCCTTCCGAAACTGCAAAAAACGGCACGGAAGGTATTTCGGGAGCGGAAACAGGCGGCGTTTCGATTTCCGGACGAACGGCGGATTCCGAAAGCGGAGCCGGCGGTATAAGCGATTCGGCGGACGAAAACAATGCCGTGTCTTCTCAAAGCGCAAAAGAACAAACGGGATCGGCTTCGGCAGCCGCTCTCAGCGCGGGCGATTATGCGCTCGGCGAATCGGATTTGCTTGAAAAAGCGAAAAGCGCATACGATGAAAAAAACTACGCGAGAGCTCTCGCTCTCCTCGATCTGTTTTTTGCGCGTGCGACAAGCCGTATCGACGAAGGACTCTATCTCAAGGGACAAACGCTCGAAGCAAAATCCGCGCAGCAAAATATCAAAGGCGCGCTCGAAGCGTACGACGAGCTTTTGCAAAAGTGGCCGGAGAGTAAACAGTGGCAGTCCGCACGCAAGCGCAGCATTTATCTGAAACGCATGTACGTCGATATCCGATAAACGGAAATAACGGATGGATTTTGATTTAATAAAAATCGAAAGCGGTGATTGTTGATACATCGAACGGAGGAATATATGAAACGGTTTATTAAAATTTCCATAGCGGCTATCGTGCTGTTTTCATCGTTGTCGTGTTCGCTCGTAAAAAGAGCGGAAGGATCTTCGCGGACGATTACCGTGACCGGCCGCGGCGTCGTGGAAGCTGAGCCCGATAAAGCCTCCGTCGTCGTTTCGGTCGTAACGCAGGAGTGGGTCGCAAAAACCGCTGCGGATAGGAATGCCGAAATCATGACGCGCGTACGCGGCGCGCTTGTCGCATCGGGAGTTAACGCAAACGATATTACAACGACGAACTACAGCATACATCGAAAGGAATCATGGGACGGCGGGAGGCAGTCGATCGGACGCTACCAAGTGCGAAATGAAATGAAAATCGTCGTGTATAACACTGCCCTTGCAAGCGACGTTATCGACACGGCGATTTCTGCAGGAGCGAACGAACTGACGTCCCTCACGTTTACCGTTTCCGACGATACCTCTCTTGTGAGGCAGGCACGGACGCTCGCCGTACAGCAAGCGCAGGATACGGCATCCCTTTTGGCTGGAGCTGCCGGCTGCAAAATCGGAGAATCGATTACGATCATCGAAGAAAGCGATGCGGGCGGCATCAATATGATGAACTACGCACCGGCGGCGATGAGCAGCGGAGCCGTTTCAACGCTGTCGTCCGGAAAAATCGAAGTGAGTTCGACCGTCACGATCACGTACGCTTTGCAATAACGCGCAGTAAAATCAAGGGAAACCGTTAAAAATCGAAATTTTTAGACAACCATTATTAATAAGGGATATATATGCTTGATTATAAATTTATCAAAGACAATCTCGAAGCGGTAAAACAAAATATCGAAAACCGCAATATGACGGCCGACGCCGATGAAGTCGTGCGCCTTTACGACGAGCGGACATCTCTTGTCACGCGTCTGCAGCAGTTACAGCAGAAGCGCAATGAAAACGCCGCGTTGATGAAAGGAAAGCTCGAAGAGGCAAAGCGCCGGGAGTTTATCGAAAAAGGGAAAGAGCTCAAAGATGCCATCGCGGATGCGGAAAAAACATTAACGGAAACGGAAGCAAAGCTCGAAGAAGCGGCGCGGAAAATTCCGAATATGGCGCACCCGCAAGCCCCGATCGGTAAAGTCGATACGGAAAACCTCGAAGTAAAAAAAGTCGGCACGCCGCGCGTTTTTTCGTTCCCGCCCAAAGATCACGTAGCGCTCGGAGAAGCGCTCGATATCATCGACTTCGAGCGCGGAACGAAGGTTTCCGGCCCCAAATTCTATTACCTAAAAAACGAAGCGGTCTTTCTCGAACAGGCGCTCATCATGTACGCACTCGGCATTTTACGGAAGCGCGGTTTTACGCCTTTCGTAACGCCCGATATCGCAAAGCAGGAAGTGCTTCAAGGCATCGGCTTCAACCCTCGCGGAAACGAATCGAACGTTTACTGTATCGAAGATGAAGGCACTTGCCTCGTCGCGACGGCGGAAATCACGCTCGGCGGATATCATTCGGGAGAAATACTCGACAAATCGAAACTGCCGCTTTTTTACTGCGGGCTTTCGCACTGTTTCAGACGCGAAGCGGGAGCGGCAGGACATTTCAGCAAAGGTTTGTACCGCGTTCACCAATTCGATAAAGTCGAAATGTTCGTGTACTGCCTGCCTGAAAAATCGGACGCAATCCACGAAAAGCTCCGCCTGATCGAAGAAGAAATCTTTATCGGGCTCGGTATTCCCTTTCGCGTCGTCGACACGTGTACCGGAGATTTGGGAGCGCCCGCATACCGCAAATGGGATTTGGAAGCGTGGATGCCCGGCCGAGCGGACGAAGCGCATCCCGACGGTGACTACGGAGAAGTAACGTCGACGTCGAACTGCACCGACTATCAGGCAAGAAGGCTCAACATCAAATACAAAGACGACGACGGCAAAAACAAATACGTCCACATGCTGAACGGAACGGCGATCGCGGCCGGCCGCGCGATGCTCGCGATCATCGAAAATTATCAAAACGAAGACGGCTCCGTTACCGTTCCCGAAGTGTTGCGTCCGATATGCGGCTTCGATTCGATAAACGCAAAGCGCGGAGCTTAAGCGATGACCGGCAGAGAACAAATTTCACGGCAGATCGCGTATTTATTGATCTTCATCGCGACGATTTTGCTTTTTACCGTTTTGAAAATAACGGCGAGCGTCGTCATCCCCGTCATCATCGCGATTATGTTTTCATTCGTGCTCTTGCCGATCGTCCGCGGCATGAATAAAATTCACTTGCCGTGGATATTCAATGTTGTCATCGTAACAATTTTATTTGTCGTCGCCATCGCGGTTCTCGGTACTCTCGTATTCGCAAGCCTTCGTACGATCCTTTCCGAATATTCGAAATACGAATCGAAATTTCTTTCGATCTATAAATTTTTTGCAAACAGATTCAATTTGGGTTTCGATGCGGATAAAAGTTTTTTTTACAATCTGCAGAGCGCGCTCGGCGAACAGTTCAATATCGGCATTATGATACGCCGTATGCTGTTTTCCCTTTCGGCCAATATGGTGTCCGTCGTTCGCAACATCCTCGTCATCGTATTGATGTTTATCTTTTTGCTCGTCGAAATGCACGTGACCGGCGAAAAGCTCAAAGAAGCGTTTGAAGGACGGATGAAAAATCGTCTGTTCGAAATCGTTAAGCGAATTATGATCCAAGTCGTGCGCTTCGTTTCGATAAAATTTTTTATCTCGCTTGCGACGGGAGTGCTCATCTATGCGTCGGCAAAAATCGTCGGCCTCGACTTTGCAGTCGTGTGGGGATTTTTCGCCTTTGTGCTGAATTTCATTCCGACTTTCGGTTCGATCGTTTCGGTCGGATCAACCTCCGTATTTGCGCTTCTGCAGTTTTTTCCGCATCCGGCTCCGATCGTTTTTATCGTCGCGGGAACGACGACAGTCAATATAGTGCTCGGCAATTTTATCGAACCGCGCATCGAAGGGCACAACCTCGGCATTTCGCCCTTCGTCATCCTCGTCATGCTCTCGCTGTGGGGCTGGATGTGGGGCTTTGTCGGCATGATCCTCGCAGTTCCGCTCACCGTCATCATAAAAATCATCTGCGAAAACATACCGCTGTTGCATCCCGTCGCGATTTTACTCGGCAATAAACCGCAGGACACGCGGCTCGAATTTACGGCATACGAAGAGGAAAGCGAAGTGGAAAAGAACGGTGAAAACAAAGCATAATGCTCGTCACGCGCATAAATTTTTCGTCGCTTTTTCGTATATAAATCTGCGGTCTTCTTCCTGCAGCGACGTATAGACGCAATCCGCACACGTACGCCCCCCTTCATCCGCGCGGTATACCTTTGCCGGCGTACAGGTCGCAAAGGCATCGCGGCTTGCGACGGGGCCTTCCCGCAGCGAAAAGGACAGTTTGAGCGCATATTCGGCACCGTGTGAAAGCTGAAAATTTTCATCGACACTGCCGAAAACGATCCGCTCGTGATCGACGTACAAAATATCGAGCGGTTTTACGCTTCCTGAAAACGATTCGATTTTCGTCTGCCGTTCCGTGAGGTAGCGGCATATCGGAATGAGCTGCAACCCGTTACCCGCGTTTTTTTCTTTTTTCGCTTCGGTGACAAATCGTTCGAGATAAGCTTTTGCCGTCTTTTGATTTTCAAGCGCAATCGAAGCCCACACGGGGCGTGCAAAAAGCTCGTAGCCCTTGCACGGCACGCAGTCGAAATTGACGGTCGCCTTGTTGCTGCATGAATAGTAAACCGTCGCGGAAAAATCGTAATCGTGTTTCGCTTCCGCATCTTTGATACGGCAAATCGCTTCGGGGACGACAAAGGCGAGTCCCGATTTTACCGATCGCATTTCCGTGATAAAAAAAAGACCGACACGGTTGAAATAAAATTCGACGCGAACGTGTTTGCCTGCAAACCCTATCACCGACTGAGGCGGATTTTTTAATAAAATTATACCGTTGCCGCCCGAAGCGATCTGTTCGGCTTTGAGCGCGACGGGAAACACGGCCGACGAAAGCGGCTGTATCGCATCTTCCGCCCCGTTATTCTTTTCCGTCGGCGTTACGGTGACCGGAACGTTTCCGTCGATCAGGTATTGGAGTACGAGCTGTCGTTCTATACCGGTTAAATTATTATTTTCCATTGACCCGCTCCCATTTCCGTATTTCGATATTGTTAATCGTATAGGTCTCTCCGTCTTTTTCAAAATACAGCAACACATCGATAAAGCCGCCCGAAAAACCGAAACGCACGGGAACTTCCGCCCCCGCTTCGTCGATAAAAGGCGCGCCGCACAGCGATGAAGTAAAAAGCGGTGTTTTCGCGTCGGGAAAGTCAAAACCGAAATGCGCTTTCCATCCGCTTTTCAAATCGGACAGAAAAAAAACGTATGAAAATAAATTTTCAGAAGCGAACGATGCGTCCGCACTCTCGTTGCGGGAAAGGGCTGCGACAAAAGCGTCGAGCGCCTTTTGCAGGTCGGGCGACATGAGGGATGTGTCGAGGCTTGCAAAATCTTGTATGTACGGATACACCGCTTCCGATGCGGCGAGAGAGGCGATCATCGTTTCAGGGCTGAGTTTTATCGAAGGCGAAACCGCTTCGCTTGCAGCGATCGTTTGCACCAAGCGCTCTTTTTCGATTTCGCGCGTCCACAACGTATCCGCATCTTTTGCTGCGGTTTTCGCTCGGAGCGTTTCGCCCGAATCGGAGACGATAAGCAGTTGATTGTCCGAACACGAGGCGGCAAAAAAAACCGCAACGAGAACGCCGAGCGTCACTATCCTCATTGTACGCTTCATACCGATAAGCATAACACAATTTTACGAAAAAATCCAAGCGAATTTGAAGCGCAAACGGGCGGTCGCATCACAGTTTGCATGCGATGCGATCGATACGTATTATGCGACCGAATCAACAACCACGACGCAAGCGTCGGGGTATTAAACCCTCAGCACGAATAAATTTTTACGTCGGGATCCGACGCCCACAAGGGCTTTAAACCCGTAAATACGTCTTTTTGAATGCGACTATACGGAAGCGGGGCGGGATGATTGAAGCGGGCCGCTGCCGGAAGTACGACCGATTTTTTTGCGCCCGATTTTTAGAGAATATGATTTTCCGATGCTCTTTTCCGTACGCGTATTCGTTTTCTGGCGCAAACTGTAAAAATATGTTATACTGCCGCGCGTAAACGAACAGCTGCATGAGGGAAAAACGATGCTCAATATCAACAACAACGCTGCAAACGTAAAGCGTGAAATTCTTGTGCGTATCGCGCACCTCCAACTCGACGGCAAACTTGCCGAAGGCGTGCATTATATCCCTCGCGAAATGGCGCCTCTCGATTCGAAATCGATACGTTGCTGTATTTACCACGACAGGGCGATTTTGCGCATGAGAGTCCTTGCCAGGCTCGGCATATCGATCGAAAATTACGACGACGACCGCCCGCTTGCCGAATACGCGAAGGATGCTCTCGAGCGGGATTCTCCGACTTGGCCCATGCTCACCGTTTTGCAGGATGCGTGCAACGCGTGTGTAAAAACGCACTACATGATTACGAACGCGTGTCAGGGCTGTTTTGCGCGCCCGTGCATGATGAACTGTCCGCGCAAAGCGATCACGGTAGACCGGAGAGCGGTTATCGATGAAGCGAAGTGCGTCAACTGCGGGCTGTGCATGCAAAACTGTCCGTATCATGCGGTTATTAAAATTCCCGTACCCTGCGAAGAAGCATGCCCCGTCGGCGCGATCAGCAAAGACGAAACGGGACACGAAAAAATCGATTACGATAAATGCATTTTTTGCGGGCGCTGCATGAGCGAGTGTCCCTTCGGTGCGATGATGGATAAAAGCCAGCTCGTCGACGTTATCAAGCATATTATGCAAAAAAAGCGCCGCGTCGTCGCGCTCTATGCGCCCTCGATCGCAGCTCAATTCAAATCCGCTCCCGGTCAGCTCGAAGCGGCGTTTTCGGCTCTGGGCTTCGACGACGTACTCGAAGTCGCGATCGGAGCGGATATCTGCGCGGATAAAGAAGCGAAAGAATTCGAAGAGCGTATGGCGCGCGGTGACGTGCTTATGACGACGTCATGCTGTTCGGCGTATGTGCGCGCGGTAAACATTCACGTGCCGGCTTTGAAGCCCTGCGTGTCCGAAACGCGAAGCCCCATGCATTACACGGCGGAGATCGCAAAGCAAAAAGATGCCGACTGCGTTACCGTGTTTATCGGTCCCTGCCTTGCAAAGCGGAGGGAGGGTTTCGATGACGATGCGGTCGATTACGTGCTTTCGGTCGAAGAGCTCAGAGCGTTTTTTATCGCAAAAAATATCGATATCGCTTCTCTCCCTGCAAAACTGCCCGATCACATTCCGACGTCGACGGGAAGGGGATTTGCAAAGACGGGCGGGGTAGCGGAAGCGGTGCGGGTGCGTCTGAAAGATCAAAGCATCCTCAAAGCCGCCCAAATCAACGGACTCGACAGAGCCGGTATGAAAAAGCTTGCGACATACGGAATGATAAATCAGGGGAAGATTGCGAAAAACGAAAGCACACCGAACCTTGTCGAAGTGATGGCGTGCGAAAGCGGCTGCATCGGAGGTCCGTCGGTTATCACGAATCCCGGTGTCGCCGAAGGACTGCTTGCCGCTTACGCCAAAGGCGGAACATAAGCGCGCTTCCGATAAAAGCGTATCGATTTGCGAGCGGGGCTACATATTCGTGTAGGTTTGCGTTTTGTCGTTTACGTGTTCGATCGGAATACCCGCCTGTTTGAACATATCGAGCGAATCTTTTTCGTCGTGGTAGTGCATTTCGCACACGACGCGCTTTATGCCGCAGTTGATGATGAGCATGGCGCAGGTTCTGCACGGCGTCATCTTACAGTACACGGTCGCGCCGTCGATCGCGATGCCGCGCTTTGCCGCTTGACAGATCGCATTCTGTTCGGCGTGTACGGTTCTGACGCAGTGCTGTGAAATCGTGCCGTCCGTGTGGATCATTTTCCGCATCAAATGTCCGACGTCGTCGCAGTGGGGAAGCCCCGCAGGGCTTCCGACGTAGCCGGTTACGAGAATTTGATTGTCGCGCGCGATGACACAGCCGCTTCTGCCGCGGTCGCAGGTTGCCCTTTTTGCGACCGTGCGGCAAACTTCCATAAAATATTCGTCCCAGCTCGGGCGCGCGTATTTCGTTTCGTCGGCCATAGTTACACTGCGTCGAGTACGGTTTTTACAACGAAGACGGCAAAGAGCACCCACGTGAGCGCGGAAATGTCTTTGACTTTGCGCGAAGCGACTTTGCAGACGACGTAGCTCATAACGCCCCATGAAATGCCGGTTGCGATGCTGTACGAAAACGGCATCGTCATGATCGTGATAAAAGCGGGGATGCCTTCGGAAAGATCGGTAAATTCGATATTCGCGGCTGCCCTCATCATCATAAAGCCGACGACGATGAGCGCCGGTGCGGAAGCCGCCGACGGCACGAGCAAAAAGAGCGGACTCAAAAAGAGCGCGAGGAAAAAGATGAGAGCGGTCGTCACCGATGTGAGCCCCGTGCGCCCGCCTTCGGCGACGCCCGCCGTGCTTTCGACAAAGCTCGTTATCGTCGACGTACCGAGCATTGAACCGACGACCGTTCCGACCGCATCGGAGAGCAACGCTTCGTTGACGTTTTTGATGTCGCCGTTTTTATCTTTCAAATTGCTCTGTTCGGCGATGCCCATAAGCGTTCCGATCGTGTCGAAAATATCGACAAAGAGGAAGGTAAAAAATACGGTAAAAAATTTCAGCGAAAGCACTGTCGAAAAATCGAACTGAAAGAAAAGCGGAGCTGCCGGAAGTGAGAGGGGGCTGAAGCCCTCGGGAATTTTCGTTACGCCGAAAGGGTAGCCGATGATCGTCGTCAAAATCATGCCGATGATGATCGCGCCTTTTACTTTTAAGCAGAGCAAAACGATCGTGATGACGAGGCCGATGATAGCAACGAGGGCGGCGCCTTTCATCGGCACAAAACCGATGATCGTTCCGGTATCTCCGGAAACGATGCCGCCGTCGTGCAAACCGATGAGCGTGATAAATAAACCGATGCCGACTGCAACCGCTTTTTTTAAGTTTGCCGGAATCGCTTTGATGAGCGCTTGGCGGACTTTAAAAATCGATAAAACGATAAACAAAATGCCTTCGAGAAAAACGGCGGTGAGCGCCGTCTGCCACGAATAGCCCATGCCTAAAACGACGGTAAACGTAAAAAATGCGTTCAGTCCCATGCCCGGTGCGAGGGCTACCGGAAGATTCGCGGTAAATGCCATAACGAGCGTCGCAATGCCCGCCGCAATCGCTGTCGCGGTAAAAACCGAAGCTGCGTTCATGCCCGCCTGCGAAAGGATTGCGGGGTTTACGGCGAGGATATAGGCCATCGCCAAAAAGGTCGTGCAGCCGGCGGTGATTTCCGTGCGAATCGTCGTTCCGCGTTCTTTTAATTTAAAAAATTTTTCCATTTTTATTAGATCTCCTCAATCTGTTTCAATGCGGCAGTCTTGCCGTTTATAATTAATAATTATTTCAGTTGACCGCGTCCGGCATTCCGATCAAAGCTTGTCGTGCGGATACGGTACCGATTAATAAAATTTCAGGCAATGAAAAGGGGCTGTCTCAAAAGGCGTTTGCTTTTTCAACAGCCCGTCGATTCAGAACAAGCCAATAGACTTGCGGTTTTCGAACAGTTTTTTTCCGCTTGCTTTAAGCAGCTGTTTATTTTTTCGATTTACAGCCGCAGCCGGTACACGCGGTTTTTTTCGCTTTTGCCGCCGGCTTTTTGACTTCGGTCTTTTCGACTTTCGTTTCGTCGACGACTTCGGCGCTCTTCGCATTCGTTTTGATCGACTTGATCGCGTTCATGCAGCTTGCGAGCGCTTTGTAACCTTCGCCGACGGCGATGATCTGTCCGTTCGTCGCTTTGAGGCGGAAGCGGAATTCGCCGCGCTTGTCTTTATACGTTTCGTACTTTGCGCCTTTGACGTGAACGCTGTTTTTATCTGCAAGGTTTTCGACATCGGATCCCGAATTCCGCTGAACGCTTGCGATACCGTTTTTGCACGCTTTTTTCGTCGTGTACACTTCGGATGTTGCAACGACTTCACCGTTCGACGCGACAAAGTTGAACATAAGTCCGGTCTTTGCCTTTTTGATGATAAATTTGCTCATGGCAATAGTGCCTCCTTTTATCGCGTTTATTATAGAAACAAATCGCACGCGTGACAAGCTGTCATCGCTTTGTGTTATCGATTCGGAGGCAAAGTTTAAGGGACGGCGTTTTGTTAATGCGCTTCGTAGATAAAGTCGTCGCCGAAAACGAAGGCGAGCGAAAGGTAGAGGCAGTAGGCTATTATTAAAACGCCGAAGACGAAGGGGAGCCAATTTCCGAAAAGCGCGTAAACCGTCGAGATGTGTTTGTAAACGGGAATCGAAACGGCGAGCGCGTCTTTTTCGAAAAGCGGCATATCGGCGACGATTTTGCCTGCCGGATCGAGCACGACCGAATAGCCGGCGTTCGTCGAGCGGACGAGAGTGGTGCGGTATTCGATCGCGCGGTAAGAGGCGATGACGAAGTGTTGATATTCGGCGGACTTCGTATTCGACCACGAGTCGTCGGTTATATTGATAAACATGTCGCTTCCGTACCGGTGGAGCGGGCCGCACACGTCGGACGGAAAGGCATCTCCGAAGCAGACGGGCGATGCGATGCGGACGAGCGGCATCTCTTTTTCTACTGCATCATCTCCGGTATCTTTTGCGAGCGATACGATTTTCGACGCGCTCTTTGCGCGCTTTTCGTTCCATTCGCACGGAATATCGAAGAGCACGTATTGATCGCCCGCTTTCCATCCGGCCGAAATTCCGACGAGCTTATCCATCAGATTGACTGCCCATCCGTATTCTTCTCCGGGAAGCACTTCTGCAAAGGGGACGAGGTGAATCTTTTCGTATGCGCCGCGAAAATTACCTTTCTCATCAAAAAGGAGAGAAGCGTTGCTCAATCTGCGCACTTCTCCGTCGGCGACGTAGGGACCGCCGATGATAAAGGGCACGTTCACCCTTTCGATAAAGCGCAAAAGCGGCTCTTCGGGAGGATAGAGCGAATAATAGGCCTGTCCGCTCGGAAACGAATGACGCAAAACGCCTTCGCTCCAAACGACGAGGTGCACATTTTTCCCTTCCGCTTTCAATGCGTCGATTTTTTCTTCGCTGAGTTTTTCCGATGTCATGATCGACGCTTCGTCGGACGATTCGTTCCACGGATTGCTGTTTTGCTGCACTAAGACGGTGTTAAGCATTTTTTCGGGTATACGCGGTTTTGCGTATTGGAAAGCCCCGTATAAAAACGAAAGCGCAAAGAGCGCAATGCATACGCACGCCGTATGTTTGAGCGCCGAAAGAGAAGCGCGCGGTACGATAAGATGCGGCGTATGTTTGAGGAGCAAAAGACCTTCCGCACAGACTGCCGAGCACAGCGCAAACAAAAACGAAACGCCGTATGCGCCTGTGAGATCGGCGATCTGCATAAAAAGCCGCCATGGAAATGCGCTCGACGAAAGCGTGCCCCACGGATATGCGAGAAAGCCCGTTCCCGACGCTTTATACCATTCGTAGAGCGTGTATGTACACGAAAACCAAAATACGCGGAACGGAATGCAGTATGCCGCGCGTCCTGCCCCTTCGGCAAGGCGTTTTTGCGAACATGCCGCATCCGGCTCTTCGAAAAGCTTTTTCCCCCCGCCGTACCGTGCATAGGGTACGTAAAGCATGCGCCCCAAAATACCGCCGATGAGGCCGGTTCCCAGTGCCGATGCGCCGAGTGTAAAAATCGCAAAATCTTTAAAAAATGCAAGCCAAAAACTCGAAAACAGATGAACGGAAAACGTATGCAGGGCGCCGAGCCGAAACGCGCTCCGGTAGGAACGGCATTCGGCGATGGCTATGTAAAGAGGAATAAGCGAAACGAGGGTGATATAAGGACATCCGAGCAAAAAAAACTCGTTCGGAATGGCCAGAGATACGAGAATTGCCGAAAAAATCACGCGGAAAACTTGTAAAAAATTACTCATTAGTATACAATAGAAAATATTATAATATATAACGCCGCCGAGTACAAGCGGTGTTTTGAGGATTCGAACTGCCGTATGAAACAGGTGAGAGGTGCCCACAAACAAGAATATGAAGTTTTTCCGAAAGTAACGGCTGTTGCCCCCGGACGTTTTCATCTCATCGGCGAGCACTCATGGTTTTTCCGCGATAAAACGCTTTCCATGGCGGTAGACCTTCCGGTTTACATCGCTGTTTCAAAGCGTAACGATTCCGTACTGAAATTTTACTTTTCGCAGATGAACGAGAGAAAGCGGGCAAATCTTTCGTCGCTGAAATTCAGGCGCGAAGACCGCTGGGCGAATGCGATTAAAGCCGTTATTTCGGGATTCCTTTCGGGAGGATGTACGCTCGGCGGCATGAACATCACCGTATACAGCGATATCCTTCCGTCCGCGGGATTCGGCATTACGACGGCGATAAAGGCCGCAAGCGCGCTCGCGTTCCGCGAACTTTTTTCTCTCGACATGAGCGATGCGGAGATGCTGCAGGCGATCGAGCGCGGCAATAAATCGTTTTTGAAAACGGGCAACTATAACGCCGACAATTTTGCCGCCCTGTATTCGAAAGCGGGAAAGCTGCTCATCACCGACCACGCGCGTGCAGCTTACGATTATGTCGATTTTCCGTTCGACGACTCTCTCATCCTGCTCACCGATGCGAGGGTGCCGCGCATATCCGTGTGGGATGAAAATACGATTCACGAATCGGAAAACGCGCTTTTGCTCGGCGATCTCCGAGAACGAAAGAAGGGCGTATACGGCGGCTGGCAGTACGAAAACAATGTCACCGAAATAAACGAAACGCTTTCGGCGGTAAATGAAAATACGAGACGAAAGCTTTTGTGTATCATGCGCGAACACAACGATATCATCGATGCGCGGAGCGCTCTCGTGAAGAACGATTTCGGAAAATTTGCGCGCGCAGTCAACCACAGCCACGAAAGCATGCGCGACTTGTTCGAGATTTCGTGCCCGGAAATCGACTGGATATTAAAACGCGTCGGCGAACTCGAGCCCAATCTCGAACAGCTTCGAAACCCCGTTACGTGCGGACGCATTACGGGGAAGGGCTTCGGGCGCTGCCTCTATACATTTATCAGAAAAGAAGACGAAGAAGCGTTTCAAACGAAGCTTTCCGAGTACGAAAGGATATTCGGCTTTCATCCGTCTTCGTACCGCGTGCTGCCCGCCGACGGCGCGCACATCGTAAAGTAATAGGTCGAATGTCGAGTTTCGAAAGTATTTCTAAATAAAAGTATGCTTTCGGCGAGAACCCGTCCGCTTAGCCGCGGTCGAACTTTTAGGGCAGGCTTCCGTAAGCCTAACGTTCGAAACGGCACGCAGCCGGAACCTCGCCTCCGCATCATTTTATTTGCTTTCGAAACTCGCCGTTCAATCGGCAAATGAAACAGTTGGAAAATTTCGAGTTTTAAAAAACTCGAAATTGAACCTAATAGGACTTCACGGTGAAACTGCTTTTAACAAACGACGACGGATTTTCCGCCGACGGTATAAAAACGCTTGCACGGTACTTGTCCGATGCCGGTCACGAAGTGTGGATATTTGCGCCCGACAGAAACCGCTCGGCCGCTTCGAACCGCATTACAATGGATAAGCCGCTTCGAATAAAAGAACACGGACAGCGTATCTATTCGTGCTCGGGTATGCCCGCCGACTGTGTCATCACCGCGCTCAAAAGCGGCATCATCGGAAACGGCGTAGACGCCGTGCTTTCAGGGATTAACCGAGGTGCAAATATCGGAACGGATATTCTCTATTCGGGAACTGCGGCTGCAGCGAGGCAGGCGGTGCTCTACGGAGTGCCGGGAATCGCCTTCAGCGTGCGCTCTTCGGACGGCCTGTGGCGTTACGATGCGATGGCGCGCTTTGCTTCTTCCAATCTGTCATCGCTCATTTCGCTTACTCATACGGCAAACGGAGACGGCACTCCCGACGGTCTGTGCGTTTTTGTAAACGTCAACGGTTTGTCTCTCGATCGCTATAGCGGCGCTTCCTTTGCCGATGAAATATCGTTTCGCGAATATAGGGATGCCGTTCACGTGCTCGCCGGCCCTGACGGCGACCGGTACAGCTTTTTTTGCGGAGGGGACATCGTTACGCACGGCGGAGATGCAAGCGACAATGCGGTATGCGAAAAAGGTTTTGTCGCCGTCTCGCGCATTTATGCCGAAGTGCGCGCTGCGAAAGGAGTGGACGGCATTTCGTTTTCGGTGTAAAATAATGCGGCGGTGGGGCTATGGCAAAAGAAGCAAAAAAATCATCCGAAACTCCCGATATATTGCGGCAGGGCATACTGCTGTATAAGCAAAAAAAATATGCGGACTCTCTCGCGTTTTTTCTCGCACTTCCTCAGGATACGGGCATCGACGGCATAGAGCTCGCGTATTACATAGGGCTGTGCTATGCGAAGCTCGA
Source organism: Treponema socranskii subsp. socranskii VPI DR56BR1116 = ATCC 35536 (assembly GCF_000468115.1). Classification (GTDB taxonomy): domain Bacteria; phylum Spirochaetota; class Spirochaetia; order Treponematales; family Treponemataceae; genus Treponema_D; species Treponema_D socranskii. Next base: position 118,639 of record NZ_AVQI01000080.1, read on the forward strand.
ACGCTACGACGACGCGCTTTTGTATTTGGAACAGGTGGTTACATCGGGTACGGAACTCGAGCGCGTTTTGCAGTGCCGATTTCTCCTCGCCGTCATCTACGCGCTTTCCGGCCGCAGGCGTCTTGCCGAATTCGAACTCAACAAATTGCTCGAAACGGGCTACCGCAACGCATCCGTCTATGCGGCTATCGCCTTTATCGCGTGGGAGCAAAACGACGTCAAAAAATGTCTCGAATATTACGAAAAATCGCTTGAAATCGATCCCGAAAATCTCACGTCGCTGAACGGCATGGGATACGTGCTCGCATGCGAAAATACCGATTTGACGCGAGCGCTGACCTACTGCAAAAAAGCGGTCGCATCCGAACCGAAATCGGCCGCATGCCTCGATTCGCTGGGGTGGGTATATTTCAAACTCGGCCTCATGGAAGAAGCTTCAAAATATCTTACGGAAGCGCAAAAGCTCGACGGTTCGAATGCCGTCATCAAAGAACACGTCGCGCAGCTTGAGGCTTTTAAGGACGACCGATGAAAAATCTTTTTTCCCATGCTCCGTATTCCGTTCATTCGGCAAAAAAATCGATACGTAAAAATGCTTTCCCTAGTGGGGCTTCTTTTCGCGCGGTGAAAAAAGCGCTCCTTTTATTGCTGCTGTTCGCAGCCTCTCTTTTTGCAGAGGATACGGCAGGGCTTTCCGCTCCCGGAAGGATGCGTACGGCCGACGAAGGTTTTGCGGCCGAAGAGTTCCGGCGCGGCGTGCAGGCTTACTACCGAGGCGCGTTCAACGAAGCGATTTTGCAGTTCGAACGTTCCCTTTCATACAAAAGCGACGACAATTTGATACTCGACTGGCTCGGCAAAGCTTATTATCGAAGCGGTCTTGAAGGCGAAGCACTCGCATCGTGGAAGAGAGCCTACGAAAACGGCTGGGGCGGCATCCTCATGCAAAACAGGATCGAAGTTGTCAGCGAGCGGCGCGTGACGGGCGATGCCTACGGAAAAGACGCGCGCTATACGGAAGCGGGAAGCTTTCCCGGCATGAACGGAGATGTCCTCGTGTTCAGCGAACCCGTTTCGTCTCTTCCGCTTGCCGACGGCACTCTGTGGGTCGTCGCTTACGGTTCCAACGAACTCTTGAAGATAAACGTCAACGGCACCGTCGTGCGCCGCGCCGAAGGACCGATCAACGGATTCGATCGGCCGCTCGACGTGATTGCGCTTCAAAGCGGCAATATGCTCGTCAGCGAAAGCGCGGGCGACAGGCTTTCGCTTTTGAACCCCGACGGAAAATTTATTAAATATATCGGCTCGAAGGGACGCGGCGTCGGTCAATGCGTCGGCCCGCAATATCTCACCGAAGACGAAAACGGAAACATCTACGTGACCGACTACGGAAACAGCCGCGTCGACGTATTCGATAAAGACGGAAACGCGCTCTTTTATTTCGGAAGGGCGCAAAACGGCTTTGCCGGCTTTCAGGGACCTACCGGCATCGCAGCCGTTTCGGGCGGCATCTACGTCGCAGACAACGTGACCGGCGGCATCTATCAATTCGATACTGCAGGCAATTTCATCCGCACGCTGGTGCGGGAAAAAACTTTCCGCTTTCCCGAATCGATGAAAGCGTGGAACGGCTTTCTCGTCGTCTGCGATTCGAACAAAGTGATTTCGGTCGACCTCGAAACGGGAGCGACATACGAAAGCGCGAAAACGGGAAACGCTCCGTCGCGCCTGACGAGCGCGGTGCCCGATGCGAACGGCAACGTCCTCGTCACCGATATGAAATCGAACGAAGTGTATGTGATGACGAAGATGCAGGAGCTTGTCGGCGGACTTTTCGTACAGATCGAACGCGTCAATGCCGATAAATTTCCGCTCGTCGTCGTCGAACTTTCCGTCGAAAACCGCCGCCGCGAAAGCGTCGTCGGTCTCGGCGAAGAAAACTTTTACTTGACGGAAGGAAAGCGTCCCGTCTTGCAGCAAAAACTTATCGGAGCCGCGTCGAATAATAAAATCGAAGACCTTACGCTCATCATCGACAGGTCGAAGGAAAGCGCGGCTTACGGAGCGCAAATCCAAAACGCCGTGCGCGAGCTTTCATCTGCGATGAAAGGCGAGGGGACGCTCCGCATCGTCTGTGCAGGCGCCGTGCCCGCAACGGAATATAAAGGCTCTCCGCGTGCGGCGGAAAAATTCGGCATAAACGTTTTAAAAACGCCCGTGTCGGCCGAAGTGCCCCTCGACCTCGCGCTGCGCCTTGCCGCAAACGATCTCATAAACGCGGAAGCAAAACGTGCCGTCGTATTTTTAAGTGCGGGACGCGTGACGCAAAACGCATTTAAAAAGTATGGACTTTCCGAACTTACCGCGTATTTCAATAACAATTCGATCGCTTTTTCGCCCGTCCTCCTTACGCAGGGTGCCGCCGATCCCGAAATCGCTTACCTCGAAGAAAACACGAAAGGCAAATCCTATTACGTTTTCAGACAGGAAGGACTTGCTCCCGTCGTCGACGATTTGCGGAATCTTCCCGTCGGACGCTATCAGCTTTCGTATATGTCTTCACTCAACACCGATATGGGGCGGGCGTTTTTGCCGATTGAAGTCGAAACCTATCTTATGAACCGGAGCGGCAGGGACGAGAGCGGATACTTCGCACCGCTGCAGTAAAAGCGTGCGGCTTACGATCGCCGCTGCCGGTTTTTCGGTAATCTTGCACGTATACGCATTTAAAGTATAAATATTTTCGGAGGAAGCAAGATCGATGAAAAAGACCGTTTTATTCGCTGCTATGTGCGCTGTATGTATGTGCGTGTATGCACAAAATACCGACACCGATTTGTATTATCAGGGGTTTACGTATAAAGATACGCGATGTATCGTTACGGGTAATGCGGTAAATGTCCGCTCAGGAGCGGGAAGCGGATATGCAAAGCTTTTTCAGCTGAATGCAGGCGATGTTGTATCCGTTATAGAAAAATGCGATGTGCCGCCTTTGCTCGCCGAAGGTGCTTTATCGTATTGGTATAAAATTACATGCGGTAAAGGCACGGGCTTTATGTGCGGACGCTGGCTTACGTCAAAATATGCCGCAGGTGATATAAATGCGGACGGAAAAATCGATTACATAACATATCAAGCGTTTTACCGCATTCCGTACGGTGCGGAGGATTTTGATGAATATATATTTACAAACGATACGTTTTTACTGATACAAGGCGGCGCCGTTTCGGAACTGAAAGGTGCCAGTTTTATACCGAAAGAAAAAGGACATCTGTATAGACCGAGAGATATTGCCGTTATTGCCGATCTTGAACTTCCTATAAAAAATCCCGTTATACTGTTTTCAAACTTTTTCGGATACGGATCAGGCCGCAGTTGTATATGCGATTTTTATTTTTTCAATGAAGATAATACATTTTTACCGATAATTTCAGCCGGCTCTGTTTGGGAGGGGTATTCCTACAAAAAAACGAAAATCATTTTTCCGAATAAAGCTTACGATGTGTATAATCAAAAATGGAGTGATTCTGAAAAAGGTCGAAAGAATATCATTATCAAGATAACGAAAGACGGAAAAGAGAACGATAAGTATGAAACGGAAAGCGAAACCGTTTCGCAAGCCGAGTATCGCTGGAACGGCGCTTCTTTTGAACAGGTTCGGTAATTGCGGGTTTTATGAGAGGTGATTTTGGAGACTTATCAAGACGCGAACGCGGCGGTCATTGACCGATGGATTACGGAAGGCTGGGAATGGGGTAAGCCGGTTGACCACGAAACGTATTTACAGGCGCAAAACGGACAATGGTCTGTAGTATTGACACCGACAAAACCGGTACCGCACGAATGGTTCGGCGATTTAAAAGGCAAAAAGTTATTAGGTCTTGCGTCGGGAGGCGGTCAGCAAATGCCGATTTTTACTGCCGCCGGAGCGGAATGCACAGTGCTTGACTATTCGGAAAAACAGCTTGAATCGGAACGCATTGTTGCCGAACGCGAAGACTATCGCATAAACATCGTGCGCGCGGATATGTCAAAACCGCTGCCCTTCGCCGATTCATCTTTCGATATTATTTTTCATCCTGTAAGCAACTGCTATATCGAAAAAGTCGAGCCGGTATTTGCCGAATGTTTCCGCGTGCTTAAAAAAGGCGGCGTTTTGCTGTGCGGACTTGATATCGGCATAAACTATATTGTCGATCAAAAAGAAGAAAAGATTATCAACGCTCTTCCGTTTAATCCGCTCATTTACGAAGCACACCGCAAACAGCTTGAAGAATCGGACAGCGGTTGGCAATTTTCTCATACAGTAAGCGAACAAATCGGCGGACAGCTTCGTGCAGGCTTTACGCTCACCGATATATACGAAGACACGAACGGCGACGGCCGCCTGCACGAACTGCACATCCCGTCGTTCATTGCGACGCGTGCGATAAAATAATTTGTAATCGGTAATGGATAATGTAAGAAACTTGTATAATAAAAGTAGACAGGTAAAATGGTGAAGAACGAAAATATACAAAAAATATATGCCTGTTGGATTTATGTAAGCGATTTGAAAAAATCGATCCGCTTTTATCAAAATATCGGTTTTGAACTCAAGTTTATTGAAGAGGACGGTGCTTGGGCGGAATTCGATTTAGGAGAAACGTCGTTCGCCCTGCTGCAACGGCCTGCGGAAAAAGGATTGGTACAATCTGTAAAAACGAGAATTATGTTCGAGGTAAATGACATTGAAGAAATGCGCCGGCATTTGGTTTCTCTCGGCGTCAAATTGATCGGAGATATCAGAGAAGAACCTTACGGCAAACTGCTGACCTTCGAAGACCCCGACGGGCATTGGTTGGAGTTTTTTGAAAACTAAATCTGATTAATAATTTTTTATAGCGTACATCTATAAGAATTTTTCAAATGAAGAGGGTTACCTTATGTATTTTGCAGAAAGAGAGAAAGATAATATGGAAGTATTATTTTCAGAAATATCAAATAGTAAAAAAAATGATTTTATGTTTTTTTATAGCGATGATTTGATCCTTTCCGTAAAGGTAGAAAATTTTTTTGACAGCGACAATGATAAGGATTTTGATTCCGAAAATTATGAAGAATATAATGCGTATGTTGTTCAGATAAAGCAAATTTTAGTTGATAAAAATAATAAATTCAAAGGAATAGAACTGTTTGAACTAAATTATAAGAATTTTCCGAAAGAAATAAAAACTGACGACGGACGAATTATTTATCAAAACGCTTCGCAAAGGAAAGTATCGTGCAATCTTTTATAGTGATAGATACCTTTGAAAAAGAAAAACATACATTTGTAAATGCAGAAGATATTTTAAGAGAATTTGTCTAACCCCCGCTTCAACTTGACAATAAAGACAAGCTTTGATGCAGGTTAAGCGAATGTTAAGTTGATGTTCGCACAGGGGGAAGCTAAAAAGGTATAATAATAACGAGATAAATCATTAAAAACCGGAAGGATATAGTGTTCCTTCTATCAGCATGTATCTCATCTACAAAAATTAGTATCTTTTTCTTTTTCATAATGTTCAATCGTTTCGTGACATTCGCCCTTATAATTATTTTTGTCCTTTCAGCGTTTCCGCGCGTGCCGTTTTTTCTCCTGCGAGGAGGCGCGCTTTATGCACTTTAACGTCGGGGTGTTTTTTTGCCAAATCGAGGATCGCGTTTTCGACGGCTTCTTTTTTCTTTTCTCCGAAATCGAAGAGCTCTTCCTGGTGCGGCTCCGATGCGCCGCTTATGTGATCGGCGCCGATTCCGATGAGGCGTATACCGCGCCCCGCTTCGTATTTTTTTTCAAACAGAGCGCATGCTCGCGTATAGAGGTCGTCGATCGACGTTATCTTTGACGTTGAAGTTTCGCGGGCGGAAACGGTTGTAAAATCTTCGTAGCGTATTTTTACAAAAACGGTTTTGCTCGTATAAGCTTCGCGCCGCATACGGAACATGACGGTGTGCGAGAGTTCCATGATTGCGGTTTTTATCGCGTATGTGTCGGTGAGGTCGTATGCGAAAGTTTTTTCGGAACTCAGCGAATGGGAAGCGGCGTCTCTCATAAAAGTGTCGGGTTCTCTTCCGCGCACGACGTTGTATAAAAAATTGCCTGCGGCTTTTCCGAACAGTACGCAAAGCAGTTCTTCGCTTTTTTCGCGAAGATCGCGCGCGGTAAAGATGCCCGCTTGATTGATGCGCGAAAGCGTTTTGTGTCCGATGCCCCATATTTTTTTTAGCGGCAGCGAAAGCATAAAACGCTCTTCGTCTCCCGGTTTAACTTCAAAAAATCCGTCGGGCTTCGACATTTCGGACGCGAGCTTTGCGATGTATTTCGTGCTTGCAAGACCTACCGATACGGTGAGTCCCGTCGTATCGCGCACTTCTTTTTTTAAACGGCGCGCGGTTTGTTCGGGATCTCCGAAAAGGAGCTCGGTGCCCGTCAAATCGATAAAAGCTTCGTCGATGGAAATCTGATCGACGTCGGGAGAATATTCGCGGAATATATCCATGATTCGCGCGGAGACTTCGTGATAGCGCTCATGTCTTCCGTGCAGGTAGATGCCCGAAGGGCAGAGCCGGTACGCTTCGGCGACGGGCATAGCCGAATGGACGCCGTATACGCGCGCTTCGTAGGATGCGGTCGAAACGACAGCCCGCCGTTCGCCGGGCAGTCCTCCGACGATCACGGGTTTTCCGCGGAGAGCGGGGTTATCGAGCTGTTCGACGGAAGCAAAAAAGGCGTCGATATCGACGTGGAGAAAGCGCTTTGTCATGAAAAGCCGCCGCTTTTTTGAGAAGGAATGTCGAAAGTGTACGTGCTTTTGACGTATGTGTTTTTTTCGCCTGCTTCGTAGAGCGCACTCACTTTTACCGTCGTCGAAGCCGAAGTGTCGGCGGTATATACAAAGACGAGCGTTTCGGGCGGGTACGGCGGGATCGCAAAGGTATCGGTGTTCGTGCCCGTGTCGGAAACATATTCGGAGTCGGAGTAGAGTACGGGATTTTTCGATTCGCCTTCAAGCGTGACGGAGCACAGGACGGCATTTTTTCCAAGCCGCACGACGAGGCGGCGCGATGTGTCGCCGAAAAAAGTTCTGTCGCTTACGCTGCACGAAATGCGGTTTTCATCCGCCTCTCGTATATCGCTTCTAAACGTGAATCGTCTTTCGTCTCCGGTATCGAAGCGGTCGGAAATATAGGTGATCGCCGTAAAAATCAAAGTCGTGATTATTGCGATAGCCGTGAGGGATAGGACGGCATTGCGTATGCGCATACCGACAACGGTGAGTGATGTGTTTTGCCACCTTTCGTTCATGCGCGCTATGATGCGGAACCACTGTATTAAAAACGGAAGAAAGAGAAAGGCGAGGAGTACATTTATCGGAAACGGACTGTATGCGACGGTGCGGAATGCGTTTGCGCGGCCGAAATTAATTATCTGCACGACGTAGGGCAAAAAGGGTATCCCCATCAGAAAAAAAAGCGCGATAAGGGAACCGGTACGCTTGAACGGCCGCGACAAATACGTAACAACGTATTCCATCGTAAAGAGGAAAAAAAGCGATATGTCAACGGCGGCAAAGATAAAAATATTGACGACGGAAGCGAGCGTGAGGACATACGCGTAGGCTTGTTTTTTGAGTATGCCTTGCCGGCGTATTTGAAAAAGGTAGAGAATGGTCACGATGATAAAGGCTGCGGCGACTTTTAGGATGAACTGCACGAGTGTACCGATGCCGAATACATTCGACAAAAAATGTGTAAATATTTGACTTGCTTGAAACGAAAGAGAAGCGATAAGGGCGGTGAGCGGGATTATGTACCACAAGTGTACTACGTCGCGTCGTATGTTTTTTCTGTTTTTTTTATCAGCGATAAACGAAAATTCGCAAAGAATAAAAAGACTTACGAATGCGATACCCATAAAACACAGCACTATAAAGCGTTCTCCGAAATAGGCGATCGATGTGCCGGTCGGAATCAATAGATAGTGTGTGTCCCAGCTTTCCGTTCCTGCCGCCGTGTACGAAAATACAAACGACGTTAAAACCGCAGCGGCGCTCTCTCCGTCTGAAGGAATTGAAAACGCCGCGCACGGAATTTCGCGTGTAAGAAAAAAAGACGAGCGCTCATCGCTTTCGATGAGGGAGAGGCGGAAGAGCGAATTGAAGCCTCCTCCGCGAAGTGCATACGTTTCATTGTTTTCATCGCACGCACGGATGAGACGCAGCACGAGCCAATCCGGGGAAATCGTTCCGCCGCCGCCCGGTTCGATTGCCGCTTTTTCTCCCGTATTGAAATTAAAACACACGGCCGTATAATCGTCCGGAGTTTCGATGTTTTTTGCGAAGACGTCGGTGCCCCGTATCTGTGCCATGCTTCGATCGATTGGTTCGTCGCCGTAGGAAAAAAGCAGAATAATATCGCAGTCGTTTTTCAGTTCTTTTAAGCGGCGTAAAAATGATGTAAAAAAATTACGGCGGACGTACGCGTCTTCCATCGTAAATGCGAGAATGAGAGAAGTGCGCTCATTTGGAGCGGTGCTTTTTTCCGATGCGGGAATGCGGGCATAGACGTTGTACGGAAAATCGTTTTGACCGCCCGATACGAGCGGTGCGCTTTGCGCTTTGAAACCGAAAGACGAAAGAAACGAAGCCGTTTCGCGGCAGAGTTCGCGTCCGATCGGCATGCCTTCGGCTCCGAAAACAGCGGCAGCGAAAATACCGATAAAAAAACACAGTGCCAAGCGCTTCGTTTTCATGCCGTCAGTGTATTGTATAACGTGTTTACAATGCAAGTCCTATTGTATATAATAATTTAAATATATATTACACAAATGTTAGCGATTGGAAAAAGAGTATGAGTACGACTGAAAAGAAATTTATGTTCGGTTTGCCGCTGAAAATCATATTGACGGAGGACGGTGCTTCGTATTTTATAAGCCGCAAAAAAAAGCTTCTCCGTTTCAGGCTTGCCGACAATGCCGACGAATACGGCATCTTCTTTAATAAATTTTCACCTCAGTCTGTCCAACGCATGATTTTGCTCGATTACATTTCAAAGATTGAAATATCGACGACCGAATTCGTTTCGGTGCGGCAGGAAGTGATGGATCTTTCGAAGATCATCGTCTATTCGCTGCTCTACAAACAATTCGATCGGGAAGTGTATTCGGCGCTGATTAAATGCGCGTGCGTGCGAAAATACAACCGCGCAAATCCCGCGCACCTCATCGATGAAGAGACGTCCATAAGCGACCGCCAGCTGAAATTGATGCTTTTGAATAAGGATGCGATTATCGCGCAGACGCGGAAACAGATTCTCGATCCGATTTGGCAGAGCATTGTCGATAACAAAGGATACTCTGCTGAAGAAAAAAACATCAACCTTTTGATGAGTGAGAAATTTTTAAATCGCTTAGGCCTCATGAATTGGTATATCATCACGTTATTTTGCAAAAACGAGGGCTTTCCCGAAATCCTCCTTACGGTGCGCAACAAGCTCATCGCGTATATGGAAAAATCGCGGGTCGCCGAATATATTTCCGTGATGATTATGGAACTCGCGCTCAACAGCGAAAGCTTAAATATCCGCAAAGAAGCGCGCAATATGTATCAGGGCGTCGACAATATCGACTCGCTCATCCTCGATACCGTCATCCGGGAAAAAATTATTAAAGAACTGCAACGTAAGCGCGAACTCGTATTTTTATCGTGGAAACTCGGCGGCGGGGCTTCGTCGATCGGCAGGCAGGGCAGGCTGCAGATTACGCTGTACAATAAAGACGACGCGTTTCAGGAAATCAAAGAGACGATTGAAGCGAAAAAAACCGTGGATACGAGCAAAAAGACCCTCATCGATTTTTACCGCGAACTTCCCGAAGGACAGGAGGGCATCGACTTGGGACTCTACTATCTGTCCTATCTCGACGACGCGTGCAAAAAAGTCGGCGTAAAATTCGAATCGCTCGTGAGCCAATTTACGGCAAGCGATTTGACCGTTATCAATTTGATATTCAATTTTTAGCTATGAAATCGTACGCACTCCTTTTTGCGTTTATCGCTTCTCCGCTTTTTTTTTCCTGTGCGCTTTCGCCGCCGGACGTGCGTTCGGTGCGAGCGGCTTCGGTCTTTGAATATACCGACGACGCTTCCTATCCGCGTATGCGCCTTGCGGTTTTTACAGAAGCGACAAGCGACGTGAGGAGAGTCGAAAGCATCCGTATCGTATCGAACGAGGCGGGCTGGGAGTGGAAAGCGGTCGGCGTCGATATTTTCGAATCGGATGCGAAGATGTGGGCGGGCTATACGAATTTCGTTGCTCCCGGCGATACGGCGATCCCGCAAGGAGCGTACTCGCTTTTTTATACGGATGCGCTCGGCGATGAGGTGAAAAGCTCTTTTTCCGTTTTTTATCCCGCTTCTCTTTTGCACACGCGAGCAGGGGCTGTAAAGGATCTGCTCGGTAATGCGGCGGGCGAACGGGTTGCCGTCTACGATGCCCAAGACGTCCTCATCTATTTCGATGCGCGTAAGAGCGAGTGGAGCGGAAACGATGCCTTGTGGCAAGAAATGGAAAACGCTTCCCGCATGCGGCTTTGTTTTTTAAATGCGGATAAATCGGTGCTGTGTTTTATGCCCTTTATCGATCGCCCTGAAATCTCGTCGGCGAGCGGGGAGTAAGCGTTTTGAACGAGGCGGGCGTATTTGAAGAAAAGCGGCCTTTCCGTGACGTAAAAACCTATGTCGTCAGGGCGTCGCGCATGACCTCGGCGCAAAAGCGCAATTATGCGGAACTTGCTCCGAAGTGGTGCGTGCCCTACGGGGAATCGCTTATCGATTATGCGTTTCTTTTCGGAAACGACAATCCCGTCACGATCGAAATCGGTTTCGGCATGGGAAGCGCGACGGCGGAAATCGCTTTTAACAATCCCGATAAAAATTATATCGGCATCGAAGTACATAAGCCCGGCATCGGAAAGCTGCTCGGCGAAATCCGATCGCGCAGTTTGGAAAATCTCCGCATCATCGAAGGCGATGCCTCCGCCGTGCTTTCGAATATGATCGCCGACGCTTCGGTTTCCGCCTTTCACGTATTTTTTCCCGATCCGTGGCCGAAAGAACGTCATCACAAACGGCGTCTCGTGCAGCGGCCGAGAACCGATCTCTTCGCATCGAAGCTCGAAGAAGGCGGCTATTTTTACATGGTAACCGATTGGAGCGAATACGCGGACTTTGCGCTTTCCGAGCTTGCCGCAACGGAAGGATTTGTCAACGCGTATGAGGGCTTTGCCGAAAAAAAAGCGTGGCGGCCCGAAACGAAATTCGAAATGCGCGGAAGACGCGAGGCGAGAGAGATCCGCGAGTTATATTTTATTAAACGACGATGAGGGTGTATGGACGAACTGTTTGCTTCCGATACGGCGGAAGCGCAAAACCGCGCATCGGAAACGGAGCAAAAAAAGCGCATTGCCGAACTTCAAAAATCGATACGGCGCTATCAAAAATCTTATTATAACGGCGAAGGCGAAATAAGCGATGAAGCGTTCGACGCGCTGTGGGATGAGCTTAAGTCTCTCAATCCTTCCGATCCGCTCTTAAAAAAGATCGGGCAGGATTCGGGCAATTTCGAAAAAGTCCGACACATCATGCCGATGGGAAGCCAGGAAAAAGTCGCAAATCCCGAACAGTTTTTAAGCTGGGCGCAAAAGCACGACTACGGCGAATACCTTGTCGAATACAAACTCGACGGCGCTTCTCTCGAATTGCAATACAAAAAAGGAAATCTCGTACGCGCCGTAACGCGGGGCGACGGTACGATCGGAGATGACATCACGGCAAACGCAAAAAAGATGAAAGGCGTCATCATGACGCTTCCGTGTGCGGAAGACTTTACCGGAGCCGTGCGCGGCGAAGTGATTATGACGCACGGCGTTCACCGCGCGAAATACGGCGATAAAGCGAATTGCCGAAACGCTGCGAACGGCATCATGAAGCGGAAAGACGGCACGGGAAGCGAAGACTTGGAGATGATCGCATACGACGCGTGGGCGGCAAAAGGAGAGGCTCCGTTTCGGGACGAAGAGGAAAAAATCGAGTGGCTTTCATCGTGCGGTTTTACCGTCGTGCCCCTTGCAATCTGCAAAACAGCCGATGAAGTGGTCGCATATCGTGCGGGCGTCATGGAAAAGAGAAAATCGCTCGACTACGACATAGACGGTCTTGTCGTCAAAGAGCGGACGATCCGCAGGGACGATGCGGCGAGAGCGCGCCCCGAACGGCAGATCGCGTTCAAATTCAGTCTCGAAGAAGCGGTGTCCGTCGTCCGCAGCGTCGAATGGAGCAAAAACGGCGGAACCTATACTCCCGTCGCGATTTTCGATCCCGTAGAACTTGCCGGTACGACCGTGCAGCGCGCAAGCCTTGCAAACCCCGATACGATGCGCGCCCTCGGCGTTGCAGTCGGTTCATCCGTCGTCGTCGTAAAGCGGGGAGAGATTATTCCGAAAATCGAAAGCGTCGTTCCGAACGAAAATGCGACTTTTCCCGTCGTCTTTCCGAAAACCTGCGAAACTTGCGGCACTGCTCTCGTCGATGAAGGCTCTCGCCTTTTTTGTCCGAACAAGTCGTGTCCGAAGCGTGTGCTGCACCAGCTTTTGAAATGGGTGCAAATCGTCGATATCCGCGATTTGGGAGAAACGCTCGTCACTTCTCTTTTTAATGCGGGAAAGCTCTCTTCGATCACCGATATCTATTCCCTTACCGTCGATGTGCTCACGCCGTTTTTTTTGAACGAAGAAAGCATCACTGCGGAAAAAGAATCGCTCGGAGCGGCGAAGGTCGTCTCGTCGATCGGAAACAGGAGACGCATAAGCCTTTCGGCTTTTGTCGCGGGATTCGACATCGAAGGGATAGGGGAAACGATGGCGGAAAAACTCGTCGCCTCGGGTTTCGACACGCTCGAAAAACTTTTGCAGGCATCCGAAGCGGACATAGCCGGCGTATACGGTTTTGCCGAAAAGACGGCGAAGATTGCGGTCGAAGGGCTTTCCGAAAACGCGCTTGAAATGCGTTCCCTCGTTTCTTCCGGGACGATAGCGATCATAGAGCAAAAAGCCGGAGTCTTTGCGGGAAAATCCTTTTGCTTTACCGGAGAGCTTTCGACGATGAAGAGAGCCGATGCGGAGAGCCTTGTCAAAGAGCGGGGCGGCATTTGCAAATCGTCGGTGACAAAGGATTTATCCTACCTTGTAACAAACGATAAAGAAAGCGGTTCGTCGAAAAACGCAAAGGCCGCGAAATTCGGCATCCCCGTTATCGACGAAAAAGAATTTATTAAAATGGCAGAGGGTTAGGGCGAAATATGGCGCGGGAGAGAACGGCAGGCTATTTTATTTTCAATGCGGTCTTTGCGTCGCTCCTCATTTTATTTATCGTGTTCGCCGTCGGCTTTGCAAACTGTTTCGGAGCCGCCGAAAGGCTTCCCGCTATCGAGCGCTATGAAATCATGCGGATTTTACTGTATGGGACGAGTACCGGCGCCGACGGTGAAACCGTGAGCGCTTCCGTTTCGATTCTCGACACGAGCGGCAACGAATGCGCGCGGATCGAGCGTTCGTGGCGGGGGTCCGCGCTCGCAGTCGATTTTAAAAGCGCTCAATTTTCGGGCAAGCGTTTTTATTTTCCGTGTGAACTCTACGGCAGGGAAACCGTATCCCCTTCTTCCGCCTTGTTCCGCAGGCGCGGCACGGAACTTTTCCGCTATTACAACGAAAACGGACAGTGCATGCTTTTGGGAGCCTCTTCGCCTTTTGAAAGGCGGCGCGATCTGTACGCGCTCGTCCGCTTCGCTTTCTCTCCGTTTTCCACGTTTGCTTCAGGCTTTTCGAAGGACTATTCGGCGGATCTCGCGCAGTGCCGTTCGGGTGTTTATTACAGCGTCATCGTCGGCACGGACGGAACGCTGAAAATCGAAGCGACGTATTGACTGTCCTATTGCTGTTTTGTGTACGCGTAATCGCCGGTAAAAAAGTCCGGAGAGACGGCGCACATATTGAGCCGCACTTCCCAGTGCAGGTGAGGACCGGTCGCAAGCCCCGTTTTGCCCGAAAGCCCGAGCACATCTCCCTGTTTGACGTTCTGTCCTTCTTTGACGTTTAAAGCGCTCAAGTGATAGTAGAGGCTGTATAGACCCGGTGCGTGGGCGATGACGACGCTGAAGCCGGTCGTAATGCGGTTTTCCGCCATGACGACTTTTCCGTCAGCGCAGGCGGCGACGCTTGTGCCTTCGGGGACTCCGTAATCGATGCCGTAGTGCGCGGACGTCGCCGATTTTCCGTCCGTATAGCGGTAGATGCGCCTGTCGCCGAAAAGCGATGTCCTCCTCGTGTCCTGTGCGACGGGAGGCACAAAGGGCTTTACCGTGTAGACGTCGGAAAGGATGACCGTCCCCAAAAGCGCGTTCAGCTTTTCGATCTGTGCGACGCGCTCGGGGCTCGTATTCGTTCTGATTCCCGTGTTCCGCGCATCGAGTGCTATCGTTTCGCTGATAAAGTCTTTTTTAATAACGGTGATCGGAAGCGTAAACTCTTCGGCTTCCGCACCGAATGCGCTGTAGATGACTTTGATTGTATACGCTCCGTCTGAAACCCACATTGAGATCGGTACGTATGCTAAAAGCTCCTGTACGTTTTGCTTTTTCGCTTTTTGATTGATATAAAAAAATTGTGCCGAATCGATTTTTTTCGTTTCGGTGCGGAGTTCCGCTTGGGCGATCGTGTCTTTGACGGCGCGCTTTCGCTCTTTTCCCCGAAGCGTCATCCGAACGACGATCGCGTCTCCCGGCTCGGCTTTGGAATTGTACTGCACGTCGAGCGTGCACGCGCTTCCTTCAAACGAAGCCGTATCCGCTGATGTATAGGACGCGCAGAGAAGCGCAAAAATCGCGATACGGAAAAATTTCGAAAAAATTGCCAAAGGCGATTTTTCCGAGATACCTTTAAACTTATGCATGTCCGTGTTCTCCCGACCGAACGAAATCGGTGATTATCATTTGCGGCGTTACCGCTCCGTTGAAAGTATTTCTGTTCATCGAATACAAAACGTCGAGCGCATCGCCTTTGTTGAAGTCGCGTCCGAGCCGCTCTCCTTCGCCCCAAAAGAGCGCGGGGAATTTATATTTTCCGCAGTCGAACGTGATTTTCAAATGACGTCGTTCGCTTTTGCCGATGAGGGAGGCGTCGAATACGGGAAGTGCTTTCGATAAAAAAACGATTTCGCGGTTGCCTTCGCCGAAGGGTTCGAAAGCGTCGACAACCGAGAGAATTGCGGGCGAAAGGTAATTTGCAGGAAGTTCCGCATCCACGTCGAGGGTATCCGATTCGGAGTCGAGAGCTATGTGCGAAACCGCGTTTTTCAGTTTTTCGGTAAAAAGCGGAAGTTTTTCCCGCGGGAACGAAAAGCCCGCCGCGCAGTTGTGTCCGCCGTAGCTTATAAAGATATCGCCGAGTGAGGCGAGGAAGTCCGTCGCATTGAGGCCGCGGCAGCTTCGCATCGAACCGACCGCGACGTTTCCGTCGATAAAGGTGATTACAATCGCAGGCGTTTTGTATTTTGTCATGAGGCGCGAAGCGAGTATGCCCGTAACGCCTTTATTTATCCGCTCGTCGACGACGGTGCAGAGTTTTTTTCCGCAGCGCTCAAAGCTTTCTTCCGCTTGAATCGCCGTAACACTCGCTGCGTCTCCGACAAAGGCTTTTCTTTTTTCATTGAGTTCGATGATCTCTTCGGCTCTTTTTTCCCTCACGGCGGCATCGGGCGAAATGAGCATTTCGAGGGCGGCGTTCGACTGTCCCATGCGGCCTGCGGCGTTGAGAGCAGGGATAACCGTCCACGACAGATCGGAAGAACTTATCTTTTTTCCCGCGACGGAAAGACGCGAAAATAATTCGGCGAGTCCCGGCCGCACCTTCCCTTCGTTTATCGCGTCCAATCCCGCCCTCACGAGGATCCTGTTTTCGTCTTTTAGCGGCATGATATCGGCGATCGCGGCGATGGCGACGAGTTCGAGATCGTTTTGCCGGTCGGCAAGCTTTTGCTTCGTTTCCATTTTCTTTTCGGCAAAACTTACGAATATATTGTAAAAGCCGTCGATTTCGCTTATCGGATGCGAGCTGTATTTTGCGATGCGGGAAGCGTCTTTCGCTTCGAGGATGCTCATGCGCGAAAGAGAGGGGATGAGTTTTGAAACTTCCGGACGGAGATCTGCCGTATTGAATTCGACGCCGCGTCCGAATACGGCGGCAAGCTGTTTTTTTACGGCGTCTTCGTTCCATGTAAAAATCTGCGCGCCTTTCAAAAATTCGGGAAGTTTCGTCTGTGCTATCGATATGCCTCCGCCCCTTATGTGCTCCGAAAGGGATGCCGTGCGGACGAGGTTTTGCACTTTTACGCAGTCGATGTATACGCCTTCCGTTTCGGCTGGCCTCACATTCAAAAACGCGATTTCCGCTTTGTACAATTCCGATTCGCTGAAGCGGAGCGCTTCGACGAGCTTGTACGAAACCGCCGCACCCGAAATATCGGCAAAGGGATAGCCCGAATCTTTTACTTTCGGGTCGAGAATCGCAGAGGCATCGGGAAGCGTTTCGGGAGGATTATGGTGATCGGTGACGATGACGTCGATACCGAGCTCTCTCGCGTGCTCGATTTCGGCCGCGTTTGAAATGCCGCAGTCGACCGTTATGATGAGCGAACCGTAGTCTTTTGCAAAGTCGTCGACCGCCTGCATCGAAAGACCGTAGGCATCGTCTCCGACGGGAAGCCGCCACGAAACGTCATAGCCGCTCCTTTGCAAATACGTGTAGAGGATGGCCGTCGCGCTTACGCCGTCGACATCGCGGTCGCCGAAAATCAATATCTTTTCGCCCTCTTCTTTTGCACTCGTAATGCGGTCGACCGCATCTTCCATATTTGAAAACAAAAAAGGGTTGTGCAAAAAGCGCAGATCGCTTTCTTTGAAGTAGAGCACGTCGTTCGCCTGCGTAATGCCGCGCCGCACCATAATCGAAGCGGTGAGCACGTCGACGTCGTACAAGTCACACAGCGCTTTTACCGCTTCCCTCGATACCTCTTTTTTACGCCATTCTTTCAAAATCACAATCCTTTATCAATGTGGTCAATTTTTTACTGCCGTATCGTTTTCAGGATAAGCGGTTTTTTATCGAGAGCTGTGTCGGAGTAGGCGAGGGCATCTTCGATTTTTCGCTTCGCGCTCGTAAGACACGCTTCGTCTTTTCCGTATATGTCGAGGATGCGATCCCCCTTGTGCACGAAGTCTCCCGTTTTCGCATGCACGATAAAGCCCGCGTCGGGGCATACGGCATCGCTCGTTTTATTTCGCCCGACACCCAAATCGATCCCCGCAAGACCGACTGAAAGAGAGTCGAGCGTGAGAAAGCCGCTTGCTTGAGCTTCGAGCGATGCGTGATGGGGCGAACGCCTCTTTCCGATTTCCGAAAGGAGCTTTGCAGGATTTCCGCCCTGGTCTTCGACGTTTTGTAAAAACTTTTCGCGCGCCGCCCCCGATTCGACTGCATGTTTGCATTGAGCGAGGGCGTCCGCTTCCGTTTTCGCTTTGCCTCCGAGCAAAAGCATTTCACTGCAAAGTGCGTACGTTTCTTCCATAACGTCTTCGGGTCCGCGTCCTTCGAGACACTCGATCGTCTCTTCGATTTCGAGAAAGTTTCCGACTTTTTTTCCGAGCGGCGTGTCCATGCCGGTGATGAAAGCGGACGCTTTTTTGCCCATGGCGGACGCCGTTTTTACGAGCGAGAGAGCGAGGGATTCCGCATCGTACATCGATTTCATAAATGCGCCCGAACCGCACTTTACGTCGAAAACGAGCGCATCGCTTCCTTCCGCAACCTTTTTCGATAATATACTCGACGTGATGAGAGACACCGATTCTACGGTTCCCGTCACATCTCGGAGCGCGTACAAAAGCCTGTCGGCGGGGACGATCTTTTTCGTTTGCCCCGTCATCGCAAAGCCGGTCTTAGCGATAAGTTTTGCAAAGGTTTCAGGGGTGAGATCGGTTCGATAGCCTTCGATCGATTCGAGTTTGTCGAGAGTGCCGCCCGTATAGCCGAGCGCGCGCCCGCTCATCATCGGAACCTGTACGCCGCAACACGCCGCGATCGGCGCAAGCGGGAGCGAAATCTTGTCTCCGACGCCGCCGGTTGAATGTTTATCGACAAAGGGGCCGGAAAGACGGGCGGCTCTCAAGTCGATGACATCGCCCGAGCGGAGCATGACGTCGGTGAGCATACCCGTTTCTTCGAATGTCATGCCGTTAAAATAGATCGCCATAAGCCACGAAGCGATTTGATAATCGGGAATCGTCCCTTCTACATAGCCCGAAACCATAAACGCGATCTCTTCGCGTGTGAGAGCGGTACTTTGTGCGATCTTTTGCGTTCCGTCTTCGCCGCGGACAAAGGTGCCGCGCTTTTTTGCAATGATATCCGTCGCTTTCATAATATACCCATCCCTGTTGCAAGCGATTGTAATTTTGTGCCGGCCGCCTGTTCCGAAAGAAAAAAGACGAGCCGTTTGAGTTCGCCGAGCGCTTCGTCCGACACTTCGAATGCGCGCGCTTCATGCGGACTTAAACGCGAAACCGCGTCGAGATAGCGTACGGCGCCTAAAGAAAGCATAAAACGGTTGGCGCTCTCTTCCCGTGCGGCACACGAGGGGCAGAAAAAACCGTTTTCAGCCGCATTGTATACTACCGCATCGCCCGTCAAATTTCCAGTGTCAAAACTGCGAGCGCACGACGCGCACGATGAAGCGTCGCTTTGAATGCCGAGCAGTTCCATATAGCGCCATAAAAAGCGGACGAGCCCCCGCTCGCACTGGCTTCCCTGCGCAATTTCAAGTCCGTCGAAAAATCCCGAAGCGAGGCGCCAGCACGATTCGAAACTGCCGGCACACTTCGTTTTGATGACGAGTTCCGCCGCGAGAGAGGCCGCGTAGGACTTGTAGAGGTTTTCGCGGAACGAAAGGTGATAGCGCTTTACATCGAAATCCGATATCTTTACGTTGCGTTCGAAATTGTCCGCTTCTTTGCAGTAAAAATACGCCGTACCCGCGTTCCACACGGAAACGAGGGAGCGCAGTTTGCTCTTTGCCCCTCCGTAGAGCGTCGCGTAGACCGTGCCGCGCTCTTTTGTCAAAAAACAAACCGAGCTGTTAAGTTCTCCGAGCGGCTTTACCGAAAAAACGATCGCCTCCGTAACGTAATTTCGCGGCATGGCTCTATGATAACCGGAATAGCGCGTTTTGTACATTGTCCGCACTCTGCGGCACGTATTTTTTCGGCGCGACATTTTTTTCGAAATGTGATAGAGTATGCCGTCATGATACGTTTTACGTGGGAAGAGATCGAAAGCGTCATCGCCGGAAAAAGGGATGTCCCCGATGTGTTCGCGCGCGGTACGGCGCTCACGGTCGGCAACTTCGACGGCCCTCATATCGGGCACGATTCGCTGTTCGCCCTCGTCCGAGCTGAAGCGGAAAAAGACGGCCTTACACCCGGTGTCGTCGCGTTTAAGCAATCGCTCGGCGCTTTCAAATCCGAGGGATTTTACGAGGGTGATCTTTCGACGCTCGCGCAACGGCTTTCGGTCATAGAAGCGAGGGGCATGGCGTTCGCGATACTGATTGACTTTTCCGATAAATTCGGTAAAATAGAAGGACGCAGTTTTTTATCGATGCTCGTGCACGGCTGCGGCATGAAATTCATCGCGGAAGGATGGGATTTCCGCTGCGGTTACCGCGGTGCATACGGCATGAAAGAAATCCGCGCGTTTTCCCTCGAAAGCGGCATCGTTTCGGAGTTTCCGGAACCGACGCTGTATAAAGGTGAGCGTGTAAGCTCTTCGCTTATCCGTCTGCGTATTTTCGAAGGTGATATCCGTTCGGCCGAAGCCATGCTCGGCAGAAAATACGTGCTCGACTGTTCGGCTTCCGTTTGGAAAAAGGACGGATGCGCGCTTACGGCAGAACGAAGCGCTTTTGCGCAAGTGCTGCCCGAACGCGGTACTTACGGCGTTCGTGTCATAGCCGACGGATATACAGCGGAAGCCCGCTTTACGGCAGAATCTCATATCCTTCGCCTTGAGAATTTGCAAAAAGACGTGCGGCATATAAAGGCTGTAGAATTTATAAGAACGATAAAAGAATAGGAGTATACGAATGGCACTCTCGAAAGAAGCGGCATCCGCCGTTATCGCAAAATACGGTGTAAACGAACACGACACCGGCAACACAAAAGTGCAGGTCGCCCTGCTTACCGAACGCATCCAGCAGCTCACGGAGCACGAACGCGCCTTTCCGAAAGACAAAAGCGCAAAGCGCGCGCTGTTGAAAATCGTCGGTGCTCGGCGGAAGCTCTTAAAATATTTCGAGCGGACAAACCTCGAAGCGTACCGCTCTCTTATCAAAGAGCTCGGTATCCGTAAATAACGCAAGCAAAAAAGCCTGCATGACCGCTTGCTCTGGCGGCGCAGGCTTTTTTTATAGGTCGAATGTCGAGTTTGGAAAGTATCAGCTACTAAAGCTGTGCTTACGGTGAGAACCCGTCCGCTTAGCCGCGGTCGAGCTTTTTAAGACAGGCTTCCGTAAGCCTAACGCTCGAAACGGCACGCAGCCGGAACCTCGCCGTAAGCATAATTTGATTTACTTTCCAAACTCGCCCTTCAGTTGGTGAGCAAAGAGGATGGAAAATTTCGAGTTTCGAAAAACTCGAAATTGAACCTTAAATAGCTTTTGCGATATCGGTCGGCATTCCGGCCGATGCACGTGAACATGAATTTTATTGATTATTAATTTGGGAAAAGAACGACAAAGAATTGAGAAGGACAAGATGGTACAAAGAGTAACTGCGAGAGTCGGAGACGCCGACTTGATTTTGGAGACGGGAAGGATAGGCAAACAGGCAAACGGCTGCGTATTCGCTCAGTGGGGCGGAGCGGCGGTCATTGCGACGGTGTGCGCATCGCACGATGCGGTTGAGGGTATGGATTACGTTCCGGTCACCGTCGATTACAACGAAAAATTTTACGCTGCGGGAAAGATACCCGGCGGCTTTGTAAAGCGGGAAGGGCGGCCGAAAGATAAGGAAATCCTCGTCTCGCGCCTTATCGACCGGCCGATGCGGCCGCTGTTCGAAATGGCATTCGGACGCGAAATTCAAATCGTGCCGACCTGCGTTTCCGCCGACGGCGTTCATACGCAGGATATCATTGCGGTTATCGCGGCGAGCGCTGCGGTGACGATTTCGGACATTCCGTTTCACGGGCCTGTCGCCGCCTGCCGCGTCGCATATTTGAACGGCGAATACGTCGTCAACCCGACGTTTGCGCAAATCGAAAAGGCCGATTTGGAAATCGTCGTCGCGGGTACAGCCGAGGGCTTTACGATGGTCGAAGGCGGCGCGAACGAAGCGTCGGAAGACGTGATGCTCGGCGCGCTCGAAAAAGCGCAGGGCTTTATCACGGAAATGTGCCGACTGCAGGAAGAGCTGCAAAAATTGTGCGGCAAAGAAAAGCTTCCGCTCGCGCCTCTTTCGGTGACGCTTGCAAATGCGGAAGCGATCGAAGCCGAAGCGACGCCGCTCATGAAAGAAGCGTGTTTCCGTGACGGCAAAATGGAGCGGAGCGCCGCAGTCAAAGCGGTCAAAAATAAAATCGCCGAAAAATACGCCGAACAGCTTTCGGACGAAGTGCAGAAAAAACTCTTCGGCGCGCTCATGGACGACATTCAGTATAAACTGCTGCGCAAAGCGATTCTCGACGAAGGCGTGCGCATAGACGGACGCAAGTGCGACGAAATCCGTCCGATCACGTGCGAAATCAACGTGCTGCCGCGTCCGCACGGTTCGGCACTCTTTACGCGCGGCGAAACGCAGTCGCTCGCGGTGACGACGCTCGGTACGACGCTCGACGAACAGGCCTACGACGATATCGACGGAAACAGAAGCGAACACTTTATCCTGCACTACAATTTCCCGCCGTATTCGGTCGGAGAAGTCGGCAGGCTTATGACCGGCCGCCGCGAAATCGGACACGGAAACCTCGCCCGCCGCTCGCTCGCGCCTATGGTGCCGGGCAGAGACGAATTCCCGTATACGATCCGCGTCGTTTCGGAAATCATGGAATCGAACGGTTCGTCATCACAAGCGTCTACTTGCGGCGGTTGTCTTTCTCTGCTTGCCGCCGGTGTGCCGATGAAAAAGATGGTCGCGGGGGTCGCGATGGGGCTCATCACCGACGGACCGAAATACGAAAAGTATAAAATCCTTTCCGATATCCTCGGCGAAGAGGATCACTTGGGCGATATGGATTTTAAAGTCGCGGGAACGAAAGACGGCATCACCGGTTTCCAGATGGACATAAAGATTGCGGGTGTTTCGACCGAAATCATGCGCGAAGCGCTCGCTCAGGCGAAAGCCGGCCGCTTGCATATTTTGTCGATTATGGAAAAGACGATCGATAAGCCGCAGCCGATCAGCCGCTATGCGCCGAAGATCATTTCCATGAAAATCCCCGTCGATAAAATCGGTGCGCTCATCGGACCGGGCGGAAAAAATATCAAAGCGCTCTGTGCCGACTACGATGTTACGATCAACACGGATGACGACGGAACGGTTACGATTTACGGAAAGACGGGTACTGCCGCCGAAGAAGCGAAAAAAGCCGTCAAAGGCATCACCGAAGATCCGGAGCCGGGAACGATCTACAACGGAACCGTCAAGCGCATTATGGACTTCGGCGCTTTCGTCGAAATCCTTCCGGGAAAAGAAGGGCTTTGCCATATTTCAAAGCTTTCGCATTCCCGCGTCGAAAAAGTTACCGATGTGCTTAAAGAAGGCCAGCAGATTCCCGTAAAGCTGCTCGAAGTCGATAAGATGGGACGGCTGAACCTTTCGTACATCGACGCGCTCGACGAACAGGCGAAATAACGAACGAGGAAAGAGCCGTGACAAAACCGGTCGCCGTTGCGTGTACCGCGCTTTCTGGCGCTCTTCTTCCCGAATACAAAACGGAAGGAGCTGCGGGCGCGGATATATCCGCGTTTCTCCCGTCTCCCGTAACGATAGAGCGCGGCGCCTTTGCGCTCATTCCGACGGGCTTATGCTTTGCAATTCCCGAAGGCTTTGAAGCGCAAGTGAGGCCGCGTTCGGGGCTGGCAGCGAAGTCCGGCGTTACGGTTTTAAATGCGCCCGGTACGATCGACAGCGACTACCGCGGCGAAGTGAAAGTCATCCTCGTCAATTTCGGAAAAGAACCCTTTGTCGTGCAAAACGGCGACCGCATCGCGCAAATCGTTGTCGCACCCGTTACGCAGGCGGATTTCGTCAAAGCGGATTTTCTCGATAAAACCGTACGCGGGGAGGGCGGCTTCGGTTCTACCGGAGTAAACGTATGAAGCGCGGGGGCGCCGATTCGGGCGGCTCGTATTGCGCCGCACTTCGCAGGTATTTTTCCGCGTTTCGTCGGTATCTTTCCGTCTTGAAAAATCGTTTTACCGATTGTGCGCAATCCGTTCGGACAAAGCTTTTCGGCGCTTCTCTCCGCCCTCACGTTCTTACCCGCTATCTCGTGCGCGAGCTTTTGCTGTATTTTTCCGTCGCTTTTTTATTTTTCTTTACAATCTTTTTCGTCAATCAGATTTTGCTCATCGCGGAAAATATTTTAAGGCAGGGCGCTCCCGTGTGGGACGTCGTAAAGCTTATGACGTACAGTCTTCCGTTTATCGTCGCGCAGTCTTCCCCCTTTGCCACTCTCGTCGGCTTTCTTATGTGTTTGGGACGCTTTATGAGCGACAACGAAATTATTATTTTCCGGGCATCGGGCTTCAGTTACGCTCACATTTTAACTCCGGTACTCGTCATGGGGCTCGCCATTTCGATTGCGTCCTTTTTCGTAAACGATTATCTTTTGCCGCTCGGCACGATCCGCTACAACCGTCTGCGCCGTATGATTTTGTCGTCGAATCCCGCCGTCGCCCTCGAGTCTCATTCGGTAAAGCACCTCAATACAGCGACGCTCGTTACCGGAGATGTGTCCGACACGAAAGTTTCCGACCTCGTCATCATCGATACGGGAAGCGACGGGAGAGTGCGTGTCATTTCTGCAGGCGAATCGGAGCTGAAATCGGTGCGCAAAGAGGGCGTACTCATGCAGCTTACGATGACCGATGCGCTCTCGCTCTTTTTAGGCGCGAATTCGTTTTCCGATTACGACCGGCTTTCATCGGATACGGTGACGTTCAATCTTTTTGAAAGCGCTTTTTTCAGCGACGGCGGAAGTACGAGCCCGCGTGAAATGACGTCTTACGATTTGGGAAGGGCGCTGCGCGATATGAAAAAAAACGCCGATACCGATAAACGCACGCTCAACAACTATACGCTCGAATACAATAAAAAATTTTCGCTGCCGTTCGGCTCGCTTTTTTTCGCGCTCCTCGCGCTGCCGCTTGCGTTTTTGTTCGGCAGGCAAAACGGACAGACGATAGGCATGATCGTCGGAATCATCATCAGCTTTTTGTATTGGACGATGATGATACTCGGCCAGTACGCGTCGAGCAGAAACGGCTTTAACGGATTTTGGAGCATGTGGATTCCGAATATCGTTACGGGCGCGGCGGGGGCGGCGTTTTATATCGCGCTGAAAAAGCGATGACGCTCGTAAAATATTTATTTAAACGGTTTTTGCCCGTCTTTTTAGGCGCCGTATTTTTTTCGGCGATCGTTTTAAATCTCGTCGATCTTTTGATAAACTTGTGGCGCTATATTCAAAATCAAGTGCCGGCTTCCGTCGTGTTTAAAATCATGGCGCTCTATACGCCGAAAACGATTTGGTACGCCGTCCCCATGGGTATCCTCTTCGCTTCATCTTATACGCTGAGCGCTCTCTATGCGAACAACGAGCTTACGGCCGTGTTTGCCTCAGGAGTCTCTCTTTTCCGTTTTACAGCTCCGCTTTTACTTTTGTCGCTCGTTTTGAGTTTCGGTTTGTTTTTTCTCGACGACGCGCTCGCCGTCACTACCTATGCGCAAAAGCAAAAGCTGCAAAGCACCGTTTTGAATCAGGAAAAAACGCTCGACAACGATGCGATAGTCATCCTCGCCGAAGGGGGCAATCTCATCTATAAGGCCGCCGTCTACGACGATGCGCAAAAGCGGCTTTACGATCTGTATTGTATTTTTCGAGGCGACGATAAAAAACTTGAAGCCGTCATTCACGCCGATTCCGCGCTGTGGGATACGGACTGCTGGAGACTGCAAAACGCGGTGCAGTTTTCGCTTGCAGGCGGGACGGTTACGCGCAGTGTTCCCGACGCCGCTTTTACTTCCCGCCTTGCAGAACCCTTTGAAACGTTTCGGAACAACGTCGTTTCGGTCGAAGAGGTTACGGTGCGCGAAGCGAAAGAATATATCGAACACTTGATGCGGACGGGGCTGCCGTTCGGAGAAGCGCTTTCGCTGTACTACAAAAAGTTTGCGTTTCCGTTTATCGTGTTTATCGTCGTCTTCCTTTCAATCGGCCTTTCCGGGCGATCGAGAAAAAACGTCATGCTCATAAGTCTCGCGCTTTCGATCGGAGCTGCGGTTTTGTTTTACGTGACGCAGATGATTACGATGCTCCTTGCAAAGTTCGGTTATATAACCGCCTTTTCCGGAGCGTGGTTTCCGGTTATCCTGTTTATCATAGCGAGCGCCCTCCTTTTGCGCTTTACGAGGACATAAAAGTGAATATTTTTGAAGTGCACCATACGAGTTCCGACGGCTCGGCGCGGACGGGGCTGTTGACGCTGCCGCACGGCACTGTCCGAACTCCCGTCTTTATGCCGGTCGGAACGAATGCGACGGTCAAAGCCGTGTCGAAAGAATCGCTCGAAGAGATCGGCTTTGAAATCATCCTCGCCAATACCTACCACCTTTTTTTGCGCCCCGGCTCCGATTTGATAAAAGAAGCGGGCGGGCTGCACGGTTTTTCGAAGTGGCAAAAAAATTTTCTCACCGATTCCGGCGGTTTCCAAGTGTTTTCGCTCGCAAAGCTTCGGAAGATCGGCGCTGAAGGCGTCGCGTTCCAAAGTCACATCGACGGTTCGCGGCACTTTTTTACGCCCGAAAACGTCGTTGAAACGCAGGCGAAATTCAACAGCGATATTCAAATGCAGCTCGACGTGTGCACGGGCTGGAATGAAGGCAGAAAAGAAGCCGAGCGCGCTCTGGCGATTACGACGGATTGGGCGAAGCGGGCGCTTTCGGAGTGGAAGCGGGAGACCGAGCGCGGCTATCGCGGTTTTCTTTTTCCGATCGTTCAGGGTAATTTTTTTGAAGATCTCCGCAAAGAAAGCGCTCTCTTCGTTTCGTCTCTCGATACGGCGGGCATCGCGATCGGCGGTCTTTCCGTCGGAGAACCCGCTGAAGAGTTCGCACGCTTTTTGCAGTATACGGTGCAATACTTACCCGAAGCGAAACCGAAATACGTTATGGGAATCGGTACGCCCGAATACATACTCGAAGCGGTCGCCTCCGGCATCGATATGTTCGACTGCGTGCTTCCGACGCGCAATGCGCGCAACGGTTCGTACTTTACGCACGACGGTATGCTGTCGATAAAACAGGAACGCTTTGCGCACGATTTTTCTCCGATAGATGCCGAGTGCACGTGCAAAGTGTGCCGCACCTATTCCCGCGCCTATCTCCGTCACCTTTTCAAAGAGCAGGAAATACTCAGTGCGATGCTTTCATCGTATCACAATCTCTATTTTCTTCACGCGATGATGGGCGAAATCCGTAACGCGATCGAAGAGAACAGGTTTTTAGAGTATAAGCGCGATTTTCTTGCGCGATTCGGCACCGGAACCATCCGATAATATAAACAACGGATAATAAATCACCGGATCGAGGATTGGCTATGAAGATACACTATGCCGCAGCTGCCCTGACTTTTTTTGTGCTGCAGCCCTTTTGCCGTGTTCCCGCCGCTATGAACGCTTCGGCTTTTGCCCAAAGCGCTTCGACTTCTTCGGCGCAAAGCGCGGCACCGGCCGGAACTTCTGTCGACGGCGCTTCCAAATTCAAAAAAGCCGTCACGATACCTCAGGCAAAGCGCCCGGCAGCTCCCGATAAAGAAAAGAGCGAAAAAGCCGCTCTTTCCGATAAAAGCCCCGACACTGTAAAAGAATACCGCGATACGTTCCGCTACGGTGTGTCGCCCGAAATCACGTCGCTTTTGCAAAAGTGCATAGACAACGACGATCCCCGCTTTTCGGACGACGCGTACGATTTATTTCATACGACGCGCTCTTCGCAAGTGCGCGAAAAGATTCTCGAATATTTTACGCATCTGAAAGATCCGTGTTTGGAGGATTATGCCGTCGGCGTTTTGGACGATCCCTACGATACGAAAAACAGCACGGTCGAAGCGGTGTTCCGCTACGTTTCTGCGGTAAAGTGCAAAGAAGCGCTTCCGGCAGTTCTCGCCCTTTTGGATACGGACAGCGACGCGTATTTTCAAGCCGCGCTTACGACGATCGGAGAAATCGGCGGGCCGGAAGAAGCGCAGTATCTTGCCGGCTATATCGACCGCGATGATTTGACCGTGCCTCAAAAACAAGCGCTCGCTCGCGTGCTCGGAAAACTGCATGCAACTGAAACGTGGGCGAAGCTCGTTTCGATTGCGCAAAATGAAGACGAAAACGCTTTTGTGCGGATGTACGCAGCGGAAGCGATCGGCGCGATGCAAAAAAGCGAATCGATTCCGATCCTTGCCGAACTCTACGAATCATCCGATCCGAATTTCCGCCAGTACGTCATAAAAGGATTGTCTCACTATCCCGGAAGCGATGAGGCGAAAGAAGTCATCGTGCAGGGCATCCGCGACGAACACTATAAAGTGCGCCTCGAAGCGATAGCCGCAGTAAAAAAACTCAAATTTACCGAAGCGTCTCCGTACCTCGTCTACCGTGCAAAAAACGATAAAGAAAAAGTCGTCAAAACTGCGTGTTACGATGCGCTCGCATCCCTCGGCACAAAAGACGGAAACGGCTGCCTCATAGAGATCGTCTCCGATCCGAAGTCAGGCGATACGGCAAAGGTGGATGCGGCAAAAGCGCTCGTTTCTCAAGGCTCGGTCGGTGAAAAAGAGATACTCGCCCTTGCCGGAGAAACGCTCAAAGACGATAGACGGAAGCAGCTCCGCTACGCGCTCGGAAAACTTTTTGCAAAGTACGCGCGAGCGGGCTATGCGGATATCTGCCGCGATTTTTTGCTTTCAAAAGATGCGGCGACGGTGAGTCTCGGCCTCGATATGTACGCTAAAGCGAAATACGCTTCCGCTTCCGCCGCCGTCGTCTCTCTTGCGAACGATAAAAAATCGGGGGCAAACGGAGGACGCGCTCGGAAGATTCTCGGCATGAGCGAAGAGTAGGGGACGATTGTTTTACCTGTGTTTACCGCACGGGGCTTTTCGATTGCCTTGCCGACGGGACGATAGGCTCGAATCGATCTTATCAATTGCACTTTGTTTGCATTTGATGCATGGGGGTAGCGGTACCGATTATTTTCTTCGTATAAAATCGATATAAAATCGAACGGCATTTGCCAGTGCCGATTCGTCCATATCGAATTTACTGCTGTGGTGCGCGTACCCGATCCCTTTCGCTTCGTTTCTGATACCGATAAATGCATAGAAACCGGGGAATTCCTGCAAATAACAAGCGTAATTATCCGATCCCATAATTTTTTCAAACGGAATGACGTTTTCGTTCCCGAAAACGGCTTCGGCCGCCGGCAGCGCTTTTTCGACGGAAGCGGCGTCGTTTACGACCGGCGGAAGTTCGGCGAGCGTTTTCCATTCGACTTTTGCCCCCGTCAATATTTCCGCCGCTTTACAGCTTCGGTCGACGATGGAAAACAGATGTGCTTTTCCACTATCCGAAAAATACCGCATCGTTCCGCCGAGTTCTGCCCGGTCGGGAATGATATTGGTCGCCGTTCCGCTGTGAAACGATCCGAAGCTGAGCGTACTGTGCCGCAGCGGATTGAATTCCCTGTCTTTAATACGGAACGCTTCCCCGATAATGAGTGCGCCTGCATTTATGGGATCGATCCCCTGATCGGGCCTTGATCCGTGACAGCTTTTTCCCGTTACGGTAATGTGAAAGCTCGTCATTCCGGCCATAACCGCGCCTGCTTGCAGCGCCATTTTACCGGCGGGGATATCCGCCCATAGATGCGAACTGATGACGGCTTCCAACTTTCCGACGGTTTTAAGATACGCGATGATCGCTTCGTGTCCCTGCGCGATTTCTTCGGCTTGCTGAAAACACAGATAGACGGTACCGGCAAGTTCGGCGCGCATGGCTGCAAGCTCGCGAGCGAAAGCCAAAAGAATCGCAATGTGCCCGTCATGACCGCATGCGTGCATACAGCCTTCGTGCGTCGATTTAAAAGAGAGACCGGTATCTTCGTCGATAGGCAGTGCATCGATATCGGCACGAAACGCATAGGTTTTACCGGGCAGATCGCCTTTGATACATGCAACCGTTCCGTATTCGCCGACCGGTTCATACGACACACCCGATTTTTTCAGTTCGTCCCGAATGTTTTCGGCCGTTTCTTTTTCCTTTAAAGAAAGTTCCGGTATTTTGTGAAAGCGCCGCCGTTGAGCGACAACGTATTCTTCCATATCTTTCAGCATAGTATTGCCCATAAAAAAATTATATATCTAAAGAAAATCTCAAAACCGGGAATTTCCGCAAGTTTTCATTTGTTTACCCACACGGTTTTTCCGCGGTAAACGGTTTCCAAAATTTGTATCTTATCCAGCTTGTCTTTCGGATGCTCCAGAGGATTATCGGATAAAATGACAAAGTTCGCTTCTTTTCCCGCTTTTATGCTTCCCCGTTCATCTTCTTCAAAACCGAGGTAAGCCGCGTCGATGGTGACCATTCTCAACGCTTCTTTTACGCTGATCCTTGACGCGGGTACGCTGAGATTGACGGCCGCATGAATACCCAACAGAGGATTCATCGAAGTTACCGGCGAATCCGAACCGCCTCCGACGATTATTCTTCTATCCAAAACAGGGCGCAATGCGCATCTCATGGCAGCCCGTTCCGGCCCGATGTGAGGTACGTAAGTGTCGGACGGCCAATAGTAGTCGAATATGGGCTGCATAGCCAAGGTTACTTTCAAATCTTTTGCAAAATCCATCAAGTCATACGCGGAAACTTCAAAGTGCTCAACCCTGTGTCTGTGATTTTCTCTCGGAAATTCGGTTAAGACTTTTTTATACGCCTTTAGTGCCTGCTCTATAGCGGCGTCTCCGATCGCATGCATACAAATTTGCAGTCCCGCTTTATGCGCTTCTCTGAAAAAATTCTCCAGCCGTTCTTGCGTAAAATAAAGGTTACCGTAGTTTTTGGGATTATCGATATACGGCTCGCGGAAAGCGGCGGTACCCGGTTCAACGTCACCGTCTAAAATACAGCTAAAACATCCGCCGATTTGTTTTAAGCCGAGTCTTACGACTTCTTCTACGTTGGTAGTTTGATAATAAATTCTCAAGTGAAAAGGAATTTCCTCTTTATCCCGCAAAAGAGCCAATACGTCGGGATCGTTTACGGGACTTCGGCCTTCCATCGTATGGACAGCCGTGATCCCGTTGCTGATACATTCGTGTATCATCTTTTCCCGCGCTTTCTTTTTTTGCTCTTCGGACATCAATTTCGGCGGCAGCGAATACGCAAAGAGATTGGCTTCGTTCCGTAAAAATCCTTCCGCCTTGTCTTCTTCGCTTATGGCAATTCCCGCATTTTTCGCTTCTTCAATAATCAATTTCAGAGCTTTGGTATTAACAAAAGTTCCGTGTGTTCCCGCAGTTCGCAAAAATACCGGATGATCGGGAACGGCTTTATCCATCTCTGCCAATGTAATAGGCCTGTTTTCCGCAATCGGGTGTCCGCCGTATCCGTTTATAAACAAAACTTCGTCTTTTGAAGCTTTATCCGCTTCTTGCCGAAGCCCCGCTACAATTTCCGCTATTGAGGATGCTTCAAAAAGCGACGGTTGCGTCATCATTTCGCCGGAAAAACTCATATGACAATGAGAATCTATAAATCCGGGTACAAGCGTTTTTCCGTTAAGGTTAATTAATTCCGCATCGGGATACTTTTCTTTTGCTTCCCGTTCACAGCCGACAAATACGATCTTATCGTTTTCAAATACTACGGCTTCTTGGGTATCGTCCGTATCCATCGTCAAAACAGTTCCGCCGAAAAACATTTTTTTCATAATTGAACCTTCCTTAAAATTATACAGTGAGTAAATCTTCAGATTTAGGAGCTGTATAATTAGTGCGCACGAGCGCACACGTACATACGCGAGTTTTCAAAAGAAAACTCGAAGTTAAAAGCGCCGAACAATCCGTATTCGGATTAACCGGCAGCCGATTTCTTAAACCCGTATTGTGAAAACGCAGGGACGGCCGATACGCGCATCGATAATTTTTTTGCAAAAGAATTCGCGCACAGCTCGTCCCCGTTTTCCGCTACCGTTTGCTGTACTTTTCGGCGTACTTCCTTACTTCGTCAAGCCGTTTGTATCCTACTTGCGGAGGAACGGTACAATCGGCACCTATGATAACGCCGACGCTTCCCGCATCCGCTATTATTTCCTTTACGCGGTTTTCGATTTCGGCATCGCTTCCAATATCGAGCATCGTTCCTTTGCTGTTTGCAAATCCGCCCAAAACGCACGCGCCGCCGAAGAATTTTTTTCCTTCCGACAGCGGGACTTTTTCGGTATAGACAGCCCAATTATACACTTTTGCCTTATACTCTTTATAAAAAGACAAATCGTTCGTAGAACTTCCGTAGCCGCATATATGCAGAATATTGTTGTCCCATAGTTTGTTTATTGCGTTCAAACCCTGAAGATCGGATTCCATCACATACCGCTTGTGGAAGTTCAAATCGGCTTTTTCGGATTGTACGCTTTGTACGCTGTAGTAAATGCCGTCTACGCTTGTATTCTTTTTGATTTTATCCGCGAGAACCGACACGTCTTTCGCGATTTCCAAAGATGCGGCGAGCATCGCTTCGGGATCTTCGTTGAACAGCTGCACGAATAATTCAGGGCGCTTTTTATAGCATTCGGTGTACAGGCGGATATAATTGAACGGTGCAAAGATGTTGTAAAAGGCTGCGATTTCGCCGTCGAAATGTTTGAGAATTTCGTTGATCATATCGACTTGCTTATCATACCACGGAGAAGACGCTCCGATGGATTTGATTTTTTTTATGTCGTCGATAGTGTTAATATCGTTTTCCATGATCGACGGGTGTCCGAAAAAACCGTCCGACATGATTTTTACCATATCCGGCTTGAGGTCGTCGTACAGCTTTTTGGTGCCGTCGATTGTCGCCTGAACGATCCCTTCATCCATAAGTCCCCGGAATTGCCGATATTCGTCGGCAAAGTGCCACCAAAACCCTACGGGAACGCGATTGACGGCTTTGTTGTCAAACGCGTCCAAAATCAGTTTTTTCTTTTCTTTCATTGTCTACCTCCATAAAAGTTTTTTACGATTCGGTATTGTGCTTGTTCGGCTGCTTGATTCTGATTTCACATATCGGGTCTCCCTTTGCAATCGTTTTTCCCAATTTAAAATCAAGCCCCAACACTTCGCATATCCCTCTGTCGCCGTCCATAGCGATATCGCACAGGAGTGCGATTTCGTCATCGCTTGCCCCGATTTTTTTCCATGCCGACACCAAAGGGCAATAATGGAAATCCACGCTCAAATCTCTCTCAGTGCATGTATCCTCCATTTGAAAAATATCCTTAACATTGTCATTGACGAATTCTTTGTGGAATATTTCAAAATCGTCGGTGTGTGTAAATTTGTGGGCGCCGTGAAAATTGCCGCATTTTTTTATGGCTTTACGCGCGAAGTCTTCGCTCAAGCCCGCTGACACGGCTTCTTTGTACAGCACATAAAGCCACAAAGCCCTATGTTCAAATGCGTTTCTCATATCTTCGATATGACGTCCTTTAAATTCGGATTTGTTTTTTATCATTTGCCACCTCCATGATAAACCGTTTTAAAATCCCGTTTTCGAAAACGCGTCGGCTATATACATGCTTTCATCATGTCGATAAGTTCTTCGACAATGCTTATTTCCGCCGCAATATTCGTTTTGAGTTCCGACCGTTGAACGGCAAGTTCCCTTTCAAGTTTTGCAATAACATCGTTGCAGTTATCGCTTCCGCCGTCGCGCAGCTTTTGAAGATCTCTGCCGATGTCGTACATATCGGCTATCGTCGTAACTTTTCCTTGCGCCCAGGTAAACGGCACGGAGTCCCCGATGACTTGATCGACCAAGAGATCATACGTCGCTCTGTCGAAGTGATAGCCGTACCAACAGAGATCCACGTATCGCAAATCTTCGTCCATAGCTTTCGCTATATTGCCGGATTTAATGCTTGCAATCGCTGCCGTCAAATACTGAATATTATTGCGGTTCCGTACGTGGATGAAATTGTATTGCTCGAACCAATCGAGGCCGAACAATTCGTTTACGACTTTTCCGAATATCTTGCTTATCTTTTTGTTGTACGCTTGCGTCGCAGCGTTCATTTCGGTAAACGAATCGTTTTTTTGCTTTAACTGCGCGGCAACGTCTTTTGCTTTAAGGATCGTTTCGCGAAGCTGCTTCGTGTCTCCCATACTCGCTTCGTCGATTTCCTCAAGCATGTGTTCGTACAGCGCCGTAAAATTCAGCGGCCGTACCGGTAGTTTATCGAATTTCTGTAAAATGGAACCGTATAAAATATGCGAAGAAAGAAACGTTCTGTCGTCATAATCGTTTATCCACTTTTGATCGGATGACGAATGATACGAAGGCCAAAAATTGACTCCTTCATAAAAACTTTCTATCGTCGGTATGCCGAGGCAGGCGTACATATAGCTTTCCGTCCACGTCCACATGGGGCTGTAGGTTCCGAACGGATATATATTGCCTTCGATGTTTTGGCCGATCTTTTCTATCCCTTCAGCCATTTCATACGGAGTTCTTACCCGAACGGCGGTCGCAGTACCGTTAATTAAATTGCCGTCCAGATTTATCAATAAAAATCCGTTGTCGCTCCATTCGGGATGCTTGTGCGTCAACATCGTCGCGCCTCGCGCCCAATCGTATCGGGTACCTTCGATGCCCCATTCTTCCGCTCCGTGGAGACATACGCGCAGCGTTCGTTCGGGTGTATAGCCGTCTTCGATCAATGCTTTGCATATTCCCATTATACAGCCGATACCGGAAGTATTGTCCGCAAAAGCCGTAAAATATGCGTCATAGTGGCCGATGAGGTAGACGATTTCGTCTGTCTTTCCCGGTATTTCACCGATGATACAATTTGTAATGCCGTTGTTGACAACGCTCACTTCCGCATTCAAAACGGCTTCAATCTCTCCGCCTTGCAGTTTTAATTGCTCTTTAAATAATTCGGCTTCCCTTACCGTCATTGAAAATGTCGGGAGATCGCAGTTCGTGGAAATATCTTGTACGCCTAAAGTGTCTTTCGACCACGAACAGTAGCCGCCTATTTGAACGATAATGACGCCTTTCGCTTTTTTGAATTTTGCCTGCGTAACCGGCCAGTTGACCCACCAATCGTCGACCATGTTGATATCGATCAAAACATATTTTCCTTCGACATCTTTGTTTTCATAATCGATATCTCTACCCTTGTTGACATAAACGATTTTTATTTTTTCATCTTCCGCCAAACATCTTGCTTGGAAACTCGACAGCAAAACTTTTCTCGTATTTCCGTTGTGCATTTTGTAAGAAATGTCGGCCCGCTTAAATTCGAAATTGTCTACGACGACAGGATCCTTATGCACGTTTTTTAAGCCGATTCTTTTCATCTCATCGTGGAGAAAATCTCCTGCGGCAACTTCCGCTGCGGAACCGGACGTACGATAACCGAGATCGGGATTGCTCTTAAACGAAATCAGTTTTTCCATCAGATTAAGGGTATAATTTAAATCCAAGTGTTTACTGAACGTCGCCATCATAATTTCACTCCCATAAATTTAATTTTTGTTTTCGTAGATGATATCGCCGTCGAATACCGTCATGAGCACTTTTGTGTCGGGTATTTTTTCTTCATCGACAGTAAAAAGATTTTGATCGAGTACGGCTATATCCGCCAGCTTTCCTCTTTCCAATGTGCCTAATTCTTTTTCTCGTCCCGATACATATGCGCCTCCAAACGTATAAGCCTTTAAGGCTTGCGACATTGTAAGCCGTTCGGACGGATTTACGCCCGTCGGCTTCCTATCATAACCGTTACGCGTAACGCCGTAGTATATCGTTTCAAACGGATCGAAATCGACGACAGGGTAGTCCGTCCCTAAGGCGAGGATTCCGCCCGATTCAAGGATAGAGCGGCACGGCCATTCCCAGCGGCATCGTTCTTTTCCCAATCGTATGAGCTTTTCGTTCGCATCGAGGGCTAGATGGCGCGGCTGCATAGACGCTATCACCCCCAGCTGTTTAAAGCGCGCTATGTCGTCGGGGTGTATGTTTTCAATGTGCTCGATTGAATTGCGTATTAAACGGTTATCGTTTACCGCATTCGATTTTTCAAAACAATCCAAAGCCAATCTTACCGAACCGTCGGCGATGCAATGGAGTCTCACGCCGAAGCCGTATCTGTTTGCATTTATGATACATTGTTCAAAATACTCTTCGGAAGCGGTCAGCAAACCCGACGTATCGGGTTTATCGTCGTACGGTTTCAACAGATATCCCGTATACGTTGAAGTTACGCCGTCTATGACGCCTTTCAGTCCCGTAACTTTGAGCTTATCCGAGCAATATTTTTTCTTCAATTCGGCAAGCGTTTTTTGATCTTTATCGGGCCCGATGGCGGGATTCAAATTTATTCTGACGGTTAATGTACCGGCTTTATCCATGCGTTCCAAAGAATCGTATTTTACGCCGTGTAAAATTCCCGAAACGTCGCAAAACGTAGTAATGCCTACTTTTGAGAGTTTACGCATTAAGTCCGTATTGACTTCATCGCTGATCGAATCGGCGGGTACAAACGTTTTACTCGACGCCAATTTGAACCAAGCGTTTTCTCGCAAAATTCCGCTCGGTTCTCCGTTCGGTAAAAGTACGATATTGTTCCCGTATTCCGGCTTGCCGGTACCTAGGCCTATTTCATCGAGTGCTTTGCTGTTAAGCCACCCCGTGTGCGCATCCGCCGCGGCGAGGTAAACAGGCCTGTCGGGAATAGCACGATCCAACGATTTTTTCGTCGGCAGTTCGGCGTTGTTCCAATTTGCGGGAAACCATCCCTGTCCTATGATACAGTCGTATTCAGGATGAGCGTCTGCAAAAGCTTTTACCATTGACACGCATTCCTGTTCCGAATGCGAGTACAGTATGTCGTTGATAAAATACTTGCTGTCGTACAAAGCTCCCATGGAATAATGGCCGTGTGCATCGCATATTCCGGGCATTATTAAGCAATCGCCGAAATCGTAAACACACGTATTTGTTCCGCGGCAGGATAGGATTGCCGTCTTTTCACCGACGGCGATAATTTTATTGCCGCTGACGGCGACGCCGCCGGGAAACGGCAAAGAGCCGTCTCCCGTAAAAATCGCATTACTTAAAAATATTTTGTCTGCGATATTATTGTTCATACATATCTTTTACTTTACGATAAATCCTGTAATTGCGAATCCGATTATGGTTAATATATAGCCTATCAAAGCGTACGGAAACGTTCCGAGCATTTGGTAGTACGGCTTGATTTCCACCGCGCCCGATGTGATCATAACGGCATCGCCTGCGACAAAAGTCGTGCTTCCGAGCGTCGCCGCGCATACCAGTGCCATGCACGACAAAAGCGGATTGACTCCCAATGCAACTGCGATAGGCACGACTATGGGAGCAAATATCATGGAACCGTCCCAAAAACCGCCGGCAAAAAACACATACGCGCCGCAGAACGCGAATACGATCGCGGCGAATATGGAACCGTTGAGCAGCGGAGTAAGAACGGTGATGACATAGTCGGTCATACCCGTCGTCTTGTTTATCTCGACAAGAGTCAGCGCAAGAGCGATAGTCGCGTCGACGGTAAGCATACTTGCGATTCCTTCAAAAGAATGCGAAAACACCTCCGTCAGTTTTAGCTTTTTTTCAAATACGATGATGCCGACTACTACGACTATAGCGCCCATACAAGCGACCATAACATTTTTCGTGACGATCGTAATCGTAACGATGGTGATCATAGTAGCGAGGAATTTTAAAGGATTGTTTTTTGTTTGCGTTTCGCCGGAATTCGCAGAGTCCGCATGTAATTCTTTTCCGTCAAGGGATTCTTCTTTCGAACACACTATACCGGTTTGCATCGCCAATTCATTATCTTTTTTGGTGATTCCGAGCAGCGGGAATACTCCGATGATGATAAGAAAACAGATGAGCAATAAGATGACGGGATAAAATAAAAACGGCATACCCGCAATATATGCGCCCAAGCCCGTTCCGTTTACCCGTACGTTCATCTCTTCGAATAAACCGGAATAAAAAGCCGCCCATGTCGATACGGGGATCAATACGCACACCGGTGCTGCCGTACAATTGACCAAAAAACCGAATAAAGTGCGCGGAATTTTATGTTTATCGCAGATATTCTTCATAGCGGTCGAAACGGCCATATTGTTCAAATAGTCGTCGACAAAGATCAGCCATCCCATTGCAAACGTGATAAGCATCGCTTTTCTGCGCGTATTTGCATACTTTCCCATCCAATTTGCAAATTCGAGAGAGTAGCCCGATACGTCCAAAAGCTTGATCAATATGCCGAATAGGGAAAGCATAACGACAAGATATCCGCACGTGCCCGCCGCCCATGCAGTTTGCAGTTTGTCGAGCCATACGGTCGGAAAAGTAAAACCGCCGATTAAAACGGAACCGACCAGCGTCGCTATCGTAAACGATAGGAGCATCCGTTTAGTCCAAAAAACGAATACAAACATCACAATTGTAGGTATCAGAGAAATAAACCCCAACTGCATGGTTTCCATAAATTGCCTCCTCAATAAATTTGATAAATCTATCTTTCGGGACAGGAAAACAAATTTGTTAATGAGACATTATAAATTAAAACATCTCATTGATATATCATTAATATATCAATGAGATGATACCACAGAAATACGAATTGTCAAGGAAATAATTAAAAATATTTTATGATTTTTTTGCGATCATTATACAAATACCGCACATATTATAAGGAAAACAGAAAACGCGCGATTGCCTTTTTGAAAGCTTCGTTTTCGAATATTTTTTTCAGATCTATCTTTTAAATCCGCCGATATCCATACTCAAATATTTTAAAGCGCTTTCTTTGTCGTCGTTTTTTATTGCCCTGATAATATTTTCATGGTACAGGTTGAGGGTGTCGTTTGAAATTTCCGCCCAATTTTTCCAGTAATTCTGAATGAAAAAACGTGTCAGATTTTTTATGGCGTGTTCCAAACTGCTTAACGCATACGCATTGCCGTGCAGTTTGAATAATTCTATGTGAAATAATGTACTGTTTTGCCATTCACTCACCGCATCCGTATTCGTGAGATTTTTGGTATATCCCAATAAATAATCCAATACGCCGGGATTGCACATAACGATTTTTTCCCAATTTTTATCCAAAAAGCCGCACTCCAATATCAACCGGTAGTTCAGCATTTCGATTAAATCTTCTTGTTTGAGGACGATTAATTCATAGCCGTATCTCGGGATGCTTTTAAACACGTTTTCGCTGCAAAGCTCTATCAAAGCGTCTCTGATGGGAGCTCTGCTGAGTTTTAAATGTTTTTCCAAATCAGCTAAATTGATAATATCGCCCGGTTTTATAACATTTGTCGTCACGAGATCGTAAATTTTTTTATATGCGTCTTGTTTTAATGAATTTTTTTTTGTTATAAGCTTGTTGTTTATCACAGGAATGCCCTTGTGTTACGGTAACATACCGTATGTTGGATTTTTCTTAACAACGTACAGTATATCATACTGTACGCTGGTAGAGCAATATATATGCGGCGACACGATTCTCCGCATTGTGCGTTTTTTGCGCTTGTGCTAAAATAAAGCTCATGTCATCGATTTCTCTTCCGAAAGATTTTACCGGCGTTCGCGTTCACTTCGTCGGCATCAAAGGCACCGGTATGACCGCCCTCGTCGAAATCCTCAAAAAACGCGGCGCCGTTATAACCGGAAGCGATGTTGCGGAAAGGTTTTACACCGACGCCGTTCTCGAAAAGCTCGGCATACGCGCCCAAGCGTTTTCGGAAAAAAACATCACAGGCGATATCGATTACGTCATCTATTCGTCGGCATACGATCCTGAAAAAAATCCCGACTTGATCGAAGCGCGCTCTCGCGGTATCCCTTGCCTTTTATACACCGAAGCGCTCGGAGCAGTTTCCGCGCAGTCTTACAGCGCCGCGGTTTCGGGCGTCCACGGTAAAACGAGCACGACCGGAATCGTCGGAACGATTTTCGAAGAAACGGATATCCCCGTGCAAGTGCTTGCGGGCTCCTCCATCGCCTCTTTCGGCGGAAGCTGCACGATGACAAGCGAAAACTACGACATAAAAAAATCTCGCAATTATTTTGTTGCGGAAACTTGCGAATACCGGCGCCACTTTATGTCCTTCCATCCTCAAAAGATAATTTTGACGAGCGTCGAAAGCGATCATCAGGATTATTATCCGACCTATGAAGACATTAAAAACGCCTTTATCGATTTTATCTGCAAGCTGCCGTCAGGCGGCACCCTCATCTACTGCGCGGACGACAGGGGCGCAGTCGAAGCGGCCGAAGCGGCATATAAAAAGAGGGGCGACATCGAAATGATTCCCTATGGGGAAAAGGCGCAGGGCGATTACCGCTTGACGATCGGTAAAACCGAAAACGAAGCGCAGCATTTTTCGATCGGCTTTTTGGGAGAGGCTTCTCTTTACGTTCCCGGAAAACACGAAGTGCTCGACGCCTGTGCGGCGTCCGCCCTCGTGCGGGAAATTATTAAAAGCGACGGAAAAGATCCCGATCTCTACCGCGAACGGATCGTACGCGGTCTTGCAAATTTCAGAGCCGGAAAGCGGCGGAGCGAAGTCGTCGGAAAAGCGTTCGCAGGCAAAAACTCCGTCGTCTTTATCGACGATTACGGTCATCACCCGACGGCGATCAAAACGACGCTCAAAGGTTTCCGCGAATTTTACGGCGGCAGAAAAATCATCGTCGATTTTATGTCGCACACCTATACGCGCACTTCAGCTCTCCTCGAAGAATTCGCTTCGGCTTTTTCCGATGCCGACGAAGTGATTCTGCATAAAATATACGCTTCCGCGCGCGAAAGCGCCGAAGGGGGGAGCGTTACCGGAAAAACGCTTTTCGAAAAGACAAAAGCGCATCACGGAAACGTTCATTATTTTGAAGAAGTACTCGATGCGAAAGACTTTGCGCTTTCAGAATTGACAAAACCGCTTTCAGCCGATTTTCCGAACGGCTGTCTTTTTGTAACGATGGGTGCGGGCGACAACTGGAAACTCGGTACCGCTCTTTTTGCCGCGTGCAAGGATGCGGCAAAAAAATGAGGACTGCGCTATGACGAGCATGACCGGTTATGCTTACAGTGAAACGGAAAACAGAGATTCTTCCGTTTCGGTCGAAATAAAATCCGTAAACGCGCGATTTTTGGATGTGACGATAAACCTCCCGCCGTATTTGAATCGGCTCGAACAGCGTTTCCGCGAAGCGATCGCCGAAAAAGTTGTGCGCGGAAAAGTCGATGTCTTTATCCGCGTAAAAGAAACGGATCCCGACTGCATCGTTACCGCCGACATTCCCGCCGCGAAGTTTTATGCCCGTGCGATTTTAGATATTGCATCGGCTGTCGGTGCGCAAAAGAATGACATCCTTTCCATCGTCGCCTCGCAGCCCGGCGTACTCAAAACCGAAATGACCTATGACATGGAAAAATATCGGAATATGATTTTTCCGGTCTTTACCGACGCTCTCGAATCCTTTTGCGATGACCGAAAGCGGGAAGGCGAAAACCTCGCCTGCGACATAGAAGAAAAACTCGAAACGCTTTTCCATGCTGCGGATTTTTTTAAAAAGCGGCAGGGCGAAATGGACTCTCTTTTTAAAAAGCAAATTGCGCAAAAATTCAACGAACTTTTGGGAGACGCTGCCGACGAGCAGCGCATCATGACCGAAACCGCCGTCATGATCGTAAAGTATACGATAAACGAAGAAGTCGTCCGCCTGCAAAGCCATCTCGAAGCGCTTAAAAACGAAATGCTGACGAACGCCGCTCCCGGCAAAAAAATCGATTTTTTGTGTCAGGAGATAAACCGTGAAATCAATACGATCGGCAGCAAAAGCCAATTCGCCGACGTCAGCGCCCAAGTGATCGCCGCAAAAGACGCCCTCGAAAACATACGCGAGCAGGCGCGAAATATCGAATAAATTAATAATCGACAAAAGGAAAATATAAGGAAATGTATGGCACGGTATAAAATTAAAGACGGCAGGGAACTCCGCATTGCAGTTTCGGGAAAATCCGGCTGCGGCAATACGACGGTGAGCTCGCTCCTTGCACGTTCTCTCGGCATCAAACTTGTCAATTATACGTTCCGTCAGCTCGCCGAAGAAAGAGGGCTTACGCTCGAACAAGTTATCGAAAACGCGAAAAACGACGACGGCTATGACAGATATATCGACACGCATCAAGTGGAACTCGCCGAAAAAGAATCCTGCGTACTCGGTTCTCGCCTTGCGATTTGGATGCTCGAAAAAGCCGACATAAAAGTCTATCTCAAAGCGAGCGACCTCGCGCGTTCTCGGCGCATCTTCAAACGCGAAGGAGGCGATTTGCAGAGCATCGCCGATTTTACCGCGATGCGCGACAGAGAAGATACGAAGCGTTATAAAAAAATCTACGGTATCGACAACGATGCCTACGAAAAAGTAGCCGATATCGTCATCGACACCGAATGCAAAACTCCTGAAGAGATCGCGGACGATATCCTTTTGGAGCTTGCATCCCGCGGTTTTGTCGAAAAGGTCGGTTAAGCGGATGCCTTGCACAAAAAGCATGACATTGACTCAAGACGCGGTAGACGATTTTCGAGCGGCGATTATTAAAAATTATAAAGAGCGCGCGAGGATTTTTCCGTGGCGGAAAACGCGCGACGCGTACAAAATACTCGTTTCGGAAATGATGCTGCAGCAGACACAGACACTCCGCGTCGTTCCGAAATACGAAGCGTGGATCGAAGCGTTTCCCGATGCGCCCTCTCTCGCTTCGGCGCCTTTTTCGGATGTGCTTGCGCACTGGAACGGCCTCGGCTACAACAGGCGGGCGAAGTATCTGCAGGAAGCGTGCAGGGAAGTGTGCGCTTCTTACGGCGGAAAATTTCCCCGCGAAAGAAAACTCCTCGAATCTCTTCCCGGGATCGGACCGTATACGGCGGGCGCCGTAGCGGCCTTTGCGTTTAACAAAGCCGAAGTCTTTATCGAAACGAATATCCGCTCGGTGTTTATTTTTTTCTTTTTCGGAAACACAAACGAAAAAGTATCGGATGCGGAAATTCTTCCTCTCGTCGAACGGACGCTCGACAAAACGAATGTACGCGAATGGTACTGGGCGCTCATGGATTACGGAGCCGAGCTTAAAAAGCGCGTGCAAAATCCGTCGCAAAAAAGCGCGCACTACGTGCGGCAGTCCCCTTTCCGCGGCTCTCTCCGCGAAGCGCGCGGCGCCATCGTTCGGCAGCTTACCGAAAAAAAATCGGCCACGCTTTCGGAAATTGCGCGCTCGGAGGGCATCTCTCTTTCGCGCTTGGAAAAAGCCGCCCTTCGTTTGCTCGAAGAACGCTTTGTGTGCGAAACGAAGGGCGTATACCGCGTACGGGAAGACTGAGAAAACCGTATATTTATGCAATGATGCGGGCAGTAAAAATTAATAATTTTTTTCCGAAATTTGCAAAAAACCGTGCAAAATCGGCCCGTTTTAATGGGGTTGGTGCGATTTTGCCGAATAATTTTATTTACATAAATATGCATCTGTATAGCATATTTATGTATTCGAATGTGACGCTTTCA
This sequence comes from Treponema socranskii subsp. socranskii VPI DR56BR1116 = ATCC 35536, assembly GCF_000468115.1. Classification (GTDB taxonomy): domain Bacteria; phylum Spirochaetota; class Spirochaetia; order Treponematales; family Treponemataceae; genus Treponema_D; species Treponema_D socranskii. The sequence goes on from NZ_AVQI01000080.1 coordinate 161,931, forward strand.
TATTTGAATATAAGGATCTCACCATAACTCCGGCATAAGTTCACATCATCCTTCGTCAGCCTGTCCAACCCATATACAAGTTTCCTCACTCACTATTTCCTATACGGGCGCTTCCAGTGTTCGTACGTAAAACGCGCGATCGTATATCGGCCGAGCCATCGGCTTGCAGCGGCAAAAAATTTCCACTTCCATCTCATAAGCACGATTTTCTTTCCTCGTCTCGCGCGCTTTAAACAGTGCGCAACTACCGTATCCGAAGCGATGCCGCGGAGCACTTCTTTGCGCGCTCCGTTCGATGCAACGCTTGCGAATTCGGTGCTGACCGATCCCGGGCAGAGCGCGCACACGCGTATGCCGCGCTGTCGTACTTCGGCTGCGAGCGCGAGCGTAAAACTCAGCACGTACGCTTTCGTTGCTGCGTAGACGGCAAAGTTTCCGAGCGGCGAAAATGCTGCGAGGCTTGCCGTATTGATGATGAGGGAACCGCATTTCATGTACGGAAGCGACACGCCGCAGAGTCCGGTGAGCGCTGTACAGTTTAGGTCTATCATATCGAGTTCGCGCATGACGTCGGTTTCCGAAAAGGGGCCGTAAGTGCCGAAGCCGGCGTTATTGACGAGTATGTCGACCGTAAAATCTCCTGCTTCTTTTTCGAGCAGCCGTGCGAACCGTTCGACTCCTTCGCGTCCGCGTATGTCCATCGCGACCGCGCGCGGGACGACGCCTTTTTGCGATTCGATTTTTTCGCAGAGCGCATCGAGCTTTTCTTTTCTGCGCGCGATGAGCCAGAGTTCGTCGCAGTTTTTTTGTCGTGCGATCTGCAGCGCGAATTCCGCCCCCATACCTGAACTCGCTCCGGTGACGATGCCGATTTTTTTCATGCGTCAAGTATAGACGATAACCGCTTTCCGAGCAATTGTACACAGACCTAACCGGAGATGTATTGAAACAGCGGGAAAAATAAAAATACCGCTTTCCGATGCGCGATACTAGAATCGAACTAGTGACCCCAAGCGTGTCATGCTTGTACTCTAACCAACTGAGCTAATCGCGCACCTGAAAGCGGTGTAATGTCCACTGTAGCGGATATCGAGCATTTCGTCAAGATGCGGATTTACACGTGCATATACGTGAATTTGCGCTCTAATCGTTTTACTGTACTTTTGTTCGGTGTCCGTGTTATACTGGCCGAAGCGAAAGTATTATGCGGGGGTATCGATATGTTTGAAAAGGAATACGATGTATTGCATAAAACGGGTATCGTTCCCGTAGTCGCGCTCGATTCGCCGGATAACGCAGTTCCGCTTGCGAACGCTCTCCTTAAAGGCGGCATCACTGCGATGGAGATCACCTTCCGCAATCCGTCCGATTATGAAGGAAGTGCGCGCGCGATACGCGACGTACACGAAAAAGTTTCCGCGATGACTGTCGGAGCCGGTACCGTGACGAGCGTCGAGCTTGCAAAGGCGGCAATCGATTCGGGTGCAAAGTTTATCGTCTCTCCGGGTTTTAAAGAAGAGGTCGTCGATTATTCCGTCTCGCACGGTATCGTAACATACCCCGGAGTTTCTACGGCGAGCGAAATTACGGCGGCCGCTGCAAAAGGTCTTTCCGTGCTCAAATTTTTCCCTGCAGAAATTTCAGGCGGCTGCGCTGCGCTCAAAGCTTTTGCCGGTCCCTTTCCGCGTATAAAATTTCTTCCGAGCGGCGGATTGAATCTCGACAATATGGCAAATTATTTTGCGCTGTCGAACGTCGCGGCCGTTTCTGGCAGCTGGATGGTGAAAGGCAGCCTTATCAAAGCGAAACGATGGGATGAAATTACACGCTTGTCGAAAGAAGCGGTCGAAGCTTCTCTCGGATTCGCTTTCGCACATGTCGGCATAAATTTTCACGGAGAGGGCGAATGCGCGGAAGGCGTCAAAGAACTCGAAGCGTTCGGATTTAAAGGCGTCGAAGGCGAATTGTCGTGGTTTTGCGGAACCGAATTCGAATTGATGAAAAACGGCGTAAAAGGTAAAAACGGACACATCGGAATTCTAACGTACAATATCGAACGCGCGCTTACGTACCTTGCCGCCTACGGTTTTAAGCCGGTCGCCGACAGCGCTCAGTGGACGGGGGATGCGAAAAAATCGCCGCTGAAATTCATCTATCTGGACAAAGAGATCAACGGTTTTGCCGTCCATTTGAAAAAGCGCTGAAGCGAGATGGCCTCTCATCCGAAACTGCAAAGCCTTATCGATAAAGCCGTTTTCGATTACGCGATGATCGAAGACGGAGATCGTATCCTCGTGGGCGCGTCGGGCGGAAAGGATTCGACCGCTCTCACAGAGTATTTTGCGCTCCGCTCATTGCGCCCCGATTGCAGTTTTTCATATAAAGCCGTCGCGATACAAAGCGATTTTGCGCCCGCTTTTCCCGAAGGCATCGCGCGCTTATTTTGCGAGTGGGGCGTGCCCTTTGAAATCATCGGCGTCGACGTGCTCGCGCGGCTCAAAAAGGGACAAAAGATGAACTGCTGGTGGTGTTCGACGCAGCGGCGGACGGAACTTTTGAATTACGCGATCGAACATAAATTCAATAAAATCGCGCTCGGTCATCACCTCGACGATATCCTCGAAACGCTTCTCATGAATATGCTCGAGCGGGGCGAACTTTCGACGATGCCGCCGAAGCTTTCGTATAAAAATTATCCCGTTACGATTTTGCGCCCGCTGTGCTATGTCGGCGAAAAAACGCTTGTCGATTACGCCCGGCAAAAAGGTTTTGCATCTTCCGTCTGTACCTGCGATTATCAGGATAATTCGGGAAGGAAAAAAGCGCGCCTTTTGCTCGAAGGGCTTACCGGCGGAAACGATGCGAAAAAGATGCGCCTCTTTTTATCGCTGAGAAATATCCGAAGCGAATACCTGCCGTAGACTTCGCAAAACCTTTTTGCAGGGTGAGTGCAGCCGATTTTTTCGTTATATGCTATTTTTTAGAGAATATAGTTTTTGATGCGGCTGCTCTGTTTTCCATAGATGTCCGCCGCCTTGAGCGCGAAGCTCTTATGCGCTATACTTATGTGTACTATGGCATCATCCGCATCTTATCAGTTGAAAAAATATGCGAAAAATATCGCGCCCGTCACGGGCGAAAAAATAAGTATCAGAGGTGCGCGCGAGCACAATCTGCAAAACGTCGACATCGATTTGCCGCGCAATAAACTCGTCGTGCTTTCCGGTCTTTCCGGTTCGGGGAAATCTTCGCTCGCGTTCGACACGCTCTTTGCCGAAGGGCAGCGGCGTTATATGGAAAGCCTCTCGTCGTACGCGCGCCAGTTTTTGGGTACGATGGACAAACCCGACGTCGATTTGATCGAAGGGCTTTCGCCTGCGATTTCGATCGAACAAAAATCGACGAATAAAAACCCTCGTTCGACGGTCGGCACGATCACCGAAATCTACGATTATTATCGGCTTCTCTTTGCACGCATCGGGCAAGCGCACTGTCCGAACTGCGGACGCGAAATCGCCGAACAGTCGATCGACCAAATCATCGACACGATGATGAGCTGGCCGGAGGGTACGAAGGTGCAGATACTTTCGCCGGTGGTGCGCGGAAAAAAAGGCGAACATCAAAAAGTATTCGAAGACGCGCGAAAAGCGGGGTTTGCGCGCGCGCGGGTGGACGGCGTTATGGCCGATTTGGAAGATACGGTCAAACTCGACAAGCAAAAAAAACACACGATTGAAATCGTCGTCGACAGAATTATCATTTCGCCTTCCGTACGCAAGCGTTTGGCGGATTCGGTCGAAACCGCGCTCAAAAGTTCGAACGGTACCATCATCGTCACGAAAAAAAACGATGCTGCAGGCGGGGAAGCATCTTCGGAAGCCGAAGTGTTTTTTTCGCAAAAGAACGCGTGCCCCTTCTGCGGTATTTCGATTCCCGAACTGCAGCCGCGCCTCTTTTCATTTAACAATCCTTTCGGCGCTTGTCCCGAATGCACCGGTTTGGGCGAAAAGATGGAATTCGATTTGAATCTGATGATTCCCGACGAATCGAAATCTTTCGACGAGTGGGCTATCCTTCCGTACAATCCTTCGTCCGCGTGGAATACGGCGCGCATGCAGGGGCTTGCGGACGCGTATAAATTTACGCTTTCGACGCCGATCGAAAAATTGACAAAAAAACAGAGAGATGCGCTTTTGTACGGCACGAAAGACGCTATCCACTGGGAATACGAAAAGCAGAGCGGAGAAGGGTATTCTGTGTACGATCAGGCGTGGCCGGGTCTCTTCGACGATATGAAGCGGCGCTACACGGAAGCGTGGGGCGACCAGATGAAGACGAACCTCGAAAAATACATGGCGCACCGCGAATGCGCCGCGTGCCGCGGAAAAAGACTGCGTCCCGAAGCGCTCGGAGTGACGGTCGGCGGAAAAAATATTTGGGAAATCACCGAATTTTCCGTTCTCGATTCGATCGATTTTTTCGACAAGATACGATTGACGAATTCCGAAAGCGAAATCGCGTCCCAAGTTTTAAAAGAGATACGCTCGCGCCTGCGCTTTTTGAAAAACGTCGGACTCGATTATCTGACGCTTGAGCGTGCGGCGGAAACGCTGTCGGGAGGCGAAGCGCAGCGGATCAGGCTTGCCACGCAAATCGGAAGCGCCCTCGTCGGCGTCATGTACATACTCGACGAACCGTCGATCGGGCTGCACCAGCGGGACAATCAAAAACTGATCGACACGCTGACCTACCTCCGCGACGCGGGCAATACGGTTATCGTCGTCGAACACGACGAACAGACGCTTCGAACCGCGGACTACCTCGTCGACTTGGGACCGGCGGCGGGCGTGCACGGCGGCCGCGTCGTTGCGGCGGGAACGCCCGAACAGGTTTCGCGCGTCGCCGAAAGCGTTACGGGTCAATACCTCGCGGGAAAATTGCGCATGGCGATTCCGGCGGAGCGGAGGGGCGGCAACGGGAGCCGTATCGAACTTACGGGAGCGACCGAGCACAATCTGAAAAACGTTTCCGTAAAGATTCCCCTCGGTACTTTTACATGTATAACGGGCGTTTCGGGATCCGGCAAATCGACGCTGCTTTCCGACGTGCTCTATCCCGCGCTCAGCAATAAGCTTATGCGTACAAAATACTCTGTCGGCAAATTCGAAAAGATCGAAGGCGTTTCGAATATCGACAAAGTTATCAATATCGATCAAAGCCCCATCGGGCGCACGCCTCGGTCGAACCCCGCGACATACGTCGGGCTTTTCAGCGGCATACGCGATCTCTTTGCATCTCTTCCCGAAGCGAAAGCGCGAGGCTACGGCCCGGGCAGATTCAGCTTTAACGTAAAGGGCGGCAGGTGCGAAAATTGTCAAGGAGCGGGGACTATCGTCATTGAAATGAATTTTTTGCCCGACGTGTACATCCAGTGCGACGTCTGCGGCGGAAAGCGATTTAACAAAGAGACGCTCGACGTAACGTACAAGGGCAAAAACATCAACGACGTGCTCAATATGACGATCGAAGAAGCGTGCGATTTTTTTGCGGGCATCCCGCACGTTGCGCGCAAACTCGAAACGCTGAAGTCGGTCGGCCTCGGCTATATCCAGCTCGGTCAGTCGGCGCTCACACTTTCCGGCGGAGAAGCGCAGCGCGTAAAGCTTGCGACCGAACTCGCGCGCACTTCGACGGGTAAAACGATGTACATACTCGACGAACCGACGACCGGTTTGCACTTTGCCGATGTCATGCTGCTCATGGAAGTGATCCGGCGCCTCGTCGATGCGGGAAATACGGTGATCATGATCGAACACAACCTCGACGTTATCTGCCAAGCCGATTGGATAATCGATTTGGGGCCGGAAGGCGGCTTCCGCGGCGGAAATGTCATCGCAAAAGGGACGCCAGAAGAAGTCGCAGAAGTCAAACAGTCGTATACGGGCTCTTATATCAAAGAGATGCTCGAACGTGAAAAGCGCCGTCCCGCCGCAAAAAAATCGACACGGAAAAAATGATTAAAAGATGATTGCGCCGAAATGCCGTATCATAACATTATTGATTTTTTCGCTTATCTTTTTTTCCGCCGGTGTACATCGCGCAGCTGCGGCGGAGGGAAACGATGCGTCTCGGGCAAATCCTCAAACGGAAAAAGAAACTTCCGCATCCGCAGAAAAAGAGACGGCCGCCGATGCGTCTTCTTCACGTACGGTGCAGGATGAAAAAACCGTCATCACGATAGAGCATTCGCAAGCGACATCGTACGAAAAAAACAAAGAGACGGGAAACGATACGATCGTGCTGAACGGAGATGTCCGTATTTCCGTTGCAAAGGGAAACACGAAAACGACGATCCGCGCCGAACGGATTACCTACGACAGAAAGACGAAGATGATGTACGCGTCCGGCGGTGTGTCGATGGAACAGGCGGGGGGCGCGGCCGGCAACAGTACGGCAACCGCGTCGTCACTCATGTTCAACACGTCCACGCTCGAAGGCGTGTTCGACGACGGGCGCATCGTACAGACGCAGACGGATTCGATCAATCTGCCGTCGGGTTCGACGCTCATCGTCGCATCCGATATGTTCGGCAGAAGCGAATCGAATACGGTCGCTTTTAAAAACGGAAGTCTCACGTTTTGCGATGACGAAAATCCTCACTGGCACATCGACGCGACGCGCATTTGGCTGCTTCCCGGCGGCGAGTTTGCGTTTTTCAATGCGCTCTTATACGTCGGCGTCGTGCCCGTGCTCTACCTTCCGGCATTTTATTATCCGAAAGACGAACTCATCTACAATCCCGTATTCGGTTACGACGTACGGCGCGGGTATTTTATTCAAACGACCGCTTATCTCTACGGGCGAAAGCCTCTCTACGTTCCAAAAGACTCGTCGAAAAGCAGCAACGACAGCGACGACAGCGATAACCTGAAAGCGCTGTTCAATTTTATACGGCCGTCGACACTGAAAAAACAAAAGCTCGAAGGGATCGTGCTGCACAACCTCGACGAAGACTATACCGGCGGCACAGCGAATTATTTTAAGATTATAGGCGACTGGTATTCGAACCTCGGATTTTTGACCGGCTTTGAAGGAGTCTTTAAGCCGAACGATTATATCACCGAAGTTACTTCATCGGCACAGCTTGCGTTCAGCAATACGGTGTTTCGGGATTCTTCCGGAAACCATACGCCCTATGCGGCGTCGGGAAAACGGTATTACGATACGTCCAATTTTATGGGCATCGAAATGCCGTTCCGCTACGGCGCGAATTTTAAATTCGTTTTGAGTAAGCCGTTTTCGTTTACGCTGTCGATGCCGATCTATTCGGATCCATTTATCACCGACGATTTTTCGGAGCGCAACGAAACGATGGATTGGATCGGTTACCTCACATCGATGGGAACCGATTCAGGGGAGACGAAGACGGTAAAAGAGATATCGTCGTTTTCATGGACGCTCGCAAGTTCGTATTCGCTGCCGTCTTCCGTTCGGGCAGCTCCATATATTTCATCGTTGTCGCTGTCGCTCAACGCGTCGGTCGTATACAGTTCCGTCTTTAATAATTCGCTTTCGGGTACGGACAATTTGAAAACCTATTCGCCGGAACGCAAATTTTATTATCCGTCGCAGATCACGCCGGCGACGGCTTCTCTTTCGCTTACGGGAACGCTCTTTTCGTATCCGGAGAAGGGAACGAATGCGGCAAAAAAGAACGCGCCCGAAGTGCCGCTCATCGCTCCCGACGAATTGAAAACGGCAAAGGAGATTGCCGAAGAAAAAGCGAAAGCAGAACAAGCGGCAAAGGCTGCAGCGAAGGCGGACGGAAACGGTGCGCCGGAGGACGGCAAAACGGAAGCCGAAAAAACGGGCGAAGGGCAAAGCGAAAGCGGAACACATGATAAAGCGCATACGGATGTCGATGACGCTGCGAAAGACGATGCAAAGTTTTTCGAAAAAACGCTGCCGTCTCTCACGGCCGTAGCTCCCGCCGTTACGGTAATTCCGGGTTTCGATTATAAGCTTTCGTATTCGCTGAAGCCGACGTTTACCTCTCAGATCGCGTATTCGTCGACGGGTTTGAGCAAGCCCGAAGATTTTCAATGGAGCAAAGTCCGATCTTCGATGTATACGCTTAAAACGCCGCTTTCCCTCGATTCCGTTGCGAGCTACGGCGGGAGCTTTTTTACTCTTACGAACGGCCTGTCATACAACCCCGTTGTTCAGCGGCACCCGTATATTTCGACGGATACGGCGACGGGCGGCTATACGCAGAGCGCCGTCAATTCGCTCAAAGTGGCGGACTTTAAAGCGTCGATACAGGAAATCGTCAATACGAATTCGGTGAGCGTAAAACCGCTGTACTATATCGGTATGTTAAAAAACACCGGCATTTCGTATAATTCGACGATTAAGCTGTTCAGAAGCGAATTTCTCGGAACCGATGCCGACAATCCCGACTGGAGATATTACGGTCCCGATTTTACCGATAAGGATTCGGTAACCGCTCATCAGCTCGCCTTTACCTATGCGATGAACGAGAGTGACGCTTTTTCGCAGTCCCTCGTGCTTTCGATGACGCTTCCGCCGCAAGTCGACGAATACACGGGAACCCTTTCGCTTGCCTTTCCGTTTACGACGTTTTCGCTTTCGACGGGATTCAAACAAAAAAGCGTAACCGATACGACATGGGAGCGAAAGCTCATACAGCAAGCGTTTACGCTTTCGCTTTTTAATAATACGTTCAAGTTTACGCAGTCGTACAATTATAATTGGGATAAGTATCACGACGATGCGCTGCGCTTGACGCTTGCGTGGCAGGGACTCGAGGCTTCTTACACGATGTCGTATACGAAGGGCTACGATTTCAATGCGGCGACGGGATGGCAAGTGCGATCGCAGGAAGCGTTTTTGCCGTATTCGCTTTCGCTTTCCTATACGCTGCCCAAAGATACGTGGTACGTTTGGAAAAACCGCATCAAAATCGCACCCGGACTTTCGACGAGCGTCGTCGCAGACCTCCTTCGTCCGACAAACAGCTATTTTCTGTTTACTCCGTCGCTCAACTTTGAAATTAATAAATTCCTTACATTCACCTTTTCTTCGACGTCGCGCAATTCCGTGCTCTATCGTTATTTCCAAAAAATACTTGGAGAAGCAGGACGGATTCCCGGCGAAACAAACGTGCTTTTCGATTTACTCGATTCATTCCGCTTCGACGACGAAAGCAGGCGAAAAGCGTCGGGCTTTAAACTGCAGAGCTTAAACTTTACGCTGACGCACGACCTGCACGATTGGGATTTCAATACGACGTTTAAAGTTGCGCCGCGCCTCGTGACGGACAAAGCTAAAAAATATTACGATTTTAATCCCTATGTGACGATTTCGGTCGTGTGGCGTCCGATGGAAAGCATGAAGACAAAGATCGTCGATAAATACGGAGAGTGGGAATTGAATCCGTAAGCGGCGATCGGGCAGGGGAAGGGCGGCGATCGTTTTGCCGTCCGTAAAATCGATTGCACTTGTTTTATAAAGAACGCCGAGCAATTCACATGAGAAATGACCGGCGCTCGTATAGGGGCTGTCGAAAAAGTAACCGCCTTTTGAGACAGTCTCTATTTGGTTCGAGAAAGCGTACCGGTGATGCGCAACACGTTGTCTTTAAATGGAAATTTTACGTTTCCGTCATAGTGATACGCGGCATCGGAACTGAACGCATCGTCCGCAAGGGGGATCTTGCTCCAGTCCAAATCCGCCATATTGCTTACGTCTCCACCTTGTTTTAGGTATTCGGGTTTGATGACAAAGCCGTCGCCTTTTTTATCGGTAACGTTTTTTGCGATCTTTGAGCCGGTCAGCAGATTGAAGTTTCCTTTATTATCGGTTTTCAATTCGAACGCATTCGTTTTGCGGACAAAGCGCACGGTGATGACTCCTGCGTCTTTCGTCACTTGAAGCGCGTGGTTCTTTGCAAGCTTGCTATCGGCGATCGCAAATAAAAACACGCTGCGCAGACCTGCAGGCATAGCGGCTTTTCTGGCATCTGCCGGTTCGGCAAAGCGGACGGCGTTGAACGCTTTTGTAGAACCGTTGAGACTTGCACCGGATGCGGCATCGAATTTATCCTTTACGCTTTGGTTTCCGACCGTCCACGTGAAATAATCGGCTTCGTGATTTTTTAAGCTGAGATCCATTTTGAAATCGATCTTTACGTCGGTCGCAGGATCCGCTGCGGCAAACGAAAGTGCTACGGCAAAAAGCAGCGCCGACAGTACGCGCGTGAGTATTGTTTTTTTCATTGGTATACCTCCATAAAAACTTATGCCGCTCCGATTGTACAAGGAGAGACGGAACGTGCGGTTATGTTATAGCGGATTTTATAAATATTAGCAATAGGTAACTTATCGGTGCGTATACACATTTGCGCGTATTTCGAAAATCACGCTCTTTACCCGAGAGACGCCTTATACGTGCGTATCGCGTTATACGCTTCGACGATTTCTTCGGTCTTTTTGTGCGCGACGCGCTGTACCGTTTCGTTTTCGCTGTTCGAATCGGGATGGAAGCGTTTGAGCTTTTTACGGTACGCGCTCCGTATTTCACTTTCGTCCGCGCCCGCTTTTACGCCGAGCGTTTCACAGGCTTTTTTGATGTGATCCGGCAGCACTTCGAACGGACGCGCCCTCTCGGCTCCGTTTTCGCTTTTGAGCACTTCACCGCGCCGTTTTTTTCCTTTTGCGTTTAAAACAGTTTCGAGCTTGATATTCGTGCCGCCTCTTTGCCCGCCGCGCATTGCCGTACGCTGCGCTTCCGTTCGGTTTTTTGTCTGCGCGCTGCCGTTTGATGCACGAAGCATATCCGCTTCTCCGGCTTTGCTCCTCGTTTTGAAAGCGTACGAACGCTCGTCCGTGCCTGCATTCGTTTCGGCTTTTTTTTCACCGCTTTTAGGAATCTCGCCTTTTTCGAGCGCGGCTTTGAGCAAATCGCCGAGCTTATCGTACATCGAATCCGTCACGAAAACGAGCCGCCTTAAATCACCGTACCCGAAGGGATGACCGCGCCCTTTCTGATGACGATGATGCCGTCGGCGCAATAAAACAAGCCGTGGTCGCCTTCTTCGTACTGGTTTCCGCTTACGTTGATGGAGCAGTTGTCACCGATGTGCACGTCTTTATCGATTATCGTGCGCGCGATGCGGCAGTTTTTTCCGATGCCGAGATCCGGTATATTGTGTTCGGCGTTGTAGCGTTTGGACGCTTCGGTTTCGTAGGCATCGGCGCCCATCATAATCACGCCGTCGAGCGTACTTCCCGTTTCGATGATCGAGCGAATACCGATAACGCAGTGATTGAGGCGGCTTTCGGTGATAATGCAGCCTTCAGCCGTGAGAGACGCGTTTATGTCGGCTTTATTGATTTTCGACGGCGGGAGATTCGGAATGTGCGTATAGATCGGCTCGTCTTCGTCGTAGATGTTGAACTGCGGAGTCGTTTCGGTCAAATTGATATTCGCTTCGTAAAAACTGCCGATCGTTCCGATATCTTCCCAATAGCCGTCGAAGATGTACGAATTGATCTTTTTCGTTTTTATCGCTGCGGGAATTATCTCTTTTCCGAAATCGGTCATATCATTGTCGAGCATTTCATCCATGACGGGAGCGTTGAAGATATAGATACCCATCGACGCGAGATATTCTTTTTCCGGCGGCAGATTGCCGCGCGAGCTTTCGGGGATTTTCCAATCGTCGATATTCATGTCCCGTGCGGGCTTTTCCATGAATTCCGCGATGCGGTTTTCGCCGTCGATCTTCATAATGCCGAAGCCCGACGCGTCGCTCCTGTTTACCGCCGTCGTCGCAATCGTTACGTCGGCACCGCTTTCGAGGTGGGATGTCATAAAATCGCGCAAGTCCATGCGGTACAGCTGATCGCCTGAAAGGATGATATAGTGCGTCGGTTTTTGCGGTTTAAAGTGCGGAAAATTCTTCCGCACCGCGTCGGCGGTTCCTTCGTACCAGCCGGTGTGTTCGAGCGTCTGTTCTGCGGCCAGTATTTCGACAAAGCCGTGCGAAAAGCGGTCGAAGTTGTACGAATTGCTGATGTGCATGTGCAGCGAAAACGAATTGAACTGCGTGAGCAGGTATATTTTTTTGTAGCCTGAATTGATGCAGTTTGAAATCGGCACGTCGACGATGCGGAATTTTCCACCGAACGGAACGGCCGGCTTCGAGCGGACTTTTGTGAGCGGAAAAAGCCGCGTTCCTTTTCCGCCTCCGAGAATGATCGAAAGAACGCATAAATCTTTTTCTTTATCGGGCATCATACCTCCCGTGCTTTGAATCGCTGTAAAATCAAAGCATATCTGTAATTCAGTATAAAGCATGACTGCGTATTTTGCAAATTATTTTTGCTAAACACGGCGTTTTTCTTCGCCGATACAATAAGAGAGGATATTTATGATACGCGGTTGGTATATAGGCGCAAGCGGCATGAACGGCGAGCAGAACAGACTCGATGCGATTTCGAACAATCTTGCAAACGTGGATACGACGGGCTACAAACGGGATGTCCGCGTAAGCAAATCGTTTTCGGAACTCCTTTTACGGCGGACGAACGCTGACGGCGTTTACGAAACACCCTTCGGCAGCGCGGACGCCGCTCCGATTATCGGAAAGCTCGGACTCGGTATCGAAACGAACGAACAGTTTACCGATTTCGAACAGGGCTCATTTAAAACGACGGGTACGAAAACCGATTTTGCGCTCGGCGGCAAGGGATTTTTTACCGTGCAGACGCCGATCGGCGAGCGCTATACGCGGAACGGAAACTTTTTTATCGGTAAAGAGCGCATCCTCGAAACGAAAGACGGCTATCCCGTTATGGGCGAAAAAGGCATCATCACGCTTGAAAACGATCGGTTTACCGTGCGGGAAGACGGGAAGATAATCGACGAAGAGGGCAACGAAATCGACAGACTGAAAATCGTACGCTTCGACAACGAGCGCTATTTGAAAAAGATGGGAGAGAGCCTGTACAACACGAACGATATCGCAGGCCCCGCCTATATCGCCGAAGGAAACGAACGCCCGCGCGTTTTGCAGGAATACGTTGAAACGTCGAACGTAAACGTCGTCAACGAAATGGTGCGGATGATCGAAGTGAACCGCGCGTACGAAGCGAATCAAAAGACGATTCAAAGCGAAGACGCGATGATGGAAACGCTGTGGTCGCGCGTCGCGCTCTATCAGCACGGATAAACTAGGATGATTTAATAAGGACAGCGAGGACGATATGGTCAGAAGTTTATGGACGGCTGCGACGGGTATGAACGGTCAGCAGACGAATATCGATGCGATTTCTCACAACCTTTCAAACGTCAATACGACCGGCTACAAACAGCAGCGCGTCGAATTCGAAGATTTGATATATCAAACGGCAAAGCTCGCCGGCACGCCCGCGACCGAAGACACGGTGACGCCCGTCGGCATCCAGCAGGGGCACGGCGTCAGAGTCGGCGCGACGCAGCGCATCATGCATCAGGGCTCGCTCCAGCACACCGGAGTTTCCACAGACGTCGCCATCGTCGGAGACGGATTTTTCCGCGTGCAAAAATACGACGGCAGCTACGCCTATACGAGAGACGGTTCGTTTCAAGTCGATTCGACCGGCCAGCTCCTCACATCCGACGGTAACCGCGTTATGCCGGAAATCATTTTACCGGAAGGCTACGACGTGCAGACCCTCGTCATCAGTCAGGACGGAAGGGTCGGCGTAAAGATAAACGGAGAGACGGAGCCGACGGAAGTAGGACAGCTCGAACTCTACCGCTTTCCGAACGAAATCGGACTTGAAGCCGACGGCGACAACCTCTTTAAAGTGTCGAACGCGTCAGGCGCTCCGATCGCAAGCCGCCCGGGCTTTGAGGGTATGGGAAAACTCGAACACAAATTCCTTGAAATGAGCAACGTATCCGTCGTCAACGAAATGGTCGCGATGATCGTCGCGCAGAGAGCGTACGAGTTTAACAGCAAAGCGATTCAAACGTCCGACACCATGCTCGGTACTGCGGTGAGCTTAAAGCGCTAAACCGCGTCACTTGAACGAGCGCGAAGCGCGAAGTTCCCCGAGCAAACGGCATTGCCGCTCAGACCGATGGCAAGCAAAATTTCGAAGAAATTTTGCGCAGTCCGATTCCGATTACGGTCTGCCGCGGTGAACGGCAGTGTCGCTGCCGGGAGTGTAGCCGATTTTTTACGTTACACGTTATTTTTAGAGGATAGTGTGTCTCATGCGTAAGACATGGGATATTCGTACTTTGCGCAAAAGTTTTTTGGAGGAACGATAAAAAGCGGTGTCTAAGATATCGCCGCCGCTTTTTATCTCGAGTTTGCAAGGCAAACTCGACTATTCGACGTGTGCGCTTGTGCGCACATCAAAAAACTTTTTCGAAAACTGAAGTTTTCTGCAAAAGTTTTTTGGAGGGAAAATGAAGATAAGCAGCGTCAACTCGTCGTTATTGAACGGAACGGAAACGATGCAAAAAGCGCGGGAAGCGGGCGAGGGCGCTTCTTTTTCCGATTTGGTAAAACGCATACGCTCATCCGCTTCCTTTCAAAGCGCATCCGTCGCATCCGAACGGGTTGTCGAAGACGGGCGGTTAAACGGAGATTTCGCTTCGGGCTTTTCGAATACGTTTACGAACGAAAGCGATAAAAAAGCGCTTCCCATCGGAGCTGCGGCAAACGGCGCGGGTGTTCACGCAAAAAGCGCGACGATCGACAGGACGAGCAAACTCTACGAAAAATCGCTCGAACTCGAATCCTACATCGTCAAAATCATGGTGTCGTCGATGCGCAGCACCGTTACGAAAACCTCTCTTTTCGGCGGCGACAGTTTTGCTTCTAAAATGTACGAAGACATGATGTACGACGAATACGCGACACAGCTTACGAAAAACGCCGGTTTCGGTTTGGCAGATCAAGTGTACTTACAGCTCAACGTACAGGCGTAATTTCTTTTCGGTATAATTACGGTGGTGAGCGCTGCAAGGATTCGGCGCGAACGCAGAGTGCGGGAACTTCCTCCGACGCACGGCAGAGATGCCGTATCGTAACCTTGCACTACAGCCGCTTTTGTAAAGGAAAAATGCGGTAGTGAGAGGGCTGTTTCAAAAGTCGGTTACTTTTTCGACAGCCTGTCGAGTTTAAAATTAAGTCCTTGTATCGTAATGACTTGATTTTAAACGTCGCATAGTACATCAAGGAAACTTTCCAAAAACTGTAGTTCTTGGAAAACTGCGAACGGCCACTGCTCGGAATCTACGTGATGAAGTCGAAAGGCGAAAAACGCTTGGCGCGTTTTTCTTTTATCCGTGAGGAGGCTTTTATACCTCATCTTTTCGGATGTAATAAAAGGTATGAAAGCCGACTGCAATTCCTTATGAGGACAACATACCCCGACGCCGCGTGAAGCTTCGCTGCGAGGCTGCGTCGGGGTATGTTGATTAAAAAACTGCTATTTCTCCCGCGTATTCAAGTGCTTTTTGTATCAATATGCCTTTTGCGCCCAAAGTAAATGCGATGTCGCTGCTACGGATCGCCAATAATTTGTCTCCGGCTTTTATATAAGCGTCCGCATTAATGACGGCGTAAGTCGAACTCCGTTATCTTTTAGGGGAAGCCAACCGTATTTTCTTCCCTTGTATGAAATCAATTCTCCCTCTTTTACGTTCCTTTCCGCAAGGTTCGGATTTTCTTTCAGGATGTGATTCAGCTTTGAGCGGGAAAGCAGCGGTTCGCTCATTACGCAAAATCCGCCCGTCTGTTTGCTGCCGGAAACGATGTAAATGTACCGTTCTTCTTGTAATTTATATTCTTCTACTGCCGATGTCGGAAAAATTATTTTTCCGTTTTCCCGTATGACCGACCAGCCGAAGATATATTTTCCGCCCTTACTCATCTGCGGCATGCTTGCTTTCCTCCAATGCTTTTTTCGTTATGCGGATTGCACCGCTCGTGTGAATACGGACAACGGGATGAGAATCATGTTCGGCAAACCGTTCCAATTTTTCCAAATACGGCTCTACGGAATGCGGCAGCCGTTTTCCCATCACTCGAAACATTTCAGGTGCTTCGATTCGTACTCGCTCTCCTTTATCCGATATCAACGCATAAAATAAATCCAATTTGTCGCAAAAGAACTCCGGCGCATTCGTTGCAATATTTTCACAAGCCCACACAAACGCAAGTCGTACTGTCTCCGCTGTGTCGGAACACATTTTTATCAATGCTTCGAAATAGGGAAGTATTAAAGCTTTGTCCGCTCTGCCTATTCGTCCCAATGCGTTTACCGATCGCGCTCTCAGTTTCGGATTGTCGTCCTTCAGATAGTCGGCTATTTGTTTAATATGCGGTTGTATGAGAGAAGGATAATATAATCCCATTTCACCGAGGAGCCACAAGGCTTTTGCTTTTACATCTTCTGAATAGTGTTTACCGAGTTTTAGTGCGACATCATCGATTGCCGTTTTCCAATTTGTCTTATCGTTTGTTATCGCTCTTAATTCTTTCAGTATCGTTTTATCGGCTGTTTGATTCGACACTGCTTATTATTCTCCGTACATATTCTTTGTAAGTATATAACGCCAAAGTGCGGTTTACGTCAAGAAATGGCTGTATGATAGGAAACGCTCATAAATTCTCGATCTCCGATTCCGAGAGACCGGTCATCCGCTGTATAAAATCGACAGAACAGCTTTCTCGCTGCATCAGCTTTGCCG
>NZ_AVQI01000081.1 GCF_000468115.1 Treponema socranskii subsp. socranskii VPI DR56BR1116 = ATCC 35536
AAAATCTATTTTTATAGATAAAGATTTCGAAAGCCGGATCGGATTATCGGATATGCCGATAAAATTGAAGCGAGCAGGAATCCTCGGGAACGTGCGAGAAAAAGCGAGACTGCCGCAGCCGGTGCGGGATACGCCCATGCCCTAGACGTATTTTACACGAGGGGTTAAAATACATCGATATCGAAACGTATAAACAAATACAGAGGTAATTATGAATTTCATCTTTTTAGGGCCTCCGGGAGCGGGCAAAGGCTCTCTCGCCGTCAAAGTCGCACAGGAGTACAAAATCCCCCACATTTCAACGGGCGATATTTTCCGCGCGGCGATAAAAAATCAAACGGAACTCGGGAAAAAAGTCAAAAGCATCATCGACTCGGGCGGCTTGGTGAGCGACGACATCACGTGCGCGCTCGTAAAAGAACGGCTCGAAGCGGACGATACGAAAGGCGGTTTTATCCTCGACGGATTTCCGCGCACCCTTGCACAAGCCGAAGCGTTTACGAAAATCTGCGACGACGTAACGGTCGTCAATTTCGTTATCAAAGATGAAGAAGTCATCAAGCGCCTTTCGACGCGGCGCGTCTGCAAAAAATGCGGAACGAACTTCAACGTGCTCACGCTGCCGCCGAAAAAAGAAGGCGTCTGCGACAACTGCGGCGCTGAACTCTATCAGCGGGACGACGACAAGCAGGAATCGATTTTGCACCGCATGGACGTATACCGCGAGCAGACCGAACCGCTTATCGATTTTTACCGCACGAGAGGAAAGCTTACCGACATAGACGGTGCGATTCAAACGGCACAATTATTAAACGAGTTCGAAAAAGCGTTTCCGAAAAAATGATGTCCGCCGTGGCGTACGGCATCGTATGCGGCGATGCCCATAGGGCACTGTATGCAAAAGCGCGCGAAGGGTATCGCATGCGGCTGTATGCGCAGCAGTGCGCGTTGCAAATTTTACGTAAAAAACGGACAGCGCCTAAGGAGGCGATGCAATGAAAAAAATCGTACTAATCCCCGATTCATTTAAAGGCACGATGAGTTCCGCAGAGATATGCGGCATCATGGAAAAAGCGATAAAAAAATTTTATCCCGAAACTGACGTCATAAGCATTCCCGTTGCAGACGGAGGAGAAGGCAGCGTCGACGCTTTTTTGACCGCAGTCGGCGGAAAAAAAATCACCGTATCCGCCGACGATCCCTACTTTAACAAAATGGACGCGTTTTACGGAAAGCTTTCCGACGGAAAAACGGGCGTCATCGAAATGGCTTCCTGCGCGGGGCTTCCCCTCGTCGAAGACAGGCGCGATCCCGAAAAAACGACGACGCTCGGAGTAGGCGCTCTCATACTTCGCGCAATCGAAGACGGCTGTACGAAACTCATCATGGGACTCGGAGGAAGCGCGACGAACGACGGCGGCTGCGGAGCGGCTGCGGCATGCGGCGTAAAGTTTATCGATAAAACGGGAAAAGAATTCATCCCGACGGGCGGCACGCTCTGCGACATCGAACGTATCGACTCGTCCGGTTTGCATCCCTCGCTCAAGGGCATCGAAATCGTTACGATGTGCGACATCGACAATCCGCTCTACGGAGAAACGGGAGCCGCATACGTTTTCGGTCCGCAAAAGGGCGCCGACGAAAAAGCGGTTAAACGCCTCGATGCGGGCCTCCGCCGCCTCGCCCAAATCGTCGAACGCGATCTGCACAAAGACGCTTCTCTTATGCCCGGCGCGGGAGCTGCAGGCGGCATGGGCTACGGCATGAACGTCTTTTTCGGTTCAAAGTTGCAGATGGGCATCGAAACGGTGCTCGATACGGTGAGATTCGACAAACTCGTCAAAAACGTGGACTGCGTTTTTTCGGGCGAAGGAAAAATCGACACGCAGAGCCTGCGCGGAAAAGTCGTCATCGGCATCGCGCGCCGCACAAAAAAAGCGGGAGTACCGCTCATCGCAGTCGTCGGCGATATCGGAGACGACATCGAAGCGGCGTACGACACGGGCGTATCGGCAGTCTTCAGCATAAACCGCGTCGCAGTCGACTACGCCCGCGCAAAACTTCGCGCAAAAAGCGATCTTGCGCTCACGGTCGAAAACATCATGCGCTTTATCGAATGCGTAAAAGCGCGAATGTAACAACCGGCCATACACCGAATCTTTTTTCGGAGCGGTCGGTCGGAAGAGCCGGCTGCTCCGGATTCCCAAAACATCGCCGTTTTTTAGTATCGAGTGCCTCTAAAAACTCGGCTGGATTTTAGAGATTCTCTATTACAAACACGCCGATTCGTCGATGACTTTTTTGAGCGTCTCCGCCGAATGTAAAAGCGCTTCCCTTTCTTTTTCGTCGAGTTCGAGCGGCACCTGAGTTTCGACACCGTCCTTCCCGACGACAGCGGGCATGCTCAGTGCAACCCCTTCGATTCCGAAAGTGCCGTGCTGTATCGTCGATACCGGCAAAATCGATTTTTCGTCGCGGCTGATCGCCTGACAAATGCGCCTGACCGCCATCGCTACCCCGTAATACGTCGCTTTCTTTTTTTCGATGATTTCGTACGCGCTGTTTTTAACTTCTTCGGCAATTCTGCGCATGGAATCTTCGTGTTCGTGAAAACCGCGCATATCGCAAAAGCGGTTGAGCTTGATACCCGAAACGTTCGCACAGCTCCACGCGGCGATTTCGCTGTCCCCGTGTTCGCCGATGATAAAGGCGTGGACGCTTCTGCTGTCGACGCTCAAGTGTTCGCCCAAAAGATATTTCAGCCGCGCCGTATCGAGAACGGTACCCGAACCGAACACGCGGTTTTCCGGCAACCCCGAAAGCTTTACCGCCGTATACGTTAAAATGTCGACGGGATTTGCGACGATGAGCAGTACGCCCTGAAAATCCCGCTTCGCGATTTCCGGAATAATCGATTTGAAAATTGCAACGTTCTTTTTTACGAGATCGAGCCGCGTCTCTCCCGGCTTTTGCCCCGCGCCCGCCGTCACGACGACGATTGACGCATCTCGTATGTCGTCGTATGAGCCCGCATATATTTTCATCGGACCGGCGAAGGGGAGCCCGTGGCTTATATCGAGCGCTTCGCCTTCGGCTTTATTTTGATCCGCATCGATTAAAACCATTTCCGAATACAGACCGCTTTCCATCAATGCGAATGCCGACGATGCGCCGACAAATCCGCATCCTATAACACCTATTTTTCTCGCGTTGACGACACTCATAGTTACTGCTCCTTACAGCTTCGATTTCATTATAATAAATATAGTGAAAAAATCGCCGTCCGTGTACTGAAAGCGTTACCGGGACAAG
>NZ_AVQI01000082.1 GCF_000468115.1 Treponema socranskii subsp. socranskii VPI DR56BR1116 = ATCC 35536
TCGATTAATTGATAATTGGTTTCGATAATTACAAACTAAAATAACCAACCGGTCGCTCTCAAGCCAAGGGAAACTTCGGCTTGTGGGCGTTTTTTTTATGTGGGCGTCATTACTTAAATAGCTATCTCTTTTAAAATCCTTTAGCCTGTGGTATAATACAATCAATGAGGGGGGTATGCTATGCCTACTTCAAACAGAAAATACAAAGACTCGGTGTTTGTCGACCTTTTCAGTGAAGACGAAAAAGCGAAAGAAAATTTTTTATCGCTTTACAACGCCTTACACGGTACACACCTTCCGCTTTCGTCTCCGGTAGAAAACATAAAGCTCGATAACGTTATGTACATGAACATAATCAATGACGTCTCCTGCCTTGTAGACGGTAAAATCATCGTGTTGGCAGAACACCAGTCTACAATAAACGAAAATATGCCCCTACGATTTTTACAGTATATAGCAAGGCTCTATGAAAAACTGCAAGCACCGACTGATCGGTATTTAAGAAAGCTGTCAAAAATCCCTGCGCCTGAGTTTTACGTTTTTTATAATGGCACAGAAGACTACCCTGAAACTACGGTTCTAAAACTGTCGGATGCGTTTATCACAAAGCCCGAACAAGTACCGCTTGAGTTGACGGTGCAAGTGCTCAACATCAACACGGACAAATCGAACAAAGTCCTAACGGCATGCAAGCCGCTTGAAGAATACAGCCTCTTTGTAGAAGAGGTAAGAAAACAAACCCAACTCGACAGCGAAAACGGTTTTACCAATGCAGTAAAGATATGCATAGAAAAAGGAATCTTAAAAGAATATTTAATGAGAAAATCACGGGAGGTAATAAACATGTTAGTAGCCGAATATGATTATGATACGGATATTGCGGTACAGAGAGAAGAAAGCCTAAGGATTGGCATACAACAAGGCTTTTCCGAAGGTTCCCGTCAAGCAAAGCTCGAAACGGCGCGGATTTTAAAACAGCTCGGCGATTCCGTAAAAAAGATAATGCAAGCTACCGGCCTTACTCAAGAAGAAGTGGAATCGATTAGCTAATTGGTAGTTCGGTTTATTCTCGGCTTCCGTTCCGCCGCTCTTTGAACGACGATGCGATCCGGTACCCACGGGTACTTTTCTTTGAGCGCGCTTGAGGCAAGGGCGGCATCTCCTCCGTATTTTTGCAGGGCGCGGATCGCGTCGGATTTGAACGCTGCGGTGTCGACGGACACATTCTCCTCTTTTTCTTCGATACCGGTGACAGCCCATCTGTTCTTTTTATACGTCAGCCTTACCGTATCGCAATTGCGCTCTATGATAAACTCGCCCGTTTCGCCGTCCGTGCGCACGGTGTAATACTCCGCCGTATGCGCCGCTTGAGTGCCGTCGTCGAGCGGTGCGCATCCTTCGCTTCTTACCGGCGTTCTCTTTTCGCTCCGTTCGGGCACGCGGACTTCGAGTGAGCTTTCTCTGCCGTCGAGCGTAAAAGAAGTAATGCCGTATACGTCCCGCCTTGCCTCCGCATTTTCCTCCGAAAGGGAGGCGAACCACGTTTCCGGGGCGACGATACCGTTTTTCGGATCGTAGGCGCTCCTCGTTTTATTTACGACGTAGATACTGCCGACGATATCGCCGTAGCGCTTGGACACTTTGCCCGAAGACATCGCGCCGACGAGTTCGACGTTTTGCGTATGTATCGCTTCGTAAAACGCTTCGGCGACTTCAAAAGATGTAAGACCGACGGCGGAAGGGCGGTGCCGGGCATCGCGCACCGCGCCGAAAGCGAAAAATGCGATAACGGCGGCAAGCGCAAAACAGGCCGCGAGCGTTCCCGCGTTGCGTCTGAACGTACGGCGGGCGCGTAAGCTTCGTTTTTTCGATTTATAATACGCTGCGACCTTTGCGTCGAACTCCGCTTGAGGGAGGGCTGCAGGGTGCGACACTTCTTTCAGGGTGCCGTCATCGATTCCGAGTTCGGCATAAAAAGCTTGAAGCGGGAACGGGTTTTCTTTTTGCCTGTCCGCCGTATGCAACGCCTCCGCCGTATGCGGCGTGTCCGCCGCGCCGTGCACACCGTGTGATCCGCGTGCATTTTTCCTTTCCGCTTCTACAGTGCGCGACGGAAGTTCAAGCGCGGCATCGACGCTTTCGGCAAGCGATTTATCGACTCCGTTTATGACGTGCTCGAGCTTCATATAATTTTTATCGTATTCGTCGGTGCTCCGCGCGCTCTCATCGCTTTTGTCGTAAGGCATGCGTTTTGCAAGGGCGCGGTAGGCGATAACCGCCTGCGTAAAAGAAAGGGAGCCGCGTCTTTCGGAAAGCGCTTTGCTTATCCAAAAGCCCTGCAGTTTTGCATAGGATGCGCCGCCGGTCGCGCACGCTTTATCGAACAGCGCTTGGGGCAAAAAAAGGAGCGCAGGTTTATCTGCAAACCCGTGTGCAGTCTTTACATAGATGCCGCCCGCACCGATGTTTTCGATTTTTACGTTTTCTTTTTTCGCCTCTTCGATTGCGCATACCGCCGCATAGGAAGCGGCCGCCGCTTCATATCGCTCCGCGTTTCCGCCGCTTTCCGCTTTCAAAAAGATTTCCGCAAGAGAGAGCATTTCCTCTTCTTCGCCGAACCGCCCGAAAAGGTGTACGTGCGCGCCGTCTCCGTCTCCGATCGTTTTGACGCCGTCGAACTTCCATTCGGAAAACGAAAAGGTCATATCGGATCCGAAATTTTTATCCGCGCAGGCGGCGATGCCCGATTCGGAAAGTAAATTTGAAAGACGGGTTTTGGCAAATGTCGATTCGCTTAATCCCGTATCGAATATAATTTTACTCATATTATTAATTATTAATTTTTACCGTCTGCCTTCGGGCGAATACAAATATCGGAAGTAATCCATATTCGTGCTGTACGTCGCATCGCGCCCTTTAAGCGTATTCGCATACGATTCCATGCTTTTCCAAAACGCGTAAAATTCCGGATCGCGGTTGTACGCTTCGGCATAAATACGTGCCGCTTCCGCGTCCGCCTGCCCTTTGATCTCTTCGGCGCGGCGATACGCATCGGAAGAAATCGTGCGCTTTTCGTTTTCGAGTCGTCCGATCCATCCCGTTTTTTTCGCTTCTCCGAGCGAACGGTATGCCTGTGCGACTTGGCTGCGGTCTTTTATCATGCGGTTGTATACGCTTTCGGTGAGTTCGTCCGAATATTTTATTTGCCGCGGAACGATGTCGATAACCGTGATGCCGTAGTCCGAAACGAGGACGTTTGCGGCGGCGGTCATCTCTTCGCAGAGCGCGCCCCGTCCGCGCACGACCGCTTCGATCGTCGTATTGACGTTTACAAGCGATTCGATTTCTTTCGTCTCTTCGTCTTCCGCTGCGACGGCCTTTGCCGCGCGCTCGTTGATGATGTTCGAAGAACGCACGATTTCGCTCAATCGGTTTGCGGTGACGACCGTACGCGTCGCCGAATCGATGATGTCGCTCAGGCGATTGCTTGCGTTTTCGATCGTTTTAAAACTCGTGTAGAACAATTTCGGATCGGCTATCTTCCAACGGCTCGTCGTGTCGACGACGATAAATTGATTTTCCT
Source organism: Treponema socranskii subsp. socranskii VPI DR56BR1116 = ATCC 35536 (assembly GCF_000468115.1). Lineage (GTDB taxonomy): Bacteria > Spirochaetota > Spirochaetia > Treponematales > Treponemataceae > Treponema_D > Treponema_D socranskii. The sequence goes on from NZ_AVQI01000082.1 coordinate 3,584, forward strand.
TTGTCGGGATGCGCTGCGGATCGCCGTCGATTGAAAGGATGCGTTTCGGATACGTCGTCACCATGTCGGCTGCGGGGATTTTAAAATACAATCCCGCATCGGTGCGGACTTCGGCGATGCTTCCGAATCTCGTGACAACCGCCTGATTTCCCTCTCTGACGATATAGAGCGGGCCGGACGCGAAGAAAAAAATTAACAAAAATAAAAAAACGACGAGAGGCAGTACGATACGTTTGATCGATTTCATTGTGCGCCTCCTTCGGAAGCCGAAAGCTGTTTTATAGGCAGCAGGTTTTGGAGCCTCCCGTCGATGAGCGTACTCTTCGTGTCGGAATTGAAAAGGGCGTCCATCGTTTCCAAATACATACGCTCGCGGGTAACGCGCGGCGATCGACGGTATTCTCGGTACACGGAGTTGAATCGGGCGACGTCTCCTCTCGCGCGGTTTACGCGTTCCGCCGCATATCCCTGCGCAACCGAAATCTGTTTGTCGGCTTCACCCTGCGCTTTCGGAATTTCGGCGTTGTACGCTTCTTTTCCTTCGTTGATAAATCGGTTCATATCCTGTATCGCTTTGTTGACGTCTTCAAACGCATCCTGCACGCCTTCGGGCGGAACGATGTTTTGCAGTTTGACCGTCGTAACGTGTATGCCCAAACCGAGCTTTGCAAAATTGTCGTTCATCATATCGCGCGACTGCATTTCGATGTTCGTGCGTTCCGCGCTCATAATGTCGAGGATGGCGCGGTCGCCGACGAGCGTATTGATTACCGAGCGGGAGATGTCGCGGATCGTACGCGTGCGGTCTTCGACGTTGAACTGCCACGCTTTCGGATCGACGATGCGGTATTGAATGATCCATTCGACGTCGACGATATTCAAATCTCCCGTGAGCATCGTGGATTCGGCGACGATGCCGTTTTGATAGCGGCTGTTCCGCTTCATTTCGATCGTCTGAAAACCGAACTGTTCCGTCTGAACGACTTGCACCGGAATATTGTAATTTTTGTCGATGCCGAAGGGCAGCTTAAAATGCAGACCCGGGCCGACGGTTTCGACGTATTTGCCGAATCTCGTGATGACGGCCTGCTCCGTTTCATCGACGATGTAAAAATTGCTTTTTACCGCCGACGCTCCGATAAAGAGGGCGAGCAGCAGCGCATAGGACGACGGCTTTGAAAAAAAACGCCGCGCCGATTCTTTTGTTATTTTTCCCATAGTATTCCTCGAACCAACTATACCATAAAACAACAAGCGATGATATAATCGAAACGGCGGTATTGCGGGTTTTTGTAAATGTTTTTATGGGAGATTGATATGAAAGAAGAGCGCACATCGGTCGAAGAGAAAAAGCGGACTGCGCAAAGCGCGGCGAAAAAAATTATCAAAGCGGCACAGGTTCCCGTACGACGCCTTTTATTGAAAATCATCTTTGCCGCGCTTCTTTTGTGCGCACTCGGAGCCGGTGCCTATTTCGGCAGAAAAAAAATCACTGAAATAAAACTTGCAAAAAAATATATGAGGATCGAACGGCAGCTCGTGCTGTGCCGCGAACTCGTTACGGTAAAACTGCGCTACAGCGAAATCGTGAGCATAAAAAAAAGCGGTGCGCTCGGTGTCGCAAAAAGCTACAGTATCGTCAAATATTCAGGTGTAGCGCGTGCAGGTATTGCCGACGTTTCAAAGATTGCTCCGACCGTTTCGAAAGACGGAAAATCCGTTTCGATTTCGCTTCCGAAGTCGGAGCTCCTCGGAAACGAAATAGCGTCGCAGGAAATCTTCGATGAAAAACGCAGCATCTTCGTGCCGATCACGATGAAAGAAATCTTCGACGGAATCGAAGAGAGCAGAGCATCCGCCGCGGAACGCCTGGTCGCCGAAGGTCTTTTGGACGACGCGGATGCGCAGGCACAGGCCGTCCTTCGCGCATCCATGACCGCGCTCGGCTTTGAAAACGTTGCGATACGCTGATACGCCAGGCGCAGGGACGTTGCAGGGGAGGCTTTCCCTTTTGAATTAAATTAATAAAAACATCCGACAAAAAACGGCCGCGTTCTTTTCAAAAAAAAACGCTTGTGCTATACTGTGCCGATTTGTATCACACAGGAGTTTCTTTATGAATTCATCGAAAATTTTAGGGCCTCACGACAAGCCGCCGCTCGCGCAGTGGATTCCGTTGAGCTTCCAGCACGTGTTCGCCATGTTCGGCGCAACCATCCTCGTACCGCTTTTGACGGGCTTGAATCCGTCGACCGCGCTTTTTACCGCCGGTACCGGAACGCTCATCTACATCTTCATAACGGGCGCAAAAGTACCTGCGTTTTTGGGTTCGTCGTTCGCCTTTATTCCGGCGCTTATCGGAATCGGCGAACAGTACGGCGTTGCCTATGCGATGGGGGGCGCGATCTGCGCGGGAGTTTTTTACTGCGTCGTCGCATTGATTATTAAATTTACGGGCAAAGGCTGGATCGACAAAGCGCTTCCTCCGGTCGTCATCGGTTCGGTCATCGTCGTCATCGGTATGAACCTTGCGCCGACGGCGATCAAAGAAGCGATGTACATCGGATCGAGCGGTGCGATGCAGGATTACTCGCTTGTGTATCTGAGCATCGCCGTCGTAACGCTCGGCATCGCGATCGTCGCGACGATTTTTTTGAAGGGCTTTTTCAATACGATTTCGATATTGATAGGTCTTGTCGGCGGTTATCTTTTTGCACTCGTCATGGGCGCCGTTTTTCCCGCATACAGCGTCATCGATTTTTCCGTCGTGCGTGAAGCGAAGTGGTTTGCGCTTCCGTTTTTGCAAACCGACGCGGCGGGCAAGTATTTTTGGCTTGCGCCGAAATTCAACTTCGTCGCCTCTCTCACCTTTGTGATCGTTTCGCTTGCGACGATCTGCGAACACTTGGGCGATACGCTGACGACTTCGCGCGTCGTCGGCAAGGATTTTTTAAAAGATCCCGGTTTGCATCGCACGCTCGTCGGCGACGGTCTTGCGACCGCATGGGCTGCCGTATGGGGCGGGCCGCCGAACACGACGTATGGTGAAAATATCGGCGTTATGGCGATTACGAAAGTGTACAGCGTGTGGGTTATCGGAGGAGCTGCGGTCATCGCCTTCGTGCTGTCTTTTTGCCAAAAATTCGGCGCGGTCATTCAAACGATTCCGGGCCCCGTGCTCGGCGGTGTTTCCATGCTCTTGTACGGGCTCATCGCGTCCAGCGGCTTACGCACGCTCGTTGAAGAAGGCGTTGACTACAAAGATAAACGTAACTTGACGATTTCGTCGGTTGTCATGGTCATCGGCATCGGCGGCGGCATTTTGCAGTTTACCGTCGGGAGCGACTTCGTGTTCAGTTTGGGAGGAGTTGCGCTTTCGACCGTCGTCGGCATCGTATTGAATTTAATAATTCCGAAAACGGTGGAATAAGCACCGCCGGTAAAATAAAGCGCCCGCGCATCGCATTTTTGCCGGCGGGCGTTTTTTTTTACGTTGTTTCCGGCGCAATCCGTGCGGATATGCGCTTATCCGCGGCTCCGAGAGGAGCCGTTTTGTTTTTGCGCTTTATCGTCTGCGTCCGAAGAGGCGCAGAAGGGCGAGGAAGATATTGATAAAATCGAGATAGAGTTCGAGCGCGCCGATGATCGACGCTTTTTTGAACGTATCCGATCCGTCCGAATACTGCGCCGCCCTTAAAATCTTTTGCGAATCGTATGCGGTGAGTCCGACGAAGACGACGACAGTGATGAGCGAAATGAGCCACGAAAATCCCGACGAGCGCAAAAAGAAATTGATGAGTGAAGCGATGATGAGACCCCACAGCGCCATGATGAGATAGCGGCCGAACGAATTGAGATTCTGTTTCGTGACCGCGCCGTAGAGGCACATACCGCCGAACATTCCCGCTGCCGCAAGGAACGTGTAGGTTATCGCCGTACCGGTGTAGACGAGAAAGATCGATGAAAGCGTCAGTCCGTTCAGCGCCGAATAGACGATAAACGCGACGGACGCCGCAGCGGGCGAGATTTTGCGGATGGACGCGGAAAGCCACCACACGAGCGCGATTTCACCGATCGCGACGACCCAAAAACCGATACCGCTTCCGCCGAACAGCAGCCTCAACAGCGCCGCATTCCCTGCCGTAATGTAGGCGCTCACTGCGCTGATTACGAGCGCGAGCGCCATCCAGCCGTACGTACGCGTAAGGAATTTCCGTTTTTCGTTTTCTACCGCACGCGTGCCGATCGAATTGTATTGTTCCATATCCGTATGCTCCTCTATACAACGTTGATTTTCCCCGCCGGGAACCTATTACAAATATACATATACATTATATCACAGGATATAATTTTCTGCTATAATATGATGAACGAGGTTCTATGGCGAATATTATCGACTATATCGAGTGGCGCGGCGACTTGTCGTTTTCCGCCGTTCCGTTCAACGATATCGACGCTCTCATCCTGTGTCAAATTTCGTATCTCGATTTTTCAGGCATCGTAAGCGAACGCTTTAAAGATTGCGTAATACTGAACGATGCCGCTGCACTTTTTCGAAGTGCAAAGGATTTTTCAAGACGACGCAAAGTCGGCGCGATGATCAATTCGCAGACGGTAGATCTTTTGTTCGCAGCCGCTTCTTCAAATCGTTTCGGAACTATAAAAGCGTGCGGTTATGCGGAGCGTTTCGATTTGCAAAAGGAAGAGCAATTTTCCGCGACGACTTTTTTGACCGGCGACAAGTACGCCTTTGTCGCGTTCCGCGGTACCGACGATACGATAATCGGCTGGAAAGAGGATTTCAACATGGGCGTCCTCAAAACCGTACCGGCTCAAACCGACGCGCTTAGCTATTTGACCGAAGCGATGAAATCGATACGCGGACGATTTCGCGTGGGCGGCCATTCGAAAGGCGGAAACCTTTCAATTTATGCCGCCGCAAACATCGACCGTAAATTCAAAAAACGCATCTCCTGCGTGTACAACAACGACGGACCGGGCTTTCGCGAAGAGATCGTCGCTTCTCTCGAATTCCGGGAACTTGCGCCGAAAATCCGTTCGTTTTATCCGCAGCTTTCCATCGTCGGTATGCTCTTTTCACATGCGGCCTCGTACGCCGTCGTCGAAAGCGAGCAGGCCGGCATCAGACAGCACGATCCGTTTTCATGGCATTTGACGAAAGACGGTTTCGTCTCGCTTCCGGGCTTCGACGCGGCAAGCGAATGGTTTCACGATACGTTCAACGCGTGGTTCCGTGAGCTTTCCGACGCCGAGCGCTCCCGCTTTGTCACTACGCTTTTTAAAGTGCTTGAGGCGACCGACGCAAAGACGAATTCGGAGCTCGAAAAAAATTGGTGGCAGAATTCGGCAAAAATCGTCGGTGCGTTTGCAAAGCTCGACGGCCCGTCGCGCGACAATATCATCAAAACGGTGCAGCTGCTTTTTCAAATCGGACACAGACATTTGGCGCCGGCACGATTTTTGCCGTCCGATGCTTCGAAGAAAAAAAATCGATAAATTTCCGGAACGGATAAGAATAAAATTTCCGGCGTAGACTATTTCATATTTAGGGAGTATATTTATTCTATGGCAAAGAAAGATATTGACAATAATGATTCCACGGTATCGATTTCACAGGCGGAACTGGACGGTACTTTTGACGGCGAGAAAGCGGATAAAGCGGCGGACAAAAAAATCGTAAAAAAGCCGTCGGCGACTAAGGAGATCCTTCCTGCGGATCAGGCACTTCCGGTAAAGCTTTTGCTCATTCCGTTGCAGGGACGTCCGATTTTTCCGGGCATCTTTACGCCTCTTATGATCAGTTCTTCCGACGATACGAAAGTGATCGAAGAAGTGTGTGCGGGCGACGGCTATATCGGTATCGTTATGCTGAAAAACGAAACGGAAAATCCGTCGGTATCCGATCTGCATGCGGTCGGTACGATCGCGCGCATTATTAAAAAGATCAATTTGCCCGACGGCGGACTCAACGTGTTTATTTCGACGCTCAAGCGTTTCCGTATCCGAAAAGCGCTGCACGCGACGACGCCGATGGCGGCCGCGGTCGATTACCTCGACGACGAAGAGGACGACACGTTTGAAGTAAAAGCGCTCACGCGCGCGCTGTTGAGCGAAATGAAAGAAGTATCCGAAAACAATCCGCTCTTTTCAGAAGAGATGCGCCTGAATATGGTGAACATCGATCACCCCGGAAAGATTGCCGACTTTATCGCGTCGATCCTCAACATCGATAAAGCCGATCAGCAAAAAGTGCTCGAAACGGTAAACGTGCGCCAGCGTATGGAGCAAGTGCTCATCTATATTAAAAAAGAGCAGGAGCTTTTACGCGTCCAGAAAAAAATTCAAAACGAACTCAACGAACGCGTCGAAAAAAATCAGCGCGAATATTTTCTCCGCGAAGAGCTGAAGTCGATTCAGGAAGAGCTCGGCACGGACGCCGAAGGCAACGCGACCGATTATCAAAAGTTTAAAAAGAAAGCGGAGGAATTTCATTTTGAAGGCGAGATAAAAGAGACGGTCGACAACGAACTCGAAAAATTCAATCTCATGGATCCGAACTCCGCCGAATACATCGGTACGCGGAATTTTCTCGAACTCGTCACGCAGCTTCCGTGGAACGACAAGCCTGCGGAAAATTACAGCCTCGACGAAGCGAAAAAGATTCTCGAGCGCGATCACTTCGGTCTTGACGACGTAAAAAAACGCATCATGGAATTTTTATCGGTTCGAAAGCTCAAGCAGGATGCAAAGGGCAGCATACTGCTGCTCGTAGGTCCTCCCGGCGTCGGCAAAACGAGCATCGGGCATTCGGTCGCGGATGCGATGCATAAACCTTTTTATCGATTTTCCGTCGGCGGTCTTCGCGACGAAGCTGAGATCAAAGGACACCGCAGAACTTATATCGGTGCGCTGCCCGGAAAAATCATACAAGGTTTGCGCACGACGAAAACGCGCGCTCCCGTCTTTATGATCGACGAAATCGATAAGATGGGACAGAGTTATCAGGGAGATCCCGCGAGCGCGCTGCTCGAAGTGCTCGATCCCGAACAGAATGTCGGTTTCCGCGACAACTACCTCGATTTGCCGTTCGACATCTCCGACATATTTTTTATCCTCACCGCGAACACGCTCGATTCGATCCCGGAACCGCTGCTCGACCGTGCCGAAGTCATTCAGCTGCCGGGCTATATCGATCAGGAAAAAATCGAAATCGCAAAGCGCTATCTCATTCCGAAAAATCTTAATAAAAACGGACTTGAAAAAAATCAAGTGCAGTATACGAAAGAAGCGCTTTTGATGATCGCCGAAGAGTACGCGCGCGAAGCCGGAGTGCGCAATTACGAAAAGAGCGTCGATAAAATCCACCGCAAAATCGTTACAGAACTTATGAACGAAGCGGAGAAAAAAGCGGAAGAAGCGGCGGCGAAAGCGAAAAAAGCAAAGGAAGCCGAACTTGCTGCAAAGAAAGCACAGGGCGAACACGTACTCACGCAGTCGGAAATCGACAAACTCGTCAAAGCGAACCGTGATTTGACGCAGTCGGAAATCGACTCGCTCGTGGATTCCCGCTGGAAGCTTTCGCAGGGCGATATCGATCTGCTCGTAAAGAAAAATAAAAACCTCACACAGGCGGAAATCGACAAACTCGTTTCGGTAAAGCGCGAAAGCGAAAAAGTTTCAGCCGCCGATTTCGTCGACAGAACGAAAAAATATACGATCGATGCGAAAGCTCTCGACAAGTATCTCGGCAAACCCGTCTTCGATGAAAGCGAAATCAAAAAGGCGGACATCGCGGGAACGGCGATCGGTTTGGCGTGGACGAGTATGGGCGGCGATACGCTGCTCATCGAAAGCATCGCGTATCCGAGCGCGAAGGGCGGACTGCAGCTTACCGGTCAGATGGGAGACGTGATGAAAGAGAGCGCGCAGATCGCGATCAACTGGGTAAAAGAACAAGTGCTTTCAAAAAAGATAAAGAGCGAAGAGTGGTTTGAAAAGAATATAATTCACTTGCACATTCCCGAAGGCGCGGTCAAAAAAGACGGCCCGTCCGCCGGCATTACGATGGCGACGGCGTTTATGTCGCTGCTCACCGGAAAAATTATTAAAGGGCATCTTGCGATGACGGGCGAGCTTTCGCTTACGGGGCAGGTTTTGCCGATCGGCGGACTCCGAGAAAAGACGGTTGCGGCCAGGCGGAACGGCATAAAAACGATTTTGATTCCGAAAGCGAACGTCCGCGATCTCTCCGATATTCCCGATCACGTAAAGGCGGGTATTACGTTTATACCCGTGACTCGCGCCGAAGAAGTGATGCTGCACGCCTTTGCGGGAAACGGGAAAACGGCATCGCTTTCCGAAACGAAGAGCGTCAAAAAGAGCGCGGTGAAAAAAAACGCTCAGGCGGAACGCGCGGTAAAAAGCGGTACGCTTAAAGCGGCTGAAAAAAAATCGATGCAGAAAAAATCCTCGAGAAACGCTGACGGCGGAAAATCGTCAGCGGCAAAAAAGGATACGAGCCGACGCGAAAAATCCGTTTCGAAAAAGATCGGGGTGAAATCGTCCGCTTCGAAAAAGGGCGCAGCGAAAGCGAAAAAGCCCGCCGTAAAAAAAGGAGCGGGTAAATCGCGTAAAGGAAAGTAAAGCTTGCCGTTCGCGCGGGTGCTTGAACGGCACCCGCCGTCGGCTTGCGGCGCACGCGGTACTTGCGGAGTGCGATGTTTTGGAGGGAAATCTATGAAAATTGTAACTTTTTGGAAAATTAAAAAGTATTTTCTTTCAGATTAGAAAATAAACGAATAACCATTAATCTTAATTTAAAAATCTGTTTTTTATCTATTTTCTCTTGACTTTATCAATGTGCGCACTTAAACTGTGTTAGCAAGGAGTGTTTATGAAAAATATAACTCTATCAATTGATGAAACTGTTTTACAGGCAGGCCGAGAATACGCCAGGAATCATAATATCTCATTCAATTCTCTTGTAAGAAAACTTGTCGAGCAAACGGTTGTGACCAATAAAGATTACTGGCTTCATGATACTTTTTCACTTATGGACACATTAAATGCAACATCAGGCAATGAGAAATGGACAAGGGAAGAATTATATCGTGTCTAAAGTATTTATTGATACCGATATTCTTGTCTATATGATTTGGAACTGATAGAACAAGCAATAGATATCAGTGTAATTTCACAATTATCATTTTGAGATTCATTGATAATAGCTGCTGCAGAGAAAGCAAAATGTGAATTTATTATTTCCGAAGATTTAAATCCGGGACAGACATATCGTGGAGTAATGGTAATAAATCCATTTAAAGAAGATGTGTTCTAACACCCGCTTCAATGCTGACATTGCGGACAAGCCGCAAAAGCAGGTTAAGCGAATGTTATACGAACGCCCGCACCGGGGCGCGCCGGGAGGAAAAATGAAAAAAATAATTTTACTATTGATTTTAATAATTTTGTTATTCGGAGGCGAAAAAAAAGGTAATATTTCAGCTGAGGAAGTAAATAAAACTCCATATTCGGAAACAAAAACAACAAACCGGCGTGAATACTCATTGTCAACAAAAAGTTATTATTTAAAAGAGAATCCTAAATTTATGGGAAAAGCCATGAATTTTGCTTATCAGGAATATTCCGGTATTACAGCCCCGGTTATAATGTATCCGAATTACGGGTACATAAGAAAAAATGCCGGTGTTTCACCGAATTTTGTAAATATAACCTCAAAACGGATTATGAGAGCAAAAATTTTTTTTAGAGGAACAGGAAACTCCGAAGATAAAGATCTATTGATATCATTTGATACTTTCGATTTTGTGTCAGGAAGTAACTGCACGGTTAAATTACATGATTCTTTTCTTCAAGATAATCAGTACACAATCGACAAAATTGTTTTCTATTACGATGATTTATCTGAGCAAACGGTCCAAGCCGATGAATTATATTCTGAAAGAGCACTTGCTCCGCTGGATTTGACCGGTTCAGGTATTTTCTTTATCGATGATCCGAATACCGGCTCTTATAATTTTATTGTAAAAACTTATTCTTCCGATTCGGAAAGTACCGGAAAGTATAAAATAACCGCTACCAAAGAAGACGGTAAAGAAGTAAATGTAGAAGGCGGTATTCCTTATTTCATCGAGGGAGATATTTTCTTAACCGATTTGTGGAGTAAGATAGCAATCGAACAATTATGTAATTTGAGAAAATTGGAAATTGAGTTTATTTCTACGGATGATACGGTTTTACGAGAAGAAGTTACCGATTCCGCTCAGTTGGATAAAATTACTATGTGGGTATCGGCATTTAATTACTACGGATATAAATGATATTATAACCGTTAATGCATACAGTTACCCACCGCACATAAGCAAAAGACTCTATGACAATAAAGAATTCGAAAATAAATATCGGTATATGAGTGAACGCAAAGTATTGGCAAAGTCGTACTGTCGGTACGTTTTAAAGCAGGGGCGAAGATTTTGCTAAAATTCTGCAAGCAATAAAAAAAAGTACCGAACAGAGCTTGGATTCCGGCCGGATGTTTTTGGAAAGACAATGACAGCGAACTGCAAAGATATTCTCTCTCTTGCCTGAGAACGATTACGGTCTTTTTATCCGGTTGCTTTTGCAAAAAAATATCCCAATGCCGGCAAAACTCAGTTCCGGCAGTGGGTGTTTCCTCAAGCTTGCCGATGGCGTAACAAAGAAACCGGCGAGCAGGGACGCCACCATATCGATCCTTCGGTTATTCAGCGTACCCTGCATGAAGCGGTTGATTTATTCCAGCTGATGATAAGGAAGAAAGATGTGATTTTTTGATCCGCAGCAATTTAGATGGAAAAGCATAGGTTTTTGTGATATTATACGAAAATGTTGAAAGGATGTTATGAGAACACGCATTGGCGTGCAAGAAAGGAAAAAAAATGGAAAAAATAATTGATTTTTATGAAAAAAGAATAAAAATTATTCTAGGTATAATTCTTGGAGTTTGCATATTAAATTGTATTATTCGCATCTGTAAAGATATAAAAATTTCAGAAGCTGTATTAGGTTTTGGAATAAGTATTGGCTTTTTCTTTATAGCATGGGCAATGGTTTTTATTGTGTTAGGTTTCCAAAAAATAAATCCGTTTTGTCCAAAATCTATTTTTAAGTTTTTTTGTTACTTTGTCATAATAATAAGTACAATTGGCGTTGTTTTAGGAATTATAAATGATATAATCCTTTGCGCGCTTAAAGATAAAAAGGATATATTTCAATTTACATACTCTACAGGCGCATTAGGTTTTATTTATGGGAGCATCTATTTATACAGAAAAACTTTTGGTAAAAATAGTGGATCAGAAGTTTCCGGAAGAAAAATTGAAAAATCAGATGAATCAAAAAAGAAAAAAATTATAAAATATTCTGTTATTTTTGGAGTTGGTTTTGTTGGTGCTATAATAATAGTATGTATTACAATTTTTTCATCATTTTTAAAATCTGAACCATATTTACATTCAATTAAGCTTATTGAAAATAATACAGAAATTTTGGAATATCTTGGTGAAGATTATAAACTTCCCAAAATTATAAGTGGTTCTATGAGCACAAATGGAAATGGGACTGGAAAAGTATCTATTTCATATACAATTAAAGGTAAAAACGGAAGCTCACGGGTTTATGTTGATGCAGAAAAAGAAAATGGAATTTGGAATTATAAAAAAATAATATTTTATAAACAAAAAGGAAAAGTAGATTCTATAGATTTACTTATAAATGAAAAATAGCGCCTAACACAGTTTTCAAAGCCGACAGGTAATCGAGCTGCCTGCGGTTTAAAACAATGTTATGTACACAACGCTATAGGCGTGGTTTTTAGAAAAAAGGGGTAATAGAATGGTTTTTCCAGGTTTAAAAAAATTGAGCCGAGAATTTGGTTTCAAAAATAACGGAACATATTTTTATGGATTTATAAATAATACATATGTTATGTTTGCAGATGGGGCGAATCGGAAAAATGTGAGTTTCAGATTTCCAATTGAATTAAATGAAGATGATAAAAAGAAAATTTTATCTTGGAAAAGGAAAGGATATGCAAAAAGTATAGATTTTTTTGACGATCAGTCTTTTGATGTTTATATTGTATTTACGGAATATTTTTTACCTTTCAAAATTTCAAAAATAAAAGAAGTAATTGAAGACATAACTGGTTATATTAAACAAAAATACCCGCAAGAAAAATCAAAATGCAGTGGAGATAACTGTATAGAAACGGATGGACTTAATATATTTGATATTGATGGTATTCCGTTGCCAATGTGTTCTTCTTGTGCAAAAAGATTAGAAACTAAAATTGAAAATGCGTATGAAGATTTTAGGCTCCAACCAAATAATTATCTTCAAGGTTCAATAGCAGCGATAGTTTTTTCTATTCCTGGAATATTAGTAACATTCATTTTATTTTTGTTAGGTAGAATCGCAGGTGCGTCAGGTTTAATATATTTTTATCTTTCACAAAAAGGCTATGTTTGGGCAAAAGGCAAAATGAACAAGATAGGTGTACTTATAATTTCTTTAATAAGTTTGGTATATACGGCTGTCGGAGTATATTTAAGTTATATTGCTGTTATTATAAAAGAAGTATTAAAGCTTCCAGAAATAAAAGATTATCCCATATTTGAAATTGTAAAGCTTTCTTTTGAATCAGTAAAAGAACCTGAAGTCAAAAAAGAATTACTTACAAATATATATTTATCGTTGTTTTTGTGCGGTATTTGTATTTTAATAAATATGATTCAGTTATTAAAATCAACTGGCAAGGTAAAAATAAAAAAAGCATAACAAGGTTTTCAAAGCCGATAAAAACTTTGTCACAACAGTTACTTTCCGCAGCTTTTCGCCGCTGCAACTTTTGCACCATTTTTGCGCGTCGCGCAAAAACGTTTTTACGGTTTAAAACGCTGGTTATACGGACGGCCGACGGAGCGGCCGCAAAATGGAAAATATAAAAGAAATAAATGTCAATTATAATTTCACAACCGATACACATGGTTTTTGGGATGGTTATCGGTTAAACAGAAAAGGGCTTGGAATGTTTAATAATGGTTGTGATCCTGATTCAAAATATAAACAAAAGTACGTGAAATTCTTGTCGTCATATTTACACTGCTCGCAAAGTTTCAGAAAAAGCAGATAGACAATCAACGCTATCCATATTTGTGTTTTGACCGCATTTTCCTTGAGCCGAGTGACGAACAGAACGCCATTTTCGCAGAAATTGCCGAAGGTTTTATAATTACAGTAGCCTAAATTAAACGTAACAGTAGATTTAGGCGCTGTATAATTAGTGCGCGGAAGCGCACACGTGCATCTGCGAGTCTTCGAAAGAAAACTCGAAATTAAATTGAACGGCGCTATTTCAGACGTTCAATTTAAACCTTCGGTTATTGTTCGCATAGGAAATCGTGGAGCGTTTTACGTCCTTGTGAATGCCGAGATGATAGAGGCCGCCGCTTGTGATATGGTTTTATGTTCTAACCCAAACTTATACCGCGAATTACAGACTTTAAAAAGTACCTTCTTTATCTTGGACGTAGTGAAATTTATTTAAAAGCTCTTTGTCGTATTCTGGAATTGCGCCCTGATGCGCACAGACATAATCCGCAAGGGTTGATCCGAAAGCCAGCGCCTGTTGTAAAGGGGCACCTTTAAGCATCATGTACAAAAAACCTGCGGATAAACTGTCTCCGGCGCCGACCGTATCTACGACGGTTATGTCTTTACAGTTCTGCCGGAAAATTTTTCCGTCCTTCGTACAGCAAACCGAACCTTTTTTTCCGAGGGTTACTAAGATTATATCGAGCGGGTATCGGTGAAAAAGTTCCGCTATCGTTTCATCGAAATTCTTTTTTCCGATATCTGCGGCGTTCGCTATAACGGGAATTTCATCGTCATTCATTTTAAGAACGGTGGCGTGAAGAAGCCCTTGATCGATTATTTCCTTGCTGTAAAAATTTTTACGGATATTTACGTCAAAAAATCTTACAGGGACGTCGATAGAGTCCCATATTCGGCAGAGGGCTTTTCGGTTTTGTTCGCTGCGTTGTGCAAGAGTTCCGTAACATAGAACGTCAAACGGTCCTTTTAGCTCATCGGAAATTTTTATGTCGTCCCAAGCGCACGGCTCGTTAAAAGCGTAGTCGGCTATTCCGTCGACAAGAAAAACTTCGGCCTTTCCGGTAGGAAATTCGCTTATATGAATATGCTCGGAGCCTATTCCGAATTTTTTAACGGTGTCCAACGCCGACCGCCCCAGTTCGTCGTCTCCTACCGCGCTGACGATAGTTCCCGTTGCGCCGAGTTTTTGAAAATGCGCGGCCACATTTAACGGGGCGCCTCCGATTCGCGCCGAATCTTTGAATATGTCAAAAAGTATTTCTCCGAAACAGATAAATTTCATATTATTCAATCATTATAACATAATAGTCGCTATAAAGCGACCGTATCGTTGCCGTATTGTTACCGCCTGTTTCCGCCGGATTATTGATGTCCAAGCGGCGGCGGCAAACCGGTACTGCGGATTTTTAAAAGACGAACGGCAACATACTCCGTCTAAACCGCAAAGTTTATATCACAGAATTCGACGTTGCAGTCTTCCGCTATAAAGCCCAGCTCATATTCGGGTTTTTCATACAGACGATATGAAAAAGCGATTTTTTCGTCAATGAATATGTCTATATTATCCTTTTCAACGAGCAGGCAGATCTTTATCCATGAATTTACATCAAAGGCAAAAGATTTTTCGCAAACCCTAAAGCCGTCAGGACCCGGCATTTTCGGTTTTGGGATAGCCTGGCAGGATTGCTGCCAAAACGGATCCACGGGCATGGGAAGATTTAAAAGGGATACCCTTTGCATGGAATAATCGAATTCCAACTGCAGACAAGTCGATGCGTCGCGATCGCTTTTTAAAAGAATGCCGAAATTGTTATATATTTCATGAGCTCTGCATCGGCAGGAAAATAAATAGGATTCGGGGATGCCGGTGAAAAAACCGTAGGAGCACGTTCCTAAAGAGGATATGTCGATAGATCTGTTGCCGAAGTTAGTCCCGTTTCCTTGGATCTGCATATACTGCCAATCGATCTTTTTAGGATATAGAGAGCGAATTTCAGGCGGCATTTTTACATCCAATTCTCCTTTTGAGTTTTGTACTACTTCGTGCGGGACGCAAAATTTACCGCCCCAATACCATTCTCCCTGATCGCAATCGTCGCCTCTGTCGTGCGCCCAAGCAAAATAAATACGGCGTCCTTCATCGTTTGCCATGGACTTCGCGGCATAGAAGCGTCTGCCGCCTATTCCGTCGGATTTCGGGGTTCTCCACGGGCCGAAAGGCGAACTTGAAACTCTGTAAATGGTATTTACGTATTCCGAAAACCTTGAATAAGATAAATACCAATTTGAACCGATTTTATACATTTCGGGGCATTCGGGACAGTTGGTGTTCCCCGGATAATAAAGAACACGTGAATATGTCCATTTATCCAAGTCCGGGGAAGTATACAATACAACACATCCTCTTCTGGTAATCGCATTGCCTTTAAGCCTTGCAGACAAGATCATCCAATAGGCATTCTCTTCATCATTGTAAAATACGTAAGGATCTCTCCAGTCCAAAGCTTCAAAAAGATCTTCATTAGGTAACAGTATGGGGTTCTTTTTATCTTTTTCCCATGTGATGCTGTCTTTGCTGTATGCATGGCATATAGTTTGCTGATATTTTGCTTTAATATTGTATCCGGTATAAAACGCATGGAACATTCCGTTACCGAAAACGACGGAACCCGTCCAAACACCTGAAGAATCCGCATCATCGTTTGTGCCCGGATGTATGGCTACGGGTAATTCTTCCCAGTGAAGCAGATCTTTTGAAATTGTGTGGCACCATGAGGTTCTAAGTCGATCGGGATATACTGTAGTGCCTTGGGGCGGGGTAAGTGAGAAGATATGATATGTGCCGTCATAAAAAAAAGGGATTGCATCGCCTGTTGACGGGCAGTGTTTTGTATGTCTGAATAATTTTGATGTCATTTTTATCCTCCTTAAAAATTCGACAGACTAACAAAATATCGATTTTATAAGATGTTGAATCAGTGCGCTTTTTGTGCACGGTTTAAGTTTAAACTGAACGGCGTTATTTCGGACGTTCAATTTAAACGTTCATTTATTCTTTTTAATAAAAGAACGCAATATGCCGTTGCCGCCCTTTTGAGTGTCTATCAGGATTGCGATCAAGATGATTATACCCTTTACTATCAATTGCCAAAAAGAGCTTACTCCCAGTAAGTTTAAACCGTTTGAAATGATACCGATGACCATCGCTCCTATTACGGTTCCGCTTAGAAGACCTTTGCCGCCCGACATGGAAATTCCACCGAGTACGCAGGCGGCGATGGCGTCAAGTTCATAGCCGCTTCCTACCGAAGGCTGTCCCGAATACATTCTGCTTGAAAGGACTATTCCCGCAAAAGCGGATAAAAATCCGCTGATGGTATATATCAGCACTTCAACTTTGAAGATAGGTACGCCGCTTAATCTGGCAGATTCTCTATTGCCGCCGATCGCATATATGTAGGCGCCGAATTTGGTTTTATTCAGCAAAAACGAAAATATAATTATAAGGATTAGCATGTAGACAATCGGCAACGGAATGACATTGAACAAATAGCCGGTCCCTATGTTAACGAAAAAAGATTCCTGAATTCGGGTTGATCTTCCGCCGCTGTATACATAAGCAACGCCGTTTGTAATATTCATCATAGCCATGGTTACAATAAAAGCGGGAACATTGAATTTGGCAATAAACAAACCCGATAAGAATCCCGTAGCCGTGCCTATGAGCAGCCCCAAAATAATAGCCGCCCATATAGGCATACCCTGGGTGACTATAAAGCCTACGGTCAAGGTTCCCGTCATCGCAACGATCTTCCCAACTGAAAGATCAATGCCGCCAAGGATAATTACCAACGACATTCCGATTGCGATATACATATTGATGGAAATTTGTCTTAGAACGGACAAAATATTATTTGCGGTAAAAAATTTATCCGTAAGAAACGTTAATAAGATACATAAAAAAAGCAGAACAACCAATATGCCTGCGTTATTTTTTAATGTTGCAAACATACCGCGGTTTTTTACTTTTATGATTGTTTTATTGTTCATTATCATCCTCCTGCCGCATATTTCATGATTAATTCCTGCGATAATTCGTTTTTTGTGAGTTGCTTTACCAATCGGCCTCTTTTCATTACACAGACGGAATCGCACATATTAATCACCTCCGGCAGATCGCTGGAGATCAGTATTATTGCCAGTCCGGCTTTTGAAAGTTCATTAATTATTGAATAAATTTCAAATTTGGCGCCCACGTCTACACCCCGCGTAGGTTCATCCAAGATTAATAAGCTGGGATCGGTAGATAACCATTTGGCTATGACAACTTTTTGCTGGTTGCCTCCGGAAAGATTTATAACGTCGGTATCGTAAGATGATGCCTTTATCTTAAAGTTATCCGCGTAGTAGTGAATCAGTTTATTCTTCTTTGCAGTGTCTATGGCAAATCCGCGCATGATCCGATCAAGAGACGCAAGTACCATATTAAAGCCTACCGAATTGCTCAAAACCAATCCTTGTTTTTTTCTGTCTTCAGGAACAAATCCGATTCCTTTTTTAATAGCTTGAGAAGATTTTTTAAAATAAACGCTTTCACCGTTTAAATATACCTGTCCCTGCGTGCGATGAGGCGTGTTTGCAAAGATGCTCATCATAAGTTCGCTCCGTCCGGCCCCTATAAGGCCTGCAAAGCCGAGGATTTCTCCTTTATGAACTTTGAAAGTTATATCCTTAAAGGATTCACTCGAAAGCCCTTGTACGTCTAAAACAGTTTGAGTGTTTTTAAATGAAATTCCGGTACGAAAATCATATTTCTCTAAAGCGCGTCCTACCATCATGGATACAAGTTCATCCGTATCGGTTTTTTGAGTAAACTTTGTACCGACAAAGTGTCCGTCTCTTATAACGGTGATCCTGTCGGAAATTTGGAATAATTCTTCCATTCTGTGAGAAATATAGATGATGCTTACTTCTTGTTTTTTTAAACGCTCGATCGTCCGGAAAAGAGTATTTACATCTTCTTTTCCTATTGAGGAGGTAGGTTCGTCCATGACAAGTATTTTGGCATTAAATGAGATGGCCTTAACTATTTCAACCATCTGCTGTTGTGCTATTGTCAATTCTTCAACTCTCCGTGTGACGTCAAGATCCACCCCGAGAGAGTTTAACTTGTCCTTCGCTTCAAGGATCATTGCCTTTTCGTCAAGAATTCCCGTTTTTTTTGTTATCTCCCGTCCAAGAAAAATATTTCTGTAAACCGGTATGGAAGGAACCAGCATTATTTCCTGATGGATTATTCCTATGCCGTATTCTCGGGCGGTATGTACATTTTTAATTTCAACAGGAGCTCCGTTTAAACTTATCGATCCCGAATCCGGTCTATATATGCCTCCGAGCACTTTTATTAGAGTAGATTTTCCTGCACCGTTTTCGCCAAGCAGAGCGTGTACTTCTCCTCTTTCCAGTGAAAAATCTATTCCGTTGAGCGCATAAACGCCTGAAAATGATTTTGATATGTTTTTCATTTCCAGAATCGGACCATTCATAATATTACCCTTGAAAACATGTAAAACGAAGGAAAGGAATGCTTTCCTTCGTTTTGGTTATTATTGAAAATTACTGCCAGTCGTTGAGTGTTTTTTTAGCTTCGTCTATGGAAACCAAGTGGGAAGCAAGATAAACGGAATTTTTGATCTGCTTGCCGCTTAGCACATCAAGTCCTTGCTGGAATGCGTATTTTACGATTTCTATAGGTACCTGTGCGGCTACGGCTGCAAATTCTCCGTCCAGCAGAGCTTTTTTTCCGCTGGGAGAAGCATCTATGCTGTATACTTTTATTTTACCGCTTTTATTTGCAGCTTTTACCGCTGCAGCAGCTCCTAAAGCCGACGGATCGTTTATGCAGAAAAAGGCCTTTAGGTCGGGGTTAGCCGTAATGATATCTTCGGCGAGTTTTAAAGATGCGTCCAAAGCCGCTTTTCCGTCCTGCTGCGCCGTTATGTTGAATTTACTCTTATTGGATCCAAGTCCGTTTAAAAATCCGTTTACGCGATCTACACAGCTTTCGTTTGACGGAAAATCCAGAATTGCAATTTGTCCGCCGGAAGGAAAGTCCTTGACCATCTGTTGCCCGACAAGCTGCCCGGCCATATAACAATCCGTTGCTACAACCGATAAAACCAAGCCCAAATCCGCCTTTCCTACGGATGTATCGACATTGATTACGGGAACACCCGCATTTTTAAGCTCGATAAGTCCTGCAGTAATACCGTTTGAATCCACCGGAATTACGAATACCATGTCATAGCCTTGAGTCGCAACATCCGATAGTTGATTCAGCTGTTTATTCAGATCGTAGTCCGGATCCAGACAAGTATATTCAATATTTTTTTCGGCACAAAGTTTTTTAAAAGTGTCGTTCATTGTACTCTGAAATGTGTTGTTCTGCGTGTTCGGCAAAAAAGCAAATCTAAGAGATTTCGATTTTTTCTCATTTTCTCCTCCGGCAAACATTGCCATAGAAACAATACACAGCGATAAAATTATGCTGACTGTTTTTTTCATATTACATCATCCTTGTTTGACGGAATACGCCCGCCCTTGTTTTACGTAAATATTAACACGATACAAAGTATATGTCAACAAATTTATTTTAATATTTATTTTACATAGACTTTTTCTTTAATTTTACGTAAAATATTGTAAAGTGCAAATAATCTGTATAACTTTGTACATTATAATAGAAAAACCTGTAAAAAATATCAGGCTGTTTCTTTTTACACGGACACAGAAGCTTTTATCCTTGTTATTCTCTGTGTTTTATGCAATCATATATTATTATTTTACGTAAAATTTGAGGAATACCGATGGCAAATAATAAAAAAGTTACCTTACAGGATGTAGCTGAAAGAGCGGGGGTATCGATTGCAACCGTCTCTCATGCAATAAATCATACAAGGTTTGTCGCCGAGAACTTGAATGAAAAAGTATTTAAGGCTATTGCAGAGCTGGGGTATGTCACTGACAACATAAAAGATACCGGTTTGAAAAAGCGAAACAAATGTTCCGTGATCTGCCTATTATTACCCAATCTTTCCGGTACCGTAAATCTTCAAATTGCCACTATGCTGGGAATCTATTTCATGTCACATAATTACCGCTTTATCGTGGAGATTACGAGTAATAACATATCGCAAGAAAAAGACATACTTACTTCTTTAGCTGCCGATAAAACTATTGCAGGCATATTTATTATACCTACTACAAATAACATTGCAAATTATAAACGTTTAATAAAAATAAACAAACCCATAGTTTTTTTGGACGGAAAACTTAACTCTAAAAACATATATCAAATAATTTCCGATTATAAAAAGGCCGTCTACCTTAGTACACAGCAGCTTTTAATCTGCAAACATCATGACATTGCTCTTATTGTTTTAGAAAATGACCCATCGAGGGCTTCAGAACAGCTTGAAGGGTACAGAGAAGCCGTGGCAGAGCACAATGTTTTCTTTAGAGATTCTTTGGTCCTTACCGTTGACTCTAAGCAGTCTATGGAAAATCAAGAGCATAAGATCAGAACGTTTTTAGAAGACATAAAATCTACAGCCTGCATAACATGCGGAAACAATCTTACCTTGTCGTTAATTAAAGTCCTTCAAATACTTGGTTTGGATTGCCCTGAAGACATATCCGTTATCGGATACGGAGATTCTCCTTGGAGTGAATTGTACTCTCCCCCGTTGACTGTATTAAAACAGAATGTTTCAAAAATTATAGAAAGTTCGAATGTCCTTATGATGAAACTTTTACAAGGTGAAAGACCCGAAACAAAGAAGATTGTCATACCGATTGAAATTATACAAGGTAAATCTATACAGATGATCAGCATGGGGCCATTTGGAGAAAAAGCAACCGCACCCGAAGAATTGGAATTAACGCAAAGGGAAAAAGAAATTATCAGAAATAAAAAACCCAAGGTCGCGATTTCTCTTCATTACGGAGGAACCGCATGGGCAAGATTGCACGAACAAGGGATCAGAGAAACCCTGGGAAATCTTGGAATTTCGGTAATATCCGTTATGGATGCGGATTTCGATCCTAAACTGCAACTTGCACAGCTGGATGCGATTAGATTGCAAAAACCCGACGCTCTGATCGCAATACCTACCGATGATAATCTTACGTCTCTTAAATTTACGGAATTGTCAAAACAGATGAAACTTATTTTTTTAAGCAACGTTCCCGCCGGTTTTAATGCCGACGCCTATGTTTCATGTGTTTCGGTAAATGAAAACGAAAACGGAAGGAATGTCGGAACACTGCTTGGCGAATATTACAAAAAAAGGGAACATGTGACGGTGGGCTTTCTTGTCCATGGAATACCTTTTTACGGAACACAGATAAGAGATTCTACAGCGGAGAAACTTGTCAGAGAGTATTATACTAATGTAAATATTTTTGCATGTGAAAAATTTATCTCGATTTCAAACGCATACAAAACCTGCTATGACTTGGTTAACTCATGCCCTGAAATCGAGGGTTTATATATTTCATGGGATCAGCCTGCGCTTGAAGCGATTCGTGCTCTTACCGATTTAAAAAGATTGGATATTGCCGTGTTCACATGTGATCTTGATCATGATATTTCAATGAATATGTTGCGCCAAAAAATGGTAAAAGGTTTAAGCACTCAGCGCCCGTATGAACAAGGAGTCGCAGCTGCAATGGCTGTTGCAAAATCCTTGGTTTCAAATAAAAAAATTAAATACATCGGCGTTGATCCGTATGTTGTAAAACCCAAACAGCTTATAAAAGCATGGAAAGATATCATGCATGAAAAGTTACCGTCCGATTTGGAAAAAGAACTAAAGAATAATTTTTTATAAAAAAACTATACGGGCACCGCAAAATAAAAAAATAATGGGGGCATGATAAAATCGTAAGAGACTGAATGGGAACTTCGCAACGAAGTTTCCAGCGGAATGGAACACACTACCGATTAGACTTTCCGCTGAAGCAAAACGGAGGTCATCACGACAGTTTACCGTGCATGTAAGAGTTGAGGACAAGATTGAAAATTTGTCTGAAATCAAGCAGTACCCGACAACAGCATCCGGTTATACGAAGTTTTTTGAAAGAATTGCCGGGTACAAGGCGGCGGACTTTGCAGTGAAAATCGGAAACGAATCGACGAAGAAAACCGACAAGCATGGGGCTTGATGATGAGCTTAGAAGCTTACAAAGTAAAAAAAAGGCGCCAGAAAGGTCTTCACAGTCTCAAAAAACTATGCAAAACAAAGCAAAAGTCATGTCTACGGAACGCGCTACGAGTAAGGCTAGTATCTTCCATCGATTGCGGAACTGTTCCAGATATGGAAAACAAAGAAACTGTGGATTCCGGCGATACGGTTAAAATAAAATTATACAAAGGTTTTTTCGGCGTTTCATGGTTCAAAACGGTAAATGCAAAATGAACAAACTATAAGTCCTTTCGGACGGTCTTGACAATTATATATAGTTAATCTATTTAAAAAAAATCAAACTTTACTTTTTGTATTTTAACTTTGTTTTCTTCTTGAAAATGTTGACAAAATCAAAATAAATAGTATATTTAATTTATGAAGTTTACGGAAGAATTATTGTAATAGGAGTTGTGTTTGTAAAGAAAACACAGAAAACTCCAAACGAAACTATAAAACTTGCGGAGAAACGTTTGAAGGAGGTCTGATTATGGAATATGTATATGTAAAAGATTCGGAAGGTTATGTTTTTAAGAAATTGGAATCAGAACTTTCTCATGATGAAAAAATTATTTCTGAAAAGGAATATTTGAAAAAGTCAGGTCTTGCAAATTATGCGAAAGAATTCGGACATGGCGGAGCAAGAAAAAATTCTGGAAGAAAACAGAAATTCGAATCTCCTTTGAAATTTCAAATTCGTGTAACACAGGAAGAAAAAGATTTTATTTCTTTTGCAAGAGAAAATCATTTGAATTATTCAGCTTTAATGCAGAAGTGATATCACATAACACCGTTTTCAAAGCCGGCAAACGGGACAAGCCGGTTTTCGGCTTAAAATTGTGTTAGTTGAATTGTCGACACTTGGAGAAAAATGAAGAGAAAAACATTCTGTACAATTTATTTTTTATTATTTTTTGTTTTTCAAATTTATGCAGAAAAAACAATTAATTATTGTGAATTTACCGAAATAGAAAATATAAATGATGTGATTGTTACAAAACGAAAATTAAATGGAAATCAGCAGGATATCGCAATCAGATTAAATGAAAAACAACAAAAGGAATTTCTTGATAGAATTAAAATATTAAAACAACAAAAATATATAAAAGTCTTACTAGAATATGAAGTTTCTATTTTTTATGACAATAACAAAACAAATATTTTTTTTATAAATGGCAGAGTAATAAAAAAACAAGACGGTACAACTTATATAATTGATAATAACATTACACTTTTTTTAGATTCTTTATTTACAAAAGATGATGTTTCAAATAATTATAAAGAAAAAATTATAGAAACACAAAACCGAAGAATCCATGTTTATCAGGTAAATTATTCAAGAAAAGATTTAGTCCATATAAATGGAGTTACTTCAAATGCTAATCCTACAGGTGTTTATGACCTTACATGGAAAATCGGACGGGAACTTATTGATGCTCAATATAGTTTTTTCAAGAAAAAATATTTAAAAAATTACATAGAGAGAGAAAAATTAAAAGAAATTGCAGATTTATATATAAATGAAATTTACAAACCTGATAATTCATTAATTTATTCATATTATGAATTACACCCGCTGGATCAAAAAAAAGAGAAATGGATTATTTATTTTATCTATGTCCTCAAAGAACATAGAGGTAAAAAAAAAGTATTGGGATGAAGTTGTATTTATGCTGCCAGACGGTACTATTGTTATCAGTGATAACAATTATGAACGTATACAATTCTAGAAAAAAAACGCCTAGCACCTGCTTCAACCTGACATTGCTGTGCAATGCAGGTTAAGCGGATGTTATGTGTACAGTGCAAAGTGAAGCTGAAGAAAAGAATGGAATTACCAGTAAGTAAAAAAATATAAAATCTTTAATTATAAAAATATTTCTTTCTTTACTTTTATTTATGTTGTTATGTTTTTTATGTTTATATATTTTTTTGAATATATATATATTAATAAGAACAATATTAAATATAAAGATTATTATAATTATGTAATTTCAAATAGCTATTTTGGAAACGGAATAATCGGACTCGCTGATACATCAAAATTTTATTTTGATAAGGATTATAATTATTTAAGCAATGAAGAATTTATAAAATTAATACTAACTGCAATAAATCCAAGCAGGTATACTATAAAACTTGGAAATAAAAGGATTATAGAAGAAAAAGTTAATGAGATTTCCAAGTATATAAACGAATAATACTGCATAGCATATATGCTAGTTCTGCAGCATGCCGTTTTCTTTTAACCACGCCTCTATGTCTTCGTTCCAGTGCGTCTTCTTCATAAAAGCGCCCTCGAGCATACCGAAGCCGTGCCCGCCCGTTTCGTATTGTGCAAAGCGGCACGGTATATGTTTCGCTTTGAGAGCGGCGTACAGGAGACGGCTGTTTTCGAATTTGACGACGGGATCGTCGCGGCAGGCGAGGATGTATGTCGGCGGCATTGTCGGAGGGATTTGCTTTTCCATGGAAAAGCGTTCTTTTCGTTCTTCGCTCATGTTTTTTCCGAGCAGGCTTTTCCGCGACCACTTGTTTGCGATATCGTCGCGCATCGAAACGACGGGGTAGATCGCCATAACGCAGTCGGGGCGCAGGCTTACTTTTACATCGATACCGAGCTTTGCAATTTCGTTGCCGCTTTCGGCAAAGACGCCTGCCATTGTCACTAAGTGTCCGCCTGCGGAAAAACCGATTGCGCCGACTCTGTCGGGATAGATGCCGTAGTCGCGTGCATTTTCGCGCACGAGCTGAATCGCCCGCTGTATATCTTCGAGCTGGGCGGGGTGATGAGCGCCTCCCTGTGCAACGCGGTAGCGCAGTACGAAAGTCGTAACGCCGAGTGCGTTGAAACGCTTTGCAGTACAGTGCCCTTCGTTATACATACCCAAGTGGTGATAGCTTCCGCCGGGACAAAT
Source organism: Treponema socranskii subsp. socranskii VPI DR56BR1116 = ATCC 35536 (assembly GCF_000468115.1). GTDB lineage: Bacteria > Spirochaetota > Spirochaetia > Treponematales > Treponemataceae > Treponema_D > Treponema_D socranskii. The sequence continues at coordinate 28,941 of NZ_AVQI01000082.1, forward strand.
GATGAGAGCTGCCCCGTTTGCGTTTTCTGGCCTGCTCATAAACATAGCCGAATCGCAGCTTCTCATGCCTCGTACGCCCTGCCACAAAAAAACGGCGCGGCGGGAAGCTGAAAGGGGAAGAGCGGAAAAGACAATAAAAAGAACCGCACATACCGTACGAGCTCGGCTCATATTTGTTTTAATAATTTTTTTACCGTTTGCAAAGAAGCGAGATGTCGAGACATAGAAACGGCACACGTCGGCATAAAAGCGACACACGCGATTCGATTTTTTACACATAGCGCAAACTTACCCGAACCGCGCGTTTCCGTCAATGAGCAAAAAAGTGAAATAAAAACAAAAATAAAATTATTTGCTTTTTTTTGTTTTTTCGGTATATTATATGTGATACTATGTCTTGGAGGACACTATGCAATTTTATATATGCAGACATTGCGGCACAATCGTCAGCATGATTCACAAGGGAGGCTGCCTTCCGTCTTGTTGCGGAAAAGAGATGCAGGAGCTCAAAGCGAACACGACCGATGCTGCGCAGGAAAAGCACGTGCCGGTCATCACGGTAAAAGGCAGCGAAGTTCACGTTGCAGTCGGTTCCGTCGTTCATCCGATGGAAGCCGATCACTATATTCAGTGGATCGCGATAGAAACCGAACAGGGCGTCCAGCGTAAAACGCTTAAACCCGGAGAAAAGCCCGAAGCGTCGTTTGCGCTCGCCTCAGGCGACAAATTGATTGCGGCATACGAGTATTGCAATAAACACGGACTTTGGACGGCAAAAGCCTAAGCGCCGGAACACCGATGACGATGAAAACTTTTGCCGCAGTGATTTTCGATATGGACGGAGTTTTGCTCGACAGCGAAACCGTCTGCGACCTTGTGTGGCGTAAAGCGGCAAAAGAGTGCGGAATTGCCGATATCGAGTATCTTATCGAAAAGAACCGCGGATGCAATTATGCCGACACCCGTGCCTCGCTCGAACACGATTTGCAAAGCGTATCCGCGGCCGATAGATTTATGAATCGCATCGCCGTGTTGTTCAATAAAATCGAAACGGAAGAGGGGCTTCCTTCGATGAAAGGCGCGCGTGAGGCGCTTGAATATTTGACAAAAAAAGGCTACCGCATTGCGCTTGCCTCTTCCACCGACGGAGATGCCGTACGCCGTCAGATGAAAAACGCCGGCTTTATCGATTTTTTCGAAACGCTTACGACAGGCGATACGGTCGCTCGCGGAAAACCGGATCCCGAAATCTACGAGCGCGCCTGCGCATCGCTCGGTCTTTCGCCCGATGTCTGCTGTGCGATCGAAGATTCGCCGAACGGTATGCGGAGCGCGTACAGAGCGGGACTTTCGTGCATCATGGTGCCCGATAAAATTGCACCCGACGATGAAATGAAAAAAATCGCGATGTGCATATTACCGTCTCTCGACGCAATCGGCACGGTTTTGTAATCGCCGCGTCGAACGCGAGGGTTGCTGCCGGAAGTGCAGCCGATTTTTATATTATATGCCGTTTTTAGAGAATACGGTTTCCGGTGTTGTTGACACGGATCATATACTATTTTGATAAGGATTGAAAATATGAATACACGAACGATAGGAATTATTATTTTTATGGGGGCGATAATGTTTTTTTCATGCTTTGCAAAAGAAAATGAAAAAAAGGCGGCAGAGCAATTCACATCGATTTCGATGGACGAAGCTGCAAAGCTTATGGAAACGGAAAAGGATTTTATTCTCGTCGACGTGCGCCGTCCCGATGAGTACAAATCGGGTCACATTCCGGGGGCCGTCCTCTTAACGAACGAAACGATTACCGAAGAGAGTGCCGCGCACATTTTGAAAAATAAAAATCAAAAAATTCTCGTTTACTGCAGGAGCGGACAAAGAAGCCGTGTTGCCGCCGGAAAACTTTCGTCGATGGGATATACGAACGTCGTCAATATCGGCGGCATTATGAGCTGGAAGGGTAAAATCGAAAAATAGCGCGCAGGATATTAATTCGCACGATAACAAACCCCTGCCCGCTCTTCGTTCGCTTGCTCCTTCTTTCTCTTTTCTATATACTCGCGTTATGCAGCTGAATAAAATACGAAATATCGGAATCATGGCGCACATCGACGCGGGCAAAACGACGACGACGGAGCGCATCCTCTATTATACGAAAAAAATTCACAAAATCGGCGAAATCGATGACGGTCAGGCGACGATGGATTTTTTGCCGCAGGAACAGGCGCGCGGCATTACGATTGCAAGTGCGGCGACGACGACCGAATGGAAAGGCTTTCAAATCAATATCATCGATACGCCGGGGCATGTCGATTTTACCGCCGAAGTCGAGCGCTCGCTGCGCGTGCTCGACGGTGCGGTCGCCGTCATCTGCGCAGTCGACGGCGTGCAGCCGCAGACGGAAACGGTGTGGCGTCAGGCGGACACGTTTAAAGTGCCGCGCCTGTGTTTTATGAATAAAATGGATCGCGTCGGCGCCGACTTTTTCGGTTCGATGGAAGACGTGCACGAAAAGTTCGGTGTCGAATGCGTCGCTCTCCAGATCCCGATCGGGGAAGGAAGCGATTTCGAAGGCGTCATCGATCTTTTGACGATGCAGGAAATCCGCTGGAACGAAGACGATGACGGAGAAACTTTTTCATTTTCCGATATCGCTCCCGAACGCAAAGAAAAAGCGGACGAATGGCGGGCGAAGCTCGTCGATCAGGTCGCATCGGCCGACGATTTTCTTGCGGAATTATACCTCGAAGGAAAAGAGATAACGACGGAACAGTTGAAAGATGCGATCCGCAAAGAGACGATAGCGCGTGCAATCGTTCCGTTTGTGATGGGAAGCGCCCGCCGCAATCAGGGCGTACAGCCGCTCATCGATGCACTCATCGATTATCTTCCGGCACCCGATGAAGTGCCGCCCGCCGTCGGTTTGCACATAAAGCGCGACAAAGAAGAAAAAATCGAAGTGCCGTGTAAAGAAAGCGGAGCCGCCGTCGGCTTGGTGTTTAAAATTCAGCACGATCCGAATATGGGACTCCTGTGTTTTGTGCGCATGTATTCGGGGAAAATTGCGAGCGGCACGCAAGTATACAACGTGAACAAAAAAAAGCGCGAGAGAGTCAACAGAATTTTCAGAATCAACGCGGACAAAGAAGAGCCGATCGACAGTATCGCTGCAGGCGATATCGCAGCGTTTATCGGATTGAAACTCGCGCAGACGGGCGACACGCTCGGCAGCGAGGGGATGCCGGTGCTCCTCGAAAAACCGCAGTTTCCCGAACCGGTCATATCGGTTTCTCTCGAACCCGAATCGCTCGCCGAGCGCGACAGGATGAACGATACGCTTGCGATCCTTTCGCGGGAAGATCCGACGTTTACGTATCACGAAGACGCGGAAACGGGTCAGCTGATAATCAGCGGCATGGGAGAGCTGCATCTCGATGTACTCGTCACGCGCATGCAGGACGATTTTAAAGTGAAGTGCCGCGTCGGCTCTCCGCAAGTGACTTACCGCGAAGCGGTGACCGCAAGCGCGGACGCAAGCGAAAGCTACAGCAAAGTGCTCGGCGGAAAAGAAAATACGGCGGGCATAACGGTTCACGTCGAACCTCGTCCTCAAGGAGCCGGAAACTCCTATGCGTGTACCGTAAAGAAGGGCGATATCCCCGACGAAATTTTCGAAGCGATGGAAAGCGCGTTCGAAAGTTCTTTCCAATCGGGAATCAAATTCGGTTATCCCTGTACCGATACCGCCGTCACCGTAACCGATGTCGATTACAGCGAATTGACGTCGACGACGTTTGCATTCGAAGCGTGCGCCGCCGCGGTTTTCGACAAAGCCTGTTCGGCCGCAAAACCGGAATTGCTCGAACCCGTTATGGACGTCGATATTTCCTGTCCGAAAGAATTCGTCGGAGACGCGATGAACCAGATGACCGGCCGCGGCGGCATTATACTCGGACAGGATTCGAAGCAGACGGGCGAAATCGTTCACGCGCAGGCGCCGATGGCGAAGATGTTCGGTTTTTCGACGAGTCTCCGGTCGGCGACGCAGGGCAGGGCGTCGTTTTCGATGGAGTTCAGCCATTTTCAAGTAAAGCCCGGCGGATTGAGCGCGTTTTAAATTGCACGTTTGATGCGAATGTATAATGGAACTCCTCTAAAAATTGATTTTTTTTCGAAACTTTCAATAATTATTAAATAATAAAATCCTTGCGTTTTTCGGGAATCGGCCTTACAATTAACCTCGTAATCGATACAAGGAGGTTTTACTGTGGCTGATTCGACCAAATCGACATTGCGTAAGTGGCTGACGATCGCAGTCGTGGCGTTTGCGGGAGGACTTATTACCAAACTGCCGTATTTGCGCGAAACGTACATGGAGCCGCTTTCACAAGCGACGGGAGCTACGATGGCGCAGCTCGGCATCCTTATGAGCGCGTACGGCATCGTAAACTTTATCTGCTATTTTCCGGGCGGTGTGCTTGCGGATAAATTCAGTTCGCGGGGATTGATCGCATTTTCATGCATCGGCACTGCGCTTGCAGGTTTTTGGTACTATATGATGCCCGGCTTCGTATGGCTCGTCGTCATCCATGCGATCTTTGCGATAACGACGGTGTTTACGTTTTGGGCGGCTATGGTCAAATCGATTAACAATCTCGGCGGTCCCGAAGAGCAGGGACGCTTGTTCGGCTCGCTCGAAGGGGGACGCGGACTTATCGGTACGCTTGCCGCGCTCGGCTCCGTCATAGCGTTCAATGCGGCGGGAGCCGGTAACGATATCGGCGGCATGAAAAATACGATTATGTATTACAGCGTCGGACTTGTTATCGCCGGCGTCCTCGCGATTCTTTTTCTCGGAAAGGATAATCCCGCACAGAGAGAAGTGCAGGAAAAAAATGCTCTTAATTGGAAAGATTTTCTTGAAGTCGCGAAGATGCCGCGCGTGTGGCTCGCGGGACTTCTCGGCGTGTGTAATTATTCCGCGCTTATTTTTCACGGATACATCACCGGATATATGTCGAACGCGTTCGGCCTTCCGGCCGGTACGGTTGCGCTTCTCAATACTGTCCGTACCTACGGTATGATGATGATCGGCGCCTTTGTGGCAGGGCTTATCTCGGATAAAGTCGGAAGCCGCGTCAGATTTATCGCCTATGCGTTTATCGGTATGGTCGTCTTTGCGTCGATGTACATTATCATTCCCGTCGGAGTGAAATCGGTGCCGCTTATCGTAGCGAACTTTATATGCTACGGTCTTTTTTTGTACAGCATCAAAGCGCTCTATTTTTCGACGATCGACGAAGTCGGTGTGCCGAAGCGGCTTGCGGGAACCGCTTCGGGAGTTATTTCGCTTGTAACGTATTCCGTCGAAATATTTCTCTACGCCGTGTCGGGCGCAATGGTCGATAGATATGCCGGTACCGCGACTCCCTTTGCCGGCTATCGCCACTGTTGGATTGCGATGGTTTGCCTTTCCGCTGCGGGCTTCGTATTCGGCTTTATTCTTATCGCGATGAATAAAAAAGCCGCTGCCGAAAAGACGGCTTAAGTGCGTCGTGTCCTCTCCGGCACGGCAGTCTATTATTGATTATTATGCGGAGGTGTTGCGGTGAAATTGCTCAGTTCGGTAAACAGCGATTATAACAACGATCTGCACAATTGGAATGAGATAGAGCGGCAGGTTACGAATATTGCAAAAGCGGGCTTTACGCATACGCAGTGGATTCACGATTGGGAAGGCGAGTATATCTACAGCAAAAGCGAAATGTTTCAAGCGCGCGATCTGCTGAACGGCCTCGGCTTAAAGGCACATACGATTCATGCGTCCGAGGGCGGCAGGCGTACGATTATCGATAAAGACGGAAAAAAGATTTTCCGAAATCGTTATCGCCTGACCGACATCCGCAAAGATTATACGTCGATGAACGAATACTGCCGGCTTGCCGGAGTCGATTTGTTAAAAAATCGAGTCGATCTGTGTACCTACATCGGTGCGTCGGTTATGGTGCTGCACATGCAGCTTCCGTGGAAACTGTTTGCCGAAAGCGAAAAAGATAAAGAGGATTATTATGCGCAAGTGTGCAAGTCTTTCGATGAACTTGCCCCGTATGCGAAAGCTGCAGGCGTTCGCTGTGCGCTCGAAAATTTGATCGTAACGCCGTGGCAAGTACAGGAAGAAGCGTTCGACCGTATGTTCGATCGCTACGATTCCGATTTTCTCGGTTTCGCCTTCGATTCCGGACATGCAACGCTGCAGTGTCGTCATGATTTTAATTATTTTTTGAAAAAATATTACAGTCGAACTTTTGCGACTCACTTACAGGAAAACGCTTCCATTCCGGAAGCGTTGACGGACGATGATGCGGAAATATTGAAACACGACGCACATTGGGTGCCTATGGACGCGCGGGGACACGGTACGATGGATTGGAATGAAATCGCACGGTATGTGGCGAAAGCGCCGCTCGATTTGCCTGCAGACTTTGAAGTGGGCATCTACGGCAAAGACGAAGAGGACGAATTCGATCAGCTCGTCGAATGCCGCAAAACGGCGGAAAAATTTTATCAGATGGTGCTGGATGCGAAAACATAGCGGTTCGCGGAATCCGTACCGTTTCGGTCCGTTTGAGTGGACGGCGATTTCTCTTGCGCTGCAAAAAGGCGGCGTTACGTCGTCCGTTTTGGCAAAAAAGCTGCGATGCTCCTATGACGATGCACGCGATACGCTTTGCGCTCTGAAAGAGCGGGGCGTGCTCGATGCGAGAGGTGCATTTACCGGCAGGCACGAATCGTTTTCGGGCGGCATGACGAATTATCAGATATTGTTTTTTCTCGACAAAGAACGGTATCTTTTGCGCGTGCCGGGAGCGGGTACGCGCAGTCTTATCAACCGCATGCAGGAATATGAAGCGTATCGGGCGGTCGCGGGCTGCGGTATTACGGATGACGTCGTGTTTTGCGAACCCGATACGGGATATAAAATTAAACGTTTTGTACGGGATGCCCGCCCCTGTAATCCGCAAAATGTAAAAGACACGAAGCGGTGTATGGAACTGCTCCGGCGGCTCCACTCGCTCGATCTTTCGGTAAGCGCGCAATTCGACGTATTCGAAAAACTTGCCGCGTATGAAAAGCTCTGCCGTTCGACCGTTCTGCCGTTCGACGGATGGAAAGAAACGCGGAGCCGCGTGCTTTCACTCAGGCCGCTGTTAAAAAAATTGCCGCATCGTCGTACGCTCTGCCATATAGATCCCGTACAGGATAATTTTCTATTTTGCAGAGGCGGTACGCTTTGCTTGATCGATTGGGAATATGCGGCGATGAGCGACGGTGATATCGATATCGCAATGTTTTGCATCTATGCCGGATACGATCTTGCGCAGATCGACAGGACGATCGATCTTTATTACGAATGCAAGTGTCCTGCCGAAAACCGCGCGAAGATTACGTGCTATGTAGCCGCTTGTGCGCTTTTATGGACGTACTGGTGCGAATATAAAAAGAAAAAAGGCGTTTCATTTGACGAATACGAACGCGTGCAGTATGCGTATGCCTGCGATTTTTCATCTATAGCGCTCTCACGTTTTTTTTCGCTCGGATTATCCGAAGGCTGATTATTAATAAGGAGTCGTCACTGTGAACATACCGACGGCATCGATGCTGCGTAAAAAGAATATCGACATACCGCTTATCGTTTTTCCGTTTTTGACGGTTACGTTTTTGTGCTGCGTGTTTATCTTTTTTCCCGATGTTTCCAAACGTGTTATAGACGGAGCGCGTGCGTGGATAGGAAACACGCTCGGCATCTATTATCTCGCGTTCGGTATTGCGAGCGTCGTACTGACTTTGTTTTTTGCGTTTTCAAAAATCGGTACGATAAAACTCGGCGGTACGGCAAAGCCCGAATATTCGCTTTTTGCGTGGGGCTCGATGATCTTTACGAGTACGATGGCGGCGGATATTTTGTATTATTCGTTTATCGAGTGGGCGCTGTATGCGCAGGAAAAGCGTATCGGCGATTTGGGGAGTATGCAGGAATGGGCGTCGGTTTATCCGCTGTTTCATTGGGGGCCGATTCCGTGGAGTTTTTATATCGTGCTTGCGATTGCGTTTGCATATATGATTTACGTAAAGGGGAGGACGCGTCAAAAATTCAGCGAAGCGTGCCGCCCGCTTTTCGGCGATAAGATCGGCGGAGCGTGCGGGAGCCTTATCGATTTTATTGCGATTTTTTCGCTGCTTGCCGGAACGGCGACGACGTTTTCGCTTGCGACGCCGCTTTTGAGCGCCGCGGTAAGCAGCATCACCGGCATTCCCGATTCCGCACTGCTGTCCGTCGGTATGCTTATCTGCATCGCCGTGTTGTATACGATAGCGGTGCTCTTTTCGTTTAAAGGAATCATGTTGATGGCGAAGCTGTGCATCTATGTGTTTTTTGCCTTCCTTTTTTGGGTAGGCATATTCGGCGGCGAAACGCGTTATATTCTCGAAACGGGATTTACCGCGCTCGGAAATATGATTCACCATTTTATTCCGCTTGCCGTGTACACCGATCCGCTCAGAAAAACAGGGTTTGTGCAAAATTGGACGGTGTTCTATTGGGCATACTGGATGGTATGGTGTGTCGCAACTCCGTTTTTTATCGCGACCGTCAGTAAAGGACGTACGGTGCGGAATGTCGTATTCGGCGTATATATTGCGGGGCTCGCGGGTACCTTTACTTCGTTCATCGTATTCGGCAATTACGGTCTCGCGCTCAAAATGCACGGAGTTTTCGACGCGGTGCAAAATCTCGCCCGTGGTATTCCGATGCCCTATGTCATCGTGTCGATTATCAAAACGCTGCCGTTTCCGACTTGTGCGCTTTTGCTGCTGATAGTGACGATTTTGATGTTTTATTCGACGACATTTGATTCGCTGACGATGGTCATTTCGATGTATTCATACCGGACGATTTCGCAGGGGGAAGTGCCGCATAAAGCGATGCGTGCATTTTGGGCGATCGTATTTATCATCTTTCCCATCGGTTTGATTTTTTCGGAAAATTCCTTGCACGGCTTACAGTCGGTTTCGATTATCGCCGCTCTGCCCATTTCGATTGTAATGATTTTGATCGCAGTGTCGTTTATAAAAGACGTAACGAAAAAAATCGTGCCGACCGACGGAACGCCGTAAAGCTGAGCGCAGGTGACGCGGTGGCGTATGGCCTACGATAAAATTTGTGCGAGAGGTGTTTTATGAGTTTGATGGATTATTTTGCAATTCATGTTGTTCCGAAACTGTACAGAGGAAAAGGAGCTTTCCATCCTTCTGAAACCGGGCAATTGACGGAAACGGTAAGCTGCGTAAGAGAATATGATGTCAATATCTTTTTTATCCGCAAGGGTAACACACTGATCGCAATAGATTCCGGGTACAAAAATCATCATGCTCTCTTGCCGGGGTGTAAAAAAATCGGAATCGATCCTAAAGCGGTTCAGGCGCTGTTTCTTACACATGCAGATCCGGATCATGCAGGCGGTTTGGATATTCGTTGTGAGAATTGTTTTATTAACGCTGAAATTTATCTCGGCGAAATTGAAGAAAATTATCTGACAAATACCGTATATCGTAAAAAAATCGGCCCGTTCGGATTAAAAAATTCCGTAAAAATAAAAGACAATTATCACCTTCTTAAAGACGGCCAAACCGTTTCCGTCGGTGATTTGACAATTCAGCCGTTTTTAGTTCCCGGTCATACTCTCGGGCATTTAATGTATTTAATCGACAACGAACTGCTTTTTACGGGAGACTCCATTGCGCTGAATCAAGACGGCGGATGGTGTTTTTTTGATCTGTTCAACTGCAACAGTGAAATGAATATTGAATCCTTGAAAGCATTAAAGGAAAAACTGGATTTAAATAGAATTAAGTATGTATTTACTTCCCATAACGGATTTACGGATAAAGCGAAGGTTGTCTTTGCGCATGTCGACGTTATTCCGAAATGGAATGAAAAAGGATTTATATTTGATAAAACGGCCCCTTATGATTGTTTTGCCGATTTAAAAAAAATCGTTTGACAGCTCATATTTTTTACCGTATACTTATTCTTATAATATAACCCCAAGGGAGGCCTTTTATGGCAAAAGTTGAACTGAAGGGTGTCGGAAAAGTATACGAAGGCATGACGCGTGCCGTCACCGACGCCAATATCACGGTCGAAGACAAAGAATTTTGCGTTTTCGTCGGCCCGTCCGGCTGCGGAAAATCGACGACGCTCCGCATGGTTGCGGGTCTTGAAGACATCACCGAAGGCAAGCTGTACATCGACGGCGTGGAGATGAACGATGTTCCGCCGAAAGACCGCGACATCGCTATGGTGTTCCAAAATTATGCGCTGTACCCGCACATGACGGTGTACGACAATATGGCTTTCGGTTTGAAGATCCGCAAAATGGACAAAGCGGAAATCGACCGCCGCGTAAAAGATGCTGCAAAGCAGCTCGATTTGACGCAGTATTTGAACCGAAAACCGAAAGCGCTTTCCGGCGGTCAGCGCCAGCGCGTCGCAGTCGGCCGTGCAATCGTCCGCAATCCGAAAGTATTCCTCTTCGACGAACCGCTGTCGAACCTCGACGCGAAGCTCCGCGTTACGATGCGCTCCGAACTCGCTTCTTTACACCAGAGGCTGCAGGCGACGATGATCTACGTTACGCACGATCAGATCGAAGCTATGACGCTCGGTACGAAGATCGTCGTTATGAAAGACGGATTTATTCAGCAGATCGGCGCGCCGCTCTATCTGTATAATTCTCCGATCAACAAATTCGTTGCGGGATTTATCGGTACGCCGCCGATGAATTTTATGACGGTTAAAGTCGCCGAAAAGGGCGGAAAGATCGTGTGTGACGAGGGTTCGTTTGAAATCGTTCCGACGGACGCGCAGGCGAAAGAGCTGAAAGCTTTCGTCGGCAAAGAAGTATCGTTCGGCATCCGCCCCGAAGACGTCGCGTTTTCTGAAAAGCCTGCCGCGTCGAACAATATGCAAATGAAGCTTACGAACAAAGAACCGCTCGGCTCTGAAACGCACCTCTATGTCGTTACGAATAAGGGACAAAACCTTATCGTTAAAACGTCGGCAAGTGCGGACTTCCGTCTCGGCGATACGCTCAACTTCGTTCCGAATATGGAAAAGGCGAAATTCTTCTCTATGGAAGAAGGTGAGCCTAATATCTGCGATAAAGTCGAAAAGAAGTGGTAAACCGATTTATCGGTTGCAAAACCGCCGCAGCGATGCGGCGGTTTTTTTATCTCTACGCCGTTCGGATTGTTTATTTATAAGCACCCCATTGACGGCTCATTCCGTTTTATATAGAATTCGCAGATGATTCACGGCCATATCCGAAAGCGGAAGCCTTCGAATGTGTCCTTTGTATCGGGAGATATACTATGAAAAAATTATGCATGATTTTTGCCGCAGCGGGTTTTATCGCCGCTTCGGTTCAAGCTCAAGTTCTTCAAAAAACGGGAGTTGAAAATACGGTGTGGACGGGATTCGGCGGACCGCTCGGCTCTCACAGAGCTAAATATTACGGCATTATCGATACGCTCCAAGCCCGCGTAGACGTCGGTATTTTTACGATCGACGGTATGATCAACTGGGGTGCGCTTGCGCGCTGGAACGACGGTAACAATACACTCGATAATTTTTCGCTCGAAAATACCGAACGTTCGGCGCTTTCGTACCACTACTACAACGGTGGAGAGGATACGAACAACGTGCACCGCATAGGAGCGCCCGCAGGTGTAACGTATAACAACGCCGCGAACGGACATTTGAACACGCGGTCGGATTCGTATTATATCAATTTTCTGATGCATCCGTTTAAAGGCTTCGATGCCGGTGTCGGCACAAAACTCAACTGGTCGGTCGGACCTGCTCCCGGCTACGGTAATTGGGTGTGGAAAGCCGATGCGCACATACGCGCCGGAGGTTTCAGTACGGCGTACGACGACCGGCATGGAGTGGCGCGCGGAGGCGACGATTGGAACGTGTGGAGCGGCTCGGCTCACCGTTATCGGTATACCCCCGATGCGCCCGGTTCCTACGATGTCGTCGGTTTCGTTCCCGTCGCAAACAAATACGCAAAGACGGCGATCGGTGCGCGCTACCGCTATCGAGATCTGTTTCAAATAGGAGCTGCGATCCCGAGCGGTGCAAATACCGATGCTCCGATTATTAATTTCGGTTTCGAAGTACACCCCGTTGATTTTTTGCGTGCGGCGTTTGCATACGAGGGACTGTTCCAACAGGACGGGAATCTGTATACCGGTGCATCGCTTGTGTTTACGAAAAAATTTTCCGTCGATGCGTGGTTCGGCTGGGATTCTATCGATACGGACAAGCGCGAAACCGATATGGCGTGGACGACGGGAGCGGCGGTTACGATCGGTTTTCCGAAGGTCGATTTGACGCTGCGTCCCGAAGGCGGCATAAATTGGTTTGAAGATCGGAACTATACGCCTGCCGTTTATGCCGGCATCCTCGCGCGCTTTGCAATTTCCTCCAAGATGATTTTGAGCGGTTGGTCGTCGCTTGCTTGGGGGTCATACGATAAGCGATGGCACGATTCGGGCTATGCCGAATACGCGCACACGAAGGATTACAACGGCGGCTTTATTTTCGATATCCGTCCCCAGTTTACGTTTTTGCTCACCCCTCGTCATTCGTTTACAGCAGACTTCGACTACGAAAACCGTACCGCTTTCGACGGCAAAAACCGTTCGGCGTGGTCGTTCGGATTTTATTGGACGTATACGTACGGTGCATGATTTGAAAAAATGCGGCGGTGCAGCCTACGCGATATCCGTTTTGTATTCGATGAGTTCGATTTCGACGCCGTTCGGATCCAAAAAGAGTCCGCTGTAGACGCCGTTTTTTTCGTCGTCGTGTACGGGAATATGAAACGGATAGCCTGCCTGTGTGATGCGCTTTTCCCATCCCGATATGTCGGTGACTTCGAAAGCGCAGTGCCGATACGCACCCTTGTCGTTGAGTTTGCCCTTATGGTCTGCGACTTCGTAGAGGTATTGATTGAGCTCTATGCGCTGACCGCCGGGCACTCGAAAATACCTGAGGATGTGATCGCCGCAGTCTACCGTTTGCTCTCTTGTGAATCCCATAACATCCGCGTAAAACGACATCGTCCTTTCAAGGTTTTTTACGATGATCGTGATGTGATCGAGGCGCTTTATTTCCACGGTTCTTTCTCCCGTTTTTTATTGATGACGGCGTCAATGTCCTCCCGCACTTTATGCAGGTGCCGGATCATCGCTTTTTGCGCCCCTCCTTTATTCCTCGAAGCGATCGCTTCCATGACGGCACCGTGTTCGGCGACGGTGTTGTCGGAATTCTTTTTTGCCGTGATCGACATCGTGCGATATTGTTTTAATTCTTTGAGCAGCAGTTCGCTTATCTGTTTCAGCAACACGTTGTGGCTCATCTTTAATATCTGCGAATGAAACTGTTCGTCGAGCGATACGAGGCGCGGAACGTCGTTCGTGGTATTCGCTTTGACAAACTGTTCATGGATGTCGGCGAGCTGTCGTATCTCTTTTTCCGTTCCCTTGATGCTCGCAAGCGATGCGGCGAGCGGATCTATGGCAAGGCGGACTTCTATAAAATCTTCCAGATTCGGTGCGCTTGAAATAAACCATTGCCGTATGGCTTCGTAGTTGTCGTTCGGTTTTTTGCTGCGGACGAAGGCGCCTTTTCCCGCTATCAGTTCGACATATCCCTGCGCTTGAAGCTGGTACAGAGCTTCTCGAACGGATGAGCGGCTGACGTACATCAGCTTACAGAGTTCCAATTCGGCCGGAAGTTTTTTTCCGACCGGAAATTGTCCGTTTTCAACCGATTCTTTTATCGAATCGACAATTTGCGACGTAACGGAAATTCGCATAATCGGTTTCATATTGTCTGACATCAGACTATAATACATTTTTATATTTGTCAATGAGACGATTCCCGTTTTTTGTGCGTTTTTTCGAAAATTTCACGTATTTTTTCCTTGACAATTTGAAAATACGGTGTAGAATATTATTGTAAGATTGTCAGACAAGCGGTCAGTCATGCAAAAGTTTTTATAGGATGAGGATAAAAAGCGTCGTCTGAAATATCGCCGCCGCTTTTTATTTCGAGTTTTAGGAGGTAATATGAAAAAGATGCTGTTGCGGCTGTGGATCTTTATCACGGCGGGTACACTTGTTTTTGCGATGGGCGCAAACGATTCCGCTTCGTCGGGAGGAAAAACCGTGCGTTTCCGCTATTGGGCGGATACGACCGCATATTCGCAGCTGATGCAGGATATCATCAAAAAATTCAATGCGGAAAACGGCAAGGGTATCACCGTCATCGGCGAAGAAGCTGCGTGGGACGGAGGTGCGTTTTCGGAGAACCTGTTCAATGCGGCTATGGGCGGCGGCGATATCGACTGTGCAACGTGGAAATTGACCGCGACGCCGCTTTTTGCGAACAATAATCTGCTGCTCGATTTGACGCCCTATGTCGACAAGTGGGAAAAGAAAAACGATATCGACGCCAATATTTGGAATGTGATGAAGCAGGCAGGCGGCTCGAATAAAATCTATGTCATGCCGTGGAATATCCAAGTGCTCTACGTGTACTATAGGCCTTCGTATTTTAAGAGAGCCGGCATTTCCGTTCCGAAAACGTATGAGGAATTTTTGGACGCGGTAAAAAAATGTACGATGGATACGAACGGCGACGGTAAAACGGATGTCTACGGTTTCGGTATGCGCGGCGGCAGAAACGGACATGAACCGTGGGGCAGCTTTATCCATGCGGCCGGCGGTAATTTTGCTAAGCTCGATTCGCCCCAAGCGATCAAAGGTATGCAGGATTTTATCAATCTGTATAAAAACGGCTATGTCCCGCCGACGGCGACGAGCGACGGTTTCAGCGAAATCATGGCAAATTTCAAGTCGGGATTGACGGCGATGACGATCCATCACACCGGTTCATCCGCCGATATGGTAAAGATATTCGGTGACGATGTATCCGCGTTTCCGTTCCCTTCAGGCAAGGGGCGCTGGACAAGCATGGGCGATACCGATACCGCTATTTTCAAATCGTGCAAAAATCCCGAAGCGGCGTTCGAATGGGTCGCATACCTCGCGGCGGGAGAAGGCGAGCGGATGTGGTGCGAAGGTACGGGAAATATTCCCGTCAGCAAAACCGTCGGCGCGCGCGAGTATTTCCAAAGCAATCGCTTTATGAAAGCTTCGCTTGACGGGCAGAGTTTCGCAGGCATCCTTCCGATCCGCGATACGACGACGGAATTCGTCACGACGCTGTGGCCCAACACGGTTTCACAGGCCTTGACCGGAAAAATCTCGGCAAAGGAATGCATGGAAATACTCCAAAAGGGTTTGTATCGCTAGTAATTTCCCGTTAACAAATTTTTTAGGACGGAAAGGAAATCGCTTTCCGCCCTAAGGCAGGATGCCGCTGATGAAATATTTAGAAACGAAAAATAAATATGTTCCCTATGCGCTCGTTGCGCCGGCGGTGCTCATCGTGCTGTTCGTCGTTTTTATTCCGGTGCTCAATGCCGTTTTGATGAGTTTTCAAAATTACGATTTACGCCGGCCGAAAGAAATCGGTTTTATCGGTATGAAAAACTATATCGATATGTGTGCCGATCCGTTGTTTTGGGGCGCGCTGTTTAGGACGATTGCGTGGGTCGGTTTCGGGGTCGGCTTTCAATTTTTATTCGGCTTTTGTTTGGCGCTTTTGCTCAACCGTTATTTTATAGGCCGCGGTTTTGTCCGTTCGATCAGTATGATTCCGTGGGTTACACCCGGTGTTCTTATCGGTTTAATGTGGCGTTGGATTTTTGACGGCAACCTCGGCGTATTGAACGATTTGCTTTTGCGGACGCATATAATCCAGGAGAAGATTCCGTTTTTATCGCAGACGTCGACCGCCTTTCCGTGTGTAATCGTTACGATTATTTGGCAGGGTATTCCCTTTTTTGCGCTGATGATTCTTGCGGGGTTACAGCAAGTACCGGGTGAATTGTACGAAGCTGCCGAAATGGACGGAGCGAAAAAGGTACAGCAGCTGCTCCATGTTACGATTCCGTCACTCAAAAATACGCTCAGCGTAACGCTGCTCTTGCGTATTATATGGGTGGCGAATTCCGTCGACGTGATCTTCAATATGACCGAGGGAGGTCCTGCGTATTCGACGCAGACGCTCAGCGTTTATATCTACAATAAAGGAAACGCGCTCAATCTCGGCTATGCATCGACGATGGCGATTTTGCTTGCGGTGCTGCTTTCATTGGTCGCCGTCCCCTATGTTCGTTCTACGTTTAAGGGAGAAAACTGATGGTCATCGAATCTCGTTATCCAGGTAAAAGATTGCTGTCTTTGTTTTTGCCGCTTTTTATTTTACTCGTATTTATACTCTTTCCGTTTTATTGGACCTTTATCACATCGGTAAAACCGGAAAGCGAACTGTACGGCGCGGTGACCTATTGGCCGCATTCGATTACTTTTGTCGCATATCAAAAATTATTTACGACGACGGTAAATTTTTTCGTTGCGATGAAAAACAGTTTGATCGTTGCGCTGTGTACGACAGTCGTGTCGCTCGCGGTATCGACATTGGCCGCATACGCGTTTTCACGTTATCTGTTTACAGGCAGAAAATTGCTGATGAGCATGTTTTTGTGCAACAATATGTTTCCGACCGTACTTTTGCTTATTCCGCTGTATTCGATCATGCGTAAAATCGGTTTGCTCCATACACATGCATCTCTGGTATTATCGTATACGACGTTTACCATCCCGTTTTCGGTATGGCTGCTGAACGGATTTTTAAACGATTTGCCGACGTCGCTTGAAGAAGCGGCAATGATCGACGGTTGTACGCGCGGACAAGCGTTTACGAAGATCGTTCTGCCGATCCTTGTGCCCTGCCTCGTCGCTACCGGTGTCTATATTTTTATGAATGCGTGGAACGAATACACGTTCGCCATGCTGTTTACGAGTATTGCGACGCGGACAATTCCGGTTGCGCTGAAGAATTTAATCGGACAGCTCGGCGTACAGTGGGACTTGCTCACTGCCGGCGGCGTGATCACGATTATCCCCGTCTGTATATTGTTTTTCTTTGCGCAAAAACGGCTCGTCGCGGGACTGACCGCCGGTGCCGTAAAAGGATGAAAATTAATAATCATTGAGGAGCGTTCTATGAAAGACGTTAAAATTACGGGTATCGATACCTATTTGATCGAAACGAAACAAAAAGGCACCTTTGCCGATTCGACGCGCAAAGTCGAAACGATCGGTTATGTCGTCGTCGATGTGAAGACCGATGCGGGCATTCACGGAATCGGCGTTACCTATCACGAAGTCGGAGGAGAGGCGATCGCGACGTTTATACTAAAGTCGCTCGGCCCGAAGCTCATCGGGCGTTCGCCTTTCGAAACGGAAGGATTGTACGACGAACTCGTCGCCTATATGCGCGGAGTCGGGCGAAAGGGTCTTGCATTCTGTGCGCTGAGCGTGCTCGATATCGCATTGTGGGATATCAAAGGCAAGATCGTCGATATGCCGATCTACCGGATGCTCGGCGGAACTCGCAATACCGTGCCGTGCTATGCGACGGGCGGTTGGACTTCCTATACGATCGACCAACTTATCGCTGAAGCGAAGACGATGGTCGAAGCGGGATTTAAAACGATAAAGATAAAGATCGGCGTTGACGGCGGAAAAAATCCGAATGAAGATGCGAGGCGCGTGCTCGCCGTCGCCGATGCGATCGGGCCGGATATCGGCATCATGCTCGACGCAAACAACGCGTTTTCATCGGCTGTTGCGCTTCGGCTTGCGTATAAGCTGCGCGATGCGAATATCACGTTTTTCGAAGAGCCCGTATTTGCGGACGACTTGCCCGGACTCGCGCGCTTTAGGGTGGCGGGAATTCTCCCGTGTGCGTCGGGCGAGCATGAATACACGCGCTACGGTGCACGAGATTTGATCGCCGGCGGCTGCATCGACTATCTGCAGTCCGATATTACACGGTGCGGCGGTTTTACCGAAGGGCGGAAGATGGTTACGTTTGCACAGGCGTACAATATTCCGTATGCGCCGCACGGTTTCGACGTCATTCACTGCCATATCGTCGCCCCATATTCGAACGGCGCGTATCTCGAAAATCTGTTTATGTTCAACGAATTAATCGAACGTACTTTCATCGACGCACCGATTCCGCACAAGGGTATAATGACGATTTCCGATAAGGCGGGACTCGGACTTGAATTGAATTACAAAGAGCTGACTCCTTACGGAAGTATCTGAGTCTGCCGCGAATATCGTAATAATTTTTAGGAGAAATACAATGAAAGATCCGTTATTCGACGTTTCCGATAAGATCGTGATCGTCACCGGAGGGTTGGGGCAGATCGGCGCGGAACTGGTAAAAGAATTCCATCGCCGCGATTCGAAAGTTGCCGTCGTCGCGCGCAGCGTAAGCGTCGAGCGAATCGAAAAAGTGCTCGGAAGCGAGCTTGCAAAAAGCGGCCGCATTTTTCCGTGCGCCGTCGATATTCAAAGCAAAAGCGAAATAAACGCGTTCCTCGATACGCTCGAAAAAAAATGGGGAACTCCCGACGTGCTTGTAAACAATGCCGGTATCGATACGCAGCCGAGCGCGCCTCCGGAAGTATCCGGTCCCTTTGAAGATTTTCCGGAAGAAGTGTTCCGCGAAGTCGTAAACGTAAATCTCGTCGGTACCTTTCTCATGACGCAGGCCGTCGGGAGACGGATGGTGCTTGCAAAAAAAAGCGGCTCGATTATCAATATAGGTTCCATTTACGGCATGGTGAGTCCTGTGCAGGACATCTATGCGTACAAAAAAGAAAAGACGGGCATCGCGTTTATTAAACCGGTTGCATACTCGGCTGCGAAAAGCGGCATATACAATCTTACGCGCTACTGCGCTACGTATTGGGGAAAGCAGGGGATCCGTGTCAACACGTTTACGCCGTCAGGTGTCTTCCGCGATACGCAGGACAAAGAGTTTCAGGCAAATTATTGCAACCGTATGCCGGTCGGACGTATGGCGCAGGCCGACGAATATAACGGTGCCATTATTTTCCTTGCGTCGAACGCTTCAAAATATATGACCGGTTCCAATTTGGTTATGGACGGAGGATGGACGGCATGGTAAAAAAAACACTCGATCGTTCGGCGGTGTATTCGGCGCTTTTGACGCCCTACGATAAACATGGCGAACTGAATGTGACTATGCTGCGGAAATTGGTGCGGCACGAAGCGGATTCGGGAGTCGAAGGATTTTATTGCTGCGGTTCGTCGGGCGAAGGGCTCTTGCTTTCCGACGACGAGCGGAAGACGATCGCCGAAGTCGTGCTGGAGGAAGCCCGCGTGCCGGTCATCGTGCATGTCGGCTCTCTCAATACGCGCAGCGCGATCGACTTGGCAAAGCATGCCGAAAAAGCCGGCGCCTGTGCGGTATCCGCGATTCCGCCGATCTATTATCATTATTCGCAGGAAGAGATCAATCGATATTATCTCGATATCCTCTCTGCGGTCGATATCGGAATCATCGTATACAATATCCCGCAGTTTACCGGTATTTCGTTTACGACGGCAAATCCCCTGCTGAAAAACGAGCGGGTTGTCGGGATTAAACATACGTCGATGAATCTCTACGATTTGGAACGCATAGGTAAAGCGTATCCCGAAAAAATTTTGATAAACGGCTTTGACGAAATCTATGCGAGTGCGCTTGCAGCAGGGGCGACGGCGACGATCGGGACGACGGTAAACGTTTGTCCGAAATTGTTCCTTGCGATTCGAAATGCGTTTGCGGCGGGTAAAAACGAAAAAGCGCACGCGGCACAGTGCAGGCTGAACGATGTCGTACAGGCCTTTGTAGACACGAACGTTTTTCCGGCTGCAAAGTATGCGCTTTCGCTGCAGGGATTCGATATCGGTCCGTGCCGTAAACCTTTCGCGCCGCTTTCCGCCAAACAAAAAAAGATCGTCGAAAATGCGATACGCGATATCGCCGATGTCTTATAGGTCTGATGTCGAGTTCGGAAAGCATAAACTGATGAAGCCGTGCTTTCGGCGAGAATTTCGTTCGCTGTAATTTTGTTAATGTGTTTATTTATTTTTTTACTAGGAGGAAAATATGAAAAAATCGATTACGGCGGTTTTAGCCGCAGTGAGTATCGGAAGCGCCGTCTTCGGCGCGGATGTAAAAAAATCGGGAAGCAAACCGGTTAAATTGATCGTCTATTCTCCGGGCAACGCGACGAGCGTACCGACAAAGACGATTGCAAAGTATGCCGAACTCGTCCGCGCGGCGTCGAACGGTACTATCGTTATGGACGTGCACTCGAGCGGCGAACTCGGCAACGATGCGGAAGCGCTGCAGTCGACGCGCATGGGTACGATCGATGTCATCTTTGCCGGTACGTCGGGATTTACGAGCTTTTACGACAAGGCGAAAATTCTCGATTTGCCGTTTTTGTTTTCGAGTGCGGAAGACGCGTATGAAAAAGTAAACGGCGCGATCGGCGAAAAGATATTCGCAAACCTTCCGTCGGTCGGTCTCGTATACCTCGCCGAAGGCGATAACGGTATGCGTCACATTGCGACGACAAAGCGTCCCGTCCATACGGTGGATGACGTAAAGGGATTGAAGATTCGGGTTCCGACGAGCAAAATGTATCTCGATGTGTGGTCGGCGCTCGGTGCTACGCCGGTTGCGCTTGCGCTGAACGAGCTTGCGATCGCGCTTTCCAACGGTACGGCGGAAGCGCAGGACAATGCGACCTACCATCTCGTAGCGAATGCGACCTATGACGACATCAAGTATTACAGTTTTATCAATTATATGTGGATGGGATGTACGATGGCCGTCAATCAAAAGAAATGGAAATCGCTCAGCGCGGAGCAGCAGAAAATTTTGAAAGAGCAGGCTGTCATTGCCGCAAAATATTCTTTCGACACTATCGCGCAGGACAATATAAGCGCGATGGAAGTTTTGAAAAAGGCGGGTGTCCAATTCGATATGAATCCCGATATTAAGAGTTTTAAAAACAAATTGGGCGGATCAAAATACTACGCCCGCTATGCGTCCGAAAGCTGGTACGATCAGTCGATCGTCGATCAGCTTGCAAAATAGTTTTCAAACGGCGGGTTTTGAAAGTATCGATATAATAAAATTATGCTTTTCAAAACCCGTCGTTCAACTGACACAGCAAAGAATTTATTTTTAAGGCGCGTACGCTATGAATATGTATAAAAAAATTCTTGACGGTTTTATCAAAATTGTGTGTGTGCTGCTTATCGTTTCCGTGCTCGGAATCGTGGCGCTCATGCTCAACGAGCTTGTCATCCGTAATGTCCTCAATAAATCGTTTCGCGGTATGACGGAGCTTGCGGGGCTTTTGTTTTTGTGGATGGCGTTTTTGGGGATCACCGTTTTATACGACAAAGAGGAACTCATATCGATCGATATGATTTACAGCAGGACGCAAGGAAAGGTGCGCACGGTATTTTGGTTCGTGCGGCACGCGGTTACGCTCGGTTTGGGCATTGTTATGATCGTTTCGTTTTGCGGTTTATATCCGTTTGTGGTTACGGAGTATTATTCTTCGATGCCGAACTTTTCAAAAATGTGGCAGTTTTTACCGCTTGCCGTAAGCGGCGGCTTTTTCGTATTGAAAGCCGTTTACAATATCATCGAAAAATCGAAGCAGCTGAGAGGTGACGGAAAATGATCGTTTTTTTTGCGGTATTTATTGTTTTCTTATTGATCGGCATGCCTATCAGCATTTCCATCGGCGCGAGCGCCGTTATCGGTTGTCTTAACCTCGGCTATCCGCTCATGGTCATCGGACAAAAGATGGTTTTCGGCATCGATTCGTTTTTGTTGATAGCGATTCCGCTTTTTATTTTTGCGGGAAATCTGATGAATGCCGGAAAGATTACCGACCGGATTTTCAATTTCGCGAATTCTCTTGTAGGCTGGATTCCCGGCGGATTGGGACATGCGAATATCGTCGCGAGTTTGATATTTGCCGGAATGTCGGGCAGCGCGGCCGCCGATGCTGGCGGGCTCGGTACGATCGAAATGGAAGCGATGACGTCGAAAGGCTACGATCGGGATTTTTCCGCAGCGGTGACGTCCGCGTCTTCCGTCGTCGGGCCGATCTTTCCTCCGTCCATTCCGTTGATCATTTACGGTTCGATCGCGAGCGTGAGCGTATCGAAATTGTTTGTCGGAGGCGTCGTACCCGCCGTATTGATCGTCGCAACGATGATGATTCTGACGCTTATCATCTCATTAAAAAGAGGCTATCCGCGGGAGCGCTTCAATATAAAAAAATTAATAATCGAATTCTCGCGTTCCATTTTATCGATTATCACGCCGCTTATCATTTTGAGCGGATTTACCGCGGGCTTGTTTACGCCGACCGAAGCTTCGTGCGTCGCCGTCGTGTATGCGCTCGTCATTGCGATCTTCGTATACCGGACGCTCGATCGGAAATCGTTTATAAAATGCGTTTTGGACAGCGCCGTCACTTCGGCAAATACGCTGTTCATCATCGGCACATCTACGCTGTTTACGTATGTACTGGTACGCGAAGGCGTTTCCGGAAAAATCGCGGATTTTATCGCAGGCGTAAGCACCAATCCCGGCATCGTGATTTTAACAATCAATATTATTTTGTTGGTGCTCGGCATGTTTATGGAACCGGGTGCAATACTGACGCTCATGCTGCCCGTCCTCATTCCGATTGCGCAGCGCTTCAATCTCGATATGGTGTATTTCGGTGTGATAGTCGTATTGAATCTTATGATAGGTCAGGTGACTCCTCCATTCGGGGTATGTCTGTTTATCGTAGGCGACGTCGGAAAAGTAAAGCTCGAACGGCTGTACCGCGCTATCGTTCCGTTTTTGATTCCGCTTATCGCCGTGCTGTTTTTATGCGCTTATTATCCGCCGCTCATCACGTGGCTGCCGAACGCGCTGCTCGGTGAATGACGGTATCTCGCAGTACATACAATCGTTTGCTCGCAAGCGTTTGACACGACCAGCCGTTGCGTACGATCGTTTGCGTGTAATTCTTTCGTACGAGCAATCGCTCTCGTTTACTAACGCATTTTTTTTCGGTATAGTTTCCGTATGATTCGAAAAAATGCGGTCGTGCTCTATAAAAATCAATGCGCCCTCGTCACCGATGTCGAAGGTGAAAAATATGCGATTCAATACTGTCCTTCGGCGGCTGCGACGGGAAAAAAATCGTACGTATCGCTGAAAGTGCGTGAAAAAGATATCGTGCCTCTGCATGCGGGGCCCGCTTCGAGTCTCGATGCGCTTCTTTCGTTTTCCGACGGCGCGCTCTCCGCTCAGCTTTCCGAAGCTTACGAACTGCTTCGATCCGATCCCGGCACCGCATCGTCGTCCGTCCCTTTTGCCGATATCGCCGAGCTTATGCGTCCGTCTTTTTCGGCGGATGAAAGTTTTGCCGTCTATAAAGCGATTTCCGAAAGCGATGAATTTGCCCTCGATACCGCATCTTTTAAATCAGGTACGCTTGCCTTTGTGCCGCGGAGCGAAGAGGAAACAGCGGCATTAAAACAAAAGGCATACGAAAAAGCGCACGAAGGAGAACTGCGCGCGGCCTTTATCAAGCGGCTCAAACAAAAAAAACTCGAACTTCCCGGCGACTCCAAGTATATGAGCGAAGTCGAATCTCTCGCGCTCGGTCAGACCGACAAATCGAAGGCTATGGCGGAGGCGGGTTTTTCGCAGACGCCCGAAAAGGCGCACAAGCTGCTCATCGATACGGGCGTATGGCCTCTTACGCGCAATCCGTATCCGACACGCTACGGGCTTTCGATGACGTCGGCATCCGAGGGGCTTGCCATTCCGCCCGAAGAAGAGCGGCTTTTCGTGCAAAGCAGGGCATACGCGATCGACAACGCGTGGTCGGAAGATCCCGACGATGCGATTTCGTGGGACGGCGAATACCTGTGGGTACATGTCGCCGATCCGGCATCCAGCGTCATGCCCGACAGTTCGATCGACAAAGCCGCGCGAGAACGCGGAACGACGCTGTATTTGCCTGAAGGGACGAGCCGCATGCTCGCCGAAACTTCCCTTGCCGATTACGCGCTCGGTTTGAACGAGAGGAGCCGCGCGCTTTCATTTCGGATTTTATTCGACGACAAGGGCGGCATTTCCGACTGCGCGGTTTTTAAAACACTTGTCAATGTCGAGCGTCTTACCTATGAAAAAGCGGATGCGCTGAAAGATTCGCCCGAATTGAAACCCTTGTTCGATATCGCAAAACGCAATATCGAACGGCGGAAGAGGGCGGGCGCCTGTTCCGTCGATTTGCCCGAAGTGCATATCAGTGTCGATGGAGAGACGAAAAAAGTTTCGATCGAACCGGAAATCCGCTACGAATCGGGCGATACGGTGCGAGAGATGATGCTCCTTGCAGGAGAAGGCGCGGCGCGTTTCGCGTTTAAAAACGGCATTCCCTTTCCGTACGTAAGTCAGGAAGCGCCCGCTATTCCCTCCGATCTGCCTTCGGGACTTGCCGGCGATTTTCGTTTGCTTCGCTGTATGCGAAAGCGCAGCGTCGGCATTACGCCCGCGCCTCACGCTGCGATCGGCGTTTCGATGTACAGCCAAGTGACCAGTCCTCTCCGCCGTTACGGCGATTTGATCGCACACGAACAGCTGCGCGCGTTTATGGCCGGCAGGCCGCTCATCGACAAAGACGATATGCTTACGCGCATCAGCGAAGGTGATATCGCGTCGATTGCCGCACGGAAAGCATCGCGGTGCAGTGAAACGCACTGGAAGCTCGTATACCTTTTGCAAAATCCCGAGTGGACGGGGGAAGCTGTGTGCGTCGATAAAAAAGACAAACAGATTCAGCTCTATATTCCGTCGCTCGATATGCAAACCTTTATTGCCCCGCAAAAAAAATATGAACTCAACGATACGCTTGAAGTCAAGGCGGCGAATATCGATATCCCGCAGCAGACCGTCGTGTTTGTGCCGAAAGATTGACAGCGTAAAACGAATATTTTATACTATTTTCATATTCTTTTAATCGTTTCAAAAGCAAACGACTTTTGAAAAGGTTTCCAATCTACAAATATAGAGGTGTATTTTGAAAAAAAAGATTGTTTCATCGGTTGCAGGTATTCTGTGTATTGCAGGGCTTTTTTTAAGCTGCAATACGAATTCAAAGGCTGAAACGCTGAATGCGGACTACGTAGTTGTCGGAGGCGGGGCTGCCGGCTTAATGAGCGCATTGGAATTAAGCGAAAAGGGTAAGGTTATTTTACTTGAAAAAATGCCCGGTCTCGGCGGAACTTCAATCAGAGCCAAGGGATTTTTATGGTCGATCGATTCGGCTTTAAACAAAGCAACGGGCAAGGGTTTAACGGCCCAACAAATGTTCGATTATTACAAAGAAAAAGCCGGTGCGGAAAATTTCAATGCCGAACTTTTCCAAGCGATGCTTGACGTATCGGGCAGCGTAGTTGATGATTTACTGCAAAAGGGTATGCCTTTCAGCAAAGAAAGACTGATTCCCGGTACGCCCAATTATCCGCAGCTTTTGTGTCTTACCGTCGACGGTGAAGGTCCGGCTATGGTCGCAAAATTCAAAGAGCTGCTGGAAAAAAGCGGTGTTGAAATACTTTTAAATACACGTGCCGAAGAATTGATTATAAAAGACGGAGCGGTACAGGGTGTAGTTGCCGAAAAAGACGGAAAAAAATACAATATTTTTGCCCAAAAAACCGTTTTGGCAACCGGCGGTTTTGCAAAAAGCAAAGAATTGATGGCAAAGTATAATAAAGAATTTGCAGACAATGTTGCGTTTTGCGGAACGGGAAATACGGGTGACGGCATCACTATGGCGTTGGCGGCAGGCGCACAGCTTACGGGCGACGGTGTGCTCGGTATTTGGGGTATGAACGATTATTACGGTTATGTCGGCGACATCGGCAGTTTGGTCAGACAAACGGCCGTCTATGTCAATAAAGAAGGAAAGCGCTTTGTAAACGAAAAACGCTATTATGCCGAAGTTCATAAAGAATTAAACAAAATAACGGATAAGCTCGCATACGGAATCTTCGATTCTTCGAATCCCGCTTTTGTTGCAAATCTGGAAAAGGCGCTTGCCGAAAACTTAAGCGTAAAAGCCGATTCCCTTGAAGCTTTGGCTGCAAAACTGAATATCGATGCTGCAAACTTTAAATCGGCGATTGAAAGCTATAATACGGCATATGCGGCCGGAGAAGACGGTGACTTCGGTATCAAAAACAAGGTTATGACTCCCGTCTTAAAAGCACCTTTTTATGCCGTCGAAGTGCGCCCGACAATAATCGGAACGATAAAAGGTTTAAAAGTCAACGAAAAAGCCCAAGTTTTAAATGAAAAAAACGAAGCTATCCCCAACTTGTACGCAACCGGCGAATTGATAATCGGCAACTTTGTAAACAATGAATATCCCACTACGGGTACGGTGTTGTCCACCTGTTTATATTCCGGAAAAATTGCCGCCGATAACGCATCCAAGGGCATAACAAGTAAATATTCGACTTCATCGGCTAAAAAAATGACCGCCGCCACGCAAAAGGCAAAAAAATCGAATACCGTGTATAAAGACGGCGTGTATACCGCTGAAGCGAAGGGTATGAACGGTCCGGTTAAGGTTGAAGTAAGCGTAGAGGGTAAAAAAATCGCCGCCGTTAAGGTTGTAAGCCACAGCGAAACGCCCGGTATAAGCGATCCCGCCTTTGATGTGATTCCGGCCGCTATGGTTAAAGCGAATTCTTTTGAAGTCGACGGCGTTTCCGGTGCGACGATGACAAGCAAGGCTCTGATTGAAGCGGCAAAGCTTGCATTAAAAGATGCCCGCTGATACAAAAAAGTTTTTTAATGAATAAAAAGAGGGCTGCCGAAAGTAGGTGACTTTTGGCAGTCTCCCTTATACCGGCTTGAAAAAAAGCGAGTCAGTGCTACAACTTGATAGTAAAAAAACAAATATGAATATCAAATACATAGCCTTACTCTTACCGCTTTTGCTTTTAGAGCCGGCTGTTTACGCTCAAACAAAGGGCACCATGCCCGCTGCGGCACACGGAAGCGTAAAAAACGGCGTGACGGAACGCGAATTCGTCATTGCTTTTCACGCAATTGTAAATACCGACAAAACGGGTAAAAATCTGATAAAAGAACTGCCCGATTTACGAAAACGGGGAATCAACACGCTTTTTCTCCAAATAGGTTACAACTATCAATGGAAAAGCGATCCGAAACTCTATAACAAATACGTGCTTTCCGAAACCGTCGCACGCGAAATTGCCGCCGAATGCCGGAGGCTTTCCATCGACCTCATCCCGGAAATAAACTGCCTCGGCCATCAATCATGGAAAAACAAAACCTTTGCCATGCTCAAAGCTTACCCCGAACTGGACGAAACGCCAGGCCTCTACCCCGGCAATAAGGGTATTTATTGCCGAAGCCTCTGCTCTTCCAATGAAAAAGTTTACACGATTTTATTCGGTTTAATCGACGAAATTACAGAAGTCTTTTCGGTAAAAAAAATACATGTCGGTTTGGACGAAGTGTTTTTAATCGGCGAAGACGCATGCCTTCTTTGCCGCGGAAAAGACAAGGCCGAACTGTTCGCCGAAGCTGTGAACAGACTCTACGATCACTGTGTCAAAAAACGGGGACTTACAATGTATATGTGGGGCGACCGCCTCATCGACAGCGAGGATGAAGAGAGCGGTTATAAGGGTGAATACGAAAGCTCATGTAACGGTACCGATCCCGCCGTCGACCTTATTCCCAAAGGCATCATCATCTGCGACTGGCACTATGACGAGCTGGAACGCTACGGCTCCATCCCTTATTTTTTAAACAAGGGTTTCCGCGTCCTGCCGACAAGTTTCAAGGGAATTAAAGCGGTAAACGCTCTCATCGACTATTCGCTTTTGTACAAGACGAACCCGAATATGCTCGGCCACATGTACACGGCGTGGGACAATGTTACGAACAAAAATCTCTCACGATATAAACCGATGGTCAAAACGATCGACCGCCTGATCCGTACCGCTTCCGGGATGAATCATCCCCATTAAACCTAAGAAAACCTTTCAGCTGGATTTAATATGATGCAATGTGTAAACTTGCAAAAGACGGCGCGCATTGTTATAGTACAGCTATGATAGTTATGAAATTCGGCGGCTCGTCAGTCGCAAATGCGGAGCGCATCCGGCATGTCGCATCTATTATTAAAGCGTATCAAAAGAGCAGGCCGGTCGTCGTGCTCTCCGCGATGGGCGATACGACCGATCACCTCCTCGAAGCGGCCGATAAAGCGCTCGGCGGAGTCGTGAGCATGGAGCAGATCGCTTCTCTTCATTTTGAAACTTTGCGCGAACTCGGATTGCCGAGCGGCACAATTGAAGATTTAATAAACGAATTGACGCAGCTTTTGACCGGCATTTCGATGATAAAAGAATTGACAAAACGCACGCGCGATTATCTCGTGTCCTTCGGCGAACGCATGTCGGTGCGTATCGCCTCTGCTTATTTGACAAAAGAAGGGATTCCCGCTTTAGCTTACGATGCGTGGGATATCGGCATCGTAAGCGACGGCAATTTTATGTCGGCGGAACTGCTCGATGAAGTGTGGCAATCGATACCGGAGCATTTGCATGCGTATGCATCCGGAAAGGACGAGCGCATTCCTGTCGTGACGGGTTTTATTGCAAAAGACAAAAGCGGAAATATTACGACGCTCGGGCGGGGCGGAAGCGATTTGACTGCGACGATCATCGGGGCGGCGACGGGCGCGGAAGAGATTCAAACGTGGAAAGACGTCGACGGTATCATGACGAGTGATCCCCGCATCTGTCCCGACGCCAAGCCGGTACGCGAAGTAACGTACGAAGAAGCGCAGGAGCTTGCGTTTTTCGGCGCGCAAGTGCTGCACCCGCGTTCGATGCTCCCGTGCCGCCGCACTGCAACTCCCGTCCGCGTAAAGAATTCGTACAATATCGAAAGCCCGGGGTCGATCATCGTCGAAACGCATAACGGAAAAGCGTCTCCCGTCTGCGCGATCACGGGCGTCAAGCACGTAACGCTGATCGATATCGCTTCGACGCGCATGCTCGGCGCGGTCGGTTTTCTTGCGCACATATTCAATCAGTTTTTAAAATGGAATATCAGCATCGACGTGATTGCGACGAGCGAAGTGTCCGTTTCGCTGACGGTAAATACAAAGACCGATCTTTCGGGTTTGATCCGCGATTTGAGCGACGTCGCCGAAGTGCGGACACGGAGCGGAAAAGCGATCGTGTCGATCATCTGCGACGCGCTGCATTCGTCGGCGATCCTCGCGGCGGGATTTAAAGCGTTGTCGGATGAAAATATCAATGTGCAGATGATCAGTCAAGGCGCGAGCAAAGTGAATATCAGCATGATCGTCGACGACGAAGAAGCCGATAAAACCGTGCGCGTACTGCACAAAGCGTATTTCGCTTGACCTTCGGCGTTTCGAATTTGAAAGTTGATAATGGAATTAATAATTAATAATTTTGGAGTGTATATGAATATTGCGATCGTCGGTTACGGAAAGATGGGGCACATGATTAAAAATGCTGCGGAACGGCTCGGCCACCGCATCGTTCTTACCGCAGATCCCTTTTCTCCCGATGCCGATGTAAAACCCGCTTCGGCGACCGATACGGCGCGTGCGGTAAAATCCTCCGGAGCCGAAGGCGTCATCGAGTTCAGCCGGCCGTCGGTTGCCGTCGAAAATATCCACTCACTCCTTCCGCTTTCGCTCCCGCTCGTCGTCGGAACGACGGGCTGGACGGAGAGCCTTCCGGCTGTAGAAAAACGTGCCGCAGATACGGGCGGCGCTTTACTCTATTCGTCGAATTTTTCCATCGGTGTCAATATGTTTTACAAAATCGTCTCCGAAGCCGCCCGCCTTATGAAAGACTGTTCCGACTACGACGTTGCGGTGTGGGAAGCGCACCACAATCAAAAAGCCGACAGTCCGTCCGGTACGGCGCTCGAAATCGCACGGCGCATTATGGCCGAATATACGACGAAAACGAAAATCGTCTCCGACTCCTTTCACCGAAGGCCCGAAGAAAACGAACTGAGCCTTGCGAGCACGAGGTGCGGTTCGAATCCCGGAGAGCACACCGTGTTTTTTGACGGACAAGCCGACACGATCGAACTTACGCACCGCGCTCGAAGCCGAGAGGGATTTGCGATCGGCGCCGTCCGTTCTCTCGAACGATTTTCTTCCGCGCTGAAAACCGGAACGCTGCAAAAAGGCCGCGTGTATACCATGCAGGATCTGTTTTAGCTGCGGTCATTGAAAACGCGATACTCTATCGTATGTATTGAAAAAAAGGCCGCTTTATTCTACAATCGAAATAATCGTTTTTTTTAATCAATAGGGTATTGCGAGCGCAATACCGCGTTGGAGGAAATATGACAATAGCTGAAATGCTTCAGCAGAGCGGCATATTGACGCTGCTCGGAATGGGCGTTGTATTCTCTTTTCTTATTATCATGATTGCGTGTATGTACCTGCTTCACGTTGTGCTCCGCGCGCTCAAACTCGATAATGAAGAAAAAAAAGAAACCGTGCAATCTCCCGCACCTGCACTGGCGAGGCACGACGACGCGATTATCGCCGCGATCGCCGCCGCCGTTCACAAATAAATCATCAAGGAAAACACCATGGCAAAGAAAGTCCACATTACGGAACTCGTTTTACGCGACGCGCATCAGTCGCTGCTCGCAACTCGTATGACGACTGCGGATATGCTTCCCGCATGTCCGATGATCGATAAAATCGGCTACTATTCCGCCGAAGCATGGGGAGGCGCGACCTACGATTCGTGCATCCGCTTTTTAAATGAAGATCCGTGGGAACGCCTGCGCAAACTTCACGCGGCGATGCCCAACACGAAGATTATGATGCTGTTGCGCGGTCAAAACCTTTTGGGATACCGCCACTATGCCGACGATGTCGTCGATAAGTTCGTCGAAGCCGCCGCAAAAAACGGTATCGGCATTTTCCGCATTTTCGATGCGTGCAACGATCCGCGTAACCTCGAACGTTCGGCGAAAGCCGCAAAAAAAACCGGCAAACACGTGCAGATGGCGATTTCCTACGCGACGACGCCCTATCACACAAAAGAAGTGTACGCCGATTTGGCCAAGCGCTATGCCGAATTCGGCGCGGATTCGATTTGTATCAAAGATATGTCGGGTTTGTTAAAACCCTTTGAAGCCTACGACCTCGTTAAAGCGATCAAAGCGAAAGTCGATATGCCGATCGAAATTCACTCGCACTCGACGACGGGCTTGAGCGTTGCGACGCTTTTGAAAGCGTCGGAAGCGGGTGCCGATGTTCTCGATACGGCCATTTCTTCCATGGCGATGGGAACGTCTCACAGCCCGACGGAAACCGTCGTCGAAATGCTCAAAGGTTCCGAATACGATACGGGACTCGACACGAAAGCGCTCCTCGAAATCGCGGCGTACTTCCGCGACGTGCGCGAACACTACGCATCCCTCGAA
This sequence comes from Treponema socranskii subsp. socranskii VPI DR56BR1116 = ATCC 35536, assembly GCF_000468115.1. Taxonomy (GTDB): domain Bacteria; phylum Spirochaetota; class Spirochaetia; order Treponematales; family Treponemataceae; genus Treponema_D; species Treponema_D socranskii. The sequence continues at coordinate 60,652 of NZ_AVQI01000082.1, forward strand.
TCGAAATTCCACGGAGCCGATACGCGCATTCTCGTTTCGCAAGTGCCGGGCGGCATGCTTTCGAACCTCGAAAAGCAGCTGAAAGAGCAGGGTGCGGCGGATAAAATCGACGACGTATTGAAAGAGATTCCGATCGTGCAAAAAGACGTGGGCTACGTGCCGCTCGTAACTCCGACAAGCCAAATCGTCGGTACGCAGGCGGTGTTCAACGTGCTTTTCGGACGCTATGCGCGCCTTACGCAGGAATTCCGCGATCTCCTTACCGGACGATACGGAGCGACTCCTGCGGCGGTCAATGCCGATCTGCAAAAAGAAGCGCTCAAACAAAACAATATGGACTCAGTCGTTACGTGCCGCCCCGCCGACCTCATTTCAAACGAATGGGACAAATGCGTCGAAGATGCAAAAAAAGCGGGCGGAGACGGAAGCGACGAAGACGTTTTGACTTACGCGATGTTCCCGAAAGTCGCCGAAAAGTTTTTCAAAGAGCGCTCAAAGGGTCCTGTCGATGCGCAAAAAACTTTCGGCGTAAAACCCGTTTCCGAAAGCGCCTCTGCAAGCGCGCCGAAATCGGGATCCTACACGGTAAGCGTAAACGGCACTCCCTACTCGGTTACGACGAGCGCGGGAAGCGATACCATCATCGTAAACGGTACGTCGTATAACGTTTCCTTCGGCGATGCCGCCCCCTCATCTGCGCCCGTATCCGCACCCGTCGTTACGGGCGGCGCGGATATCAAAGCGCCGGTTGCGGGAACGCTTTTGCGCTATGTGGCGCAAAACGGCGCCGAAGTAAAAAAAGGCGATACCGTTTTGATGATCGAATCGATGAAAATGGAACTCGAAGTAAAAGCTCCGGCCGACGGAAAAATAAACTTTATCGCACAGCCGGGCGCTCAGATTGCGGCGGGCGAGGTTATCGCAAGTCTCGGCGGCACCGTTGCGGCGGCTCCGGCTCCGAAGCCCGCAGCAGCTGCTCCCGTCCCGAAAGCGGCTCCCGTTCCTTCGGCCGCTTCGACAGGCGGGAAACCCGTGAATGCTCCGGTTGCTGGAACGCTTTTGCGCTATGAAGTCGGTGAAGGCGATCAGGTTAAAGCCGATACGACGGTTATCATGATCGAGTCGATGAAGATGGAATTGGAAATCAAAGCAGGCGCGGCCGGCGCCGTTCACTTCCTCGTTCAGCCGGGTTCTCAGATTACGGCGGGTCAGGCGCTCGCTGAAATCAAATAAGGAAAGGCAGTATGAATACGACAAAACCAAGCACGCGGCATATTCTTAGTACGCTGTTTTTGATACTCGGCGTCGCATCGGTCTTTGCCCTCGTGCGCCCTGCGGTATTCGCGCAAAATACGTACGAAGAGCGTGCTTCGTTCCGCACGATAAATACGGCGAAGATTAAAAATTCCGAAGGTATCAAAAATATCGATGTCGGAACTTTTATCGAAAACATTTGGGAAAATACCGGCATCTATCAGATGATCCACACGAAAACCGTCGCGGAAAGGGCGGCGGAACAGGCGACAGCGGCTGCATCCGCGGCAAAGCAGGCGCACGATCCCTTTGCGGGATCGCAGGTTCCCGCGTGGTACAGCCTCATCATGATCGCGATCGGATTTTTAATAATCTATCTCGGAGCCGCGCGAGGCTTCGAGCCGCTCCTTTTGATTCCGATCGGCTTCGGCACCGTCTTTGCAAACATCCTCGGAGCGGGCATGATAGAAGCGCCTCACGGTATGCTGCACATCATCTATACGGCGGGCGTCGGAAACGAATTTTTCCCGATGCTCATCTTTATGGGAATCGGCGCCATGACGGACTTCGGCCCGCTCATCGCAAATCCGAAAACCGCGCTTCTCGGAGGAGCCGCACAGCTCGGCGTCTTTGCGACGATGTTCGGTGTCGCCCTTTTCAATTTGATTCCCGGCGTCGATTACAATATGCTTCAGGCCTGCGCCATTTCGATTATCGGAGGAGCGGACGGTCCGACGACGATTTACGTCGCCGGAAAGCTTGCCCCCGAAATGATGGCGGTCGTCGCCGTTGCCGCGTATTCGTACATGGCGCTCGTACCGCTCATCCAGCCGCCCATCATGAAACTGCTTACGACGCATCACGAACGGCGTATCGCAATGCCGCAGCTTCGGCCCGTTTCACGCACGGAAAAAATTCTCTTTCCGCTTAAGCTGCTCATCCTTACGATTTTGCTTTTGCCGCCTGCAGCGCCTCTTATCGGTATGCTCGCATTCGGTAATTTTGTTAAAGAAGTCGGCGTCGTCGAACGTCTTTCCAAAACGATTCAAAACGAATTGATGAACATCGTTTCCATTTTGCTGTCGCTCGGCGTCGGCGCTCAGATGACTCCCGAAAAGATCATCAATCCGAGATCGCTCGGCATCATCGCGCTCGGCCTCATCGCGTTTATCATCGCGACGACAGGCGGACTTTTGATGGCGAAGCTTATGAACGTCTTTTTGCCGAAAGATAAAAAGATCAACCCGCTTATCGGATCCGCAGGCGTTTCCGCCGTTCCGATGGCGGCCCGCGTCGCAAACAAAGTCGGCATGGAATACGATCCGTCGAACTTCCTGCTCATGAATGCGATGGGGCCGAACGTTTCAGGCGTTATCGGAACCGCAATCGCGGCAGGCGTCTTTATCGCAACGTACGGCTAAGACCGCGTGCGTTGCGGTGCGCAGCGTAAAAATTAATAATCGATAATATCGGCTGCCGTCTGCGGCCGATCGAAAGGGCTGTCGAAAAGGCAAACGCTTTTGAGACGGCCTTTTTTTATTACGGCGCATGAGCCGGTGAAAATATGTAGCGAAGCGAAATATTTTTCGTCCGACGATTCCGCACAAAAAAAACGCCCGTTTGCATGATAGGCAAACGAGCGCCGTATTTTCAAAAAGTCTTTTGCGTCTTATCGCTTTTGAATCGCGACGGCTTCCGCTTTCGCATCGAATTCGTCGCCGAATAAATTTTTTCCGTTTACCGCAGCTTCGCCCGTTTGGTTGTCGTAGGGATCGTTTCTGAGGTTTCCGGCGGAGAGCGCAAATTCATGCTGAAAGTCGGATGCGAGCGGGATCCGGTACGGATCGATATTGCCGAAATAATAATTCCAGCGGTTCATATCCTTGTGACGGTACGCCGATCCTCCGAACGAACAATCCGCAAAAAGCCAGCCGTACGGTGCGATATAAAACTGCGCCCAGTCGTGATTTCCGACGCGGAGCGGCGTCGCGTACAATCCCGCTTGCCAGCGCGCCGGAATGCCCGCGTATCTGCAGAGCGTGATAAACAGCAGCGCTTGAATGCCGCAGTCGCCTTTTAATCCCGATGCGACGTATTCGGAAATGGCGTCGATCGTGATATAGCTTCGTACAAACGAATACATCACGTGCGTCGTAATGTAATCGTATATTTTCCGCGCTTTGACAAGCGGATTCGTTTCTTTTCCGATGATTTCCGAAGCGAGCGTTTTTATGTACGGCGTAAAGCGTACGTGCGGTGCCTGCTCTTCCGTATAGAACGTCGGCTGTGCGTCCGATACGTTTTCCGCCGCCGGTTCCCTATACTCGATGTGATTTTCGAATTCGTATTCGACTGAAAACTTTTTGCACTCCGATGCGGAAGAAGTAAAGCAGACGGTGCGCTGCGGGTAATCGCTTGCGGCGATGTAATCGGGTTTCGGAGACGTGCCGAGCAGTTTATAATTTTTTACCTGCGCGTATTCGACGGGAACGGGTATGTGAACGCGCAGCGCATCGGAAGCTGCGACGGATGACGATGGTACTTCCAGCGTACTTTTGATGCGGAAATAATACGTCAGCCGTCCTTCTTTTTTTATCTCGTCGATCGCCGTATTTAAAAGCGCAAAGTTTGCCGCCGAATCGTCGAAATTTTCGGGATGAATGCAGCGCGAGGCGAAGTCCGGCCGCGTCTTTACCAAGTTGTCGATAAAGAGTTTGTGCAGGTACACGACACCGTCCCGGTAAATCCATTCGACGGCGTTTTCCAGCCACAGGCGGCGGAATTCGCTTTCCGTAAAATCTTTAAAAGTATCCTTTAACAACTCAAGCGCTTTTTCCTTCGAATACGGATATTGCTGCGGAATGCGCCGGACGATCTCCCGTTCGAGTTCAAGGCGTTTTCGAAGCGCGTGCGGAATATCTTTTTGCAGTTTGTGCGCGATGCATTCATCGAGCGCCGCAAAATCGCCGTACCATTTCAATTTTTGTACGTCTTCTGGAAGCGGTACTTCCAAATATTTCAAATCGGAATACATACGTCCTATATCTCCTCGTGCTGCGGCAGTATCGACTCTGCTCGAATTCTGCAGCGTCTATTTTTCCAAACCTTTAAAACCGAATCCCGGCTCTTCGGCGAGCGTTATACGGTTCGCGTTTTCTACATGCATGCCGCCTTTAAAGGGCAGTGCGCTTAAAGAAAAGGTTGCATCGAGATCCGCACGCGTAATATTTTTTACCGCCGCTCCGAGGCTTGCGGCTGCGGTAACGCCGACGTTCGTCTCTTCGACCATGCAGCCGAGCATACATTCGACGCCGGCCGCTTCGCATATCGCGTTGATTTTAAGCGCTTCTCTGATGCCCCCGCATTTCATAAGCTTTATGTTCAGCACATCGATCGCTCTGCGCTCTATGAGGTGCAGCGCATCGTGCGACGTAAAACAGCTTTCGTCGGACATGATGAGTACGTCCGTGTGCTTGGTGACGTATTCAAGACCGGCGATATCGTAGTAGGGGACGGGCTGTTCGACGAGTTCCAAATCGTATTCGTTTAAGTGTTCGATGATCCTGACGGCGTCTTTTGCAGACCAGCCTTGATTTGCATCGACTCGTATTTTGACCTGCGGACCGACGGCACAGCGGATCGCTTTGACGCGCGCGACGTCGTCTTCCAAATTCGTGCCGACCTTCGTCTTTATCGTCGTAAAGCCCTTTGCAACCCAATCTTTCGCTTTTGCAGCCATCGTTTCCGGCGTATCTATACCGACGGTGATATCGGTTTCGATGTAATTGTTTAAGCCGCCGAGCAGCTTGTACACGGGCATACCGGCCGATTTTCCGAGTATGTCGTAACAGGCGATATCGACTGCGGCTTTTGCGCTCGGCGCGTGCGCTTGCGATTTTCCCATCGCCCAATAGATCGATTCCAAATCGCGCGGATCGAGCCCGATCAGATCGCTTTTCATGATTTCAATACCGGCAACGGTTCCCGGAAGATTTTCTCCCGTTATTAAAATTCCTGGAGCGCCTTCGCCGTATCCGACGATGCCTTCATCCGTTTCGACGGTGACGATCGCGCTCTTCGCGTGCGTTATAACGCCGAGCGAAATGCGGAACGGCTCTTTGAGCGGTACTTCCACCGCCTGAACTTTGATATCGGTGATTTTCATATTTCCTCCTAGTATATCGTTTTCCTCTAAAAACTTTTGCAGGATATTTTGATACAGGATGTTTCGACTTATTTACAAAAGTGGCAGGCGCAAAAATGGCCGCCGCCCAAATCCTTGTTTTCGGGTTTTACTTCGCTGCAGATTTTCTGCGCCATATAACACCTCGTATGAAATACGCAGCCCGACGGCGGATCGGCGGGACTCGGCAAATCGCCTTCGAGAATGATTTTTTCCTTTTTGCCTTCTTCGATAACGGGAATGGCGGACAGGAGCGCTTTCGTATAGGGGTGCGCAGGATTTTCGTAGATGTCTTTTTTCGCCGCCGTTTCGACGATATGTCCCAAATACATGATGATGATGCGGTCGGAAACGTGTTTGATGACGCTGAGGTCGTGCGAAATAAAGATATACGCGATCCCCATTTTTTCCTGCAATTCCTGCAACAGGTTTATAACCTGCGCTTGGATGGAAACGTCGAGCGCCGAAACCGGCTCGTCGCAGACGATCACTTCCGGCCGGAGAATGATGGCGCGCGCGATGCCGATGCGCTGCCGCTGTCCGCCGGAAAATTCGTGCGGATAGCGGTTGTAGTATTTTGCGTTTAAACCGACGATTTGCATCGTTTCGAGGACGCGCTTCCGTTTTTCTTCGACGCCGATCCGAAGCTGTATGTCGAGCGGCTCGGCGATGATTTCTCCGACCGTCATACGCGGATTCAGCGATGCGTAGGGATCTTGAAAGATGATCTGCATCGCGCTCCTTGTTTTATGCAGTTCTTTTCCGCGCATTTTTATTAAATCGTTTTTTTTGAAAATGACGGATCCGCTCGTCGGTTCTATGAGCCGGAGAACCGTTCGCCCCATCGTCGATTTTCCGCAGCCGGATTCTCCGACGACGCCGAGCGTTTCGCCTTTTTCGAGATTGAAGCTCACGTCGTCGACGGCTTTGATGTAAGCTCTGCCGAAGGTAAAAAGCGATTTTTTCATCGGAAACCATTTTTTGAGGTGACGCACTTGCAGCAGCGGAGCGTGTTGCGTATTATTATCGTTCATCGGCGTCCTCCTCTTTGCCCGCATAGCGGTGGCATCGTACCGTTCGATTGCCGCAGTCTATGAGCGGGGGCTTTTTTTCTTTACAGATCGACTCCGCAAACGGGCATCTCGGCCAAAAGGTACAGCCGGCCGGCATATCGTCGAAAGACGGAACCGTTCCTTCGATCGTCTGAAGTCTGTCGGAATCGCGGCCGAGTTTCGGAACACACGCGATCAAACCCTGTGTATACGGATGAAGCGGATTTTGAAAGAGCTGCGCTTTCGGCGCGTATTCGACGATTTCGCCCGCATACATGATGAGCACTTCGTCCGCGATTTCGGAAATGACGCCGAGGTCGTGCGTGATCATTATAACGGACGTTCCCGTTTTTTCTTTGAGTTCGTCGATGAGGGCGAGTATCTGCGCTTGTATCGTTACGTCGAGCGCCGTAGTCGGCTCGTCGCAGATTAAAAGTTCGGGACTGCATGCGAGCGCTATCGCGATCATGACGCGCTGCCGCATACCGCCGGAGAGCTGATGCGGATATTCGTCGAATCGTTTTTCTGGCAGCGGAATTCTGACTAAGCGGAGCATTTCAAGAGCGCGCCGCTTCGCTTCTTTTTTTGTCATCGATTCGTGAATTAAAAGCGCTTCCTCTATTTGACGGCCGACGGTGTATACGGGATTTAAAGAGGTCATCGGTTCTTGAAAGATCATTGCGATCCGTTTACCTCGTACTCGCCGCATCTCTTCTTCGCTTTTTGCCAAGAGATCTTCACCTTTAAATACGATTTTTCCGCCGACGATCTTTCCGGGAGGAGAGTCGATGAGGCGCATGACGGAAAGAGACGTGATGCTTTTTCCGCAGCCCGATTCTCCGACGATACCGAGCGTGTGCCCTTTGTTCAGCGAAAACGATACGTCGTTGACGGCTTTGACTATCCCGTCGTCCGTATAAAACCATGTGCTCAGATTATCGACTTTCAGCAGCGTTTCTTCGATCATACCGCTACCTCAAACACGGAGTTTCGGATCGAGCGCGTCGCGCAGTCCGTCCCCGAAAATATTAAACGTTATGACGGTAATGATGATCGCGACTCCCGGCATAATGCTGTATATCGGCAAAAAACCGATAACCGACTGCGCCGCGCTTATCATATTGCCCCAGCTCGGTGTGGGCGGCTGGATGCCGAGACCGAGAAAACTCAACGACGCTTCGTACATGATAGCGTGCGGAATGCCGAGCGTTACGAGTACGATGATCGTCGAAAGGCAGTTCGGAATCAAGTGTTTGACGATGATCCGAAACGACCTGCCGCCGCTTGCACGGCTGGCTTCCACGTATTCTTTTTCTTTCAGCTGTATGACCGCTCCTCTGATCATGCGCGCGGTTCTGACCCAGGTCAAAAAACCGAGCGCGATGTAGAGATTCAAAATACCCTGTCCCAAAAACGTCATAATCGCCATAGCGAAGATGAGATCGGGGAACGCGGAAAATATTTCCATGATGCGGGAGATGACCGCGTCTACGATGCCTCCGAAATAGCCTGCGAGGGAGCCGAGCGTTATGCCGATGATCGAAGCGAGGAGCTGCGCGAGAATGCCGATACTCAACGAAATCCTCGTGCCGTATATGATGCGCGACAGGATATCGCGTCCGTATTCGTCCGCACCGAGCAAATGTTTCGCATTCGGTTGAGCGAGCACCGATTGATAATCCTGATGGCTCGGATCGTAGGGAGCGATAAGCGGAGCGAAGATCGCGACGGCGATGAGCAGCAAAATGATTACGAGGCAGGTCATCGCGGCTTTATTTTTTCGAAAGCGTTTAAAGCTGTCTTTATAATAGCTCGAATATTCTATGTCGCCGTTTACAATGCCGTCGGCAAAGCGCTTTTGTTTATTAAAAAATGAAAAAAACGCTTTCATCATGCCTCTCCTTTACCGTAGCGTATGCGCGGATCTATGAGGACATAGGAAACGTCGACGAGCAAGTTGACGACGACGAAAACGAATGCGATATACATGACGGTTCCTTCGAGCAGCGGCAAGTCGCGGTTCGTCATGGAATCGACGGCAAGTTTTCCGATGCCCGGAATGGAAAATACTTTTTCTATCAGCATGGAGCCGGTGAGCATGTTTCCGAGTTCGGTTCCGACAAGCGTTACGATCGGAATCATCGCGTTTTTAAGCGCATGGTGTATGATGAGGGCACTCCGCGTTACGCCTTTTGCGCGCGCCGTACGGATATAATCCTGTTTGATGACATCGAGCATACTTGTCCGCGTTATGCGTGCGATGCTTCCGGCATACCGCGTTCCGAGCGCTATGCTCGGCAAAATATAGGCGACCGGTGAATCGAATCCCGAAATGGGGAAGAGATTTAATTTTAAACCGAATATGATCTGCAAAATAATGGCGATCCAAAACGAAGGCGCCGACACGCCGAATACCGACAGTGCCATAAACGCCGAATCGATCCACGTACCGCGGTTCAACGCGGCCGCAAGTCCGCAGCTGATGCCGAGTACGACGGCGAATAAAAACGAAATCATTGCCAGTTTGAGCGTTACGCGGAATGCGCGGGAGAGGGCGAGGATAACGGGCTCTTTTGAAAAATATGAAACGCCGAAATCCATACGGACGACACCTGAGATAAAATTTACATACTGCCGCGAAAGCGGTATATCGAGGCCGAGCTGGTGACGGACGGCAGCAATCGTTTCGGGCGTTGCTCTCCGTTCGAGCATCATCGCTACGGGATCTCCGGGTACGACTTGCAGCAGGATAAAGGTGATCAGCGTGATGCCGAATATGACGATAACGGTTTGCAGCAATCTCTTTGCTATATATGCGGCCATCGTATTTCCTTACATATCGTGCGCCGCGCGTTCCGCGCGGCGCACGGTTTTGACGTTATTGAATGTCGGCTTTTCTGCAATCAATGCGATTTGCCGAATCGATTGTAAAACCGGTTACTTTCGGATTCAGCAGATAAAAATTCACTTCGTTGATAAGGGGGAGCGCCGCGAAATCTTCGCGCGTTAAAATGTGCTCGGCTTGTTCGTATATCTTTTGGCGGGCGGCCGTATCGTCGGTGAGCACTCCGTCGTCCATCAATTTTTCAAAGCGCGGATCGTGCCAAAACGACGATGAGAGATCGACTCTGCCCGCGCTGACGGGGTAGAGCATGCTGTCGGGGTCGCTGTAGTCGACGTACCAGTTGCTTACGCTGCAGTCGATGCCGCCGTTCCGCTTCATATCCGTCCATGCCGAGCGATCTACCTGTTCGATCTGAACGTTGATGCCTGCCGGTCTCGCTTCTTCCTGAAACGCGGTTGCGATTTGCAAACCCAAGCTGTTCGACGAAATGACCGTAACGCGCAGATCGTATCCGTTTGCAAAACCCGCTTCGGCAAGCAGCGCCTTTGCGCGATCGGGGGCGTATTCGAAAGGTAAAGCGTTTTTATCGTGACCGATAAGCGCCGGCGGGATAAAAGAGCTCGGAACTGATGCCGTGCCGTGCAGCACGCTTTCGCAGATCGCCTTTCTGTCGATCGCAAGCGAAATGGCTTCGCGCACTTTTGCGTCGGGAATCACTTTTACGTTCGGGAGAAAATAATATCCGCCGGGCTGCTGATAGCTGTGGATTTGGTCTTTCAACTGCGGATTGTTCGCATACACCGGATACAGCGAATTTTTCAAACCGACAAAATCGACATTGCCCTTTTGATATTCGAGCACTTGCGTATTCGCATCGGGAACGAATTTATAGTTGATTTTATCGAGGATCGCCGCACCTCCGTGATACTCTGCGAATTTCGACATTTCCGCACCGACGTCGGGTGTATAGCTGTCCAATTTAAACGGCCCCGTTCCGATGAGCGTCTTCGTACCCCACGTATCGCCGGCTTCTTCGCATGCATCCGCCGGATAGATCGCCGTATAGGGCGTCGAAAGCGCTGCGAGAAACGGCGTATAGATGCGGGACAGCGTAATCGTAAAATGTGTGTCGTCGATTATTTTGATGCCTGCCAATTCGTTCGCGGCGCCGCTTTGTAAGTCGCGGTATCCGACGACCGTTTCGAGAAGGCTCGCCATACTCTGTTTTTTTACGACGCGTTCGAGAGAATATTTTACGTCGCGGCTTGTCAACGGCTTACCGTTGTGAAATTGTACGCCCGATTTAATCGTAAAAGCATACGTCAGCGTTTCAGGCGAAAAAGAAGGCGTCCCTTCTATAAGAACAGGAGCGATGGAACCGTCTTCGCGCGATATAAAAAGGGATTCCGTAACATTGTCGGTGAGCCGCATGATATCGGAGTACGTGTTTAAATGCATATCGAGCGGAACTTGCGGATCGACGACGGCGAGGCGGAATACTTTTTCACCCGCCTTTTTCCCCGTACTCGATTTTCCGCCGCAGCCGAAAAACAGACAGGCCGTCAAACAAATGCATAAAAGCATACCTAATTTTTTCATAGTACATCCTCCTCATAAAAACTTTCTTATAAACACGGCAGCGCCGAAAATCCGATCGCGACTCTACCGTATATATACATTTACATTATGGAACGATATTTTAAAATCATAATATGTTTTTAACATACTGTCTAGTGATCGTTCGCCCTGTCGGAAACGGCGGCATAGTGCGATAATTATGCAAAAGCGGTATACTCGCCCTATGCGCATCTTTTGTATCGTTTTCGGCATCTGCGCGGCTTTGTTTGCCGTCCAGACGCTGCTCGTGTACGCTTTTCTCTTTTGTCCGACGGTTGTCAGGCAAAAGAAAAGCGCGCCTGAAATTTTTGAAGACGCGCCGAGCCTCGCGCCGTACCTTGCGGAACTCCACAGCGCCGTCGATTTTTTTCATCGCATGGAAAAGGAAAAAGTTCGGATTACGTCCTGTGACGGTATCAAACTCACCGCATGGTACGTGCGTGCGGAAGATGCACAGGGAACCGTTGTCTGTATGCACGGTTATCACGGAAGCCCGATGAGCGATTTTTCGCTTGCCGTGCGTTTTTTTCATGAACGGGGATGGAATGTTTTGCTGCCGTACGAAAGGGCGCACGGGGAAAGCGGCGGCAACTGTCTCACCTTCGGCATAAAAGAGCGTTTCGACTGCCGCGATTGGGTGACGGCGATCGATCGAAAAAACGACGGCGTCCTGCCGATCATACTCTACGGCGTTTCGATGGGAGCAGCTACGGTGCTCATGGCGTCGGGCACGGAGCTTTCCGAAAACGTTAAATTCATTATCGCCGACTGCGGCTATACTTCTCCGCGCGATGAAATAGTGCACGTGCTGAAAACGTCGTACCGCCTGCCCATTTTCCCAACGCTCGCGATTTCCGATATGCTCGCCCGCGCTCTTGCCGGTTTTAGCTTGAGCGAATATTCGACGCTTGATGCGCTCAATGAAAATGAAATTCCCGTGCTCTTTATCCACGGGGATGCAGATACGTTTGTGCCGCCGTATATGTCGGAGCAAAATTACGAAGCGTGTAAAGCGCCGAAAGAACTGCTCGTCGTGCACGGTGCGCCGCACGCGGTCAATTATGCGCTCGGCAAAAAAGAGTACGAAAAAAAGATAATTGAATATATAAATACGTATAGCGTGATAAAAAACATACCGCAATAATAATGAAAGGAAATCTCTAAAACAGGGGAAGATGAATATGAGCCTGATTACCGAAGATGTAAAAAATGCCGTCAATCAATTGCTTTCAGTGGCAGAGCTGAAAGAAGAAAACATCCTCGTCGTCGGATGTTCTTCGAGCGAAATACTCGGAAATAAAATCGGAACGACTTCGAGTGAAGAGGCGGGGAGAGAAGTTTTTAAGGCGATATACGATATCGTTCGGCCACGCGGCATATTCCTTGCAGCGCAGTGCTGCGAACATTTGAACCGCGCGCTTGTCATCGAAGCAGCCTGTCTTGAAAAATACGGTTATGAGAGGGTTTCCGTCGTTCCGTGGATTCACGCAGGCGGCTCTTTTGCATCGGCAGCGTACCGCCTGTTCGAAGAGCCTGCCGTTACGGAGCATATAAAAGCCGATGCCGGAATCGACATCGGCGATACGCTTATCGGCATGCATTTGCGCGATGTAGCCGTACCCGTCCGCATCGAACAAAAAAGCATCGGAGAAGCACACATCGTATGCGCGCGTACTCGGCCGCGCCTTATCGGCGGAGAACGCGCACGTTATACGCTGTAGCGGCGGTTTTCGGCTCGCATTTTCAAAGTTATGAGGCTGTCCAAAAACTGAAGTTTTTGGACAGCTTCCCTGATTTACTATTCTCTATTGTTTTTGAAACGAATCTTTTCCGACGCCGCACAGCGGGCATACCCAATCGTCGGGGATGTCTTCCCACTTTGTGCCCGGCGCTATGCCGCCGTCGGGATCGCCTTTTTCGGGATCGTACACGTACCCGCACACGGTACATTCGTATTTGTCCATAGCTACTCCTTTAAGATTGCGTTAGCATCTTTGAAAAATTTTTGCAGATCGCTCTGCCGTACGCTTATACTATATCGGTATATTTTAAAATCGTCAAATAAAATCGATGTTGCCGTCGGCAGGGGCAGCGGGTAGTATAAAAAATAACGCCGCATGGCGAATGCCTGTTGCCGGATGCGTACCGACCGACTGTATCTTATCTTGTAAAAATAAAAATTATGAGGTAAATTCATATCCGATGAATCCTACGATTTATGAAGTAGCAAAGCGTGCCGGAGTTTCTACTGCGACGGTCTCACACGTGTTCAACAATACGCGTTATGTGAGCGATGATTTGCGGTCAAAAGTAGCTATGGCGGTAAGGGAACTGAATTATAAGCCGAATGTCGCTGCACGGAGGCTACGGGGCGGGGCTTCCAAATCGCTGGGGCTGATTGTTCCCGACTGTACGAATACTTTTTTTGCTGAAGTCGCGCGCGCCGTAGACAGGGTTTGTTTTTCATTGGGCTACAATATCATCTTGTGCAATACGGATAACAACGCCGCGCAGCAGTCGTATTACATCGATATGCTGATTTCCAAACAAGTTGACGGAGTTATATTTATATCGAGCAACGGGGCAGGCGGCGATATTCGGAAATGCGAAACGGCTTCGGTTCCTGCGGTTATCGTTGATCGCGATGTGCATCACGGTTCCGCCGACAATATAATCGTAAACAATGAAAAGGGCGGTTATGACGCTGCGTCCTATTTGATCGGACTCGGATTTACGAAGATCGGATGTATAACGGGACCCGAGGGAATTTCTTCGAGTATGCAGCGTATGGCGGGTTTTAAGAGGGCGCTTGAAGAAAACGACATTGCATTCGATGAAAAGTTTGTGTACGGCGGCGACTTTCATTACAGCGGATGAAGGGATGCATTTTTACACTTGCATCTCCTTTCGGAAATGCCGCAGGCGGTGTTCGCGTGCAACGATATGATGGCGATCGGATTTATTCATACCGCCGCTGCATACGGCGTACGCGTTCCCGACGATATTTCCGTCATAGGATTCGACAATACGGAACTTTCCGCTGTCGTATCGCCGACGTTGACGACGATTGCGCAGCCTATAGAAGAGATTGCCGAGATTGCGACCGAACGTCTGCTGCAAAAGGTTGAAAACTCAAGCCGCGATGTAAAAAAAATTATTCTTGAGCCGCATTTGATAATCCGCGAATCGTGTAAACGAATTTTCTAAAAAATTTGACAACTCTTGTTGTTCATGATATCATTCAGTATAGTTAATCGATTACGTAATCGATTAACTGAGGCGGATATGAAAAAATCAGGGGTTTTGAACAGCGATATTTCGAGAGTATTGTCGTATATGCGGCATACCGACACAATCTGCATAAGCGACTGCGGACTTCCGTGCCCCGACGAAACGGAATTGATCGACATTTCGCTTGAAAAAGGGGTGCCGGATTTTGTTCGGGTTCTTAAAGCCGTAGTAAACGATATGAGCGTCGAAAAGATTTTTTTAGCGGAGGAGATACGCGTAAAAAATCCGGCAGTGCTCAAAGAAATCCAAACGCTTTTACCCGGTGTCAGGACGGATTTTATGCCGCATGAAGAATTCAAAAAAAAGCTTTTATCGTGCAAGGCTGTCGTGCGGAGCGGGGAAGCGAGTCCGTATGCGAATATCATCTTACAATCGGCTTGTATATTTTAGGCGGACGGCGGAAGGGGCGCACAGATGCATATCGTAATGCAGGGTATAAAAAAGCATTTCGGAAACGCTCTTGTTCTTGATAATGCCGAATTTTCCCTTATGCCCGGAGAAGTTCACGCCCTTATGGGGGAAAACGGTGCCGGGAAATCGACGTTGATGAAGATACTCACCGGCGTCCATTTGAAAGATGCGGGTGTACTGTATATCGACGGCAAAGAAGTTTCGTTTGCGAATCCCAAAGAGGCGGAAAAAGCGGGAATAAGCTTTGTCTATCAAGAGCTCAATACTTTTCCCGATATGAACATCGAAGAAAATATATTTTTGGGGCGTGAAGTATTCGGAAAATTCGGCGTGCTTGACAAAAAAGCGATGAGACGGCAAACGCAGCGCGTTTTGGACACTTTGGGAGTCGAGCTTAATCCGCTTACGCCGCTCGCTTTGCTTTCCGTAGGTCAAAGACAGATCGTCGAAATTGCGAAGGCTTTGCTGGGAAATGCAAAAGTCATCATCCTCGACGAACCGACGGCAGCGCTGACGGAAACTGAAGTCGAAAAACTTTTTTCGGTTATCCGCATATTGAAAGACAAGGGCGTAGCTTTTGTGTACATCTCCCACCGCATGGACGAAATATTCAAAATTTGCGATAGGATTACCGTTATGCGCGACGGTGCATACGCCGGTACGGTGCCCGCTGAGGGGACAACTCCGGATGCGCTCATACGGATGATGATCGGCCGGCCGCTGGGGAATCTGTTTCAAAAAAAGGATATCCCGCTCGGTAAAACGCGTCTTGCAGTCCGTTCGCTTTCAAAGAAAGATATGTTTTCCGATATTTCGTTTGAAGTCAGAGCGGGCGAAATTTTCGGAATTGCGGGGCTCATGGGTGCGGGGCGGTCGGAGATTATGAAGACGATCTTCGGAAGTTACCGTGCGGACGGCGGTCGGATTTTTGTCGACGGAAAAGAAGTGCCGCTGAAAAATCACAGTCCTGCAAAAGCGATTGAACTGGGAATGGCATTTATCACGGAAGACAGAAAAGACGAAGGGTTGATGCTGGATAATTCGATCACCTGCAATCTCGATCTGCCGAATTTCTCGTCTATAACGGATATGCGTATTTTTTTAAACCGCAAAAAAGAAGCGCAGCTCAGCGAAGAATCGATTCGTAATTTCGGCATAAAGTGTACCGGCGGCGAGCATATATGCGGAAATCTCAGCGGCGGTAACCAGCAAAAGGTCGTCTTTGCACAGTGGTTGCATACGGAACCGAGAATTCTTTTACTCGACGAACCCACACGCGGTGTCGATGTCGGTGCAAAGCAGGAAATTTATTCGATAATCACAAAACTCGCGGAGGGCGGCGCTGCCGTCGTCATGGTTTCTTCCGAATTGCCGGAAGTTTTAGGTATGAGTGATAGGATTTTAGTCATACACGACGGGAAAGCTGCCGGCCTGCTTGAACGTCGCGATGCCACACAAGATAAGATAATGACGCTTGCGACAGGAGGCGCGCTGCATGATTGACTTTCGAGAGACGGCGAAAAAGCTTGAGGATTACGGTGCGCAGATCGCGCTGCTGTTCCTTGTTATTGCCGTGTGTATAATCAGTCCCGAATTCCGTTCTGTCGGTAATGTACTTTCTTTGTTGCGGCAATCTGCGATAAACGGACTCATTGCATTCGGAATGACCTGCGTAATCCTTACCGGCGGAATCGATTTGTCCGTCGGTTCAACGCTGTGTCTTTCGGCGATATTGTGCGCTGGAATGATCAAGAGCGGATTTTCCGCACCGCTTGCGATGCTCATAGCGCTTGCGATCGGAATCGTACTCGGAATACTGAACGGCATTATGATCGTAAAGGGAAGGCTCCAGCCGTTTATCGCGACGTTGGTTTCAATGACTGCATACCGCGGCGCAACGATGATTTTCAGTAAAGGCCGTCCGATTTCCGCTTTGGGAGGCAGCCGTCTTTTGGAAGGGATCGGCAAAGGCAGTTTTGCCGGTATTCCTATTCCCGTAATAATCCTTTTTATTTTGTTTGCGGGATTTTATTTTATGCTCCATGCAACGGTTCTCGGACGAAAGATTTACGCCATAGGAAGCAACAGTAAAGCGGCGGCTCTTGCAGGTGTTGCAATAGGCAGAACGAAGATGATCGTATACGGTCTTTCGGGATTGATGGCGTCGCTTGCGGGATTGATAATCGTTTCGCGACTCGGCAGCGCGCAACCTACGATGGGGCAGGGCTACGAACTTGACGCGATCGCTGCCGTCGCGTTGGGCGGAACGAGTATGAGCGGCGGACGCGGGAGGATATTGGGGACAATTACGGGCGCGCTGATTATCGCGACGCTCAACAACAGCATGAATATACTCGGTATTTCCGCATACTATCAGCAAGTTGCAAAAGCCGCAGTTATTCTGCTCGCCGTCTTGTCCGATCGCAAACGCTGATCTGCAGGGCGGAAATCCCGCCGGTTGACTGTCGTTCGGGTTTTGGAATTTTTTCTAAACGGTGTGAACGCTTTGCAACTTGTGCGGACGGTTATGATCGTACGTACATGGTAAAGCAGGGATTTGTTTTATCTCATAGCAGGAGGTTGTATGAAAAAGGTGATGGGTATTATTGCGCTTTCCGCGTTAGTGCTGGGAGGCTGCGTAAAACAGCAGGCTAAAAATACGGTGGGGCTTGCCGTATCGACACAGAACAATCCGTTTTTCGTGACGCTTGTCGAAGGAGCGAAGCAGGAAGCTGCGGGGCAGGGGATCGAGCTGACGGTCGTAGATGCGGGCGATGACGTTGTGAAACAAGCGAGCGATATCGAAGACCTCGTGTCAAAAAAAGTTCGCGTGATTATCGTCAATCCCGTAGACTCTTCTGCAATCGCACCGGCTGTTGCCGCCGCCAAAAAGGCCGGAATTGCCGTGATTTCGGTAGACCGCGCGGTTATCGGCGAAAGCGTAGCCTGTCAGATCGCATCGGACAATGTTGCAGGCGCGAAGATGGCGGGGGAATATCTTTTACAACTTACCGGATCGGCTGCGGATATCGCGGAACTTCAGGGGATCCCGGGTTCTTCCGCCGCAATCGACAGAGGTAAAGGTTTTCATGAAGCCGTTGACGGAAAGGCGAACGTCGTTGCGAGTCTTACGGCGAACTTTAATCGCGTAGAGGGAATGTCTGTGACCGAAAATATTTTGCAGGGGAATCCGAATATAAAAGGTATTTTCGCACATAACGATGAGATGGCGCTCGGTGCGCTTGAAGCCGCGGCGGCTGCCGGAAAAAATATCGTTATCGTAGGATTCGATGCGACCGACGATGCCCTTACCGCCGTAAAAGACGGCCGCATGGCGGCAACGGTCGCTCAGCTTCCTGCTGAAATGGGAAAGACTGCCGTACAGACGGCGCTCAAGCTCATGCGCGGAGAAAGCGTTGAAGCGTCGATCCCCGTTACGGTAACCCTTATAACAAAGTAAGAAAGCGTTTGAAAAATCGGGTTAATAAAAATGAGGCGGGATTGGAAATTTTCAAAACTTCCGATCCTGCCTCGTTCATCGGGCTACCGGAATTCGAATCCGGGACCCCAAGTCCCCCAGACTTGTACGCTAACCAGCTGCGCTATAGCCCGAAACGTAGCGGTAAAAAATTGCCGATACGGCTATCACTATATCGAAAAAAAACGCGTCGGTCAACTCTTTCTCTGTTCTGAAAACTGCAAGCGGCATATTTGACCCGCTCGATAAAAAGTGTTATGATTTTCGAAAGCTCTTTCGGAAGTTACAGCTTTTTGCAAAAGTTTTTTATGGAGGAAATCTATGAAAAAGAAATTGATTGCCGTTTTTGCAGCCGTCGTCGTATCTGCAAGCGCGGGACTGTTTGCTACGGGGATCGGGCCGCAGCTCAACTTCGACCCGGTCGCTACCCGGTACATCACTCCACCCGCATGGGGGCTCGCATGTTCTGCCAAGTTCGACAGTATCCCGCTGTATTTTGCCGGCATATTCGATATCGCACCGCATTTTTATAAGGACGATGATGGAGCTGTCGTCGCGACCGCACGGCTCGGTTTGCAAGTTACGGCCGACTATTGGTTTATGAATCCCGAAATCATAGGTCTGTGGCGGTGGTTTTGGGGTGTCGGAGGTGCAGTCAGAACGGATTTTACGGCGAACGGGAAAAATTTTTACTTTGCGACCGGTCCCCGCGTTCTCGCCGGCATGAATTGGCATTTTGCCGACGGCTTTTTGGAACTCTACGTACAGCAGGCGATTCAACCTGAACTGCAGTTTGCGTTCGGTGAAGACGGCAGGGCAAACGGCGTTTTCTATATACCCGTGTACTTTCCGAGCAGCGTCGGTTTGCGCTTTTGGTTTTAACTGCTGAAATTAATAATTATTAATTTTATATGAACCCGCGCTGTCCGTGCCGAGCGCTTCGGCAAGGCGGGGCAGCACGGCGCCGAGTTTTTCGTCGAGCTTCCACGGAGGATTCACGACGAACATGCCGCTCCCGTAGAGGCGCGGCGGTTCGGAGCGTTTCACATCTTTCAATGCCGATTCGCGATGCGAGTTTTCGGTGTTTACGCATAAGAGTGCATCGAGTATGCCTCTTTCGGTTTTCCCGCCTTTTATTCCGGCGATTATCTTTTGCTTCATTGCATCCCGTTCGATTTTTTTTACCGCGACGAGCGGATACCAAAGCGCAAGGGTCGCACTTGCCCAGCGTTTATGCGTTTCGATAAGCGCGTTTGCCGCTTTTTCCCAGTCGGACGCATCTTCATAGCTCGGATCGCAGAACACTATGCCGCGTTTCGTTTTCGGCGGCGTGAGCGCGCGGAGCGCTTCGAATCCGTCCCGGTGATGGATGTGTACTGCGGGCGCGTTTTCGGTTGCAGCGGCGTTTAAGCGCATATTGCGCTGCAGCGCGCCGATTTCATCAGGGTGCAGTTCGGAGAGTATGAGACAGTCTTTTGCCCGCATAAAAGCGCGTTCGATTTCCGGAGAGCCCGGATAAAAGCCCGCATCGAGGCAGACTTTTGCAAAGAGAAGATATTTTTGAAAATCGATAAAATCGCTTCGGCACTCCGATAAAAGCAATTCACGTAAAACCGACTCGGACGATTTTCGGGCCGACTGCAAATCGTCACGCGATATCAGGGATAACTCCGGGGCAGGCTGTTCGCGATCGGGGGACTGTGTTTCCACGTATCGAGCCGTTTCGAGCAATTTCAAGATTCCGCTTTGCGCGTCGAGCGTTTTTTGTGCACGCTCGTCATTCAAATCGTAGCGCGCGGATCCTGCGTGCGTGTCGATGACGGTATACGGCATTTCTTTTGCGTTAAAGCGTTCGAGCAGCATGACGAGAAGCGTGTGCTTGAAAACGTCCGCGTGATTTCCCGCGTGAAAAGCGTGCCGGTAGCTCAGCATATTATTTCAGCGAATCGATTTCCGTAAGCCATAAGGAAGCGCTTGCGTCGCTCGGCATGCGCCAGTCGCTCCGCGGGGAGAGACTTACCGAACCGGTTTTTACACCGTCGGGCATGCAGGAACGTTTGAACTGCTGCGAAAAAAAGCGCTTGTAAAATATGCGGAGCGTGCGGATTTTTTCTTCGTGCGTGTACGGGAGGCAGGCTTTGTCCGCGAGAAATAAAATTTTTGCGGGCGAAAAACCGAAGCGCAACATATAGTACAAAAAGAAATCATGCAGTTCGTAGGGACCGAGTATGTCTTCTGTTTTTTGCGAAAGGGCTCCCCGTTCGGAAGGAAGCAGTTCGGGACTCACCGGAGTAGCGAGGATATCGTTTAAGACTGCCGAAAGATTTTTATTGTCCGTACTGTCCGCGCAAAATCGCACCAAGCGGCGTACGAGGGTTTTCGGAATCGAGCCGTTGACGCCATACATCGACATGTGGTCTCCGTTATATGTACACCAGCCGAGTGCGAGTTCCGACAGATCGCCCGTGCCGACGACGATGCCGTTTATCTTGTTTGCGATGTCCATGAGCACTTGCGTGCGCTCCCGCGCCTGAGCGTTTTCGTACGCGGCATCGCGTACGCTTTCGTCCTGACCGATGTCGCGGAAGTGGACGCGCACCGCTTCGGCGATGTTGATCTCCGTGAGAGCGACTCCCGTCTCCTTTGCAAGTGTGCATGCGTTGCGGTAAGTCCTGTCGCTCGTGCCGAAGCAGGGCATCGTAATCGCATGAATCCCGCTCGCATTTAACCCGCAAAGACCGAATGCACGGACGGTGACGAGGAGGGCGAGCGTCGAATCGAGACCGCCCGAAAGGCCGATCACGGCATTTTTTACGCCCGTGTGGCGCATCCGTTTTGCAAGCCCTTCAGCCTGTACGGTAAGTATGTCGTTCCATCGTTCGCTTCGTCCGCTTTCGTCGTTCGGAACAAAAGGCGAAGCATCGATCGTTCGGAAAAGCGGCGCGTTTTTGGAAAAATCTTTTGCGCGTGACAAAAGGTCGACGGAAACTTTTCGATACGGCCGCGTATTTGCGTTTTCCGCGCAGTCCGAAAACGTCGTTTCCCTCCGCCGCTCCAAAGAGAGCCGTTCGATATCGATGTCGGCAAAACAAATTGTATCGTCGAACGATTTCGATTCGGCGATGATCGTTCCGTTTTCGGCGATGATCTTGTGAGAAGCGAATACGGCGTCCTGCGTCGATTCCCCGTGTCCCGCATCGGCATAGACATAGGCGCACAGCGTACGTGCCGATTGACTTTTGACGAGGAGCCTGCGGTATTCGGCTTTGCCGACCGTTTCGGAGCTCGCCGAAAGATTTGCGATGATCGCGGCGCCCGAAAGCGCGTGGTATGAAGAGGGCGGTACGGGTGCCCGAAGGTCTTCGCCTATTTCCAAAGCGATCGCACAGCGTTCATCGTCCGCATCCGAGATAAGGATATCGCATCCGAACGGGACGGCCGGATGAGCTTTCGAAAAATATACCGTTTCGGGTTCGGCATTTTTTTTCGGCGAAAACCATCTCCGCTCGGAATATTCTCCGCTGTTCGGAAGATAAGTTTTCGGCACGAGCGCGAGAATTTTTCCGGCAAAGATAAAAGCCGCACAGTTGTACAGCGATCGGCCGGATGCGAAAGGAAGACCGACTGCGATGAGAATCGGAAGGGAAGCCGTCTTTTTTGCGATGCGCTCCGTTTCGCGAATCGCCGCCTCTTGGAGCGTCGTTTGCAAAAAGAGATCACCGCACGAATATGACGTCACGGCGAGTTCGGGAAATACGATGAGGGATGCGCCCTGTGCACCCGCTTTTTTGCATGCGTCTATGATGCGATTTGCATTTGTCGTGCAGTCCGCAACGACGGTTTCGGGACTCGCCGCCGCCGTACGAAAAAATCCGTAATTCATACGCACAGTGTAGCACCCGAAAGCTAAAAGCGCAATGCAGATGGAATCTTCTGCAGTGAAAATTCTCTTGTATGCGTATCTTGTTTTTGGAATGCGACCTTGACTTTTCTAATAAAAAATAATAAAAGTTCAATAAATATTTATTCGTGGTACATTTTTTTCTAATTTATGCAGTAAAGTTTGTACCTGAAAGGAGG
>NZ_AVQI01000083.1 GCF_000468115.1 Treponema socranskii subsp. socranskii VPI DR56BR1116 = ATCC 35536
AGCTGCACCTTCGATTGTTGAGATAGTGCGGCAAGGAAGCCGCTGAACTATATATCGTTTACAAAGTGATAAATTACGCGGTTTTTTATGAAAATAAACGGGAATACCGTTTCCTGCGCGGGGAACTTCGCACTCCGTGCTCGTTGCAAGTGGCGCGGGGAACTTCGCACTCCGTGCTCGTTGCAAGTGGCGCGGGGAACTTCGCGCTCCGCGCTCGTTGCAAGGTTGCGCGGGGGTGTCGCCCTGCCCCTACACTTGATTTTCCAGTATCGATGTAAAAATTCAGTAAAATTTCAATAAATCGTGTTGCCGAAAAACAGCTTCTTTGATATACTAAAAATTATGTCGGCGATAACGAATTTCGGTACGCTTCTCCGGTCGTATGCGAATAAACAAAATTCCGCATTTGTTAATCTGCGCGATTTTTGCGATTATATAAAAAAATATGCGGAACACTATATCGAAGAAGAGCCCGGCTTGTCCGTCTACCTCGGCAATACGGAAGATACGGTTATCGCGGAATTGCAAACGCTTGAAGCAAAACATCTCGTGTCCATGTTGGAGCGGGACGGCGACAAACAGATCGTCATCGTCATCATGTACTATACGGTCAGGTTTGCGCAGCGCTATAAAGAGCTTGCGTTTAATCCTGCCGTACCGTTTCCGACGCTGAGCGATTTGCCGAAACAGCTTTCGTCGGACGCGCTGGAAAAAAAGCCGGCGTCGGATTTGCTTGCCGCTCTGTTTGCAAAGCAGGATTTGAAATCGCCGAAGTTATACATCGTGCAGCTTCCCCGCAACGTGCCTTCCATTTTGTTTCCCGAATGCGTGCCCGTACAGATGCTCACCGATGCGGCACTGTCGAAGATCCGTGCGATGCTCAAAAAAGAAGAATATCACGATTATTTTTTTAAAAAACTGCGCAACGCAAATCCCGGAAAAGAGATTTCGATAAAGACGTTTTTTGAACAGTTTGTAACGAGACAGGACAGCGCGGCGCAGCTGCTGGAATCGTCTGCGAGTTCGTTTTATTCGTGGAGCCAATTGTGCTATTTTATCAGACAGGATTTTGAAAAAGTAAAGGATACGACGCTGGAAGATACGAATCTTCTGCAGGCGGTTTCCATCGCGGAATTGCACCTTTTGCTGCTGAAAAACAAAGTGCAGGAACAGCAGCAAAAAAACGAAGCGCTCGAATTGCTCGAAGCGGCTCTCGATAAACCGCCGTATTTTTATCCGATGAGCGCGATCGTCAAGATAACCGATACGAGGGGCGTGCCGCTCAGCAATCGCTATAGCGACGACGATTTGAAAAAATTTCTTGAGCGGCTTACGACCGAAAGCAAAGACGGAGATCTGCCGCGCCTGCTTGTATTTAAGGTCGATTCCGGTACGAGATACTTTGTCTATAAGTCGAAAGTGTTTCCGCTTATCATACGGCTGTGCAACGAAGCGCACAGCGTTATCAAACAGAATCTCACGAACAAATGGTATAAGGCGCTTAAAAATTTTGAAAAGCTTCCCGAAATGCACGACAAGCAGCGTTTCGAGTCGGTACTTAAAACGCAGGTTGAAAAAACGTCTCCCGTTTTGTATGCGTTGCTCAACACTAACTTTTTGACGCTGCTCGACGTCGAACTGCAAAACGGGAGCGGAGGCGGAAACTTCCGTCTCTTTTCAAACGGACGGCTTTTGCCGTACGCCGAATTGCTCATGATCGGCAATGCAACGGTGCTCGCAAACGCAAAGATATTGCTGCCGTTTTGGTATTCCATTCCGGTCGTTTCGCAGATTATCGGATTTTTTATGCGCGGTCCGAAAAAGAAAAAAAGCGAAGAAGCGGTTGAAGAAGTAAAAGATACGCATTCGACAAACAAAAACATTCGCCCCGCGACCAAGCGTGAAGCGATCATCCAGGCCGCAAAAACGGTCGAAAACGATCTCGTCCCCGAAGGCTCAACGGTTGACCGCGAACTCGATTCATACTGCAAACAGTGGAATAAACTGATATCGCCGGATGCGCACCGCCAGCTCACCGAAGACGTCAATTCCCTAATCCGCGGTTATATGCGCAGAGTTATCCATACGATTTCGGCTCAAACGTTTACGGTCGAGCGCGTGCGGAGCCTTGCGGAATCGCTGATTAAAACGCCGAATATGCAAAAGATCACGGAACAGGAATCACTGTTTATGTACGTGCAGTTGTATATTCTGCGCCTCATCAGCAACGGTTAGCCGATATCGCGGCGCGATCCGTCGGCAGCCGGCAATTCGTTTGTCATTGAACCGACGAATATATATTTCAAAAAGCGATTGCTTATCTATTTCTATTACAAAAACGAGCATAATAAAATAGTCATCCTCTTATGCGGCGGTGATAAATCGACGCAAAAAGACGACATCGTAAAAGCTCATAAAATAGCAAAGGGGATATAAATGAAAATTACAAAATGGGATATGGCCGAAAATATTATAACACCGGAAGACGTAACGGCATATTTATCTGCCGCTCTTGAAGCAGGAGAAGCCGCCGACGTTATCAACGTTATCGGCGCGATTGCCCGCGCGAAAGGTATGACAAAACTTGCCAGAGAAGCAGGCGTAACTCGTGAAGCACTGTATACTTCATTGTCTCCAAACGGCAATCCGTCTTTTATTACGGTTCTGAATATTCTGCGATCAATGGGGATCGTTCTGCAAGCGCAAAAAACACCCGCAGAAAAACTTCCGGTAATGGCTTAAATTCCAGATGGCGCAGGGAACTTCGCGTTGCATGTTTTCATAAGGTGATTGCACAGGTTCTATCTTTATCTTGTAATTTTTGGCAGTAAGAACGTTACCATTATTTATTACCAATGTATAAGAAATTGAAAGTCAAACCGATGTCGCCTTTCTTCGATTCAGAAAAAAGTGTTGCAGACTTTCCTCCTTCGCAGTCAAACGAAAAACTTGCAGTGTCCGCACCTTAAATTTCCTGTATAAAACCATTATACAAAAAAAGCGGTTGTGCAAGATTTCATTTTTGAAGTGCTGCGGGCGGACAGGGCGGATATGTTTACAAAAATTTATCGTTTTGCGCGTAAAAAACTCCGAAAATGAAAAAATTCCGCGATATATACTATGCACGCCTTGTGCAAAAAGCGTTTGCCGGCCGGCAGTATACGCTTGGGAACTTCTAAAAATCCGACCGAGTTTTTAGAGGAACCTGTTTGATTCTGACACGGGAGATACGGTTTAAAACCGGCAGTACAGGAGTTTTTATGAATCAATTAAATTCGATTATCCTCGAAGGGAACATCACACGCGATGTGTTATTTAAAGAGACGCCGCACGGCTGCAAAGTATGTACCATTCCGATCGCGGTAAACCGCTGGTACAAAAACGACGGCGGACGGGGCATCGAAGAAGTGTCGTACTTCGATGTGGAAGCGTTCGGCAAGATGGCCGAATACTGTGAAAAACGCGTTACAAAAGGAAGGGGCTTGCGCGTCGTCGGAAGATTGAAACAAAGCCGCTGGAAAGGAGCGGACGGAAAAAATGCAAGCCGCGTTACGATCATAGCGGAACACATCGAATTCAAACCGCAAGTCGGAAAGAGAGCCGATTCCGATGCGGAACTTGCAGGCATAGCGGAGGCGACGGCGGCATCCGCGGAAGAATTCGAAGATATGGAAGAAGCGGCGGTATTTTAAAAAAGACGAGACGGCCGTTCGGTAGGGTGCCGGACGGCATTCCCTCATTTTTTTATACGGGGACGGGTTCTCGTTCCCTGCGATTTTTGCTCCTCGACGCGTTTCGGCGAATTAGAGCCTCCGCACGAATAAAATCCCTCTTTCCAATTAAAGCGGTACGCGCCGTCGAGCGGGATTTTTTTAATAACCGAATTCATCACTTCACGCAATTCCGGCTTTGTCACCTTCGTTTTCGAAAAATCGAGCAAAATGCGTTTGATGCCGTCGCCGTAGAGGATGTCGCATTTATCCGTCACCGAAAACGCCGTTTCAGGCATGACGAACGAACCGTCCGGCGTCGAATTGACTTTAAATGCCGTGCCCTCTTTATCGGTAAAATACGTAAAGTCGTATGAGGGCGGCAGTTTAAAGCGCAGGCGAAAGAGCGCGGGATACGCGAACACGGACACGAGGATACGGGAACGGACGGACGGCGGAAAAGTTGCCAAAAGATTTTTCCGCGAATTTTCATACGGCATGACAAAGGCACCGATATTTTGATTTTCGAGCCACGAAACCGCCCAACGGTTGAAAGTGTAGAGGTAGGGGCCGGCTATAACGTTCGCGCCTTTTTTCCCTTTCAGCATCGCGATATGGGCGATATTGTTTGCGATAAACGTCGTAAAGCCGTCGCCGATGAGCGCGTCGAGCGTTTGCCGCAATGAGTTTTCGGTTTCGGGCGGACAAAAGGGATCGAGAGAAATGATGAGCTGCTTTTTGGAAAGCGGCAGCACGGTTTTGTGATTTACAAGATCGTACAACGTTTCGCCGTTCAGTTCGATGATGACGCGCACGGGATGAGAGGATTGGACGACGAACACGTCCGCTACGGATGACACTTGCACGTATAAACCTTCGGGAAAAAATTGCAGTTCGTTTTTGCCGACGCTCGTCAAATCGAGGACGGGAAGCTTTTCGTCTCTCGGCTGCCTCCGATACTGCGACACATCGCGCGCGAGGACGCGAGCGTAACGCTTCGATGCGGCTTTCATCTGCAAGAGGTATACGCTGTCGCCGACTTGAAAACCGCCGGGTACGTCTATCCATCGAGTCCCGTCTGCATCCGTTTCCGCACTGCGCACTTTACGGCTTACGCGGCCGGAATCGTCCCTGCGGTGCAGTCGGATCGAATCTCCGGGATCGGGATCGTAAGAGCCGCCTTTTAAGCGCGCCATCTGCACGCGAAGCTGTTCCGGCGGAGTGCCGGGCGCAGCGTTTTTCTTTTCCGCTTCGACGAGAGAGGCGGGAGCGGGTTTCAGCGCAACGATTTTTCCGAGGTAGATACCCGTACCGCCCGCCTGATCGGGGTTCAATATCTCCTCCCCCGCCTTTTCGATGCCCTCCGCCTGCGTTTTAAAATTATACCAATACGACGATTTCGAACGCGCAAAATCGGATGCGAGCATGCGTTTCGCCGTTATGATCGCGCCTTTTTTATCTTCCTTCCAGTGATCCATAACATAGCGGTAAGCGGCGACGACGGTGCCGACATATTCCGCGCTTTTCATGCGCCCTTCGATTTTAAATGAAGCGACGCCCGCCTCTTCGAGATCGGGAACCTCGGAGACGAGTTCGAGATCACAGGGTGAAAAATAATACCCTTCCGAAATGCCGCCGCGCTGTTCCGCCGCATAATAGCGGCGGCAGGCCTGCGTACACATGCCGCGGTTTGCCGACTTACCGCCGAGAAAACTCGAAAACAGGCACAGTCCCGATTCGCTCACGCACAGTGCACCGTGCACGAACACTTCGAGTTCCGCCGTCGTCGCAGCTTTTATCGATTTGATTTCTTCGAGGCCGAGTTCACGCGCAAGAACGACGCGCTTGACGCCTTCCCTGCTCAAAAGATTTACGCCCGCCGCGCTTTCGACGTTCATCTGGGTCGACGCATGCAGTTCCATCGACGGAAAAAATTCTTGTGCCATGCGGATGACGGCAAAATCCTGCACGATGAGCCCGTCGGGCTTTACCCTGTCGAGGTAGCACAAGAGCCGATACAGCTTTTCCGTCTCGTGCTCTTCGCACACCGTGTTGACCGTAACGTATATTTTTTTGCCGAGTCGATGAACGGCATCGACCGCCGCTTCGAATTGATTCCACGCAAAATTCGTCGTGCGAAGCCGCGCGTTAAAACTTTTGAGTCCGAGATATACCGCATCGGCACCTTCGCCGATAGCCGCATCGAGCGATTCGATATTACCCGCCGGCGCCAATAATTCTGCCATACGCGCAACTATAGCAGAAATCGAAACGAAGCGCCACAGGAGCTCCGGCACACGGAACGCCGGCGATCGGTCGAAACGCTTCCGTTATTCTATGGGATTGACCGCACCCTTTACGATTTTTTCGACGCGCCAATTTTCAGAAGTCTGCACGACGATATTGCCGAGCGTACCGTTTTCGGCCGCACGCCGGAGCGCGATACAGCCCGAACGTTTCAGCATCTTCGACGCGGTTAAACCGTCCGTGCTCGCCGCATCACCGGGTAAAGCGCTTTTCCAAAAACCTTGCGCCGCAATGTTTTCCGCCGCCTCTTTTACGTTTTCATTGCTCCACGCCGTACTCTCCGAAGGCGCATACACTACTGCGTCGAGCACGTCGCCGGTAAAAGAATTGACGAGCATGAGCGTATCCTCTTTGTCGCCCAAACACGCTTTCTCATTCGGCGACCAAATATCGCGAACAACGGAAGACGTATACCATCCCGATGAAAGCGCGATGTTGTCTCCCGTTTCGCTTACGCAACCCTCCCCTTTTGTACGCAGATGAACGACTATAACGTCCCCCGAACGCACTTCTGCGGCAGGAAGCGTAAACGCCCTGTCGCTCCCGTCCGCTGCACTTTGAATCGCGAGCCCCGCAGTATTTCCGTTCGTAAGCGCATACAGTTCGACGAATTCGCATTTTGCATATCCGCCGTTTGAAGCGGATGCGAACTGCGGGTGAACGCCGCTGACGATGATTTTCGGAATACGGCTGTTAAAACCGATAAAGGGTACGGAAAACGTAAGCGTGTTGCCGTTTTCATCTTTCGCTTCGCCGTACAGCGCGTAGCGCACGCCGGCTTCGAGCGATTCTGCCACCTCCGCAATCGCCGTCTTCCCGTCGCCGCTGTAAGAAACGGTGACGGAAATACCCCCCGATTCTCCCGACGCGGCTATCGGCGAAAAACCGTCCTGTTCGGCAGACACGGCACCGTTCGAAAAAGGCGCTGCCCGAGTGATGACCGCTCCCGTAATCGTTACGCGCTCGGAAAACGTAAGCGACACGCGGAGGGCGCTTTCGGCGGAATAGGATTCGAGTACCGGAGCTGCATAATCGCCGCGCAGCAGCTGTAAGCCCTCGTCCGTCGCTTTGCACGAAATCGGACAAAGCGCAAACGATACGACCGCACTCAAAAGCGCCGTCTGCAAAAACCATACGAATACCCGTATACGTTCTTTTTTCACGTTTCGACCTCCCGATCATAGAAGCGCCGCCGATCGGCCCGAATGCGGAACAATCGGCGACACCGAAAAATCCGTACGCACACCTCTAAAAATCCGATCGATTTTTTAGGGATGCCCTACACATATAGATCGAGAAAAAATAACAAAAAGAGGAAGTTTTTTGAAAAAAAATTACAGCGGGCGTCGATACGAACGCTATAGCACTTCAGTGATGGAATTAATGATATGCAACACTTTTGAAAAACCCGTCGCTTCGACGGCTTCGCGGACTTCTGCAGAAGGCGACAGCAAGTATAAAACGTATCCGCTGTCCTCTCCGTCGTTAAAGGCGGCCATAATCGTTCCCATACCGGAATAATCGATTTCGGAGACTTTCGATAAATCGAGTACGACGTTATCGCGTCCGATCGCGTCGTACAGTTTTTGCTGCAGCTCGGCAAGCGTATACGCGTTGATCGCGCCCGAGAGTTCATACAACACGTAATTCGCGCCGCTTTTTTCCGTAATCGTCAATTGATCCATAGCCAGTCCTATACGTATTTTATAACGAGGGCACTTACATCCGCCTCAATTTCTTTCGACATAAATTTAACGAGATTGTCATAGACGAACTGCGCCATGCGGGAAGCGGGAAACGTCAGATTCGAAAGCATAACCTGTTGTACGCGCTCTTTGCCGAAAACATCTCCGCGAAGCGAACGCGACGTGAGAACGCCGTTTGTACACGAAAGGACGATATCGCCTTTGGTAAGTTTGATTTGGCGCACCGAAATATACGGCGCAATATCGCGCACAAAGCCGAGCACGTGGCCGCGGCCTTGAATTTCGATAATATTATTGTACGACTGCGTATACACAAAAATCGCGGGAATGCCGCAGTTGATGTAATACATCACATCGGCGGAAAAATCGACGAGCGCAAAAGTGCCGTTGAATATACTGCCCTTCGGAAGATTTTCGCGGATAAATAAATTAACTCGTTGGACAAGCATTTTAAAATCGTGTGTTTCGTCAAGAAAGGTTCTGATAACCGATTTTAAAATGACCATGTTCATACTTGCGGCGATCCCCTGTCCGCTCAAGCTTCCGATAACGAACAGATGCGTGCGATCGTTGATCCTGATCAAATCGATAAATTCTCCGCCGATATTGTGCGCCGATTTCATGATATAACCGACATCGGCTTTCGGATTTTTAACGGCATCGACGTCTTCCTGAATGGACGCGATGATTTGAGACGACATACGAATTTCACGGTTAACCGTACCGATGATCTCTCTGTTCGAAATATTGCGCATATAGTAGCCGAACACGAAAAAGTACGAATACAGGCGCGTAAGGATGGAAATATCGTAAGCCGTATAGTGTTCGCCGCTCGTCTTTAAGCCGAGCGTAATGCAGCCGAGCAAATTGTGCCCTTCGCTCAACAGGATGAGCGCGTCCGAATGCGTATCCGCAAAGAGCGCGGCGAGTTCTTCCCGCGCCTCCGCAATATCGCTGCGCGCATCGATTTCCGAAAGCGCGATGACGTTGCGGCCTGCGTTCAACAGCGCATCGAACGCTGGGTTGTCGGCACGAACGGGGATATCGCGGGTAGCGGAAGAAAACGCGTTCTCAAGATACTCTTCGCCGCTATTGACGAATACGGACATGGACGAGCACTGTACGTTTCTCGTAAACATATTGTATACGCTCATGATGATTTCATCCATTTCGCCGCTGTAGTCGATCGACGCGAGATCGGTTCCGAACGCGGCTTCATAATCGGTCGGGCGAAGACGGCGCGTCGTCGTAAGGTATTTCGACATACCCCAAATAAATACGAGCGACAGCGTAGTACCGACAACCAAAATCGTATAAAACAGCATCGAGCGGCCGCCGACGATCGGGAACAACAACGTGAAAACGGCAACGAGAAAAACGCTCGGAATAATATATGCGAACAAAAGCCGGAGCATGTACACAAGCGCATCGCTTGCGGACGGCATCGCTCTAACCGATTCCGAGCGCAGCAGCATCAGCAAAAGGAATTCGTATGCGAGCGGATAGAACAGATAAAAACCGGCTATGTCCTGCGACAAAAAGTTGAGGAATATGAGCATAGCCCACATAAAGAGCACTGAAAACAATTCAAGATAACCGAGATATCTTTCGAGCCGCGTAGAACGGTATTCGTTGAGCAGCAGCATGATAAGAACGCAAGCACCCGGCAGCACAAAGCGATACAAAACAATAAAAACGGTAAGCCATGTCCACGTAAAAATATTACCCATGTCTCCGCGAAAAATATATTGCGAGACAATCTTTATGCCGGCGTCGGGAGAAATTACGATCAGCTGAAATTTCATAAATACGATATACAGGGCAAACACAAATAAAAGTATCATCATCACGATGATCAGAGAAATACCGCGTTTTACCTTTCGCAAGATAAAGTAAAATGAAATATTTGTTAAAAAGACAGCTTCCGTAAAAAAGAGCAGTTTGGCAACCAGCAGAAAAACTCCCTCGCTGAGCGGCAAATTGATTGCAGCTGTAAGCAACAGGGAAAGAATCGTCGCTAAAACAATATCAGAGACAATGCGATCGCTGTATATGCCTTTTGTACGATGTACATAGTTTGTATAAAATGAAAACCAAATAAAAAAAACGGAAAGCGCAAAATTGAGTATTACAAACGCCATATCAACCCACCTTTGCAACCATCATCGTGACATCGTCGTGCAGCCGCGCGCCGCCGTTGTATTCGGGAATCAAACGTACGATATCGTCGATAAATTCCTGCGGCGTTTTGTCGGCGCTTACACACAGCATTTCTTTAAAGACGTCGCTGCTGCCGAGCTGGATGCCGTCGCTGTTCATGATTTCCGATAAACCGTCGGAGGCAATGAGGATCACGTCTCCGCGATAGAGCTTTCGCTCTTCGACGGTGATGTCGCCCAAATCGATGATGCCGACAAGACTCGCAGTCGATGCGAGCGGCTTTATCTTATATCCGCTTGCCGCACGAGAGAGAACGAGCGGGTCGGATATGGACGCATTCACATAGCGCATCGTCATCGCATCGGTATCGACGAGACCGAGAAACAATACCGTATATTTATCCTGCAGTTTCATGTTTTTTATCGCTCTATCGATTTCACGGATAATGTTTTCGATGTCTTCTTTATCGTCGATGATCTTCAACGTATTTACGACGAGACCCATAATGAGTGCCGCCGCGAGTCCTTTGCCGGAAACGTCACCGAGCAAAAGCAGCGTTTTGTGTTTATTGATCGGCAAAACGGAATAATAATCACCCGAAACGTTGATAAGCGGTTTATAATAGGCGGCGAGCTGCAGCTTCGAAATGACAGGCATCTTCTGCGGAAGAAACGAGCGCTGCGTATCCGCAAGCAGCTGCCATTCTTTCGTCAAATCGGAAATTTCGGTGAGGTTTGAAATCGTACGGGAACGCGATTGAAAACGCGAAAATTCTTCATAGAGCTGCCGATACGCATCGGCATCAAACAGTTTTGTGTAGCGGCAAAAAATAAAAAGCTGCTGGTCGCCGCACACAAAGAAAAAGCCGCGCGCCGTTTTTGCCGATGAAACGATACCGAGCGAATCATCGAGCAAATACGTCCCTGTCGGCCACGAAAGCGGAAAGTTCCGCGCAAGTACATCGCGTACTTCCTGCGAGGATGCAAAGCGATCGGGACTGTTGTACAAAACGTAATTTTTTTTCCGATCGATAAAGAGAACGGAACAGCCCGCTTCGTTTTCGAGAATATCCGCAAATACTTTATACAGGTCGTCGAGCGAATAGCAAAAACGCAGACGGTTGGTAAAGTGCGTTAAATAGCGCGTTTCGCTTTTTTCGAAAATTCGTTGATGTATTCTGCTGCCGATCATATCGCGTACGGCATCGCCCCCGATCAGCAAGAGAACGAAAACGGTCGTAGGAATCGATATGCGCAAGAAAAACGAGTGTCCGGCAATTTCTTCCGGCACGAGCATCGATGACACGACGATAAACAGAATTAAGATTGCCGCGTTGACGGTAAGAAAAACGATTCGCTTCCGCGTTTTATACATAGATACCTCGACAACATTATGAAATATACGTAATTGGAATTGTAATAGTATAGCATATTATCGAGGATTTCGCATAGATGGCGCAAAGGCATCTCCGCAAAAATTTGCAGGAACGAGCCGTCAGCGGCTGAGCGATTCGAGCGGAATGAGAGCGGGAGACGTCGTCGGATTTTCGAGTGCGAGGTATTGTTCGAGGAGCGCCTTTTGCTGTGCGCTCAAACGCGAGGGCACTTGCACGACGATTTTGACGTAGAGGTCGCCTCTCCGGGAAGTACCCGTATACGGCACGCCTTCGCCCTTGATGCGTAAGAGTTTGCCGTTCGACGTCCCCGCAGGCACTTTGACGCTCACGCGCTTGTCGTCGAGGAGCTGTATCGTTATCTCCGCGCCGAGAGAAGCCTGTGCCATCGTGATCGGAACGGCACAGTAGAGATCCTGCCCCGAACGTTCGAAAAAGCGGTCGCCGGCAACATGGATAACGACGATCAAATCCCCTGCGGGTCCGCCGTTTTGTCCCGCGTCTCCTTGATGCGGGATGTCGATACGTTTGCCGTTGTCGACGCCTGCGGGAATCGTCAGCGTCATCATTTTATTTTTTTCCTGCACGCCCGTTCCGCGGCATACCGGACACGGATTATCGATGACCGTTCCCGTTCCGCGGCAGGTCGGGCAGGTTTGCTGCATCGCAAAAAATCCCGCGCTCCGCCGGATCTGTCCCGTTCCCTGACACGAAGGACAGGTTTTACTTTTCGCGCCTGCAGCGCCTCCGGTGCCGTGACAAGTATCGCAGACTTCGTTATGCGTAAAGCGGATTTCGGCTTTCGTGCCGAATACCGCGGCTTTAAATGATATTTCCAAATCGTAGCGGAGCGTCGCGCCCTGAGCATGCCCGTCGGAAGTTCTGTGCGAAGAAGAAAATCCGCCGCCGAAAATGTTTTCGAATATGTCGCCGAAGCCGCCGCCCATGCCGCCGAAGAGGTCGCTGAAATCGTGAAACGCGTGAGAATACTGTGCGCCGCCTGAGGCCGCGCCGTCGACGCCTGCAAAACCGTATTGATCGTAAAGGGGGCGCTTTTTGTCGTCGGAAAGCACTTCGTACGCTTCCGTCGCTTCTTTGAATTTTTCTTCGGCCGCCTTATCGCCGGGGTTTCTGTCGGGATGATATTTTATCGCAAGTTTGCGGTACGCCTTTTTAATATCGTCGAGAGAAGCGCTTTTTTCAACGCCGAGCACTTCGTAATAATCACGTTTTTCCGCCATATCTTCTGCCAAAAATCAATATTCGTAAATATAATACCATAAAAAACACCTCCGACGCAATCGGACGGAGGTGTTTTCGCGTCTTACGGGAGAGGCCGGACAAAGGTCTATGCACTCATATCCGTTTCGCATATAGGACTTCGCAAAATCGCCGAGGCCCTATATACGCTTTATTTGTCGTCGTGCACTTCGTATTCGGCGTCGTCGGCTTTGCCTTTGTCAAAACCGCCCGACTGCTGCGAGCCTTGCTCGCTTCCGGCGCCGCCGCTTTGGGCTTGGCCCCCCGCGCCCTGCTGCTGTGCGGCTTGCTGTTTGTACACTTCTTCGGCGATCTTGTAGGACGCCTGCTTGAGCGCTTCCGTTTTCGACTTGATCTCTTCGACGTTGTCGCCTTCGAGCGCTTTTTTCAGCGCCGCAACGGCATCGTCGATCGCCTGCTTATCCGCAGCGTTTACTTTGTCGCCCAAATCTTTCAGCGTCTTTTCCGTCGCGTAGATAAGGCTGTCCGCATCGTTTCGCGCATCGACGCTTTCGCGTTTGGCTTTATCGGCGGCGGCGTTCGCTTCCGCATCTTTTACCATGCGGTTGATTTCCTCTTCGCTCAAACCGCTCGATGAGGTGATTTGGATGTGCTGCTCTTTGCCCGTACCCAAATCCTTTGCGCTGACATGAACGATGCCGTTCGCATCGATGTCGAAAGTAACTTCGATCTGCGGTACTCCGCGAGGAGCCGCCGGGATACCGACGAGGTCGAAATTGCCGAGCGTGCGGTTTTGCGCCGCCATCTCGCGCTCTCCCTGCAGTACATGAATCGATACCGCCGTCTGTCCGTCGGCCGCCGTCGAAAAGATTTGGCTCTTTTTCGTCGGGATCGTCGTATTGCGCGGAATGAGCTTCGTAAAGACGCCGCCCATCGTTTCAATGCCGAGCGAAAGAGGCGTTACGTCGAGGAGGAGCACGTCTTTTACGTCTCCGCCCAAAACGCCGCCCTGGATCGCCGCCCCTACCGCAACCGCTTCATCGGGGTTTACCGAGCGATTGCCTTCTTTTCCGAAAATCGCTTTGACGACTTCCTGCACTTTAGGCATACGGCTCGAACCGCCGACGAGCAGCACTTCGTCGATTTTATCCGGCGTAATGCCCGCATCGCTCATCGCTTTTTTGCACGGCTCTTTCGTCGCGTCGAGCAAGTCCGCCGTCATCGCTTCAAACTGTGCCCGCGTCAGCGTCTTTTGCAAGTGCTTCGGACCGGACGCATCTGCAGTGATAAAGGGCAGATTGATGTCCGCCGTCGTCTGCGACGAAAGCTGAATCTTCGCGTTTTCCGCAGCTTCGCGCAAGCGCTGCATCGCCATAGCGTCGTTCGACAGATCGATGCCGCCGGTGTCTTTTTTAAACTCGTCGACAAGCCAGTTGATGATTCGCCTGTCCCAGTCGTCGCCGCCGAGCTGCGTATTGCCGTTCGTCGATTTGACTTCGAAGACGCCGTTGCCGAGCTCGAGGATGGAAATATCGAAAGTACCGCCGCCCAAATCGTAGACGGCGATCGTCTTTTCTTTGCTTGAATCTTTATTGAAACCGAAAGCGAGAGAAGCTGCGGTCGGTTCGTTGATAATCCGCTTGACGTCAAGACCTGCGATTTTGCCGGCATCCTTTGTCGCCTGGCGCTGCGCGTCGTTGAAATACGCGGGCACCGTGATAACCGCTTCCGTCACCGGCTGACCGAGGTAATCCTCCGCCGTCTTTTTCATCTTTTGCAAAATGAAAGCGCTGATCTCCTGCGGGCTGTACTGCTTTTTTTCGCCGTTTTGTTCGATTTCAACTCTTACGTCTTCACCGTGGTCGATAACCTTGTACGGCAGCTTCGTCGCTTCTCCCTTCAATTCGGAAAAACGGTGCCCGATGAGGCGCTTAATGGAATACACCGTATTTTTCGGGTTCGTCACCATTTGGTTTTTTGCCGGAAGCCCGACGATGCGGTCGCCCTTCGACGTAAAGCCGACGATGGACGGAGTGGTTCTCCCGCCCTCCGAATTCTGAATGACGACCGGTTCGCCGTTTTCCATAACGGCGACGCATGAATTCGTTGTTCCTAAATCAATACCGATAATTTTTCCCATGTCAATATCTCCTCAATTATTTCGAATCGGATTTCTGTCCGGCTTTTTCGTCCGATTGAACCGAACCGTCGGGCATTGTCACCATAACCTTTGCGTGTCTGATAATCCTGTCTTTTAACTTATATCCCTTTAAATATACTTCTTTCAAAACCGGTTCGGCAACAGCGCCCTCTACACTGCCGATCGCTTCGTGTTCGTCGGGATCGAAGACATCGCCGGGTACTCCGTAGCTCGACAGATTGTATTTGTCTTCGAGCATTTTGACGAGCGACGCGTTTATCATCTTTACGCCGTCGGCGATCGATTTTACGTCTTTTGCGCTCGACGCAGCGTCTACCGTACGGTCGAAATTGTCGAGACTTTCGAGCAGATCGTGCAAAAGATTTTCGTTCGCGTAGTCGAATACGTCCTGCTTTTCTTTCAGCATACGCTTGCGGTAATTGTCGAAATCGGCCGCACGGCGCAGCACTTGATCTTTCAAATCGGCGTTTTCTTTTTTGAGCGCGTCGATTTGTTTTTCAAGCTCTGAAAGCGTATCTTTACCCGAATCTTCCGTCGAAGGCGTTTCGTCCGATTTTTCGGAGGCGCAGGTATTTTCAGCAGATTTGCAGTCCGCAGCATTTTTTCCGCCGTTTGCCTTCTCTTCGCATTTCTGCGGCATCACCCCGGTGTGCGCTTCGCCTCTCGGCGTCGTGCCGTTCGGCGTTTCGTTTTTCGTTTTTTCTTTCTTTTCCGATTCACCCATGTACTGTCACCTGTAAAAGTATTTACTATAAATGTACTAAGCCTCTTGCCAAGCGTCAAGAAAATTATAGCTATTTAATTTTACCGGATGGCACCGAAATGATCGATACCGATTTTTTTTCTTGCGTTTTGAAAATCTCATGATATAATGAAAGCATTAATTCGGAACCGAAAGGGTATTCAATCATCGATATGTCGTCAATTCGGTCTCTTATGGAGGATTTTATGAAAAAGTTGGCAGGGGTACTCGTATTGTTTGCGCTGGTCTTCGTCGGATGTAAAAAAGCCGATAAAAAG
Source organism: Treponema socranskii subsp. socranskii VPI DR56BR1116 = ATCC 35536 (assembly GCF_000468115.1). GTDB lineage: Bacteria > Spirochaetota > Spirochaetia > Treponematales > Treponemataceae > Treponema_D > Treponema_D socranskii. The sequence goes on from NZ_AVQI01000083.1 coordinate 15,679, forward strand.
GCAGCTGCAAGCGACGTCAGCGGCAAAATCGTCATCTATACGTCGATGTACGAAGACGTTATCGATGCGGTAAGCAAAAAACTCAAAGCGCAATTCCCGCATCTCGAAGCGGAATTCTTTTACGGCGGCACCGGAAAAATTCAAGCTAAAATCGCCGCGGAAAAAGACAGCGGCAAACTCGGCTGCGATATGATGATGGTCGCCGAACCCGCCTATTCGCTCGAATTGAAAGAAAACGGCATGCTGCACAATTATATGTCGCCGGAAGCGGCTTCCCTTTCGTTCGAATACGATAAAGAGGGCGCGTGGTATCCGGTACGCATCTGCACGATGGTTCTCGCCTACAATCCCGAAAAATATTCCACAAAAGAAATACCGACGACGCTCAAAGCTTTCGCAACCGATCCGCGTCTTACCGGCTACAGTTCCATGTCGAACCCGCTCACGTCGGGCACCGCTATGGCTTCGATCGTCGGTCTCCTCGACGCGTACGGTGAAGACTATTTTGTCGGACTCGGGAAGCAGCGCGTAGCAATCGAATCCGGCTCCGTCGCGCTCACCAAGCTTGAAACCGGCGAATGCAAAGAGATTATGATACTCGAAGAATCCGTATTGAAAAAACGGCAGGAAGAAGGTTCGAAGCTCGCGGTCATCTACCCCGAAGACGGAGTATTGTGCATTCCGTCGACGGTTATGACGGTCAACGAAAAATGGTGCGCAAACAACAACATCAAAGCGTGCGAAGCGGTAACCGACTGGCTGCTCGGCAAAGACGGACAGCAGTGCATGGTGGACGGCTGGATGCATTCGGTGAGAGGCGACGTCGATTACGTTCCCTACGATTCCATTCCGAACAGCGAAGTGTACGCAAAGACGATCCCGATCGATTGGGAAAAATGTTACAAAGAACGCGATTCGATCCGCACGGCATTCGAAGAGCACGTCACGATTAAAAAATAAATAGGTTGAATGTCGAGTGTTGAAAGCATGAGCTTGATAAAGCTGTGCTTTCAGCGAGAACTTCGTTCGGCTTCGCCTCACTGACGAGTTTGCTTCGCAAACTCGCGGTGTATGCGCCGCGGTCGAGCTTTTAGGGTAGGCTTCCGTAAGCTTAACGCTCGAAACGGCACGCAGCCGGAACCTCGCCGTAAGCATAATTTTATTTATTTTCAAACCTCGCCATTCATTTTGTGTGTGAAACGGATGGAAAACAAATTGGAAAGTCAAAAAAAACTGTATTTCGATTACAAATGGGTGATCATCTTTTTGATTGTCGGATTTTTGATCGTCTTTCAAGTGCTGCCGCTCGTCTACCTGCTCGTCCGCTCCATGTTTATCAACGGGCGTTTTTCGCTCGAAGGCTTTAAAAACATCTACTCATACGCCCTCAATTGGACGTGCTTAAAGACGACGCTCGTTGCGGCGACGCTCACGATGCTCTTCGGCGTACTGCTTTCGTTTCCGCTCGCGTGGCTTGTCGGACGCACGAATCTCTACGGCAAAAAAATATTCCGCACCGTCTTTGTCATGACCTATATGGTGCCGCCCTACGTCGGAGCGATGGCGTGGCTCAGGCTTTTGAATCCGACCGTCGGCACGATGAACGTCGTCCTCGCAAAAATTTTTCACCTGACGCAAAATCCGTTCAACATCTACACGGTCGGCGGCATGGTATGGGTGTTGACGACGTTTTATTATCCTTATGCATTTATCACGATTTCGCGCGCTATGGAAAAGATGGATCCCTCGCTCGAAGAAGCGTCCCGCATATCGGGAGCGTCTCCGCTGAAAACGCTTTTTACCGTCACGATTCCGCTCGCGCTTCCGAGCCTCATCGCCGCAGCTTTGCTCGTATTCGTCGCGGCCGCTTCGTGTTACGGCATTCCGTCGATCATCGGAGCGCCGGGGCAGATATACACGGTGACGACGCGCATCATCGACTACGTGCAGATCGGAAACGACGAAGGACTCACGCATGCGACCTGCCTCGCCGTCTTTCTCATGGCGGTCGCATTGATAATTTTGTACGTGTCGAATTTCATCGTCGGAAAAAAAGAGTACATCACCGTGTCGGGAAAATCGACGCATCCGTCCATCGTCGATTTGGGAAGATGGAGAATACCCGTTACGATCCTCGTCACACTCTTTGCGATTCTCGTCGTCGTCATTCCGTTTTGGACGGTCATTTCCACGTCGGTTACGATGAACATGGGCAAAGACGTATTCGCCCGAAACAATATCACGTGGCGTTATTGGAAAATCATCTTTTCACGCAAATCGATTTTAAACTCGTTTAAAAACAGCATCACTTACGCTTTCCTCGCAGCGACTTTCGGCATGATCGTCAGCGTCGTCATGGCGTGGCTTTTAAAACGCACCGAAGCTAAGGGTCGCGAAATCCCGGACTTTTTAATAACCGTCGGAAGCGGCACCCCGAGCGTCGTCATCGCCCTTGCGCTCATCATGACGATGACCGGAAAATTCCGTATCAACATCTACAATACGATCGGCATCATGGTTATCGCGTATATGATAAAATACATGATGATGGGTATGCGTACCGTCGTATCGGCTTTTACGCAGATAAGCCCGTCGCTCGAAAGCGCCGCTCAAATAGCGGGCGCGGGCTGGGTGCAGCGCTTAAAAGACGTCGTGCTGCCGCTTATAAGCCCTTCGGTCGTCGCCGGCTGGTTTCTCATCTTTATGCCGTGCTTTTACGAGCTGACGATGTCGACGCTTTTGTATTCGAACAGCACGAAAACGCTCGGCGTGGAATTGTTTACGTATCAAACCTTCCACAGCCAGCAGACGGCGTCGGCGCTTGCAACGGCGATCCTTGCGATCGTCATCATTATGAATACGATGCTGAATAAATTGACAAAGGGTAAATTTTCGATTTAGCTTCGGGCGCGCAAGACGCAGGTCGGCCGCAAGCCCTGCGAAATTTTTATTTATAAGTTAGGATAGTTTAGGAGAAATTATGTCAACGGTAAGTATTAAAAACGTAACGAAAGTATACGACGACGAAACGGTCATCGATACGTTCAACGCGGAAATAAAAGACGGAGAGTTCATAACGCTGCTCGGCCCTTCCGGCTGCGGAAAAACGACGCTTTTGCGTATGATAGCGGGTTTCAGAAAACCTTCGACCGGTTCGATTTCGATCGCAGGAAAAATCGTGTCGGACGATACGACCTTCGTGCCGCCTGAAAAACGCGGCATCGGTATGGTCTTTCAAACCTACGCGGTATGGCCGCACATGAACGTATTCGACAACGTCGCCTATCCGCTGAAAATTCAAAAGCTGAAAAAAGACGAAATCAAAAAGCGCGTCGGTGCGATCCTCGAAATCGTGCATTTGAGTCAATACGAAAAACGTATGCCGTCCCAGCTTTCAGGCGGTCAGCAGCAGCGCGTAGCGCTCGGAAGAGCCCTCGTCGCCGAGCCGAAGCTGCTCCTCCTCGACGAACCGCTTTCAAACCTCGACGCCAAGCTGCGAGAAAGCATGCGCTTCGAAATCAAAGATATTCAAAAAAAGCTCGGCATTACCGTCGTCTACGTCACGCACGATCAAGTCGAAGCGATGACGATGAGCGACCGCGTATTTTTAATAAACAACGGCGTCGTACAGCAAGTCGGCTCCCCTCTCGAAATTTACCGCAGCCCCGTCAATCAATTCGTCGCAAACTTTGTCGGAAAAGCGAACTTTCTCAAAGGGACGGCGGACGGCGGACGCATTTCGATAGCGGGAACGAATCAAAGCGTGCCGTATTCGGGAAAGCTTTCGGGGAAAGTCGTGCTGACGCTGCGACCCGAAAACGTAAAGATCGTTCCGTCGGGAGGAGATCTCACCGGTACGATTCAAAATATGTACTATCTCGGAGATGAAAACGACTGCCGCGTCGACTTGGGAGGCGTTTCGCTTCGCATCATCGCGGATCCGCACAGCTTCGATTCGCTTTCTACCGGACAAAAGGTCGATATGAAAATTCAAGACGAATTGGTATACGCCGACGACGGCAAAGACGATCAGTATAAAATTTTGACGTGATACAGGGACGGGAGCCGTATCGGAGCGCTTTACGGCTTCCGCACGAACCGTTCTTATTAAAACAAAAATTCATAAAAAAAATTACCCTTTTTTTTCATATCGTGCTATAATTGTACGTGTATACATTGAAAAAGTGCAACACGGAGATGCTGTGAAAATTTCGTACAATGAATTTCATGTAAGTAAAAAAGTCAGAGATCTCTGCCGATTTAACGAAACGCTGTTTGCGTCTGCAGGCAATGTCATCTTTTCCGATATGTATCAAGTGCGCGCGTTTGTCGAAAAACTGAATGCGTTCTTCGATAAACGAGTCGAACACGAAAAACGCGTGTCGGCAGGCGAACTCAACGCGATGGGGCTCATCGATGAAATATTTCACTACGTATGCATGATTTACCGGAGAGATGCGGACGCAGAATCGTTCAGCACCATCCTTGCAAAGCTCGACGATGAATTCGGCTCGAGCAGGATAGACGACCTCCTCTTGTCGTTTATCGCCGAGTTTCCGCCTGCGGCCGTCCGTCACGGTACCGTAAGTGCCGAAGACTATCTTTCCGAGACCGCATTCGACGACGGCGTAAATCGCGAGAGGACAAACCGCGAGCAGACGTTCGAAGAGCTCATACTTCTGCACCTCGCAAATGAAAACCCCGCATTTAAAAAATTCTCGATTTTATTCGACGACGCAAAGCTCGCGCGCAATGTGCTGTACGCAAAGTCATGGGAAATTATTAAAAGTCGTTTCGCCTTGCTTCCGCCGTTCGGGCCGTTCGGCCACGATCTCATTTCCATGCTGAAAGAACCCGTCGTCTACAGCCCCGAAAGCCTTAAAGGCCAGCTCGATTATATCCGCCTGTACTGGGCGGCGATGCTCGGAGATCGGATCAAGCGCCTGCTCGCCGGCATCGATACGATACAGGAAGAAGAAAAAGCGGCGTGGCAAGACGGAGGTGAGATCGAAGCGGTGCCGTACAGCTATGAAAATCTTGCAAAAGAATACGAGCGCTTCAGCGCGGACAGCGCATGGATGCCGTGTGTCGTGCTCATTGCAAAGATGGTGCTCGTGTGGCTCGATCAGCTTTCAAAAAAATATTCGCGTGCGATTACACGCCTCGACGAAATCCCCGACGAAGAGCTCGATATGCTTCGGGACGAAGGTTTTACGGGGCTCTGGCTTATCGGCTTGTGGGAGAGGAGCTATGCGAGTAAACGCATAAAGCAGATAAACGGAAATGCGGATGCGGCAGCGAGCGCATACAGTCTCTACGATTATGAAATCGCACACGATATCGGCGGTTGGGACGCGCTCGTAAATTTGCGTACGCGCTTATGGCAGCGCGGCATCCGCCTCGCATCCGACATGGTACCGAATCACACCGGCATGGATTCGAAATGGGTCATCGAAAAGCCCGACCTCTTCGTTCAGAGAAAAGACTGCCCCTTCCCACAGTACACGTTCAACGGCGAAAATCTTTCGCGCGACGGCAGGGTCGGCATCTACCTCGAAGACCACTATTATACGAAAACCGACTGCGCCGTCATCTTTAAGCGGGTCGACAACCGTACCGGAGACGTGCGCTATATCTACCACGGAAACGACGGCACCGGCATGCCGTGGAACGATACGGCGCAAATCGATTTTCTGAACCCCGCCGCACGTGAAGCAGTGATGCAGGATATCGTCAACGTCGCAAAAAATTTTCCGATCATCAGATTCGATGCGGCAATGGTGCTCGCAAAAAAACATATCAGACGGCTGTGGTATCCCGAGCCGGGACACGGCGGTGATATCGCAACGCGGAGCGAAAATGCAATTTCAGCAGAAGAATTCGACAAAGCGATTCCGAACGAATTTTGGAGGGAAGTCGTTGACAGGATCGCAGCCGAAGTTCCGGACACGCTGTTGCTTGCCGAAGCGTTTTGGATGATGGAAGGCTACTTTGTCCGTACGCTCGGCATGCACCGCGTCTACAACAGCGCGTTTATGAATATGCTCAAAAAAGAAGAAAATCAAAAATACCGCGACACGATAAAAAACACGCTGCGTTTCGATCCGCAAGTGCTCAAGCGCTTTGTCAACTTCGTCAACAATCCAGACGAAGAAACCGCCGTTGCGCAGTTCGGCAAGGGCGACAAATACTTCGGCGTATGCACGCTCATGGTTACGATGCCCGGTCTTCCGATGTTCGGGCACGGGCAGATCGAAGGCTTCGAAGAAAAATACGGCATGGAATATACGCGCGCATACCGAAATGAAAACCCCGACGAAGGTTTCGTCGCGCGTCACCGGCGCGATATTTTTCCGCTCATGAAAAAGCGCCGACTTTTTGCGGACGTCGAAAACTTTTTGTTTTACGATTTGTGGAACGAAGGCAGCGTAGATGAAAACGTATTCGCCTATTCCAACTGTGCGGACAGAGAATGTTCGATCGTCGTCTACAACAACAAGTACGAACACACTGCGGGCTGGATTAAAGAGTCCGTGCCGTATGCGATAAAAACGGGAAGCGGAGAAAACGATAAAATGTTCGTAACCCGGACAATAGCCGAAGGATTATGCCTCAGCGATGCCGGCGATACGTACTGTATTTTCCGCGAACAGCGGTCGGGACTCTACTACATCCGCAAAAACGACGACATACGCGAAAACGGTTTGTTCGTTTCGTTGAACGGATTCGAATCGCAAGTCTATACGGACATTCGTCAAGTCGCGGATACCGACACGTATAAATACAGCACTTTGTGCCAAACCCTCGCAGGCCGCGGCGCGGAAGATTTGGAAACGCTTTGGGAAGAGATCGAATACTGGGAACTGTACAAAGCGCTCGAAACTTTCGCAATTTTATTAATTTCAAAAGCGGAAGAGATGTTGCATCCTGCGGACAGAACGCAGTTAAAGAAAAAAGCGCTTACGGATGAAGTCAAAGAAAGCGCGCTCGCATTCTACGCTACGGCACAGCGGTTTGCGGACGGATGCGGATATAAAATCGCTCCGCCTGAAAAACAGTTTCGGCAATTTAATAAAATGTTTTCAGCCGTCATATCGTCCGCTGCGGATACCGTCCTCCGAAATCCGTCCGCAGAAGAAAATAAAAAATTATTAAAATCAAAATCCGGCGGCGATTTCATCGCGTTCGCAGCATCCATCGAAAAATCTCTCCCGATATTATTAATTTGCCTGGCATCGATTGAAGAACTTGCCGCTTGCGGATGCGCAAAAAGGTTTAATTTTGCACGGAAATTTGCCGAATATATAAGACGAACGGGATGTGCGAACGCGCCCGATCAGTATCAGCTGATGCGCGTCTTCGCTCTTGCACCGCTTGCAAAAAAAACAGTATTATTAAATAATATGAAGAAAGCAGCCTACGAGTTTGCCGCGCTTTTCGTTCAAAGCGAAGACGCGTTGCTGCTCTCGGGGAATAATTTCTTCGACGGCATACAGTGGTTTAACAAAGAATTGTCGGACAGCAGCTTGACATACTTTGCCGCTGTTGCAACTTTGTATGCACCGGAAGAGAAGAAGGACTTTGTGCGTGCATTGTATTTTCTTCTCAATGATGCTAAAATAAAAGCATCGTTTAAGAGCGAATTATTTATTAAACAATTCGCACCGAATAAAGGTTCTAAAGCTTTACATCCCGTCGGGAAGAGAGAAGCTTCAAAGATAACAACCGCCGGATTATCCGGCAAGAAGCACAAGGAGCTGACTATGGCAACGACCACAGTAAAAAAACCGGCCGCAAAAAAACCGGCTGCAAAAAAGACAACAGCGAAAAAACCTGTTGCGAGTAAGACAACGGCAAAAAAACCGACCGCGAAAACGGCAGCGAAAAAAAATGTTGCTAAAAAGACAACAGCGAAAAAGCCCGCTGCAAAAACGGCAGCCAAAAAGCCCGCGGTAAAGAAGCCCGCTGCAAAAAAAGTTGCGGCAAAGAAACCCGTTGCCAAAAAGACAACCGCAAAAAAAACAACCGTAAAAAAATAATCGAAAACAAGTAATTATTTATGATAAAAGCGGTGCTCCGACACCGCTTTTTGTTTTATAGGCGGGACGTGCGCCGCACCTATTCGATAATCAAATTAACAAAACGACGAATGATTATCCGGCGACGCCTGCGATTACAGATCGCAGTTCGGCTTCCGATGAAATCGCAGGCTTCCCAATGCGGATAGGTTTCAGCGCCGATGCGATTCGTTCGGGCATGGCAGGCGCTTCGCCCGTCGTTTGGCGAATATAGTCGGCCGACAAGGAAGGATGATCGCGCGCGACAATGATGACGGCACCTCCGTCTTCCGATGACATATCCGCTTTGAGTTTTGCCGCAGCGTAGGCGCGGCCGGTGTGCCGATCGGCAAAAACGCCGTATTTTACGAAAAGCTCTTTTACCGCATCGTCCGTCATGGCATCGGTGAGTTTTACCGGATAGACGAAATTGCGCATCATCAACGTATTTGCGGAAAACACTTCTTCGAGCCGCTCTATGTTCGACGGATCAGTCGGGTCGGCAGGCCTTCGGTCGGCATACGGGACGACGGAATCGAGAACGATGCAGTCGCCTGCCGCATCGACGGTGAGCGCATCCGTTGCAGGGATAAAAAAACCGTTTAAAGGCAGCGCAAAACGCCAGCTGTACAGGCCCGCGACGACATTGCTGTAATTGCCCGGCGCGAGCGCGTAGTACATATCGCCCGGCACCTCGTCTTTTAAGCGCGAAAACGCAAACGGGTAAAAAAACGCCTGCGGCAAAAGCCGCCCGATATTCGCTGTATTTGCGACCGTAAGCCGGTTCGTTTCGGAAAAGTCTCTGTCCGAAAAAATCGTGCGCACGAGATTTCGGCAGTCGTCTTCGGTTCCGTCGATTTCTACGGGATATATATTGCCGCCGTTCCAGCAATAGTCGCTTTCCAACATACCGTAAGCGCTCCCTTTCGGACAGACGACGACGGCCTTTATGCGCTTTTTGCCGCGCAGCTCGTACGCGAGGACGGCGCCGGTTTCACGGCGCGTTACCGCTAAAATCGTCGCGCTGCTGTCCCTCATCTGCAAAATCGTTTCAAGGCAGGCCGTAAGGTATGCGATGCCGAAATCGCGGTGGCAGCCGGAAGGCCCGTGAAAGAGTTCGAGCATAAAATGCGTATCGTCGAGACGGCGGACGGCAGGTTCAAACGGAAAAGCTGTTGTCGCGATCGTTTCGCAGATAATCGGACTGAATTCGTCTTTGATAAAAGCGGACGTGAGCGTACCCGCGATGGAAGCGAACGACGTCGTTTTATCCGTATAGAGAATCCAGCGGCGCAAGTCTTCCGTGTCACAAGGCACATAAAGCCCGCCGTCTTCCGGCATACAGTGTAAAACGGCTTCCGCAAATCCGACGGAGAGGGCTTTGTTTCGTGTACTCGTAAATCGCATAGCGTAATTATAGCTCGAATGCCGACTTTTGTCATTGCGCAATCGACGCGCCATCGATTGCAGAACGCGCGCGAAAATAATATGATACTGGAATGAACTACATCAAAAAAAATTCACAAGAAGAAAAAGAATTGCTCGAGCGTTTTTTGCGCTATGTAAAAACGTACTCCGAAAGCGATTCGAATAAAGCCGACGAAGGGATCATGCCCTCAACTCCGCAGCAAAGGGATTTTGCAAATATGATTGCCGAAGAGATGAAAGCTGCGGGTTTGGAAAACGTGCACGTCACCGAGTTTTGCTATGCGTACGGCGTTCTCCCCGCTTCCGAGGGTTTTGAAAACGTGCCGCCCTTTTGTCTCCTTTCGCACATGGACACGGTCGACGAAGTGAGCGGAAAAAACGTCAATCCCGTCGTGCATGAAAACTACGACGGCGCTCTCATCGAACTTGCGGAAACGAATCCGCTCGATGCCGCATCGGACGAAGCGCTCGCAGAGGCGGCACGCGAGCGCGATACGATTATCACGACGGATGGGCATACGCTCCTCGGTGCGGACGATAAGGCGGGCATCGCGGCGATTATGACGGCGATTTCGTACCTTAAAGCGCACGAAGAGATCAAGCACGGGAAAATCGAAGTAGTCTTTTCACCCGACGAAGAGACGGGGCACGGCATGGATAAAGTGCCGCTCGAATCGATTCAATCGAAGCGCGCGTACACTGTCGACGGCGGGCATATCGGCGAGCTTGAAACGGAATGCTTCAATGCGGTCGGAACGACGGTCGTCTTTACGGGCAAATCGACGCACACGGGAACGGCACGGAAAGCGGGCATGATAAACGCGATCGCTATGGCATCGCATTTTGTGTCCTCGCTCCCCATTACCGAGCGCCCCGAAACGTCGGACGGTATGGCAGGCTTTTACGCGCCGATCGAATTTACGGGAACGATCGAAAAATCGACGGTGTATCTTTTGCTGCGCGACTTTGACGGCGAAAATATGAAAATGCGGCAAAAAACCGTCGAAGCGCTCGCCGAAGCTGCCGCACTTTCTTTCGGCGGCAGTGCAAAAGTGACCCATAAAACGCAGTATTTCAATATGAAGCGAAAGCTTGACGAACATCCCGAAGTCGTGCGCGATTTGGAAGCGGCGTACCGAACGGCGGGCGTGGAACCCGTCTTTATGCCGATCAGAGGCGGCACCGACGGTTCGCGGCTCACCGAAATGGGCATCCCTACGCCGAACATTTTTACCGGCGGACACAATTATCATTCGCGTATGGAGTGGGCTTCGCTTAACCAAATGTGTAAAGCTGCCGATATTTTAATAAACCTTGCGGGCATTATCGGTACGGCAAATTAACCCCCGATGCGCCTGTGTGTGAAACGCACTATAAAGACGGGAGGCGGCAATGCACGAATACATAATCGACGGCGGATTTCCGATTCGGGGAAGCATCACCGCAGGCGGCAATAAAAACGCGGCGCTCCCGTGCATTGCGGCGGCTTTGCTCACGGAAGAAAGCGTTACGCTGCACAATATTCCGGACATAGAAGACACGCGCGTTATGCTCGACATCGCCCGATCCTTCGGCGCCGACGTCGAATGCGTAAAAAATCACAGCTGGAAAATCACCGCCAAGCGATTTGCAAACACGATGATCCCCCCGGAACTTTCAAAAAAGATACGCGCATCGATTTTATTTGCAGGTCCCTTGCTCGCTCGAACGGGAAGAGCGGAAATGCTGCCGCCGGGCGGAGACGTTATCGGCAGGAGAAGGCTCGACACGCACTTTCTCGCGCTCACCGAACTCGGCGCACGCGTAGACATAAACGGTAAATTCGTGTTTTATGCGGACGCGCTCAAAGGCGCCGATATCTTTCTCGACGAAATGTCGGTAACCGCGACGGAAAACGCCGTCATGGCGGCAGTGCTTGCAAAAGGCGAAACGATCATTTCAAATGCAGCGAGCGAACCCCACATACAGACCTTATGCGCCATGCTCGTGAGTATGGGCGCAAAAATCAGCGGCATCGGAAGCAATATTTTACGCATCGAAGGAGTCGAGTCCCTGCACGGCTGCGAATGTACGATAGGCCCGGATTACATGGAAATCGGTTCGTTTATCGGACTCGCGGCGGCCACCCGCGGTTCGCTCACGATCGAAGGCGTCAATCCTCAAGATATGCGGCCGCTCAGGCTCGGTTTCAGCAAACTCGGCATCGCATGGAATATCGACGGCACGACGCTCACCGTTCCCGAACGGCAGGAACTCAAAGTAAACGGCGATATCGGAAACTCGACGCCGAAAATCGACGACGCTCCGTGGCCGGGTTTTCCGCCCGATTTGACGAGCATTATGACGGTCGTCGCAACGCAAGTCGAAGGCACCGTGCTTATCTTCGAAAAGATGTTTGAATCGCGCATGTTTTTCGTCGATAAACTGATAAACATGGGTGCCTGCATCACGCTCTGCGATCCGCACCGCGCCGTCGTGTCGGGCCCGCGCATCCTCCACGGCGACCACCTCGTCTCTCCCGACGTGCGCGCGGGCATGGCAATGGTGATCGCGGCGATGACGGCGCACGGACAAAGCAGAATTTCAAATGTGTACCAGATCGAACGCGGCTACGAACACTTGGTCGAACGGCTTCAGTCGGTCGGAGCGCACATCACGACGGTCGACGTCGAGTAAAAGCAAGGGACTTCCGGTATGTAATAATTTACGGCAAGGTCAGCTGATATCCACCGACTGTACTGCGCATCCAAATACCGCGTACCATAATAGTATAAACCGGTTTCGACAAGTCGTTTATTTTACACAGTTGCCGTCTTTTTCACAAAAGGCAACGTTTCGAATGTTTTATTTTCCAGCATACTGATTAAACGGCAAGCCGTACCGGTTGGATGATTCGTTCCTTTTTCCCATGCCTCCACCGTTTTACTTGAAACACCCATATAATTTGCAAACAAAAGCTGTGTCATTCCAACGGAAGTCCGTATCTGTTTTATTTCAGTATTATCATATTTTTTTACAGGTTGAATTTCATAAACTGTTTTACGCCCTTTTAATTCTCCCTGCTCAATTGCAACCGCTTCATTCAAACTTGTCATCAGACTATCAAAAAATTTACTCATGTTCTTTTCTCCAATTTTTTGCGGTTTCCGTTTTTAAAACTTCGATAACCTGCTTTACTTCGTTTTTTTCTGCAGCAGTCAGATTCGACTTTTCATCCTTTGAAAATACCTGAAGCAGATAAATTTTTTCAAATGCTACAAAATCGACATAACAGACTCCGGCACTTCCGCTTTTTCCTTTATCCTCATATTGTCCCGTCCGTTTTAATAAAACGTCTGCACTCCCGTCACGACAAGGCCTACAGTACACGATAAAAGAGCGGCGAACATCGCAATATTTATCCCTTTTCGATGCGTAACGAAAAAACGTTGCATGGACGTTCCCGCAAAAAGCCATGCAAGATTTGCGACCGGCCCCGTAAACGGCAAAAAAAACGCAGTCAAAAGCAGCGGCGTAAATCCTTGTGAATACGGCAGTACGTACGAACTCAGCGCGGTAAAGCAGAAAATCATTACCTTCGCATTCGTCAGCTGTACAAAAAGACCGGAAAAAAAGCCCCGATAAACGACGCGTCGTTCGCCGCATTCATACGTGGTGCGCAAAATGCGGAACGAAAGATATGCAAGATATGCCGCGCCGGCAAACGCAAAGATGCCCGCATATTTTTTTACCATACTGCCGATACAATAGGTGAGAACGGCGGATGCGAGCGACACGATCGTAAAGCCTACGAACAATCCCGTCCACTGCTTCAGCGCTTTTTCTTTACCGTACTGCAAGGCGGTATACAGTGACAAAAGATTTGCAGGGCCTGGCGTAACGGCGCCAGCAAAACAAAACAATAAAAACGACGGGATAATTTTGATCGGCATGATGTAAGTATAAACATTTTTCGTCTGAAAAACTACTCGTATACTGCGACCCATCCTGTACTAGAGCAGATATTAACAATTTCGTTTCGAAATCAATTCAAAGTGCGAATCACAACGCCCGATATCGAGTAAAAAGCGGGAGCCGCTTCCGGCACGGGACACTTTTGTGCGGAAGGGACGGCAAAGCGTAGTTGTATGTTATTACGTTTTTAAATACTTTGCAATTATATTTTGCAATTTAAAAAGTGCCGATTTACGCAAACAGAGGACAGTCGATTTCCGATCCTTCATTTCATCCGTAAAAGCATCGATAAAGTATCCGTCATATATATGCGTCTTTTAAATACACCGAAAGAAAATTATCTCCGCCCTTATCGTTTTTATAACAAAAAACAATATCCGGACGATCGGAAACGCAAAGTTCTTTCGTTTAAAGCAAACGTACAGACAGCTTCTTTCCAAGAGCATAGGCAAAACGCTCGATTGTAGAAAGCGATGTATTGAATGAAGGATTCAATGCGTTATCAACGGCTGTACGAGTCGTATTCATCCGCTTTGCCACAGCCGATTTTGTAAGTTTTTGTTTTGCCATTTCAGCCTGTAATTGAGCAGCGATTACTTTTTTTGTTGCAAGCTCTTCCCTAATTCACAGCAAACGCGCGCCGCAACCGCCGGCGAACGTCTGCAATCGTAGGCGCTTGTCGCGTCCGCCCGCTCCCGCATCATCCCCTTAAAAATCGGGTTCGCATTCGAAAGCGACCCGCCCGCCCGTTACAGGATGAATAAACGACAGATACGAAGCGTGAAGCATGAGACGCTCTCCCGCCCCGCACGTTCCGTACAAAGAATCGCCGACGATCGGAAGACCGAAGCCGTGCATATCGCTTGACGCGACGCGGAGCTGGTGCGTACGCCCCGTGTACGGAATAAACAAAATGCGCGTCACCTTTCTGTTTTTTCCGTCGGTTCCGCGGTACCGGTTGTAGCCGAGTTTTTTCCATTCGGTGATGCCGAGTTTGCCGTTTGCTTCGTCGTAGATGCGTTTCGGGCGATTCGGCCAGTCGAGCGAAAACTTCAATTCCATGCGCCCTTCGCCGACGCTTGGAAGAGGTGCGCATCGGCCGGGCGCGTTTTCGAGAGATCCGTCAAGCAGTGCGATATAGCGCTTATGCACATCGCCTTTTTCGAATTGCATCGAAAGCGAGCGCTGCGCGTCCTGCGTAAAGGCTAGCACCATGAGCCCCGACGTTTCCATGTCGAGCCGGTGCACCGACGGATACGGAATCGTTTTCGGAAAGAGGCGCTTCATACGGTTTACGATGCAGTCCTGTTTTTCAGGTCCCCGACCCGGAACGGAAAGGAGGCCGCTCGGCTTATTGACAACGAGGATCGCGTCGTCGCGGTAGACGATTTCAAGACCGAGCATCGAAGGCAAAACGAGCGCGCAGCGTTCGTCGCACGGCGGATAGGATGTGCCGCTCTTTTTGCTTTGCGTCGCCTTACCCCAATACATTTCATCCATGCTCACGGGAAAAAGCGAGTGCGAAAACGCGTAGTCGAGCAGTTTCGGCGCACAGCAGTCGCCGGTACCTGTCGGCGGCAATTTCGTTTTGCAGATATCGCTAAGATGCCGAACGTTTCCGTCTATACAGTGAAATCGATAGAGTTCATGTACTTTTCGAAGCGACTCGGTCGTTAATATTTCGCGCTCTCGGGCAATACGGCGAAGATCGTTTTCGGGAGCGCTTTTCAACTCCGCAGTCAATTCGTGGATGCGTTTGTCGTTCGGTAAAAGCGCATCAGCAATAAGCTTTGCGCTCACGATCGGCGGTACCCATATCCCCTCCGATTCTCCCTCTGCGACGAGGCTGTTGCCCGAAACCGCGTTGAGAATTATTTTATTGCCTTCGGTATCGGCGCATACGAGGCATCCGATCATAACGCCGTGCCCGTCGCGCTCTGCACTCGGAAGCGACACCTGTTTTAAAACGAGGGAACCGTTTTGAAGCCGCTCGAAAATCTTTTTCAGATAGAGATGCGCGCGTTTTGTCGGAAGAGACGGAAACATCGGCTAACAAAGCCTCTCGCATTCGGCACCGTAATCGATTCCCGTAAAAATTTTAAACTGTTTATAGCCCTGATACTTGAGCATTTCCGCACCGTTGCACGTTTTGCAGCCCGCTTCCGAAGCACGCGCCATAATCGGTGTGACGGCAGGCACGTACACCAAATCGAATACCGTTTCCGCTCCGGTGAATTGATAAAAGTACAGCGGATCGCCGTCTTTCGACGCTTCTCCTTCGGAACTCATACCCTTCGACGTCGTCTGAACGATGATGTCGGCGTACTTTTCGATTTTTTTCGCAGCTTCGGGGCCGAGGGGCGCATAGTCGAAGCCGTATCGTTCGGCAAGCGCTTTCGCATGAGAAAGCGTTCTGTTGAAGACACACGCTTTTGCGCCGAGTGATTTTACGACGTATGCGACGGCTTTTGCAGCTCCTCCCGCACCGATGATCGCAACACGGCGGCGGCGAAGTTTTTTTACGCCGAGAAAACGCAAAAGCGCCGTTTGAAATCCGTACGCATCGGTATTGCAGCCCGTCCATCCCTCGTCGGTACGCACGACGGTATTGCATGCGCCGATCGCCTGCGCTTCCGAATCGAGCTTTATCAATTCGGAGATCACGGTTTCTTTATGCGGAACGGTTACCGCAAGCCCCCGCACACCGAGGGATGCCGCGCAGTCGAGGACGTCGGAAACGGACGGCGAGCGCAGCGGCAAAAGAAGCGCATCGATATTATTAATTTTATATCCTGAATTATGAAGCGCGGGACTCGATGTTTTTGCAAGCGGCCAGCCGGTCACCGCATAGAGCGTTGTTCGATCGCTTAAAGAGCGGAAACGGTATACGTCGTTCAACGATACGGGATCGATATGTCCGATGCCGGAAATATTGTTTTCCGTTTCTTCGGGCGACACGTAGGTGAGGTACGAATGAAGTTTATATGCCAAAATACGCGAAACCTGTCCGAGCGGGCCCATCGCGCACAGTATGTGCTCGTAATCGGTCATCGACTCCGCTTCACGGAACATATCGGAAACGTCGGCAAGCGTTTTCGGCATAAAGGCGATCTTCGGAATTTCATAGCCGGTCGTGCGCATCGCTTCGCATTTCGCTTTGAGATTTTTTATCGGCTTTTCCATGTCGTGGCAGCTTCTGATGATGCGGACGCCGAAAGCAAGTGAGGCATCTTGCAGACTCGGCACGCGGAAATCTTCTTCAAAATCGACGTACGCGAAATTCTTTTGCGGGTTTTGGTCGGCAAACGCGAGGGCGCGTCCGAAAAGCATCGTACGCGACATTTCATTGCTCGTAAATCTTCCACCGTCGGCCGTCCGGCGGATCGTCAATATGCACGGTACGTTGACCATCGCCGGAAAGCGGCGTACCGACAGCTGTTCGTCGGGAGCAAGGAAATCGACGCGGAGTTCTGCGACGTCGATATAGCGGTTATACTTCCGCACGAGAGCCGCGTTCTCTTCGAGCGTCGGGGATGTAAGCGTCAAACAGACCAGCGGCTTGCTCATCGACATATCCTCATCGATAATTATTAATTTATTTGACGGTAATGCGCTTGTGTTCTCGTTCTCCGGCCGATGACACGATCGAAAGCACAAGCTCCGTTCCTCTCGGAACGGCGTACGGAATCGTAACGGCGCCTCCCGGATGGGAAAACGTCACAACCGTATAGGCGTCTCCTTCTTCCGGTTCTGCCGTGAGTTTTATCGGTACGGGATACGGATAGTTCGTCAGCACGTCTTCAAATATGCCGTACACATTGCCGCCTTGTGCTTGCCGCGGAAATGCGAATTCGACCGCGACGTGCGTATAATTTGCAACGAGCTCTTCCGCAAAAGTCTGCTCGTGCACGACCGTTCCCGCTGCTTCGCCCGGCTCCGCTGTATGCGCCGTAAAATCGAAAACGAGGCGCGTACGTGACATCTGCTGGAGCACGTCGCTCACGGAATTGCCGATCAAATCGGGAACTCTCGTATTTTCGAAATTCGGCCCGCGGCTTACGACAAAATGCACCGTTACCGGATCGCTTATGCTTGTGCCTTCCGGCGGATCCTGTTCAAGAATCGTGCCCGCTTCGGCGGTGTCGGCTTTATACTGCGGAGAGGCGATGACGATGAGCGGCCGCGCCGATCCCGCAAAAAGCGTCTGCAGCTTCATGCGCACCGAGTCGATATTTTCTCCGATATAATTTTCCACGTGGTCGATGACGACGCCGCGGCTTACGACGAGCGAAATGTGGCTGAATCCTTTTCTGATCGCTCCTCCCGACGGATCCTGTTCGAGAATCGTTCCCTCGTCGCCCGGCGTTTCCGAATAGCGCAGTTGGATTTCAGAGTACAATTTTTTCGCCTGCATTTCGATAAGCGCCGTCGTCAGTTTTTTCCCCGTAACATCGGGAACGAGCACTTGTTCGGGGCCCTTTACGTTTACGGTAAAGACGGCGAGGCATGCAAGCGCCATCACGACAAAGGTGACGATGACAGTCGATAAAAGCAGTTTGCCGTTTGATTGGAGTTTTTCAAGCGCAGCGTGAAAATCGATTTGAAACGCTTTTTCTTTTAATTTTAATAATATATCTTTGAACTTCATATCAATCGTATCCTCGACGGTTTTTTATCGTATCATTTTCCGCGTACATAATCAATGTTGCAATTGCGGACGGAAGCCGAATATCGCCTGCAATACGGCATCTCGTTCGTCCTCATCGGCATAGCTTATGCGCCGCGTCCCTTTTCCGCTGACTTCCAATTCTACGATACACTCTCCCCGTATTTCTCCCGACGTGGAGGTTTTTCCCGCACGCGATATATCCTTAAACAAAATCACTTCTCCTTCCGTTACGACGCCGTTTTCATACACGCCCGACGAACGCAACGTCGAAGCTTCTCGGACGGCGATTTCCGTTGCGAGCAATGCGACGGCGCAGAGCATCCACTTAAAATAAAAGCGCAGATCGACGAAGGCGCTGAAAAGCATGATAAAGGGAGCGCACACGATGATCGCCGCCGAGAATTTTGCCGGACGCGGACGCGCCGAAAACACGCATTTTCCCGCGCGCTTTAAAATCGATTTTTTCCGCAAAAAAATTGTTAAAACGAGCAGCGCGTACAAAACCGCCGACGCGGCGTACACGGCTTTCGTTATCGTTGTGTCCATTTTTACCGCCGCCTCCTTTTGAGCCAGACGCCGAGCGCGCGGCGCGAATTTTCAAATGCGAGCGGAACGGCGGCAAGCTCCGCATCGTTCGTAATCCGCACCGCCGTAAAGCTTTCGACTTCGCTCTTTTGCGCACGAAGATTTTTTATCAACGCAGCGATCGTTTCGATGCCGTGCGGAAGAGATGCGCGGTAAAACACGTCGCAGGTTTTATACAAAATGCGTTTATACTCATACGTGTTCGGAAACGAGCACAGATATTGCACGCGCCGTATTTCCAAAGCGGCTTCTTCCCTGCATTCGCGAAGAGCCGCTTCGTCGGCGCTTTCGTCCGGATCGATAAAACCGCCGGGCAGCGCGAAAAATCCCTTGCGCGGCTCTTTTGCCCTTTTTTCAAGCAGTACATTTCCTTCTCTGTCGGCGACGATAACGCACACGGCGGCGGCGACATTGTGATACAGCGTAAAAGCGCAGTCGGAGCAAAACCATTTTTTGTTATCGACAAAGCAGATATTCTTTCCGCCGCACATGGGGCACGAATTAAAATTATTATTGCAGTTCATGAAAAACACCTTTCGGTCAGCGCATCCGCAAGCGCTTCCGACCTCCGTATCGTCTGCATGACAAGCGGTACAAAAAGCGGAATGAGCGAGCGCACGCGACCGAAAAATCCTTTCGCATCCCTGAGCCCGCCGCGGATGAGCTGCGTTTTAATAATTTCCGACGCTTCATCCAAAAGCAGGGGCATAAAGCGAAAAACGATTTCCGTTATTATGATAACGTATCGCACGGGAATATGAAATACGGCAAGCGGTTTTAACAAAACCGAAAGACCGTCGACGATATCGTATTCCGGCGTCGTGTATGAAAACGAAAGTATACAGGCGATCGCCCCTTCGGTGCGGATGAGCGTCGTAAGGCAGAGCAAAAGCTTCGACGGCGTAACGGTAAAATATCGATAAGCGAGGAAGATCCGTTCGCCTTCAAGCGGCGGATAAAAAATCATCTGAAAGATGCAAAAAAACAGCAGGAGCGGAACCGTCTTTACGAGCGATAAAAAAAGGCGCCGTTTCGGGTACTTTGCCGAAAACGCGTAGATGAGCGAAAGCAAAAACATACACGCGCACAGCGAGAGGGGACGAACGGCAAGAGAGGCGGCAAAGAGCGCGATAAAAACGATGAATTTAACTGCCGGCGGAAGTTTCGCTGCGATACCGCCGTTTTTTTTGACGTTCCCCGTATTCGCCGAAGCCGCGCGGATCGAATTTAATAATTTCGCGCCTTCAAGCGGCATCTGCACCGTATCGGGAAGCGCATACCGTTTCATCTGCGCGTCGAAGCCTGCGGCACCGTCCGCATCGGATTTTCCCTTATTAATAATTTTTCCGCCGTTCGATGAAGCCGTGTTACTTCGAACGAGAAAAAGATTGCCGTCCCGAACGGATATCTCTTCGTCGGCAAAATCCGCTTCGTCCGGGCGGTGCGTGCTGAACAGCACCGTATGTCCCGAAGCGGCGAGCGAACGGAGGAGCGCCATCGTCTTTGCGCGGGAAGGGCCGTCGAGCCCCGCAGTCGGTTCGTCGAAGAGCAGCACCGGAGCGTCGAGCGCGATGATACCGGCAACGGCAAGCCGCCGTTTTTCGCCGCCCGAAAGTTCGGCTGTCTGGCGCTCGGCGTATTCGGCGTACGGGATGCCCGCTTCATCCATCGAGCGCTTTACGAGCGAAACGAGCGCTTTTCCCCGAACACCGCGGTTTCTAGGCCCGAAAGCGACGTCGTCTGCGGCAAAACGTTCGAAAAGGGCGGCGTCGCTGTTTTGCCTGCACAAAGCGGGACGCGAATCGCAGCGGATTTCACCGTAAGACGGAGCGAGCAAACCCGCCGCCATTTCCAGCAGCGTCGATTTGCCGCTGCCCGAAACGCCGGTGAGGGAGGTGAGTGTCCCTTTTGCAAGCGAAAAATTAATATTGTTAAAGATGACGTTTTCACCGTAGGAAAATCCGACATTGCAAAAGGCGAGAGAGGCTTCGGATTTTTTTACGGCATGTGCCGCATACGCTTCCGCTGCATCATCGCACACAATCGTCCGACGAGCGACTTCTTTTAGCGCTGATGTATTTATCGCTTCGGTATCGGGCATATTCGACACGGCGGACAAGTTTATCGCTTTTTTATTATTTTTTTTAAAAACGGAGTCTACGATTTTTTTTCCCGTAATACGTTCGCACAATTCGGTATCGGTAAAAAAATCATCCGTCGTTCCCGAATATACGACCTTCCCCTTTTCCATCGCGATGACATCCTTCGCTTTTCGGATCGCATCTATATCATGCGTGATGTGGACGACCGTACGCCCCCTTCGAACCCAATACGAAAGAAACGCAAATATATCGTTTTTCGAATCGGGGTCAAGCATGGAAAGCGCTTCGTCCAGTATGATCACATCGGGATCGATCGCGATGATGCCGGCAAGCGCTTCTTTTTGCGTTTGCCCGAGAGACAGCGTTACGGACGGCGAAGAGGCTTTATGCAGCAGACCGACGACGGTAAGCGATTCGATCGTGCGGAGTTCGACTTCATCGGGCGGAAGGGCGAGATTTTGCGGGCCGAAAGCCGTATCGCGGAAAACGACGCTGCAGATAATTTGATCTTTCGGCGATTGAAATACGAGAGCCGAACGGACGCCGCTCGCATACGAAACTTCGCCGCACTCGGCATCGAGAAGCCCGCACAAAATCCGCGCGAGCGTACTCTTTCCGCTTCCGTTCAATCCGACGACAGCCGTGTACGAACCGCGTTCGAGCGAAAAATCGACGTCGTTGACGGCCGGTATATTTTGCTGCGGATAAGTGTAGCTTACGTGATCGACGGAAAGAACGCGCATCGCACTCATCATATCCGAAACGGCGGAAAAAGCCAATTCGCGTGTTCAGAGTGCGCGGCATTTTTTCGTACGTTTACCGATTTGCGCATACGGCGGTTCGTATTTTGCCGAACACACATTCGGCGCGGCATTTGACCGGCAAGCGAATTCGCGGTATTGTTATCGGTATGGAAGATACGGTAATCATATATTATTCGCTCGACGGAAATACCGACCATGTCGCCCGGTGCATTGCGGAAAAAACGGGCGCAAAGCTCGTACGGCTTGAAACGAAAAGGACGTACCCGCGTAAAGGGTTCAAAAAATTTTTTATCGGAGGACGCGATGCTCTCTTCGGCGCACAGCCCGAATTGAAAGCTTCTTTTCCCGATCTTTCGCCTTTCCGTAACATCGTCATCGGCACTCCCGTTTGGGCAAGCCGTCCCGCTCCGGCAATCAATACCTTTTTGCGGCGCGCAAAGCTTGACGGAAAACGCATCGCGCTCTTTGCATGTTCGGGCGGAGGACAAGCGGAAACCTGTCTTAACAAAATGGAGTCACTCCTCGCCGGCAATGAAATTCTCTGCCGGGCATCCTTTATAAGTCCCGCGTTCAAAAGCGGAAAAGCGGTCGACGACGCGATCGACGGAATCCTCTCCGCTCTGTCAGAGTGAAAGCGTGTACCGTATGTCAAAACAATATGATGGAAACCTCATGTATAAAAGCAAGGGAATGTCACGATTTTCGAAGCCGTTCTAAAAAAAAAATCAACGCAAAACATGCATACTTTTTTCGTATTATCCGACGAATTTCTTTTTTAAAAACGCGAGGTCGAGTTCGGGATAGAGCACATGCTTTGCGAGAAGCGACCGTACGCGCTGTTTCGCTTTTTCCTGCACGGCGGGATCGAGAACGATTTTACCTTTTGCCGGTTTCCCGTCTTTTGTCGTGCCGGGCTTCGTGCCTTTCAACACAGAATCGATGATCGAAGCGACTTCTTTCATGTCAGCTTCCGTCATACCGAGCGTCGTAATGCCCGGAGTGCCCACGCGTATGCCGCTCGTCCACCACGGGCCGTTTTTGTCGAAGGGGAGCGAATTGGCATTGAGCGTAACGCCGCATTGAAACATCGCCGCTTCCGCCTGCCGTCCGGTCAGTCCGTAGGTCGTCACGTCTATGAGTATGAGGTGATTGTCCGTGCCTCCCGTCTGCAGCTTCATGCCGAGTGAAGCGCATGCTTGTGCAAGGGCAGCGGCATTTTTAACAACGTTTTGAGCGTATTCGCGGTATTCGCTCGTAAGCGCTTCTTTGAACGCGACCGCTTTTGCCGCGATGATGTTCCCGAGCGGGCCGCCTAAAACCATCGGGCAGCCTTTATTCACGTCGTCGATGAATTCTTTTTTGCACAGTACGAGCGCTCCCCGCGGGCCGCGCAACGTTTTGTGCGTCGTCGACGTAACGATATCCGCAAAGGCTACCGGATCGTAATCTCCGGTAAACACTTTGCCTGCAACGAGACCTGCGAAGTGCGCCATATCGACCATGAGTACGGCGCCGCACTTGTCCGCGATTTGGCGGAACCGTTTGAAATCGATTTTGCGAGGATAAGCGGAAAAGCCTGCAAGCAAAATGAGCGGCTTTACTTCCATCGCCTGTTTTTCAATCGCGTCGTAGTCGAGCAATCCGCTTTCTTTATCGACCGTGTACGGAATGCTTTCGAACATCTTTGCCGAAACGTTCATGCGGTAACCGTGCGTGAGGTGTCCGCCCGAATAATAATCGAGTCCCATGAGACGCTGCCGCCCGAATCGTTTGCGAAGACCTTCCCACTGCGCTTCGGTCAAATCGGACACGCTTTTTACGTCGAGGGATTCAAGCGTCGGCATTTCAATTTTGTGATTGAGAATCGCCCAATAGGCGACGAGGTTCGCATCGCAGCCCGAATGCGGCTGCACGTACGCGTAATCCGCGCCGAAAAGTTTTTCGGCTTCCCTCGCCGCGCAGGATTCGACCGTGTCTATATTTTCGCAGCCGCCGTAATAGCGGTGTTCGGGATAGCCTTCGGCGTATTTATCGGTAAGGAGATTTCCCATCGCGGCCTGCACGGCAAGCGAACAGTAATTTTCGCTTGCGACGAGTTTTAAGTGCGCGCGCTGCGTTTCAAGTTCGTTTACGATACTCGCGGCTATTTCGGGCGCGAAGGCCGCCGTTTGCTGCAGGTTTGCAACGTAAGAGGTCATCGCGGCGTTCGGTTTTCCGCTGCACGATGCAAGATAATTTTCCAAAGGACTTGCCATAAATTCTCCCATATCTCCCTTAAGGTAATTTGTTCGTGCGGAGAGTTTAATACCCCGACGCTCCGTGTCGGGATTGTTGATTAAAAATAATTAAAACGCGTCCGTCCGCAGAATCGGCGCCGGATACGCGAATCATAATCGAATCGGAGAAAAAATGCAATGGACTATCGCTCTATCGCATGGAATGCCGTATCCGTTGCACTGCGGCTATTGTATCTTCCGGTACGAAGCTCTCATAGTGCACAGGTACACGACCCCTTGCAGACTATCGCCTTTTCGAAAGTATCGCCCGCGCGATAAAGTCGCTTGCCGAAACGAAGGGATTGGCTTTTCCGATCGAGCGGTCTGCGACGAGGGGGATCGCTTCGAGCGTTTTGCCGTCGAGCACGTATTCGATACTGCCGTATTCGCTTCCGGCGCGGACGCCGCCTTCTATCGAACGCGGCAGGTTTACGAGGACGCGCACGGATCGGGCGGCGTCTTCGGGTGAGGTGCCCAGTATAAACGGAACGGTGAGCGCGGTAAAATCGTAGGCGGGCGTGAGGTATGTCCACTGCGCTTTTGCGCCGGTGACGGGGATAAAATAGCGGTGCACGGCGTCGGTTTTTTTGCAGTCGGCAAAGCGCGCAAACGCCCATTCCATAAGCGTCGTTCCGTCCTGCACGCGGTACGCATCTCCCTCTCTTCTGTTTCGTCCCGGTCCGTTCATCGTTACCGATAAAAAGCGCGTCTCGCCTCGGTGCGCAGTGAGCGCGAGGTTGTAACCGCTTTCGTCGATGTAGCCCGTCTTTAAGCCGTCGCATCCGGCGAGCTTTCCGAGGAGGGCGTTCGTATTTTGCTGGGTAATACCCATCGTAATCTTTTCGGGCAAGCCCTTTGAAAAATCCTGCGCGGTCGGTTTGCTTCGGTCTTCGATCGGGAGATTGTGAATTTGGGGATAGGTAAACGAAAGGCGCGAGTGGAATTTGACGAGCGTATCCGGAAAACGCGTAATATACATGCGCGCGAGCATCGCCATTTCCCGAGCCGTCGTTTCGTTGTCGGCGCTGTAACCGGACGCTTCGGCAAAATGCGTTTTCGTCAATCCCAAAAGCCTCATTTCGCGGTTCATGCGTTCGACAAAAGCTTCCATGTTCCCCGCGATATAATAGGCAAGCGCGTATGCCGCGTCGTTTCCCGAACACACGTCGAGTCCGGTTAATAATTCTTCGACGGTGACGATTTGCCCCTTGCCTAAAAACATGAGCGACGAATGCGGCATCATATTGCACGCCCACGTTTCCGGCGGCAACGGCACGATATCGCCGTAGGAAATATGCCCGCACTCGATTTCCTGCATGACGACGTACATGACCGCGATTTTCGTCATCGATGCCGGCGGGATTATTCTGTCCGCTTTTTTTTCGTAGAGGACGCTGCCGCTTACGACGTCGATGAGGATGGCCGATCCCGCTTCGACGGAAAGTTTTGCCGGAACGACGGGATAAGGAAGCGGTTTTAAAATATCGTTTCGAGCGGGATACGCTTTGTCGAGCGCGTCGTCGAGCAGTTTTCGCTCATCTTCGGTGAGCTCTCTCGGAGGAGCCGCCTGTTTGAATCGATAGAGGCGGATTCCCGCCGTTCCGACAAACGAAAAAGCGAACACCGCAGCGAAAATAATGATTATTAATCGTATGCGCCGGATGATGCCTCCGCTCTGCGCGGGGGATTCCCGCCGTGCCGCATTCCGTCCGCTGTCTTTTTGGCGTTCGCCTTTTGCCTTATCGCCTTTTCGTTCGCTCATCTTTTAACTTCGGTATTCAAATCCGTGCGCTCCGGTTTCGAAGGAGCATATCGGCGAGGACGATGGCTGTCATCGCTTCAATGACGGGGACAATCCTCGGACACAGGCACGCGTCGTGCCGCCCTTCGATCGATATGTCGCTGTCGAAATAAGCGCCGCCGTCTTCGCGTACCGTTTCCTGTGTGCGGAAAATGCTCGGCACGGGCTTTATCGCTGCGCGGAAGACGATATCGTTTCCGTTCGACATGCCCCCGAGTATGCCGCCCGCGTTATTCGAAAGAAATTCGATTTTGCCGTCTTTGCTTTTCATCGCGTCGTTGTTTTCGCTTCCCGTAAGGAGCGCCGCACCGAATCCTGCGCCGAATTCGATACCCTTTACGCTTCCGATCGACAAAACCGCTTTGGCAAGTTCGGCGTCGAGCTTATCGAAAACCGTTTCGCCGAATCCCGCAGGAACGCCGCTCGCCGTACATTCGACGATGCCGCCCGCGCTTTCGCCTTTTGCGCGGAGTTCTGCGACACGCGAAGCCATGAGGTTTGCAGCCTCTTCATCGCATGCGCGAAAGGATGTGCGTTCGACCGCATCCATGTCGCGCGCTTTGCACGAAATTCCTGCTGCCGAAATCGTGTACGCTTTGACACGTATGCCCGCCGTTTTCAGAACAGCGCTCGCGACGGCACCCGCGGCGACGCGCGAAGCCGTTTCGCGTCCGGACGAGCGCCCGCCGCCCCGCCAGTCGCGCACGCCGTATTTTTTAAAATACGTCCAGTCGGCGTGCCCCGGACGGAACGTATGCGCAATGTTCGCATAGTCTTCCGACTTTTGAGTGCGGTTTCGTATTTCGATCGCGATCGGCGTTCCCTCCGATACGCCTTCGAAGACGCCCGAAAGGATTTCCGCTTTATCGCTTTCATTTCTCGATGTGACGGCGGGATTTTGTTTTCCGTCGACCGCCCCCGGCTTTCGCCTGTCGAGCGCACGCTGTATGTCGTCCGTATCGATATGTATGCCTGCGGGACAGCCGTCTATGACCGCACCGACGGCGCTTCCGTGGCTTTCGCCGAATGTCGTAACGCGGAAGATTGTCCCGAATGTATTGCCTGCCATAATTCGAGTATAGCATAAAAGCGGAAGGCGGGGAACATGTTTCTGATTTGTATGTGCCGATTTTCGATTTTAGACCGGTTTTTCGATTTCCGCTTCCGAAAACCGTTTAAAAACGTCGTTACTTTTTCAAATACGGGAGCAGCTCTTCGTAATAAAATCGATCGTCTATCTTTTTGCCGTCGGCGGTGTGGCCGAGTTTTCGATCGGCGCGGATTTTTTCGCCGTGAAAATCGCTTCCTGCCGTGACGAATATGCCGTGCTCACGTGCAAGCGCTTCGAGACGTTTGCAGTCGTGACCGCTCGCCCCAGGATGATAAGCTTCAAGCCCTTCGACGCCGCGCGAGTGAATGTCTTCCAAAATCGTATCGAGATGCCCCCACGACACGTAAAGCGACAGCGGGTGTGCGATGACCGGCACTCCTCCCGAATCGACGATGGCCTGTATCGCTTCGTCGAGATTCGCGCCCGTGCGCTCGGCATAAAAGGGCTTACCTTTTCCGAGATATTTTTCAAACGCTTCCCGATTATCCTTTACGATATTTTTGTACTTGAGGTATTCGGCAAAATGCGGCCGGCCAATGGAGCTGTCAGGAAAAAGGGCGCAAAGCTCATCGTACGACGCGTCGATATCGGCTTCGCGCATCTCTTCGATTATCCGCAAATTTCGTTCGGTACGCTTTTTTTGCAAAAAAGCGACCAGTTCCGACAATGACGGGGAAATATGCGTAAAACCGAGTCCGAGCAAGTGAAATTCGCCGGTCGGCCATCCGACGAAAATCTCGATTCCCTGCACAAGAATAATCCGCCGTTTTTCGGCTGCGGCAACAGCTTCCGGAAGCCCCGCTATCGTATCGTGATCCGTTATCGCAAGAACGGAAATACCGCTTTCACAAGCCTTTTCGACAAGCTCGGCAGGGCGGTATTGACCGTCGGATGCGTTAGTATGAATATGTAAATCAATCATCGTAAAGAGCATAGCACAAATAGATGATTTATGATATAATAGTGTAATGTACCAGGGGATCTTGTATGCCTAAAGCGATGCAATATACAAAAGGATCGATCGTTTACTTTGAAGGGGATAAAGACGAGCGAATTTTTATCCTGCAAAAAGGTATTCTCGTCCTTACGACGACAGATGTGGAAACTCATCAACCTGTTACCGAACAGGTAAAAAACGGCGAGTTTTTCGGCGTCAAATCCGCACTCGGTCGTTTTCCGCGCGAAGAGACGGCCACCGCGCTTACCGACTGCGTTACGATCGCTCTGACTATTCAAGAATTCGAACAGATATTCAGCAGCAACAAGCAGATCATCATGAAGATGCTCCGCGTCTTTTCAAACCAGCTGCGGCTCATACATAAAAAAACAGAAGCGATTCTTAACAATGTTCCCGAAGATCAGCAGACGGGTATGATCGCCGTCGCAAAAAGTTTTTACAACGACGAAGAGTATCTTTCGTGCTGCGATATCTGCGTCAAATTTTTATCGCTCTATCCGAATACGTCGAAAAAAGACGAAGTCGCAAAATTATACGCCGATGCAAAACTGCGCAATACGAAGATAAAAGAAAAAACGAAAAGCACCGATACATCCGAAGAAGACGAAGAAGCTTCCGGCGCGCTGAAACAGTTTGCGCTTCCCGCTTTTAAGCGCTTTGCAAAGCAGTATAAACCGGGTAACGTCATCATCAGCGAGTTCGAACCGGGCAACAGTTTTTATCTCATTCAGTCCGGACGCGTGCAGCTCGTCAAATGCGTAAACGGCGCGAAAAAAAATCTCGACATCATGAAACCGGGAGAATTTTTCGGCGAGATGGCCATCCTCGATAATTCTCCGCGCTCGGCAACCTGCGTCGCAATCGGCAACGTCGAATGCCTCGAATTTAATAAAGAGAATTTCGAACTGCTCATCATGGGCAATCCCCAAATCGCGATTATCCTCTTGAAGCTTTTCTGCAAGCGCATCTACGACCAACGTCGCCGCCTGCGCACGCTTGCGATCAAAGACGTGCAGGCACGCATCGCAGACGTATTTCTCATGTTCGACGAAATGAATCCTTCCGCAAATACGAACGACCGGCAGCGAAAGTTCAACGTATCGGCGGGCGACGTGGCGCACTGGGCGGGATTGACACCGGAAGCTACGCGCGATGAAATTAATAAATTCGTCGAAAAGCGGAAAATCGAAGTGTATGATAACTACATCATCGTAGACAATATTGCCGACATGAAGCGCATCGTCGATACGCGAAGCGGCCTTTCGGAACAAAAATAATTAATAAATTGAAAAAAGGGCTGTCCCGGAAGTTGTAAAAAACTTCACAAAGGACAACCCTTTTTATTTACGGATCCTGATCTTACTTACCGCAAGCTTTTTTATGTTCGTTACCGCGCGTCCGCGACAACCGTATCGCCTGCGAGTTTACCGAACACAACGACTTCCGTGATCGCGTTACCGCCGACTCTGTTGCCGCCGTGGATACCGCCTACGACTTCTCCTGCTGCATACAAACCGGGGATTGCTTTTCCGTTCGTACCGATGACGCGGCAGTTCGTGTCGATCGTAACGCCGCCCATCGTGTGGTGGATGCAGGCTTGTCTCGGAGTTGCGACCCAAGGCCCCTTTGTGAACTGCACCGAGTAGATCGTTCTGCCAAACTCTTTGTCCACGCCTGTCACCACGTCCGCGTTGAACGTGTCAACCGTTGCCTGAAGCGTTGCTGCATCCATACCGAGCTTTCCCGCGAGGCCTGCAAGCGTATCGTCCCAAATCATATAGCCGTTATCGGTAAGGTAGTCAAAAGTAAAGCCGTCCGCGCTCCTCCAGTTCGGGTCATGAATATCCTTATATCCGGTACCGTCGGCAGACTCGAGCATGTAATACATTCTATCGGTTTGAGCAAGGATCGCAAGACAGATTTCATCGCGCCTCCCTCCTTCGTTCACAAAACGCTTGCCTTCTTTGTTGACAAAGATCATCTGGTCAAGTTCGCGGGCGGCGCGCGGCGGCCACTTCGTAAGTTGCCCGTCCTTAGTGTTGCCGAGAAAGAGAAGTTGAATCTGCTCCATATCGCGAAGCCCGGCGCCTGCGTTTGTCGCCATTATGATGCCGTCTCCCTGTGAGCACGAAAAACGATTCGTCGTCCCTGTCTGTGAGAGATCGGGCCATTTGCCGGTCGTGTTGTACCGCTGCACCATTTGTGAGTTCGCGCCGAAACCGCCGGTCGCGAGGATGACGCCGTCCTTTGCCGAAAGGGTAAATTGATTGCCGTTTCTGTCGGCGCACACGACGCCCGTAACTCTGTCGCCGTCTTTGACGAGCGATTTACCCGTCGTTTCAACCATGATGGTGACGTTGTTCATTTTGGCAAGATTTTGCACGTAAGTGGAGATAAAGCCCGTGCCCATCAACATGGTACTCTCGTGCGTTCTTTGCCAAAGTCCGCCTGCAGCTTGTAAAATTACATCGTTGAAGCCCATGCCCAAAGCTTTTATCCATACAAGACCATCGTAGGCATTATCCGCAAGTTCTTTGACAAGATTGAGGTCAGCAACTTTGTCGCCGCCGTTCCACGTCTGCAACGCAAACCAGTCTTTCGAATCGAAGAGGTCGGTTCTGCCGCTCGCCTTATACGCGTTCCACTGAGAACGCACTCGCGCTTGGAGCGCGGCATGCTCGCCGCTTTTCGGTGCTTCGGCGAGGGCCGCTTCGATCGTGCGTTTTACAGGTTCGGACATAACGACTCGACGCTGCATAGCATCGGCGGGTGCGTTGTAACTGGCGCCGCACACAAGCGTGTCGCCGCCCACTTCACCGTTCTTTTCTACAA
>NZ_AVQI01000084.1 GCF_000468115.1 Treponema socranskii subsp. socranskii VPI DR56BR1116 = ATCC 35536
AAACGCTATAATTATTTTTATGGTACACAACGCGGGTGCGGCCGACCTTGTCGGTGCGGAGCCGGAGCGGGTGCTGAAAGCCGTTTTCGGTTACGATTCTTTTCGGCCCTTTCAAAAAGAGATTATCGCGTCGGTGCTCGCCGGAAAGGATACGCTTGCCGTTATGCCGACCGGCGGCGGAAAATCGCTGTGCTGCCAAATTCCCGCGCTCATCTTCGACGGACTGACGATCGTCGTTTCTCCGCTCATCGCGCTCATGCAGGATCAAGTGTCCGCCCTTGCCGAAAACGGTGTCAGCGCCGTGTTTTTAAACAGCACGCTCGAATGGGACGACTATCGAAAAGCTTCGGACGATATCCGTTCGGGAAAGATAAAGCTCGTTTACGTTTCACCCGAAGGTCTTGCGACGGAGCGCTTAAAAGATTTGTTTTGTTCCGACGGCGTCAAAGTGAGCTGCGTTACGATCGACGAAGCGCACTGTATCAGCGAGTGGGGGCACGATTTTCGTCCCGACTATCTCGCACTCGCTTCCGTGCGAAATCTTTTTTCCGATGCCGTGTGCCTTGCGCTGACGGCGACCGCGACGGCTTCCGTGCGAGCCGATATTATTAAAAATCTCGGCATGAAACGATGTCGGATTTTTGTCGCGAGTTTTAACCGCGAAAATATTTTTCTCGAAGTGCAGCCCAAGCGGAACGCGCTCGGTCAAGTCGTACATTTTATTAAAAATCATCCTGATGAAAGCGGTATCGTCTATTGTTTTTCGAGGCGTGAAGTCGACGATCTTACGCGTTCTCTTTGCGATATGGGATTTTCCGCGCTGAATTATCACGCGGGTTTGAGCGACGCCGAGCGCGCATCGCATCAACAATCGTTTATCCGCGATAAAGCGCTCATCATGGTTGCAACCGTCGCATTCGGTATGGGAATCGATAAGCCGAATGTGCGTTTTGTCATCCATTATTCCGTTCCGAAATCCGTCGAACAATATTATCAGGAGATCGGCAGGGCGGGGCGCGACGGACTTCCTGCTCACGCGCTGCTCTTATACGGCGCGGAAGACGTACGGAAAATCCGCTGGTTTTTCGACGAGAGCGCCGACCGCAAAAAATCGGAACGGCTTTTGCAAAGCATGATTTCTTATGCTTCGTCAAAGACATGTCTCCGACGGTCTTTGCTTTCCTATTTCGGCGAAGAAAGCGTAAGTCAGGACGCTTTTTCATGCTGCAGCGTCTGCGCGGCAGGAGAGCTTCCTACGTCATCGATGTGCTTACGGGTTCTCGTGCCAAGCGCATTGCGGAAAACGGACACGATTCGATTTCGACGTGGGGTATCGGAAAAGACTTTCCGAAGAGCGGTTGGTTTGCGCTTGCCGAAGCGCTTGTCGATGCGGGCTATCTTCATAAATCCGAAGACTACCGCGTGCTCTCGCTCTCGCAAAAGGCAAAGCGCGCTTTGGCTTTGCGTGAAAAAATCGAACTGCCGCTTTCTCTCGGAGCTTTCGAAGAAGAAGATCGGCTTCCGGCAGTAAAATCCGCAGCATCGCCTTTCGGATCCGCTTCATTCGGCTTTCCGCGTAAAGCTGCAAAAAAATCGCTTCCGTCAAAAATCGTCGATCAAAGCGACGGAGATGCGCTCCGCATCGCGCGGGAACTCAAAGCGTGGCGCAAAAAAATCGCCGAAAAAGAAAACGTGCCGCCGTACGTCATATTCGGAGATCGGACGATTGCCGACATTGCGGCCAAAAAGCCGGCAAACGACGCGGAACTTTCTCATGTATACGGCATCGGTTCGGTAAAAGCCGACCGCTTCGGAAGCGCGATTATACGCATCGTGAAAAATGAGTAAAAATCGGCATATTTGTTTGACAACCGATGTTCTTCATGTTACAATTCTCACGGTTTATACTTACAAAAGTAAGTATAATCGGTTTGAAATGCAAATCTTCGAATCGGTAATTAAAAAATCAGGAGGCATTATGAAGAAGTTGGTGTCAATTGCACTTGTGTCCATCATAGCTTTTGCGGCGTTTGCAACAGGCGGGAGCGATGCGGCCGCATCCGGCAAAAAGAGTACGGTGCGAATCATGGTGTGGTCGTCGACGTACGATCAAAAACTCGCTCCGAACAATATCGAAGCGGATTTTGAGGAGAAATATCCTCAATACGATTTGGTCATCGACAAAATCGATTACAACGATCTCGATAAGCAGACGCTTTTATCGCATTCGACGGGCAACGATTACGATGTCATCATGGTCAATCACTCTTCGCTTTCTTCTTTTGTAAAAGGCGGTGTCGTCGCTCCGCTCGACAAATATTTAAAAGACGGTTCGATAGACCTTTCATATTTTTCCGAAAGAGCGGTCAACGCGAGCAGGTTCGGCGGTAAAATGTACGGTATACCCTTCGATCCCGACTGCCGTATCCTTGCATATAACGTAAAGATTCTTCGCGAACTCGGAATGCAGCCTCCGAAAAATACGGACGATATGCTGAAAATCGCAAAAGCGGGTTATAAAAAAGGATATTATGCGATGGCAGGCGGACTCAATCGCTCGACATTTTGCGTATACGATCTCGGCGGCTTTATGCTCAACTGGGGTATCCATGTGTACGAACAGGATAAAAACGGCAAATACGTCGCACGGCTCGGTACTCCCGAAGCCGTCGATTATATGAAGTGGGCGCAGCAAATGTATGCGTGTATGCCGCAGGACGGAAACCTCGACAACACCGTCGCACGGAGTATGTTCGCTCAAGGCAAAGTCGTCATGATGTGGTGGACGCCGTCTCAGATCGCGAGCGTCATTCCGAAATTTGCCGACAGAGCCGATCTCGATTTTGTTCAGATGCCGGTCGGTCCGACGGGATATCGTTCATCCGCTATGGGCGGTTATATGTGGGGTATCGGTTCCGGAGCGAAAAATCCCGACGGCGCATGGGCATTTTTACGTTATGCGCTGCAGCCTGAAGTACAGGGAAAAATCGCCCGCGGTCTTCCCGCCGATTCGCGCGCTTTCGACTATCCTCCGTTTAATAAGCCCGATTACGCCGTATTCCGTGAACAGCTCGTCAAAGCCGAATATCCGTGTCCTCTCACGTCCGTTTTGCCGAAAGTATTCGAAACGTGGAACAGACGGTACAGCGAATGCATGATGAAGCTCATCACTCCTGAAGAAGCGTGCAGACTCGGTCAGCAGGAAGTTCAGGCAGTGCTCGATACGATAAAATAATTATTAAAATTGTATGGGGTTCCGTCGAGTTTTGACGGAGCCCGCATTTAATTTCAAAGTCGGTGCCGGCTGATCCGTATTCGGATTGATCGGCATCTTTTATATAAGGATTACAAAAATGAAGCATAACCGGCTGCATAAAGTCGTGCCCTATGTGCTCGTCGGGCCGCCTCTGGTCATGATAGCGATCTTTCTTTTTTACCCGATGCTGCGGA
Source organism: Treponema socranskii subsp. socranskii VPI DR56BR1116 = ATCC 35536 (assembly GCF_000468115.1). Taxonomy (GTDB): domain Bacteria; phylum Spirochaetota; class Spirochaetia; order Treponematales; family Treponemataceae; genus Treponema_D; species Treponema_D socranskii. The sequence continues at coordinate 3,451 of NZ_AVQI01000084.1, forward strand.
ACATCATCCTCAGTTTTTTTAATTACAATTTAAGCGAGATCGATCGCCCTTTTGTCGGATTGCAAAATTATTTTGCCATGCTGCACGACAGGCGTTTATGGAATGCGCTCGGAAGAACGGGCATTTGGACAGCCGTCAATTTATTGTTCGCCGTCTTTATCGGAGTGGGTTCCGCGTTTCTCATGTTCAGCGGTTTTAAGGGAAGCGGCGCACTGAAATCGTTTATTTTGATTCCGTGGATTTTGCCGTCCGTTGTAACGGGCTATATCTTTTCGCTTATGCTGAACGAAGATGCGGGAATCATCACGTGGATTCTCAAAGCGACCGGCGTCGTCGGACAGCATTTTTCGTTTTTCAGCAGCGGGCCCTTGTCGATGACTGCGGCCGTTACGGCGAATATTTGGCGCGCGTTTCCGTTTTTTACGCTGATGATTTACGCGAAGCTCTGTACGGTTCCGAACGATCAGTTGGATGCGGCGCAGCTTGAAGGCGTGCAGGGTATAAAATTGTTTCGGTACGTGCTGCTGCCTTTTGTGCGCAACATACTCATGTCGTGTATTTTTCTGTGTTTTATTTGGACGTTTAACGCGTACGATATTATGAAAGTTATGACAAACGGCGGACCGGCGGAAATGACGACAACGATGTCGCTGCTCATCCAGCGCGAAGCGTTTACGTATTTTTCGCTCAGCAACGCGGCTACGATGAGCGTGTATATGTTTTGCGTTATGCTGATCGTTGTCGGCATCGGCGCGTTCTTGCGACTCCTGACCGGAGGTAAAAATTATGACTGATTTAAAACGGCGTTCTCTTTTTACGATAGAGATTGTCTATCTGTTTGCGGCGATCTTGTTCGTCATCGTTTTGTTTCCGTTTTATTGGATTTTCGTTACGTCGTTTAAAGAAACGCTTGCCGTATATGAACTGCCGCCGCGTCTTATTCCGCGCTCATTCGATTTAACCAATTACCTCCGCTCGTTTACGCAGTACAATGTCGGTATGTATTTTATCAACAGTTTAAAAGCGACGACGGCGACGGTCGTTTTTACGACGTTTTTTGCAAGCTGTGCCGCCTTTGCTCTGACGCGTCTCAACTTCAAAGGCAAAAAAACGATACGGCGATTCCTCGGCGTAACGCAAATGTTTCCCGTCGTCGTACTGTTGGTACCGCTCTTTCTCCTGTGCAACAGATTTCATCTTTACAATACGCTTCCGTCGATCGTCATCCCATACGTTGCGCTGCAGCTTCCCGTTTCGATTATCCTGCAGTCGAGCTATTACAACGATGTTCCCGACGCGCTCGAAGAAGCGGCTCGTCTCGATGGCTGCAATACGTTTCAAATACTGGCGCACGTTTTTTTTCCGCTCGTTACGCCGGGTATTGTCGCGACAAGCGTGTATACGTTTATTCAAGTGTGGCAGGAGTTTCTCATCGCATCGTCGTTTATTACGAGCAGAAATAAATTTACGCTTACCGTCGGCTTGACGACGTTTCGCGGAGACGAAATGACGGACTGGGGTGCGCTCATGGCGACGAGCGTCATCATCGCAGTCCCTGCGTTGATTTTGTTTAATCTCGCACAGGATTTCTTTATCAATAAAGTCGTCGGAAGCGTCAAAGAATGATAGACGACGAAAAACTGCTCGACATCGCGATCGATTATTACATCAGAAAAAAAACGCAGGCGGAAATCGCTCGGGTGTATAATGTATCGCATGTGCAGATCGGAAACTACCTGAAAGAGGCGCAGCGGAAAGGCATCGTCACGATTTCGGTAAACCTTCCGGTAAGTAAAGACGAAACGGATAACCTCAACGAGCTTTTTAAAACGATTTTTCATATAAAAAATGTCGTGCTCGTACAGGGCAGCGACAATTCGGATAAAGCGCTCGAGCGCGTTGCGGAAAAAGCCGCTTCGTATATGCTCGAAACGCTGCCGAATAACGTATCGCGCATCGGCATCGGCTGGGGTAAAACGATGCACGATGTGACGCTTGTAAAAAATCGGGGAGAGCGGAAAACGAACTGGATGTATTACCCCGCGTGCCTGCTCGAAGCCGACGGCGATAATCCGTATTTCGATACGGTGCGTCTTACCCGTAACCTTGCGAAAAATTGGGGCGGGCAAGTCGACGGCGGCTTTATCGACCGTTTGCTTATCGAACGGAAATTTCCCGGCGGGCGGATCGCGTCGAAAGAAAATGACGCATGGCGGGCGCTTCACGTGCTTGTCGCGGGCTTGGGATGCGCGACGAGCCGCTTTCCTTCGCAGCGCGAGGGGATGTTTACGAGCGAAGTGTTCAAGGAAATCAACACGAAAAATATCGTCGGCGACATCCTTCACAATTATTACGATATCGACGGCAATATGTATACGATCGCAGACGATGAAATACTTATCCCCGTCGACGATATCCGACGCGTTCCATGGGTCGTCGCGGTCGCGTGCGGTTTTACAAAAGTGGAAAGCATCATCGGCGGACTGCGTACCGGCCTTATCGATACGCTCGTGACGGATATTCAGACGGCGCATCACGTCATCGATTATTTAAAATGACCGCCGGGGAGCGCGGGTACATACGGGAGGATGCAGCCGATGGAAAGGTTTCTCATCGTCGTCGCAGGAAAGGCGGGAAGCGGAAAGACGACACTTTCGAAAAAACTCGCCGCTTTGCTCGGTCTGCCGTACTTCGATTACGATACGTTCGTGCAGCCCTTTCTCGAAGCGATAGAACAAAAGTACGGCATCGGAGACGACGGCAGAAATCGATTTTATCGATCGTGGCGAAGCGCGAGCTACCGCACGCTGTGGGATGTCGTTTTGGAAAATATCCGGCTCGGACGGAGCGCCGTCATGTCGGCGCCGCTTTCCGAAGAACTGCGCGACGCGGACTGGCCCGAAAAACTCTTTGCAAAATCGGAAACGCCGTTTTCTCTTTTGTTGTGCTATATGGCGCCTCCGCCCGATATGCATTATACTATGGTCGCCCGGCGTGCGTCGAAGCGGGATTCCGACGTGCTCGGCGATCGAAAAAAATTCGATGCGCAGTATGCGGCGCAAAAGCCTGCATGGGATAAAAACTGCGTGCTCCTGCTCGATTCCGGCGACATCGATACGAATATGAAGCTCGTATTGCAGGCGATCGAAGAGAGAAATTTTAAAATCGGAGAGAGCTGATCCGTATTTCGATTTTTCGGCGTCTGCGAAAGTCATCCGACGCAAAACTGCAGTCGGCATTTTTTCAGCGAAAGCTGTAAAGATTATTTTGAATATATTTTTTTGGAGGTATATATGGCATTGGTAACGATGAAGTATGAAATGACGAAAGCGGAAAAAGGAAATTACGCCGTTCCCGCGTTTAACTTTTTTTCGTTTTCGAATCTCGTCGGCATCGCGCAGGGAGCGAAAAATAAAAACAGTCCCGTCATCGCGATGGCAACGGTAAACGGTATGAAGATCATGGGCGAAAAAGCGACGGTGAAGATGTGCGAAGGCGTTTCCGAAGATTACGGGATCAATATGATACTGCACCTCGATCACTGTCAGGATTACGACATGATTCGCCGCTGCGTCGACAACGGATTTACGTCTGTTATGATCGATGCATCTTCGAAAAGCTATCAGGAAAACGTCGACATCACTTCCCGCGTCGTTGAATACGCTTCAAAGTACGGCGTAACGGTTGAAGCGGAACTCGGCCACGTAGGCGGAAAAGAAGACGACATCTCGGTTGATGAAATGTCCGCGCTTTTTACGCAGCCGGAAGAAGCGGTCAAATTCGTCAACGCGACGCACGTCGATTGCCTCGCCGTCGCAGTCGGAACCGTACACGGTTTTTACAAAGCGACGCCCAAACTCGATTTTCCGCGTATCGCAAAGATTCACGAACTGCTTCCGAACGTTCCGCTCGTGCTGCACGGCGGGACGGGTGTGCCCTATGACGACTTCCGCGAATCGATCAAACGCGGCGTGCGCAAAATCAATATCGGCACGGAATTTAAAGTGCACGGCGTTTTCGACGTTGCAAAAAAAGGATTTGCGGAATCGCAGAGCGAAGATCCGCGCGCCGTTGCAAAGCCGGTTATCGCAAAGTGCGCGTCCATCGCGGAAGAATTGATCGACGTGATGGGCAGCGCAAATAAAGCAGGCTGAGGCGAGATTGCCGCTTCAGGTCTTACGAGTATGTCGTATTTTAATAATTTAGAGGATACAATACTATGAGCGAAAAAAATGTACTTGTCGTCTGTTTGAATCCGACGTTTGAGCTGACCGTCATACTCGATTCGTTTTATGAAAACGAAGTGAACCGCAGCGGCAATTATTTTACCTTTCCTTCGGGAAAGGGTGTAAACGTCGTGCGCGTGCTGACGCAGCTCGGCACCGAAGCGACCGCGTTGACGCATCTCGGCGGAAACAGAGCGCAGGAATTTATCGAGCTCTGCGATGCGGAGCATATCAAGCTTGCGTATTTTACGGCGGAAAGTCCCATCCGCACGTGCATCAATATCGTCAACAGTGAAAAAAAGACGAGCACGGAAATCGTGGAGGAGCCGCTGCCTGTAGAAGAGGGCGCAGGCGCGCACGCGTTCGATGTATTCGATTCGCTGCTTCCGAAAACCGACGCCCTCGTCATTACCGGCACTCGCGCCCGAGGTTACGAAGCCGATCTCTATCCGCGCATGGTGCAGCGCGCAAAAGAGAAGGGAAAACTCGTCGTGCTCGATATGCGCGGCGAAGACTTGCGCCTCTCGCTCGCTTCGCGTCCCGATGTCATCAAGCCGAATCTTTCCGAATTGATGGCAACGGTGGAAAACGGCCGTGTCGTTTTGGAAAACGAAAATTCCGATACGCTCCGTGAAACCGTTCGCTCGGTTACGAAAAAGATATTCGATGACTACGGGGCTAAGAGCGTTATAAGCCGAGGCAAATTCGATACGTGGGTGTACGACGGAAACGAGTTTTTCGCTCTTCCGAATAAAGACGTACCCGTCGTCAATACGATAGGCTGCGGAGATGCACTCACCGCGGGTATGACGCATCGCCTGCTTTCGGGCGATGCTCTGAAAGACGCCGTGAGCTTCGGTATGGAGTGCGCGCTGAAAAATGCGCAGTCGCTTCGGCACGGATTGCAGTGACGGCCGGACATAAAAATAGAGGCTCCGAACAGCAACGCCACCCGGAGCCTCTACCGTCCAACATAGTTGGACATCGGAGAGAGTTTATCAGCTTATTTACAAGCTTGCCTAAAATATACTATAGTGGCGGCGTAATGTCAAGTATTTTTTTAAATTTCTTTCGAAAAATTAAATTGATCGATATCGTCGTCTTTGCCGTCTTTGCTGCCGTCACGGTGTATGCGTTTTCGTTTGCGTACAGCGGCGGCGTTGAACGCAGGGAACTCGTCGTGCATACGCCTCGCGGTGTTTTTGCGTACGATATGTCGAAAGACAGAATTATCGATGTCGAAGGTGCTATCGGCATATCCCGCATCGAAATCTCCGGCGACACCGCGAGTTTTCTCGATTCACCGTGTCCGAATAAAACCTGCGTGCAGTCGATGCCGATACGTGAAACGGGCGAATGGTCTGCGTGCCTTCCGAACCAAGTGTTCCTCAGAATAGAAGGAGGCAGGGCAGGGGCGGTCGACGCGACGGTTCGGTAAGCGCAAAACGCCGCATTTGTTTTTAATAATCGGACACTTCAAAAAACTCGGTTGGATTTTAGAGGTTTTTATTTTTGCGTTTTTGCTTTTTATTTTCCATCCGGTTCGCGAATCAACTGAATGTTGCGTTTCGAACACACATAACAGTGTGCGGGGCGACCTTCCGGTTGCGTGACAAAACGGTCGGAAAAGTGCGCGATATACGTGTTTCCGCCGATTTACAAAACTCGGCGTTCGCTCTACAATATATGAGTCGATCGGCGAAAGCCGATTTTTCCGGCCGGTCGCTTATAGGAGATGTCGCATGAAACACGTTGGAAAAGGTATTGTCGTTTTTGCAATTTTTGCCGCACTCGGCGTTTTCGCTTCGTGCAAATCGACAAAGCGGGGCGGCGCCATTGCGGAATACCGCTACGGCATGACTGTCGGCGATAAAACCGGTTATACGTTTTACCGGTTTTACGGAAACGATACGTTTTCTCGGGGTGCGTACGGCAGGGACGGTTCGAAATCGGGAGAGATCGAAACGGAGCGGGGGACGTATTCGGGCGATCTGTCCGCCGACGGAGCACTGACGCTTACCGTTACGTCGACGTTTAATGCGCTCGGCGGCACGTGGCTCGGCGTATCCGCGCCGGAAGCTGAAAGCGGAAAAATTGTCGGCGATACGTTTGAATTCAACGGCATCCGCTACGTGCGCTCCGGCGGCAAAAGCGCCGGCGAGCGTTGATGTGATTGCGTGCCGGCACCGTATACGTTTCGAACGAATGTCTTTTCATATAGTTGACACAAACGCCTCGCTTCTATATACTTACAAAACGCGTTTGCCCTTGTAGCTCAGTCGGTAGAGCGCAACCATGGTAAGGTTGAGGTCTGCAGTTCGATTCTGCACGGGGGCTCGAACAGTCGAAATTGCTGTTTAAGTCAGAGGATATCATTATGGCGAGTAAAAAGAAAGGTGCTGTTGAAATCATTGCGCTGCAGTGTACGGAATGCAAACGGAAAAATTATACGACGATGAAAAACCGCAAGAATACGCAGGGAAAGCTTGAATTGAGCAAATACTGTCCGTTCGATCGGAAACACACCGTTCATAAGGAAACAAAAGTAAAATAGCGCGCAGCCGGTGAAACGCGGCTTTTCGTTTTGCGTTTAATCGGTGCGTTCTGTCCGTTTTCGTAAAATCATGTTTTACGAGTGCGGTTTTATATACTCGATGTTTGCCGTACCTGTGTGCAAACATCATTTTTTAGGCCAGTAGCTCAGCTGGTAGAGTTGCGGTCTCCAAAACCGCCTGTCGTGGGTTCGAATCCTGCCTGGCCTGTCATTTTTAGCGGGGGTACTATGTCAAAGGTTATTCAATTTTTTCGAGAAAGCAAAGCCGAACTTAAAAAAGTCGTTTGGCCGTCCCGTGACGACGTCGTCTCTTCCGTAATCGTAGTTATCATTTCGACGTTTATCGTCGCCGTCATACTCGGTTTGCTCGATTTGGGATTTACCGCTGCGTTCCGCGCGATTATGAAATAGGAAAGCGCTGCATGGCAAAGAATTGGTATATTCTGCATACCTATACGGGGTATGAGCAGAAGATCGAGCGGACGATCAGGCTGCTGCTCGAGTCGAAAGATATAGATCCCACGGTCGTTACCGATGTAAAAGTTCCCGTCGAAGAGATCATCGAAGTAAAAGACGGTAAACAACGTTCGCGCAAAAATAAATTTTTGCCGGGCTACATCATGCTTGAAATGGATTTGCCCGAACTCGATTGGAAAAAGACGTGTACGGCGATCCGCCGCATTCAGGGCGTGACGGGTTTTGTCGGTACGAATCCGAGCGATCGGCCGCGTCCTATTTCCGTTGACGAAGCGAAAAACCTGCTGCAAAAATCCGGCGCGATAAAGGGTGAAAAAACCGTGCGCGTCAAGCAGTCGTACGCCGTCGGCGACAAAGTGAAGATCATCGACGGTCCTTTTGCGACGTTCAGCGGGGACATCGACGAAGTGAATACGGAAAAAGACAGGCTTCGCGTTACGGTGCAGATTTTCGGCCGTGCGACGCCCGTCGAAGTCAGCCTCATGCAGGTTGAAAAGATCTAGATATAACAAAGTTCGGAATCAGGATCCGCGTCTGAAAAAGTGCGGACAAAATCTTTCCGCCGCACGTGCGGCAGGAGAGTATACCTGTTTTGGGAGAAGCGCCGGTCCGTCGGACATACGCGCTTCGCTAGGGATGCCGCATGCGGTATACCCGCACCAATTAAGGAGTTCATTATGGCTGGAAAAAAGGTTACGGCTGTCATTAAACTGCAGTGCCCTGCAGGAGCTGCGACGCCGGCGCCCCCGATCGGTCCCGCATTGGGCCCGCACGGAGTGAGCGCGCCGAAATTTGTCCAAGAATTCAACGACAGAACGAAAAAGATGGAAAAGGGACTCGTCATCCCCGTCGTTCTCACCGTCTATCAGGACAAATCCTACACGTTTATCTTAAAGACCCCGCCTGCCGCCGTCCTCATCAAAAAGGCGCTCAAGCTGGAAAAGGGTTCGGGAAATCCGCTTCGCGACAAAGTCGGAAAGCTTTCTCAAAAGGATCTCGAAGAGATCGCCAAGACGAAGATGCCCGACGTCAACGCGAACGATCTCGACGCGGCAAAAAAAATTATCGCCGGTACTGCACGCAGTATGGGCGTCGATGTGGAGGCATGATATGAAGCGTGGAAAAAAATATCGCGCGTCTGCAGCAAAATACGATCTTACGAAAAAATACCTCGTCGCCGACGCGTGCAAAATGGTGCAGGATATGAAATACGCCGCTTTCGATGAAACGGTCGAAGCGCATATTTCCCTCAAACTCGGTAAAAACGCAAGCGTCCGCGATACGCTCGTATTCCCGAATCAGTTTACCGCCGAAAAGAAAGTGCTCGTCTTTTGCAAAGACGACCGCGCAAAAGAAGCGCTCGACGCGGGTGCGACTTACGCCGGAGCGGACGAATACATTCAAAAGGTAAAAGACGGCTGGCTCGATTTCGACATCGCCGTCGCCACTCCCGATATGATGAAAGACGTCGGCCGCCTCGGTATGGTGCTCGGACGCAAAGGCCTTATGCCGAACCCGAAGACGGGAACGGTTACGAACGACATCGTTCACGCGATCGGCGAACTCAAAAAAGGACGCACCGAATTCCGCGCGGATAAAGGCGGCGTCATCCATATTGCGGTCGGCAAAGTATCGATGGATCCCGGCAAAGTCGCGGAAAACATCGACGTGCTCTTAAGCGAAGTGCGCCGCCGCAAACCGGTCGACGCGAAATCGGGCTATATTTCGACCGTTTCCGTGAGCTCTACGATGGGACCCGGCGTATGGATCGACTATAAGGAAGGAGAATAATTATGGCCGTCAAAGCAAAAAAAATACAACCTGCAAAAACGGCTGCGATCGAAGCAGCGAAAAAGACATTTGCCGATTACAACGACTTCATTTTCGCCGATTACCGCGGTATGACGGTCGAGCAGATTACGCAGCTTCGCAGAAAGCTCCGCGAGCAGAGCGCCGTCCTCAAAGTCGTCAAAAACAATTTTGCGCGCATCGCCTTTGCGGATATGAAAATCGACAACGTTGCCGATTACCTTAAAGGGCCGACCGTCGTCGCGATGGTAAAAGAAGATTCGAACGAAGTTGCAAAGACGCTGTTCGACTTTACGAAAGACGCGCCGACTTTAAACGTCAAAGGCGGCTTTATCGGCAAAGAGATCTACGATGCGGCGAAGATTTCGGAGTTTTCGAAGATTCCGGGCAAAAAGACCCTCATCGCGATGCTCATGTCCGCGATCAACGGACCTGCCCGCCAGCTCGCAGCGACGCTGCAGGCGTACGTCGACAAAAAAGCGGCCGGCGGAGACGTTTCACCGGATGCTCCGAAATCCGCCGCGGCAGCCGAAACTCCGAAAGCGGAAGAAGCGCCCGCTGCTGCAGCGGAGGCTCCGAAGGCTGACGCGGCACCTGCATCCGAAGCGCCGAAAGCCGATGCGGCTCCCGCCGAAAAACCGGCAGAGGGCACAGCCGAAGCTCCGAAAGCGGATGCCGCTCCCGAAGCGTAACGATTTTCCGGTATGCGCCGGATTTCGATGTGCTCGCTTTGCGGGTAAAAGCGCATACGGGGTTTTGCAGTGCTTTGTAAAATCCCCGCACTGTGTGTATAAACTGCGGTCAGGCTTCATTGCTGTCGACTGTCCGCATAAAACCGGTCGTCTTTTTAAGAAGACAAATCCGGAATCGCTCCGTACGGGGCGAATAATTATTATTTTTTAGGAGAAGATAATATGGCAGCACTTACGAATGAAGAGATTCTCGACGCGATTGCGAACATGACGGTTCAGCAGGCAGCCGATCTCGTTAAAGCGATGGAAGAAAAATTCGGCGTCACGGCGGCGGCACCCGTAGCAGTTGCGGCAGCACCCGGCGCGGCCGGAGGAGCGGCAGCCGAAGAGCAGAGCGACTTTACGATCACGCTCGAAAAATTCGATCCGGCGAAAAAGATTCCGGTTATCAAAGCGATCCGCGAAATCACGGGACTGGGCTTGGGAGAAGCGAAGACGCTCGTCGAAGGCGCTCCGAAAGTCGTCAAAGAAGGCGTCAGCAAAGCGGATGCCGACAAAATCATCGCCCAGCTCACGGAAGCCGGCGGTACCGCAAGCAAAAAATAAGCAATTTGCATCTGACGGAAGCTTTGGAAGAGTGAAGTTTTTCGATGCTTCCGTACGGAAACGAAGCCGTTCGAAGATTTCGGTTTTCGGACGGTTTTCTCGATTTTCCGAACGATTGAAACGCCTGCGAAAAAAGGCGGAATCGAAGCGCGCTTGAATGTATCCTGTGCGCTTTTCCGCCGTTTCGCGGCACACCCGCCGTTTCCGAGTCAACACGGAAACACGAGGCGCCTTTCGTGCTGAGGAGAGTTTCTCCTTGTAGCGAAAGAACGCTCGACTGCACATAGAGGAACCAGATGTTCGCAAAAACCCGAACGATCGACCGCCGCTACATCGGCAAAGACATCCGCAATTTCATGGACGTGCCCGATCTCATTTCGATCCAGACTTCGTCGTATGAAAGTTTTCTTCAAGCAAATAAAATTAAAAATCGCGAAAAGCCGCTCGAACAGGGACTGCAGGAAGTGTTTACGTCCGTGTTTCCGATCGAAAGTCCGAACGGCGATATGAACCTCGAATTCGATTCGTACGAACTCGATTTCGACAATATTAAATTTTCCGAACTCGAATGCAAGCAAAAGGGTTTAACCTATGCCGTGCCGCTGAAAGCGGTTATCAAGCTCGTGTTTCTCCAAACGGGAACCATTTTGCAAAAAGACATATACATGGGCGACATCCCGCTCATGACGGACAGGGGCACCTTTATCATAAACGGAGCCGAGCGCGTCGTCGTCTCACAGATTCACCGATCGCCGGGCGTCATCTTTTGCCACGATAAGGGCGTCTATTCGAGCCGCATCATCCCGTATCGCGGTTCGTGGCTCGAATTCGAAATCGATCAAAAGAAAGAATTGATCTTTGCGAAAATCGACCGCAAAAAGAAAATCCTCGGTACGATTTTGCTGCGCGCGCTCGGCTACAATACGCGCGAGCAGATCATCCGCTGTTTTTATACGACGGAAGAAGTACCGGTAAAGAGCGATAACGCTTCCCGTGAAAAGCTCGTCGATAAAGTGCTCGCGAGCGCGGTTATCCTGCGCGACAAAGATACGAACGAAGAAAAGCGCCTGTTCAATGCCGGTATCCGGTTGCACCCGCATGAAATCGACGACCTCATCGCAAACGGCGTGAGCAAAATCGTCGTCATCAAATTCGATACGAGGGGCAAGGGCGCCGACGAAAAAAACGAATCGCTCAATTCGCAGATGATCATTAACTGTTTTGAGCGCGAAGAAGTGCGCTACGTCAAAGAAGGTTCCGTCGATATGGAACCGACTAAAGAAGATGTGCTTTCCGCCGTTTACCAGATACTCATGCCGGGAGAACCGATCACCGTCGAAGCCGCCGAAAAAGATTTGGCGTCCATGTTCTTTTCCGAACGCCGCTACGATTTGGGAAGAGTCGGCCGCTATAAGCTCAACAAAAAATTCGACTACAAAGACGATGTTGAGGACTTTACGCTTATCCGCGAAGACGTCATCCAGACGATGAAATACCTCATCAAAGTATACATCGGCGACGAACAGATAGACGATATCGATCACCTCGGCAACCGGCGTATCCGTTCCGTCGGCGAACTCATGACGAATCAGCTGAAGACGGCGTTCAATCGCATGGAACGCATAGCAAAAGAACGCATGAGCTTAAAAGAAACGGAAACGATGAAGCCTCAGGATTTGATTTCGATCAAACCGATCGTCGCATCCATCAAAGAATTTTTCGGCTCGTCGCAGCTTTCGCAGTTTATGGATCAAGTCAATCCGCTTGCCGAACTTACGCACAAGAGACGCTTGAACGCGCTCGGGCCCGGCGGTCTTTCCCGCGAGAGGGCGGGCTTTGAAGTGCGCGACGTTCACTATTCGCATTACGGGCGCATGTGTCCGATCGAAACGCCTGAAGGACCGAACATCGGGCTCATCGTTTCGCTTGCGATTTTTACGCGCATCAACGATTACGGCTTTCTCGAAGCGCCGTACCGTAAAGTCGAAAACGGCAAAGTGACGAGCAAAGTCGAATACCTTTCCGCGATGGACGAAGACAAATACTACATCGGACAGGTCGTCGAAGGTATCGGCAAGGACGGTTCGTTTTCGGCCGATATGATTTCGTGCCGCAACCGCGGAAACTATACGCAGCGCTCGCCGAAAGACGTGCAGTACATAGACGTTTCGCCTCGGCAAGTCATCTCCGTTTCCGCATCCCTCGTTCCGTTCCTCGAACACGACGACGCGAACCGCGCGCTCATGGGCTGCAATATGCAGCGCCAGGCGGTACCGCTCCTGTTCCCCGAACCGCCGATCGTCGGCACCGGCATGGAGGAAAAGACGGCCTACGATTCGGGTGTTCTCATCAAAGCGAAACATGCGGGTGAAGTTGTGTCAGTGACGAGCGACTGTATCAAGGTAAAACCGGAAGGTGCAAAAAAGACCGACCCGCTCGACGAATACATCCTGCTCAAATACCAACGCACGAATCAGGATACCTGCTATCACCAGCGGCCGACCGTTTCCGTCGGAGAAACGGTAAAAGAAGGCGACGTGCTTGCCGACGGACCTGCGACGTTCAACGGAGAGCTTGCGCTCGGACGCAATATCCTCGTCGGTTTTGTGCCGTGGAACGGATACAATTACGAAGACGCCGTCCTTATCTCGCAGCGGGTCGTTCGCGAAGATATGTATACGTCGATCCACATAAAAGAATTTACGATCGAAATCCGCGAAACGAAACTCGGTCCCGAAAAGATTACGCGCGACGTTCCGAACACCGCTTCGAAAACGCTCGACAATCTCGACGTGGAAGGCATCATCAGAGTCGGCGCTAAAGTGAGAAGCGGCGACATTTTGGTCGGAAAGGTTACGCCGAAAAGCGAAACCGAAACGACGCCCGAATTCAAATTATTAAATTCGATATTCGGTGAAAAAGCGAAAGAAGTGCGCGATTCGTCGCTTCGCGTTCCGTACGGCGTCGAAGGCGTCGTCATCGACATACAGCGGCTGCGGAGGACTCAGGGAGACGATTTGAATCCCGGCGTCGACGAAGTCGTCAAAGTGCTTATCGCAAACAAGCGCAAGCTCTGCGAAGGCGACAAGATGGCCGGACGCCACGGAAACAAGGGCGTCGTCGCGCGCATCCTTCCGATCGAAGATATGCCGTACCTCGAAGACGGTACACCTCTCGACGTCTGCTTGAATCCGCTCGGCGTTCCGTCCCGCATGAATATCGGACAGATCATGGAAAGCGAACTCGGTATGGCCGGCCGCTATTTGAGCCAATACTACGAGTGCCCCGCATTCCAAACGCCGAGTCAGGAACAGATCGCGGAAAAACTCAAAGAAGCAGGCCTTTCTCCCGACTGCAAACAGATCGTGCACGACGGACGCACGGGAGTTCCTTTCGTCAATCCGATCTTCGTCGGCGTCATCTACTTTATGAAGCTGCATCACCTCGTCGACGACAAAATGCACGCCCGTTCGACCGGTCCCTATTCGCTCGTTACGCAACAGCCGCTCGGAGGCAAAGCGCAGTTCGGCGGTCAACGTTTGGGCGAAATGGAAGTGTGGGCGCTCGAAGCCTACGGTGCGGCGAACACATTGCAGGAGATGATGACGATCAAGTCGGACGACATGAACGGCCGTTCGAAGATTTACGAGTCGATCGTCAAAGGCGACCCGTCGTCTCCTGCCGGAGTGCCGGAATCGTTCAACGTACTCGTACAGGAGCTGCGCGGTCTTGCGCTCGACTTTACGATTTATGATGCGAAGGGCAAGCAGATCGCCCTGACGGAACGCGATCAGGAATTGATCGATAAAGCCGCTTCCGGTTTTGACAAGGAGAATGCCAATGCGTGATATTCAGGATTTCGACAGCCTTAAAATAAAACTCGCTTCTCCCGATACGATCCGCGCGTGGTCGTACGGCGAAGTGAAAAAACCCGAAACGATAAATTACCGCACGCTGCGTCCGGAAAAAGACGGACTCTTTTGCGAGCGCATTTTCGGTACGACAAAAGAATGGGAATGCTATTGCGGAAAATTCAAATCGATCCGCTATAAGGGCGTTATCTGCGACCGCTGCGGCGTCGAAGTAACCGATTTTAAAGTGCGCCGCGAACGCACGGGACACATCGAGCTTGCAGCTCCGGTGAGCCATATCTGGTATTACCGCTCGGTACCGAGCCGCATGGGGCTCCTGCTCGACCTGCAGGTTGCGGCTTTGCGCTCGGTGCTCTATTACGAAAAGTATATCGTCATAGAGCCGGGCGATACCGATTTGAAAAAGATGCAGCTTTTGACCGAAGAGGAATATAACGAAGCACGCGAACGCTACGGCGAAACCTTTACTGCAGACATGGGCGCCGAAGCGATTAAAACGCTGCTCGAAGGACTCGACCTCGACGCGCTCGCCGCAGAACTCCGCGTAAAGATGATCGAAAAGGGCGAAAAGAGCGACAAGCGGCTTTTAAAGCGCATCGAAATCGTCGAACATTTCCGCGAATCCGGCAACAAAGCGAGCTGGATGATTTTGGACGTCGTTCCCGTCATCCCGCCGGATCTGCGCCCCATGGTGCAGCTCGACGGCGGCCGTTTTGCGACGTCCGACTTAAACGATCTCTACCGCCGCGTCATCAACCGCAACAATCGCTTAAAGAGACTTCAGCAGCTTTCGGCTCCCGATATCATTATCAGAAACGAAAAGCGTATGCTGCAGGAAGCCGTCGATGCGCTCTTCGACAACAGCAAACGAAAGCGCGTCGTAAAAGGCGCGTCGAACCGTCCGCTCAAATCGATCAGCGATATGCTGAAGGGAAAACAGGGACGATTCCGCCAAAACCTGCTCGGAAAGCGCGTCGATTATTCGGGACGTTCGGTCATCGTCGTCGGGCCGGAACTGCATTTGTGGCAGTGCGGACTTCCGACAAAGATGGCGCTCGAACTCTTCAAGCCCTTTATCATGAAAAAACTCGTCGATAAAGACGTCGTGTTCAATATCAAAAAAGCGAAAACGCTTGTCGAACAGGAATCGCCGGAAGTGTACGCGATCCTCGATGAAGTCGTTCGCGAACATCCGGTTATGCTGAACCGCGCGCCGACGCTGCACCGGCTCGGCATCCTCGCATTTGAACCGATACTCGTCGAAGGTAAAGCGATCAAACTGCACCCGCTCGCGTGCAAATCGTTCAACGCAGACTTCGACGGCGACCAGATGGCGATCCACGTGCCGCTGACGCAGGCGGCGCAGATGGAGTGCTGGACGCTCATGCTTTCGGCACGCAACCTGCTCGATCCCGCTAACGGCAATACGATCGTCTATCCGTCTCAGGACATGGTGCTCGGCATCTACTATATGACGTCGGTCAAGCCGAACGCGAAGGGTACCGGCAGGCGCTTCAGTTCGAGCGACGAAGCGCGTATGGCCGCCGAATACGGCAGTATCGAATGGCAGGCGGCGATCAAAGCGCCCGTCCAAAAGGCTCCGTACAACGGCAAAGTGATCGAAACGACGGCGGGCATCCTCGCGTTCAACGAAGAGATGCCGGACGAAGTCGACTACGTGAACGAGCAGATGGACGACAAAAAGCTGCGCAAAATGATTGAGCACGTGTATCACACGAAGGGTCCCTGGCTCACGATAAAGATGCTCGACGCGATCAAAGCGTGCGGCTATAAAAATGCGACCTTCTACGGCGCGACGCTCTCCATGGACGATATCCTTGTCCCCGATGAAAAGAAAAAGATGGTCGACAAAGCGAACAAAGAAGTCGAAGAGATCGTCGGACAGTATTCGAAAGGCATTATCACCGCCGAAGAGCGCTATCAAAAAGTTACCGACTTGTGGGCGAGAACGAACGACGAACTTTCAAAGATAATGATGGACAACCTCGCCAAAGACAAAGACGGCTTCAACACGATCTATATGATGGCAAAGTCGGGCGCGCGCGGTTCTCCGAAACAGATTTCGCAGCTTGCGGCGATGCGCGGTCTTATGGCAAAACCGAACGGCGATATCATCGAACTGCCGATCCGCTCGAACTTTAAAGAAGGCTTGTCCGTTATCGAATTCTTTATTTCGACGAACGGTGCTCGAAAAGGTTTGTCCGATACCGCGCTCAAAACCGCGGATGCCGGTTATATGACGCGGCGGCTCGTCGACGTTGCGCAGGACGTCGTCGTCAACGAAGACGACTGCGGTACGATCAACGGTATCGATTATGCGGCGATCGAAGACGGAGACGAAGTGATCGTCCCGCTTGCCGAGCGCATCGTCGGTCACTATACGATAGAGCGCGTCATCCATCCGATTACCGGAGAACTCTTGTGCGACGTCAACCGCTATATCGACGGCGATTTGGCAAAAAAGATCGATGAAGCGGGCGTCGAAAAGGTAAAGCTGCGCACCGTACTCACGTGCGAAGCGCATCACGGTATCTGCGTGCACTGCTACGGACAAAATCTCGCGCGGAATAAAATCGTCGAAATCGGAGAAGCGGTCGGCATCATCGCGGCGCAGTCGATCGGACAGCCGGGTACGCAGCTTACGCTCAGAACCTTCCATTCGGGAGGGGCTGCCGAAAAGACGACGGAAGAAAATCACATCGTTCTCAAATTCAACGCCTTTATCAAAGACATCACGGGTACGCACGTAGAAGTAAAAGGCGGTAAGTGGCTCTTTACGCGCAAAGGCTTTATGACCGTCATCCGCATCATCGACGAAATCAAAATCGGCAAAGACGCGTCCGTCAAAGTAAAAAACGGCGGCCGCATCTTGAAAGGCAGCGTTGTCATGACGACGAAAAGCGGAGAAGTGAAAGCGTCCGCCGATGCGAAGATTATGATCATCGGCGATACGGTCTATTTGACGAGCAGCGAAGTAAAAGTTGAAATTGCGAACGGCTCGACGATCTACGTCAAATCGGGCGACATCGTCGCTGCGGGAAAACCGATCGGAGAATTCGATCCGTTCAGCGAACCGATCATCGCCGAAAGCGACGGCTACGTGCACTTCGAAGACATCATCGTCGGATCGACGCTCGAAGAGCGGCACGATATGCAGACGGGAAACATCGAACGCATCATCACCGACTTGCACTTGGACGTAAAACAGCCGCGCATCCTCATCACCGACGAAGCGGGCAATGAACTCGGAAGCTACTATCTGCCGGCGGGCGCTATCCTCAATGTCGACGACAAAAAGCAGATCGCTGCGGGTGTTACGCTTGCAAGGCTGCCGAAAGTCGCCGCAAAATCGAGCGATATTACCGGCGGTCTCCCGCGCGTTTCCGAACTCTTCGAAGCGCGCAAACCGAAAAATCCGTGCGTGCTCGCAAAGATTTCGGGCCTTGTCAAATTCGACGGAATCAGCAAGGGCAAGCGCATGGTGACGGTCGAAGACGAATTCGGCAAACAGGAAGCTCACGCCGTTCCGATGAATAAGCGCATGCTCGTGCGCGACGGCGACCGTGTGGAAGCGGGTGAGCCGCTGTGCGACGGTTCTCCGAGCCCGCACGACATTCTCGCCATACTCGGTGAAAATGCACTGCAGAACTACCTCATGGACGAAATCCAACAGGTGTACCGCGCGCAGGGCGTCGATATCAACGACAAGCACATCGGTATCATCGTACGGCAGATGCTGCGTAAAGTGAAAATCGTCACGGTCGGCGATACGAACTTTATCTACGGCCAGCAAGTTGACAAATACAAATTCCACGAAGAGAACAAGCGGGTCAAAGACGAAGGCGGAGAGCCCGCTACCGGCCGGCCGATGTTCCAAGGGATTACCAAAGCGTCGCTCGGCGTCGATTCCTTTATTTCGGCGGCATCGTTTCAGGATACGACGCGCGTGCTCACGAACGCAGCGATTTCCGGTTCGACCGATTATCTGCACGGCATCAAAGAAAACGTCGCGATCGGTCACATGATTCCCGCGGGAACCGGCATCAGAAACTACCGCAATATCAAACTCTTCGACGGAAGCGACAAAGATTTGGATATCCAAATGGCTGAAATTCTCGAACGCCGACGCATTGAAAAGGAGCAGGAAGCGCTGCGCATGACCGAAGAAGACGCCGCGCTCGATGCGGAAGAGCAGGAAGCCGATTGAGCTATTGACGAGAGACGGGGGAATGAAGTAAAATATAAGAACACTTCTAAAAATCACCTGAGGTTTTAGCGGTGTTCGCAATTCCTCCGTTTTTTCGGAAATGATGACGGATTATATTCCGGGGTGCTGACCGGAATTTTGTTTAAAAATTATTAATTATTAGGAATAGGAGATAGGCGATGCCTACAATTAATCAGTTGATTCATCAGGGACGCAAGTCGAGCGCAAACAGGACGAAAGCGCCCGCCCTCGATTCGTGTCCGCAAAAACGCGGCGTATGTACACGTGTTATGACGATGACGCCGAAAAAACCGAACTCCGCGCTTCGGAAAATTGCGCGTGTACGGCTCAGCAACGGTATGGAAGTGACCGCGTACATTCCGGGCATCGGACATAATTTGCAGGAACACTCGGTTGTGCTCGTGCGCGGCGGACGCGTAAAAGATTTGCCGGGTGTGCGCTATCACATCATCCGCGGCACAAAAGATACGCTCGGTGTCGACGGACGCAAACGCGGCCGCTCGAAATACGGTGCAAAACGCGCTAAAGCATAACGGGGGATCAGAAAATGGGAAGACATAAAAAATCGATCGATCGTCCCGTTATGCCGGACGTAAAATACAACAGCAAAGTCGTTTCGAAATTCATCACGCGTATGATGCTGCAGGGCAAAAAAGAAACGTGTAAGCGCCTCATGTACACGGCGATGGACAATTTAAAAGCTAAAACCGACAAAGATCCGCTCGAAGTGTTTTTGAAAGCGCTCGAAAACGTCAAACCGATGGTGGAAGTAAAATCCCGCCGCGTCGGAGGTGCGACCTATCAGGTTCCGGTGGAAATCCGCGACGTGCGCAAAGAAGCGCTTGCGATGCGCTGGATCATCACCGCCGCTCGCAACCGGAACGGACACGGCATGGCTGAAACGCTCGCCGCCGAACTGCTCGATGCGTATAACAGCACGGGTACGGCCTTTAAGAAAAAAGAAGATACGCACAAAATGGCCGAAGCGAACAAAGCGTTCGCGCACTACCGCTGGTAGTTTTCGACGATCCGAAAATCGGTCAAAGAGCGCCGTTCACATCTGTGGGCGGCGTTTTTTTATTACGTTTTGCAGGAAAAAACTTATTAATAAAAGCTGACGGCAGATCGATTGTGCGGAATGCAGCCGTTTTTACGGCATTTTTTCGCAAAATCCGCGTAAAAATACAAAGCGTTGACGATTATAAGGTGAAATCGAAATCGACGCACGGAGAAGCTGCCATGAAAAAAATAACGATCACATATTTTTTTCCGCTCCTGTTGATCGGCGCAGGCTGTACGCTGGCCGCCGAAGGTTCGAAAGACAGGGACACCGAACGGCAAATGCGCGTGCAGACGATCCGCATCGTAAACTGGAACGTGCAGACGTTTTTTGATGCGAATGCGGACGGATGCGAATACGCCGAATTCAAATCACCGAAATCGAAGTGGGGCAGGGACGAATACGCCGCCCGGCTCGGCCGACTCTGCGACGCGATTAAAAAGCTCAACGCCGATGTATACGTTTTCGAAGAGATAGAAAACGAAGGCGTTATGTACGATATCGCAAACCTCCTCGCAGGCGGCGCGTGGAACGGCAAAAAAAATTGGAACTACGCGTGCTTTGTAAAATCGCCCGGCGACGCGCTCGGCTGTGCCGTGCTTTCGCGCTATCCCCTCGGTGCGATGACCGTTCACGCTCTCGATATCCGCACCTATGCGGAGCAGCCGCGCATGCGGCCCGTCATCGACGTATCCGTATTCGCAGATTCGCACCGGCTTACGCTCTGCGTCAATCACTGGAAATCCAAATTGGGAGGCGGTAAGGAGACGGAACTGTGGCGAAGCTGGCAGGAGTCCGTCCTCGCCCGATTGCTGCTGCAGACAAACGGAAGCGCTGCCGTCGCCTGCGGAGATTTTAACCGCGATATCGAAGAGTTTACTAAGGGGACGGAAAGCGGCGCGGTTTTTTTGCGCGGAGCGGGTTTCGGGGAAGTATCGGAAATCCTTGTCAAATCGCCGTGGCTTTCGGAAAATGCGCATGCAATGTACAGCTATTATTACGGCGGAAAAGGAGAACGCATCGATCACTTTTTTCTGTCGGGAAGAGCCGAAGCCGTTTCATTTGCTGCGGAAACCGACGGACCGTGGGCGGACGAAAAAGGCATACCCGTTCGATATGCAATGCACACGGGCAAAGGCTATTCCGACCACTTGCCTATTGCGGCGAGCATACGCTATTGATTGCTGCCGCTGACAGCCGATCGAGCTTAGCGCGGTGCCTTATTGTTCGTAGCTCGGCTTTACCCTGCTTGCAATGCGCGACGGTAAATCGGCGACGGGTGTATCGCCGGTATTTTGTACTTCGTCTCTGAGATACGGAACGATTATCTGCTCTTTTATGAGCTCCCAGTCTGACGGAAGTTTTTCCGGTACGCTCAGCATATTGGTCGGCGGTGTATTTGTTAAGAGCATCGTTTTATACAGCGGAAGGATGTGTTCGTTTACTTCTCTGATTGAAGAAAAACCGCCTGCGATGCCGAATTGGTGTATGTCGAGATTTTGTTTCGCTTTGCGTTCGAGGACGGCGCGCTGCGTTTCCGCGTTTAAAAACCATTCGATAAAGTCGTATGCGCCGTTCGGATGTTTTGCGTGCTTGGGGATACCGAGCGTGACAAAGGAATCTTCGATCGGTATTTTATTGCCGTCGTAAATCCAGCGGTAGTCGAGCATTTCGGATTGTTCGGCCGTAAGGCTGAACAGCGCGTCGCTCGTGATGTAGGCGAACAGCGTGCGCCCTGATGTGACGCGTTTGAAGTTCGGCATGGAAAGATATTTATACGCGAAATCCTGTTCCGCCTCCGAAGACGTGTTGACGGTTTTCGACCAGTTTTTGAGGTAGGCGATCGCGTCGGAAAGTTTGTCGGCATTCCATGTAAACGACGATTTCGATTCGCGAAACTGCGCGCCTTTCGCTTTTGCCGTAAAATAGAGAAAGCTGTTTCCCGCCTGCGGCACGAATCCGATGCGCGAGTATGTGCCGTTTTGTTGCCGTACGTTGAAAGCTCTTCCCGCTTCTTTTAGCTGTTCGATCGACAGCGTGTAATTGTCTTCGACTGCTGCCGCGTTTTCTTTTGAAAAGATGACGGCCGGCAGATTGAAGCTCACCGGCAAGAGATAGTACGATTGCCTGATTTTTCCCGCTTCGAGCAACTGCGGATAGAAAATCGACTGCGTTATACCGCTCCCGTCGAATATCGTATCGATCGATCGGAAAAAACGGCTCGTTTTATCGGTGCGGAGCCACGGACCGACAACGATGTCGGGCGGATTTTTTTCGTTTTTCGAAGCGAGCGCTTCCGACGGATTTTTTTTGTAGACGAGGATGACTTTTTTTTTGCCGTGCGTATCGTTGAAGAGCTCTCCGTATTCGGTAAATTCGGGGATATTCGTCCATATCGTGATGAGCGTTTCGCGCTTAAACGAACAGCCGAAAAAAAAGAACGCACATAAAAACAGAATGCAAATACGCTGCACGTTTTTTTTGAGAATGTATCGAGCACGTCTTTCGGCCGCCGGCGGTCTTGTGCGAGAAAGGACGGTATGCCCTTGGAGCGGCAGTGCACGGGGGACGGTCGGTTTAGAGGGCACGGTACATCCCGTCGGCTGCCGCGTAGATGTCGGCATATACCGATTCGATTTTGTCTTCGTCTATACTGCTGAATGCGACGCGCAGCGTGCGGCTGTCGATCGATATCGTACCGATACCTTTTTCGGAAAGCAGCTTTTTACGCAGCGTTTCCGCATCGATTCCGTTGAGGCGGAAACTCATAAAATAACCCGAATTGAAAGGCATCGCTTCGATCGCGCTCGATGTGTGTGAATCGACGAAGTTCCGTACGGCGCGATAGCGCGCTTGGAGAATGTTTCGGAACGCAGCCTTTTGCGCTTCGTTGTCGGGATCGGTATAGGAACGCATAAGGATGGACTGCGAAGGAGTTGCGCTGCACGAAACGGACGAGCGTATGATGCCCATGAGTTTTTTGATAAGGGCGTCGTAGTGTTCATCAGTATAATTTTTCGAAGCGAAGGTAACGAAGCCGCAGCGGAATCCCCACACAAAATCTTCTTTTGTCGGCCCGTCGATTTTTACGGCGAGCACGTTTTTGTGGATGTCGGCGATGTGAGCAAAGAGAGATTGCTCTTCGATATCGTCTTCGTAGTTGAGACCGAAGTATGCGTCGTCGCATATAATTAATAATTTTGTGCCGCCGGAAGCCGCCTCCCCTATGATGCGGCAGATTTCAATAACTTCGCGTTTTGTGGGGCTGTAACCCGACGGATTTTGCGGAAAATTGAGCAGGAGCCGCACGGAAGAGCAGGCGGCCGCTTCTTTTTTGATTGCGTTTTCAAGCGAAGCCGTGTCTATTTTTCCGTTGTCAAAAAAATTGAATCGATGCAGTTCCGCTCCTCGCCGCGCTTCCGTGATGAGCGCATAGTTGTCCCACGACGGATCGGGGGCGAGCAGCGGTTTTGTTTCGTCTATAAAGAGGTCTGCGATATACGAAATGCCTGCGGTAAGCCCCGGTACGACGACGGGCAGCGATATTTTTTTTGTTTTTAAAAGCGGATTTTTATCGATTATCTGTTTTTGCCAAACCGTGCGAAACTCTTTTTGCCCCGCCGTCGGCGCGTATGCGACAAGAGAGCGTGCATCGAATGAGGGAACGCTTTTTTGAATCGACGGAAGAATTGCCGGTTTTCCTTCGATGATCGTCATGCCGATCGTCCCGTTCGCTTTGGACGCGCCCTGTTTCGCTTCTTCACTCTGCGCGATTATCCCTTTCGGAAAATACATCCGCAAGCCTTCGTCCGAAAGCAGCTCTCCTGCGACAGTGTCTTTTAATCGTTCGTTTAATTCTTGTGCTAAAGGGTTCAACATGATAAAATAGATTATTCTGAAATACGGTGAGATTGTCAATTATAATAATGCATGCAGGCTTGAGGTTGTGAGATGGAAAAATACAGTGCGGGCGAAGCGGAACTTGCAGCGTGCCGTAACCTTATCGAAGCATGCCGTACGGAAGCGCATAAGCGTCTTATCGGTCAGGATGTGCTGTTTGACGGTATCATGACGGCGTTTATCGCAGGCGGACACGTGCTGCTCGAAGGCGTGCCGGGGCTTGCAAAGACGCTCGCGGTTAAAACCTTTGCCGAAATCTCCGGGCTCGATTTTAAACGCATTCAATTTACGCCCGATCTGCTTCCCGCCGATGTTTCCGGTACGCTTATATATGAGCAAGGCAAGGGGACCTTTTCCGTGCGTAAAGGGCCGGTGTTTGCGAACGTCGTGCTCGCCGACGAGATAAACCGTGCGAGTGCGAAAGTGCAGTCCGCCATGCTTGAAGCTATGGAAGAGCGGCAGGTGACGATCGGTGAAACATCCTATGCGCTGCCCGAACCTTTTTTCGTGCTCGCGACGCAAAACCCGATCGAGCAGGAAGGGACGTACAATTTGCCCGAAGCGGAGCTCGACCGTTTTTTGCTGAAGATCATCGTACCCTATCCGAAAGCCGAAGAGGAGTTCGCCGTCGTAAAGACGGGGGGAGCGGCCGCTTCCGTTCCCGTTCGGAAAATTTTAAGTGCGGGCGATATCGCTCTGCTTCGAAAATTGCTTTCGAAGATTGTGTGCGACGATGCGCTTATCGAATACATCGTTTCTCTCATAGCGGTAACGCGCCCCGATCCCGATAAAAAAGCGTCCGTACACGACATTACGCGCTATATCGCTTTCGGCGCTTCTCCGCGTGCGGGTATCGCGCTTTTACAGTGTGCGAAAGCGGCCGCGCTCTTTCAAGGACGATCGTTTGTGCTGCCCGAAGACGTTAAGCTTGCGGCTCCCGCCGTCATGCGTCATCGCCTCGTGCTCTCCTATGAAGCCGCTGCGGATTCCGTCACCGCCGATGAAATCATTTCCCGTATCCTCGATTTCGTGCCGGTCCCCTAGCGATGAAACATCTGCTCGCCGTCAACAGGGAAACGCTCGCAAAACAGGCGGCGCTGCTCCGTCTCACTGCCGCGTCTCTCGCCGACAGTTTTAAAACGGGTTCTTTTCGTTCGCTCTTCCGCGGGCAGGGCATCGAATTCAGCGGTGTGCGCGAATACCTTCGCGGCGACGACGTGCGCGCCATCGATTGGAACGTTACTGCACGCATGGGAAAACCCTATGTAAAGCTTTTCGAAGAAGAGCGCGAGCTCCAGATCTTTATCGTCGTAGATCGTTCGTTTTCGATGTTTAGCGGTACGGGGCGCAGAACGCGCTATCGTACGGCAGCAGAAGCGGCCGCTCTCGTCGCGATGGCGGCCGAGATAAACGCGAGCAGCATCGGAGCCGTTTTTTTCGACGGTGAAATACAGTTTTCATGTGCGCCCGAAAGCGGACGAAAGCGCACGATGCTTTTACTTGCGCGCCTCGATGAAGTCGACGGATACGGTGTTTCCGGTTCTGCGCTCCGAAGCGCGCTGACGGGTGCGGGAAAATTATTAAAAAAGCGATCGCTTGTCTTTGTCTTTTCCGATTTTCGAACGGTCGGATGGATTACGTCCCTCGCTTCCCTTGCGCAAAAAAACGACGTCGTTGCGGTGCGCATCGTCGATGAGATCGACAATGAACTGCCGGAAATAGGGACGGTGCCCTTTATCGACAGCGAAACGACTGTGCGCCTCGTACTGCCGTCTTCATCATCAGCTTTTCGGAACGCATGGCGAGACGATAACCGCCGGCGATTCCTCCACTGGCAGGAGTCGTGCGTCCGTCACGGAGCCGTTCCGCTTGCGCTTTCAACCGACGATGAAGTCGTCCGCGTCCTTTCGCATTTTTTTTCCTACAAGGGCCGGACACAATGAAAACATTATTGATTTTTTTGTGCATTGCGATATGCGCGAACGCTGCATCCTTTACGGAGTCCGATACGATGCAGATCGTCATGCCGAAAACGATTTATGTCGGCGATACGGCCGAGCTTCGCTACACGTTCCGTTCTGCAGTCGATTTTTTTGCCGATATGAGCGATGCTTCACTTTCCCGAGAAATTGCGCTCGAATCGCTTCCGTTTCAAACGGATACCGACGATTATACGATATTGGACGCATCGCTCGATAGAAACGGTCTCCTCTATACGCTTCGCTTTACGTTTATCCCGTGGAATACCGGCGCGATCGATTTTCCGATGTTCGATATTTCCGCTGCCGTATACGGCGGCGGCGCACATCCCTTTATCGTCGATGTGCAGAGCGTAGAAGTTTCATCGATTTTGCAGGATCAGGATGATGCCGATCTGCGCGCAAGCATGGGACCGCTTTTGCTTCCCGGAACGATGTACGTGCTCTATGCGGCGGCTGTCCTTTCGATCGTCCTTTTTATCTTATTGATCAGACTTGTCGTAACGTGGCAGTCAGTGTACGAAGCCTATGCGACGCGGAAACTGCTTCGTTCGTATGCGAAAAACGCAAAAGAATTGTACCGGCGTTTAAAACGGCTCGATCGGGCGGGAGGTAAAACGAACGACGCGGAATTTTGTACGGAACTGCAGCAGCTTATCAGGCACTACCTCGATTTTCGTTTCGGCTATCGTTTCAGCGCCGTGTCGAGCTCCGCGATTATGGATACGTTTGACAAAATCATGGCGGGTACAATGTCGGAAAAAAGCCAATCCGGCGCTATGTCGCTTGCGGCGGTTTTGCGGCGTACCGATTACGTGCGCTATGCCCGCGGTTCGATCGATTCGAAAAAGGAGCCTGCCGAGCAGTTTGCGGCGGATCTCAAAACGGATGAACGCGCATCTCTCATCAGAATCGTGCGCGATGCCGTCGAACGCTTTGAGGGCGCCGCCCGCAGAGATTGAAATGCGTACGGATTTTATGGAAGAGATCGGCGAATGACAGGGAATAAAATGAATAGCGGAAAATTAATAAATTTGATTTTACATTTTATTAAAATCGGATTGATGAGCGATTGTTTTTTCGGAGGCGTATCCTATGCTTGATTTCCGAAATCCCGCGGCGTTTTTTTTGCTTTTCCTCGTTCCCGCTCTCTTTATAGTGAGAGCGCTCGGCTTGTTTACGCGCATCGCGTTTCCGGCAACGCTTTCGGATTGGGGCGGCAAAACTTTCGAATGGAAAGGCAGGCTGCGCAGCGCCGCATCCTTTATTTCCCGTATCTTTATCATAGCTGCGTTTGTACTCACGGTTGCCGCCCTCGCCGATCCCGTCGTTTATCATCAGGAGCGCGTGTATACGTCACGCGGCGCCGACATCCTTTTTGTTGTAGACACGAGTCCGTCGATGGCGGTAAAGGATATCGCAAATATGACGAGGCTTGACGCAGCTCGGCGCGCGATACGCACGCTGTCTTTGGATACCGGCGGCATATCGTTCGGTCTTGTCGCGATGGCGACGGAAGCTGCGATCGTCGTGCCTCCGACGACCGATCGAACAGTCTTTTTTTCTCGCCTTGACGCTCTTATGATCGGAAGCCTCGGCGACGGAACTGCGATCGGTACGGGGCTGAGCACGGCTGTCTATCACCTCTCTTCTTCGGCTGCTCCGAAAAAATGCATCGTTCTCGTTACCGACGGCGAAAACAACGCCGGATCGATTCATCCCGAAACGGCTGCCGAACTCGCTGAAAAAAATCGCATCGCCGTCTATACGCTCGGCATCGGTACGAAGGGGGCGGTTCCGCTCGATTACGTCGATCCGAAAACGGGACGCGTGTATTCCGGTTATCTGCAGTCCGATTTCGATCCCGCACCGCTCGAACGCATCGCCTCCCTTTCCGGCGGAAAATATTACGGCGTGCAGACGACCGGCGATTTGGCAAACGTGCTTTCGTCGATCGCGAGGGAAATGAACGTCGTGCAGACCTATCACTTGCACACCGAAAGCGTCCGCTATTACGACAGGTTGATCGTCGCGGCGGTAATCTTATTTGCACTTGGATTGTTTATACGCAGGGTTTA
Organism: Treponema socranskii subsp. socranskii VPI DR56BR1116 = ATCC 35536; assembly: GCF_000468115.1. Taxonomy (GTDB): domain Bacteria; phylum Spirochaetota; class Spirochaetia; order Treponematales; family Treponemataceae; genus Treponema_D; species Treponema_D socranskii. Next base: position 30,953 of record NZ_AVQI01000084.1, read on the forward strand.
TCTGCAGGAGCTGATTTAATATGGTGATTTCCTGTGAACGTCCCTATGCTTTTTACGGTTTTATATTAATTATTCCGGCGCTGGTCGCCGCATTTCACCGCTACCGCGGCATTATCGCCTATTCGAAGCGGGCTGCCGTCATCGATACGAATCTTCCGGAATCGAAACGCATGCCGAATCTTTCGCGTACGCTCGTCGTGCGGACGCTGTTCAGATGCTTTGCGTGGATTATGCTGATTTTCGCCTATGCCGGATTTTCGTGGGGTACCTATGAAGTCCCCGTTCAGAGAAGCGGGAGCGCAGTTTCATTCGTGTTCGATATTTCATACAGCATGACGGCGGACGATGCACCCGGCGGATTGACGAGGCTCAGAGCGGCATCCCGCTATGGGGATATGCTTTTGTCGCGCATGGGCGGCGTATCCGTTTCCGTCGTTTTGGCAAAAGGCGAGGGTGTTATCGTTGTTCCGCTTACGGAAGATACGGCGATCGTGCGCTCTCTTTTGGAAACCCTTTCACCGACTCTCATGAGCGCCGCCGGCACGTCGCTCGGCAAAGGTATCGAAGCTGCGCTCCGCTCGTTTCCGTCCGACTCGGCGCAGGCTCGGCGCATTTGGGTTTTTACCGACGGAGATGAAACCGATGGGCAGCTTATATCTTCTATTGAAGCCTGTGTAAAAGAAGGTGTATCCGTTTCGCTTATCGGGTTCGGAACGGAACAGGAAGTCGAAATAATCGCCGGAGACGGAAAAACGAAAGTGATGACAGCGCTTCGTTCGGAACGGATGAAAAAAGCGGTCGAGCAGGTGTCGCTTTATGCCGAGCGGTATAATTTTTCTGCGGCGGCGCGGTACATCGATGCGACGGAAGCGGGCTCGGCGATAGAATTGTTAAAACCGCTGAAAAACGAAACCGCGATCACCGTTTCGTATGAGGTAAAACCCGTCGAACGGTATGCGCTGTTTTTGATTGCGGCGATTGCAGCGTTTGTGCTGAGTTTTGTCGTCGCCGAGTTCGATTTTGAAAATTATCGAAGGCTCTTTCACAAAAGCCGGGCGGCTGCCGTTGTGCTTTGCGCTGCGACGCTTTTGCTTTCGTCGTGTAGTGCCCGAATTGCAAACGCGCAGGAGATAGCGTCGAGTTCGTGGGCGTGGTATCGGAAAAAATATCGAAGCGCGATTGCGGGCTTTTTGCGAGTCGAAGAAAGGGCGCGGCAAAACGGAGACGCGCTTTCCGAACAGTACGCCGAATACAATCTCGCGGCGACCTATATCATGCAGAGCGAATATGCGGCTTCTCTTGCGTGTTTGAAAAATATCGATCCTGCTTCGCCCGAGCAGGTGCGCTTTGCAGCGTATTACAATAGGGGGATTATCGCATACCGGAGCGGCAATTACACGGAAGCGGCCGCATGCTTTCGGGATGCGCTGAGGATCGACGGTACGAAGACGGCGGCAAAAGAAAATCTCGAAATCGCGCGTCGGCAACAAGCCGTCAAAGAAGCGCACGAAAAGGAAATCGAACTCGTGCCTCTCGCGCAGGATACGAATGCGATCAGTGCCGTCGAAAGCGCTATATACCAACGGATACGGGAGAACGATCAAAAACAATGGAAAAACAGCGAACGGACGGCGGAATCGAATTCTTCCGTCGATTATTAATTTTATTGCCGTATCGGATAAAGATCGAAACGATCGGCAAATTTCGACTTTTGAAAAACGCAATATTCGATCCGCCGTTTCGAATGAGGCGCGGGACGATTTTTGCGATAGCCTCTCTATCGATCTTACTCGGCGGCGGGTCGCTGTATGCCGAGTGGTCGTCCGATCTGCAAAAGCTCCGCGTAACGCCTCCCGTCGGCGCGCTGTATTCAGGAAACGACTATATGTTTTCTCTTATCATTCCCGACGTAAAGCCTTCCGACGTACAAGCCGACAGCCCCGAAATGCCGCCCGGCGTCAGCGTCGTATCGATGCGGCGGACGGACTATGCGCAGATCGGCATTCAGTCCGGCACCGAAATCGATATTTGGCTTTCGTTCAGGGATGCCCGCATTTATACGCTTCCCCCGCTTCGCGTGCGCATCAAAGGGCGTCCGTATGAGATTCCGTTTTCCGATGTCAATATCGAACAAAATCCCGCATCGACTTTTCCACACTTGATTGTTAAATTTGAAAACGGTACGGAGCTGACAGACGGTACGGCGAACGATGAGCCGCTGTTTACCTTGCCCGCCGGTGAAAAGATTTTATTTACGCTGTACGTACAATACGCCGTACAGGCGATACGCTTTTCGTGGCAGGCTCCGAAAGACGCGCTTTTGACGGAACTGTGGCGCTATGAGATTGCCGAAGGTACTCCGCGCGCGTCGCTTTTTACCGCCGATCCGATTCCTGTAGCTCTTTTCGAGTGGCAGCCCCTTGTCGGCGGAAATACCCCCATTCCCGATATGCAGCTTACCGTAAGCGCATACAGCGGCGCACGCGTAAAGCTTTCGCCGCCCGCAGGGACGATCCTCGTCGTACCTTCTCTTTCCGTTCCTTCCGATGAAGGCGACAGCAACGAAAGCTATTTTTCCTATGCTTTTTCCGAAGTCGGCCATTCCGAAAGCGAACATAGGGTACGTACACTTTCCGAATCCGATTGCGAAACGCTTGCCGTGCTGCACAGCGCCGAACGGCACGCTTTTTTCCCGTGGAAAGCGGCATCCGCCCGTCGCGCATTTGAAGCAAAGCTGGGCATTGCATCCGGTAAAGCCGAGCCGAGCGTTGCAGCGTGTATGCTTTTCGCCGCCGCTACGCTTGTGCTTGCGCTTTTGTGCGCCGTATTGTTTGCACTGAAAAAACGTGCGGGAGTATATGCGGTTTTAGGCTGCGTTTTGGTCGTTTTTTCGTTTGCCGTCGCCTCCGCTATACGCCTTTCGAGGACATACGGTATTTTTAAAGGCGGCGACATACGGTTCGTGCCCGACGAATCGTCCGGATTAGTTTCTCCGATCGCAAGCGGCGAGCGGGTGAGCGTCGAAGAGACTGCGGGAAAATGGGTGTATATCCAATACGGTACGACAGGCGGCTGGGTAGCGTCTTCGTCCGTTGTGCCGATACGGTAATTCTATAATTGATAATCGGTAATGCGGGGGGCTTATGGATTTCGGTGCGGTACTCGATGAGTGGGACAGATTGCAAAAAGAATCGAAGCGGAAGGTTTGCGGAGGAAATCCCGTTTCGGGCAAAAAAGCGAACGCGCCCGAAAAAAGCAAAACGCCGTCGAATTATTCCGAAGCGGGAAACGGTTTTGCAAAGCGGATCGATCCGCAGGAAGCGTGGCTTCGCCGCTACGGCATCGTCGATAAAGATAAAATCGCCGCTGAAGAAGCCGAGCGCGATCGCGAACGCTCGCAGCGCTATGTAAAAGACATGCCGATCGAAGCTCGCATCGATCTGCACGGGCTCACACAGGACGAAGCGCGGAGCAGGCTTGTCGTTTTTGTCGGCGACTGCGCAAAGCGTGGACTTCGGAAAATCCTCATCGTGCACGGCAAGGGAATCCACACGACCGGAAGTGAGAGCGTACTCGGAGAAGTTGTGCGAAAATTTATCGAACAAGATAAACGCTGCGGCCGCTCCGGTCATCCCGACCGACGTATGGGCGGACGCGGTGCCACGTGGGTATGCTTGAAAAATTAAATGTACGGAGGCATATATGCAATACGAAATTTCAAACGGCGTTATTTCCATGGTTGCAGTTTTACAAGGGGCGGAACTCGTATCGCTCGCAAAGGGCGGAATCGAATATCTGTGGCAGGCGGATCCCGCCGTATGGAATCGATCGGCGCCGAACCTTTTTCCGTTCGTCGGGAAATTGAACGGCGGCGTCTACCGCTATAAAGGAACAACCTATCCGATGACGCCGCACGGGTTTGCGCGCGATATGCCGTTTACGCTTTCAAAGCGGACGGACACCTATCTGCAGTTTGCGCTTTCCGATACGGACGAGACGCGAAAAGTTTATCCGTTTCCTTTTTTATTCGAAATCACGTATACGATTACGGGAAGCACGCTGACGCAGACGTGGCGCGTGACGAATACCGGAACATCGACGATGTATTTTTCGCTCGGTGCGCATCCGGGCTTTGTGTGTCCGCCGCAGGGCGGAAATTTTACCGACTGTTGGATCCGGTTTTCAGGCAGCAAAAAAATCGAGCGGGTTACCGCTCATACGATAAATACCGACGGACTTGTGCAGGAAAGGACGGATTCCTATACGCTTTCCGACGGAGGAGTGCAGATTACCGACGATATGTTTTCGCACGATGCGCTCATCTTCGAAAACAGCGGTATTCGTGCAGTTACATTGCTCGACAAATCGAAAAAGGAATTCGTGCGCGTGGACTTCGACACGGATATTTTCGGCTTGTGGTCACCGCAGGAAAAGCGCGCTCCGTTTTTGTGCATCGAACCGTGGTACGGCCGCTGCGACCGCGCAGGCTTTTCGGGTGAACTGCAAGCGCGCGAGTGGGGCAACGCGCTTTTCGCTTCCGGCGTCTTCGAAAAGTCGTTTTCGATTACGCTGTTTTAGAGAAGTAGCGATTAAAGCAAAGCGCCCCTGATGCAGTTGTATCGGATTCGCTTCGATAAAAGGTATGAAAGCCGATTATAATGAAAGCCACTGTAATTGCTACAATCGATTTTTTTTGGTAAAATCGCCGTCATAGCGAACGAATGTTTTGAACGGGACGCTTAATAATTTTTTGTGACGGGAACTTCTAAAGACTGCGGTTTTCGGAAGCAGCCCGGTACGTACGGGAGACGGCTATGGCGGAAACGAATCACGAATGCACGCTTGATAAAATCATCAGTTTGTGCAAGCGGCGCGGTTTTGTATATCAATCGAGTGAAATTTACGGCGGACAGGCGGGCGCGTGGGATTACGGTCCGCTCGGTATCGAACTTAAACGCAATATCCAAAACGCGTGGTGGAAAGAGATGACGCAGCTCCACGACGATGTCGTAGGTCTCGACTCTTCTATCTTTATGCATCACACGACGTGGGAAGCGAGCGGACACGTTGCGCATTTTTCCGATCCGATGATCGACTGCACCGAATGCAAAGCGCGTTTTCGCGCGGATCAGCTCATCGAAGATTTTTGCGCTTCTCACGACGTAAAGCCCGAAAAGGCGGTAGACGCGATGTCGCACGAAGAGATGAAAGCGTTTATCGACGAACACGGAGTGAATTGCCCCGTATGCGGCAAGCACAGCTATACCGCCGTGCGCGAATTCAATTTGATGTTTAAAACGCATCTCGGCCCCGTCGAAAGCGACACGTCCATCGTATACCTGCGCCCGGAAACCTGTCAGGGCATCTTCGTCGATTTTAAAAATATCGTTCAATCGAACCGAATGAAGATTCCGTTCGGCGTCGCGCAGGTCGGAAAATCGTTCCGCAACGAAATCATCTTTAAGAATTTTATCTTCCGCACCTGCGAATTCGAACAGATGGAAATGGAATACTTTTGCAAACCCGGTGTCGACGACGATGCGTTCGCGTATTGGCGGGAACAACGCTGGAACTTTTACAAGCGCTACGGTATTGCCGAAAAAAATCTTCACTGGAAACACCACGATAAACTCGCGCACTATGCAAAGGACGCATACGATATCCAATACCGCTTTCCGATCGGCTTCGAAGAGATCGAAGGCGTTCACAACCGTACGGATTTCGATCTGTCTCAGCACACGAAGTACAGCGGCAAAGATATGAGCTATATCGATCAGGACGACGGCAACAAACGCTACACTCCGTACGTCATCGAAACGTCCGCAGGATTGAACCGCAACTTTCTCATGTTTTTGTGCGAAGCGTACGAAGAGCAAAACGTCGCATCCGACGGCGGAGAAGATTACCGTACGGTGCTGCATCTCCATCCGCGTCTCGCGCCGGTTACGGTCGCCGTACTCCCGATGATGAAAAAAGACGGGCTCGCGGAGATAGCGGCGGACATCCGCAAAGCGCTCAAAGAAGATTTCGTCACCGATTACGATACGAGCGGTACGATCGGCAAGCGCTACCGCCGGCAGGATGAAATCGGCACGCCGTTTTGCGTTACGGTCGATTATCAAACAAAAGACGACGATACCGTGACGATTCGCTTTCGCGATTCGATGGAACAAACGCGCGTCAAGCGAAGCGATTTGGTTTCCGAAATTCACAAAGCGATCGCGTCGTACACGCCCGTCGTCAAAAATTAATAATTATGTAAGCCGGAGGCGCGCGGGCGTTTTCCGCTTGCGTTTACGGCGTCTCCGTTATTCGGATAAAGTATGGAATACGTTCGGCTCGGTAAAACGAATCTTCTCGCAAGCAGGACGGCGTTCGGCGCCATGTCGCTGAAGCATACGGGAGATGTCGAAAAGGCTTCAACGCTTATCCGAAAAGCGTACGAAGCGGGAATCAATTTTTTCGATACGTCGCGCAGCAACGGTGCAAGCGAAAAGCTGCTCGGAGACGCGCTGTACGAAGTGCGGGAAAACGTCATCATCGCGACGAAATCGAAAGCCTCTTCGGGGCAGGAACTCCTTCGCGACTTGGACGAAAGCCTGGGCGCGCTGCACTGCGATGCGATCGATCTGTATCAATACGAAACCGACGGCTTTATCCCGACGGCCGACGGCAAAGACGGCATCTATCAAACGCTTCTTACGATGAAAGCTTCCGGTAAAATCAAACACATAGGAGCCGTAACCGAAGATTTCGATACCGCTTCGGAAATTATTAAAACGGAACTTTACGAAACGATTCAATTTCCGTTCAGCATGATAAGCCCGATTGACACAGCATCCCTCGTCGGCTTGTGCGCGGAGCGCGATATGGGCTTTATCGCGATGCAGCCCTTGTGCGGGGGCGTGCTTTCGAATATTCCGCTCGCCTTCGGCTTTCTCCATCAATACGAAAACGTTTTTCCGCTGTGGGGTGCGGAAACGCCCGAAGAGCTTTCGCAGATTTTGTATTTCAACGACCGGCCTCCGGTCATCGACGAAGCGTTTCAAAGAGATGTCGAAAAGCTGCGTACGTTTTTTAATTAGCGGGAAAGGCGGTTTTCCGGTTGACGATTTTTTTGTTATGTCGACAGATACGATTCTATCATCGCTTTGATCTCCGTGAGCAGTTTGCGATCGTTTTGAATTTCAGCGTAATCTACCGCAGGATTTTCGGAAAACAGCAGCGCCGGATGGATTTGAAAAATTTCCGCCATTTTTATAATTAAATCGAACGAAGGTTTTGCGATGCCGCATTCGATGTTGCCGATCGTACCGGTTGCGACGCCGCACAGTTCCGCAAAATGCGCCTGTGAAAATCCGTTTTTTATTCTGTTCTTTTTTACATTTGCGATAAACTCTTGCTGATATTCATACATCATTACCAGTATAAAATGATTTCTTGTGTTGACAATAATGTTTAATTGGTATTATACTCCGACTATCAATTAAATTGAGTAAAGCTCGGTTTAATTAAGGAGTCAGACATGAATATGTACAAAAAATTCTTTTCCTTGTTCGGCGCAGCGCTCGTCATAGCCGCTGCAGTATGCACGTTTACAAGCTGCAAAAGCGGTGACGATTCGGATCCGGCGCCCGTCGCGACGATCACATCCGAAGACGGAAGCGCGACGCTTGCGATTTTAACCCTTGACAAAGCAACGGGTACCGGCACGTACAAAGTTACCGGCAAGGTCGGTCCCGCTGATTTTACCGCTAAAGGAGACTTTGTGCTCGATGCTTCGGGAACAAAGATCACGTTGAAAAATACTAAAGTTACTCCGGATGCATTTGCAGCAATGGCAGCTTCATTTAACGGGGAACATTCTATTGATGCTTCGAAAAAAGTAACGGTCTTAGCGTATACCTTTAACCTTACGCCGTTGTTCGCGTAGTAACGAAGTTATTTCAAAATAAACGATCCGAGCCGAGAACGCGCAAAGCTTTTTCGGCTCGCTCGCGCACCCCTTTCTTTTACTTTAATCGATTTTATTTACCGGTTTGCGCCGGCTGCGCTTCACCGCTTTCCCGCTGCGTAAGACTCTTCATCACGTCTTCGAGTTCCTGCTTGTCGATCGGCCGCATGATCTTTATATCGTTGTCGTCGGTCTGCAGCGTTTTCGGAGCGCCGTCTGCGTCTTTTTCGCCGAGCAGCTGCACGATCGGATTTTTCGGATTGTCGGGATTGACGTCGATAACCTGCGCCGTCTCTCCGTTTGAAAGGTACACATAGGTGCCGATCGGAAAGAGCGATATACTGTACAACAGCGCTTTAATGACGGTTTCGTCGTATTGCCGGTTTTCGTTTTTGAGCATTTCGACCATTGCGGCGAAGGTACTGCGTTCGTTTTTATATCCTCGAGGCGCAATAATCGATTCGAACGAACACACGACTGCGATTATCTTCGCATAAAGCGAAATTTTATCGCCCGTGATGCCCCTCGGGTAGCCCGTGCCGTTTTCGCGTTCGTGATGTTCGAAAATGCCGAATTGTACCGGCACCGGAAACTGCAACTTTTTAGCGATTTCGAATCCGATGAGCGGGTGTTTCGATATTTCATCCCGCTCGGTGGGTGACAATTGTTTGTTCGAAAGATAGAGCTGCGGCGGCAGGCGCAACATACCGATTTCGTGCAACATACACGAAGCGCCGAGTTCGACGAGCTTTGATAAGCTCATGTGCAGCTGTAAGCCGATTGCAAGCGCGAGCACCGTCGAACGCATCGAATGCGTAACGATAAAATTTTTTTTGATTGTATCGTCGGACGATGCGATCCTGAGCACATAGCCGCGGTTTTCCCGGATAAAGACGCACAAGCTCCGCACCGTTTCTTCCAGACTTTCGTAATCGATTTCTTTGTGTGTCGCGTAGTGCGTATATATGTGATCGATGTAACGCATGTATTCGTCGTATACGTTTTGTACGGCAGCGAGGCGAGCTTGGTCACTGTTTTCGAGCGTCCGCGTGCGTTCCGCATCTTCGAGCGAGCGTTTTATGCCGCTGCTGAGCGCCGGTACGGGCCTTTCGCGCATCGGTGTATCTGCTTCAGATTTTGCGCGTTCTGCCATCAGGGCATCGACGTTTACATTACCTTCGCTGATAACTTCATTGAACTCCCAATCCGCAAGCGCTGCAATCACCGCTTTGGGAATGGAAACTCCGGCCGGCTCGACGACAAACAGCATATCGAGGAGCACATCTTTATTAAAACAAATACCGTCTCTTATGGCGCTCAATTCAAATGTATTCATACTACTCTCTATCCGTATATTGTAACGCGTTCCGCCCGTTTTGCAAGTCAAAAAAATCGAAATAGGCAAAAAAAAAGTTGAAAAACCTCACACGTTTTTCAACTTTTATAAACACGAAAATCGGTATTGTGCAGGCGTCCGGATGTCGAACCGTCCGCGTTATCCGACATTTTTATTATCGGGAAAAAAAGGAAAAACTTTAATGTTTAATTACGGTACATATTTTGCACATTCCGATGCGGCGCGAGCGAGTTCTTCGTAGATGCGGCGCGAGTGCAAAAGACTTTTTCGAAACGCATCTCCCGTTTTATCGCCGTTTCCGGCAAGATCGGCAAAGCGTTTCCCGCTCGGCAAAGCAAGCGATACGGCGTCTTTTACGCTGCTTTTGAGAATCGCCTCGTCTATATCGGCGAGGGCGCGAAGCGTTACGGAGTGTTCCGCATTGCCGTCTGAAATCGTATACATATCGCTTATATGCGCCGCACATCCGGTCGGTGCTCGACTTTTCGCCGCACCGCCGTCCGCGAGCGCATTTTCGCATATCCTCTTTCCGTCTTCCGCGATTTTTCGAAGAGAGGCGATTTCGTGCAAAAATTCGGCGCGGACGGCATCGAAGCGCTCTTTCGCCGGAGGAGAGGCTTTTTCCGATGCTTCGCTTTTTTTAATAAATTCGTTTTTTCGCGCCGTGATGTCGGGCTTTTTCAAAAACGATCGTATGTCGACGGGTTCTATGCCGGGGACCGCGATTCCGCTTCGGGAAAACGTATGCGTTTTTACATCGGGACAGGAAGCAAGTCTGCTTTCAAACCACCATGCGAACATCTTCATGCGCGAATCGGTCGGCACGGGTTTTCCGTCGTAATCGGATGCGGTCTCCGCGCCTGCCGAAAAAAGGAGCGGGAGATTTTGCGTTTCCGCAGGGAGAGTTCGCACCGAAGTCTCATGCGTTCCCTCTTCGAACATGCTGCCTCTGATGTGTGTCCTTTTTTCGGGAAAAGCGAAGTCAAGCCCGCAGCAATGGATTTCGGACGCACCCGCTGCATACGCGAAATTCCACGCTGCCGATGCGACCGAACCGCCCGCACCCAAATCGCCTTTTTTTCCGAGACGCCGTTCAAACCATTTTCCGATCGGAAAGAGGGATGACGAAAGTGCAAAACCTCTGCATGAAAACGAAAATACGGCGGGGTACACTGCGACTTCCGCGATGAGCACGCTCGACTTCGACGTTAAGCCTGCTATGTGGCGGTACGCGTAATACTGCGGATCTCCGACGACGATAAAATCCGGCTCGACGCCCGCTCTGAGGCACGCGCGGAGAGCCGTTTCAACGCACACGACGACGCTGCGTTTTTTGATTTCCGACAGATACGGCAGCACGCGCTCAAGCGAAGGACCTGCCGCGACGATCGTAAACGGAATGCCGTGCGCGTTTCCGGCGTAGGCTGATACTCCGCGCATCAATGCATAATTGTTAATATTTTTACAGCTGTTTTTGAGCCAGCGTTTGGCAAAGCGTTCGAGGGTTGCGGCATTGATATCGTCTTTGCGCCTGTTCCGTTCGACGAGGGTTCGAAGCGTATCGAAATAATCGGATGAGTGAGCGGTTTGCGAAGGTACCGAAAAAAACGCACAGTGTGACGCACCGTACTGTTCGATAAACGAAACGACCGTGTGCGGCGGACAGGCGATGGCTGCGATGCAGTCTTTACTCGCAAAAACCGCCGTCCAATCGGTAAGCGCGAGGGACGCGAAAAAGCGGGCGGCATCGGGCTCGACGACGATGATCGCCCTGTCCGGAAAGCGAAGGGCATAAGCTTCGACCGCATAGCCGAGTCCGAAACCGAAAAAGACTGCGGCGCGGCATCCGGCAAAATCCGAATTTGCAACCGTCTGTTCGGCCTCCCGTTTCGGATTGTATGCCGAGTGGAGCAGCGCGCCGCCTTCGTATGCGCTTACGCTTCCGTCTTTTGCCGAAACGATATTCCAAAACGGAAAGGGCTGTCCGATTGCCGGAGGGTTGTCATTTGAAGTATCGTGCGGGATTGAGCTGCCGCTGCAAATCGCGTCGACTGCGGCGATTTCGGATGCAAACATTTTCACGAGCGAAGGAAAACGAAAAGCAAACGCGCTGCGGTTTTTATTCCAGATTGAGTTCAATGACCATATTCTCCGTGACCGGTGTTCCCGCAGGCGGCGTTTGACTCGTAACCCAGCCGTTTCCGTGTATCGTTACGCGGAATTTTCCGCTCTCGAACAGCGGCAAAAGATCGCGCTTGGACATATTCGTAAAATCGGGAAGGAGGCTTCCGACGGTGAGCGTTTTGCCGGCGGGAATCACGATGCGTCCCGAATGCAAAAGCGATTCCGCGCCTCCGCGGCTCATACCGAGGTGATTGATGATCGCGTCGGCGGCTTCGGCGATAACCGGAGCGACGATGCGCCCCGCATAGGTTTCGCCCTTCGCCTTTTCGATGACGATGTAGAGAATGATTTCGGGATCTTCGATCGGAAAGATCGCGATGCAGTTCGATAAAAAATCGGTACTGCTGTATCCGCCGGATTTGTCCGCCATCTGCGCGGTTCCGGTTTTTACGCCGATGGAGATGTCGCCGAGCCGCGCGCGCGAGCCGGTTCCGGTCGTCGCCGTCGTTTCCATGCAGCTCAAAAGATATCGTGCCGTTGCTTCGCTCAATGTCCGCTCGCCGCGTTCGGCTTTGTGTTCGTAGTACGTCGATCCGTCTTTATTCGTAATCCGCTTGATCGTCGCAAGCTTTACGGGAATGCCGCCCGACGCAAGGGAAGTCGCCGCGTACATCATCTGCAGCGCGGAAACGCTTATCTCCTGTCCGATCGCAATCGTCGGTTTCGAACGCGCCGACCACGAGCGCGAATTCGGATCTTTGACCGATCCCGCCGTTTCGCCGGGCAGATCTATGCCGGTGCGTCTTCCGAATCCGAGAACGCGTATCTTTTCGATAAATTCATCTTCGTCGATGCGGTCGCTCATCTGTCCGAGCGCGGCGTTGCATGAAAGACGGAGCGCATCGCGCGGCGTCACCCAGCCGTGTGTGCCGAGACATTTGATGCGAAGCGTCTCTCCGCTGCGTGTTTTTCTTTCGTACATACCGTTACAAAAAAAGCTGTCGCCGCTGTGTATGAGTCCTGCATCGTGCAGGATCGCAACCGTAAATATTTTAAAAACGGAACCCGGCTCGTACGCCGTCATCGCAGGTCTGTCTATCGTTTCGTCGACGGTCGCTTTGTAGTATTCGTTTAAATTGACGGACGGAAGACTGATGTACGATAGGATTTCCCCCGTCTTCGCTTCGGCCGCGACGAGCATCATGCTTTCGGCCTGCGTGTTTTTCATGGCGCTTAAAGCGATCTGTTCGAGTTTGTATTGGAGATTCGCGTCGATCGTCAAATACACATTTTTGCCCGGCTCTATCTGCGCTGAGTCGGCGCCGACCGAAGGGGCGAGCACGGACTGCATCGAATACTCGGTTCCGGAAAGTCCGTTTCCGTCGTCCCCCATGTAGCCGACGAGCTGAGATGCGAGAGAGTTTTCGGGATAGACGCGTCCGGGAATCCTGTCGCAGCGCACGAAACTGTAACCCTTCGTATCGATGATCTGCTTGAGTTCATCGTATGCGGTCTGCGCTATCTTTTTTTTAAGGTAGACAAAGTGCGCACCCCTTGCGTTTTCGATAAGCGATGCGACCTCACTTTCTTTCATGCCGAGAATCGATGCGACATCTTTTGCAAAAGACGCGACGTCAGCGATCATTTTCGGCGTTACGCCGACGTGATAAAAATTCGTCTGCACGGCAAGCGGTTTTCCCGAACGGTCGACAATCGCGCCGCGTTCCATGACGGGCGTACGCGCAGTGATTTCGGCGACGGGCGTGAGCGCGAGGCGGACGTAGCGCAGCGTGATATAGGCGGCTGCTATAAAAACGAAAACGGCAAGTACGACGATCCGTTTCATGTGAAAAAAATCGTTCATTTATTAATAATCCTGCCGACGACGTTTTTGACGGAAACGAAACCGTAATTCCTCGAATCGATCGATTCGGCATAGTTGTCGCCGAGAGCGAGGATGTATCCGTCGGGTACGCGGGAAGAAGCGCGCATCAATTCATACTGTTCTTTTGTCAGCTCGATTTTCAAATCTCCCACAAAAAGACTATATCCCGAATTCGACGAATATTCCAGATGCGCTCCTGCGACGGCGGCGCAGCGCTTTATGACGATGCGGTTCGCGTGCAGATAGATGACGATATCGCCCGCTTTCGGCTCCGCCCACGAGACAAAAAATCCCGCGCTTCCGGGCTTTACGAGGCCGTAGGCGAGTTTGTTGACGAACACCGTTTCTCCGTCTTTGATCGCCGGTTCCATCGAGCGGCCGGAAATATGCAAAAAATCGATGACGAAAAGTTTAACGACGATGCCGATACACAAGCCGATGAGTACCGGAACGATGAAGTGCTGCGCTTTTTTTCCATCTTTTTGCATAGCTTTATTCTAATATGTGTGCGTTTTTATGTCGATAGAAATGATATGGAAATAATCAGTTATGTCGGTTTTGAGGGAAGGCGGATGAAGTCGCCCTTAAAATTGCCGTTCCGCTTCGGAGAACGCAAAAACAATCTCTCCTTCGCTTTTACGCACTCTCCGCTGACACATTCGTTTACCGCGGCCGCCGTGCGCTCCGATTTTTCGCTGCGCTCGTTTTTGATTTCGCTCGGCCGCTCGGCCGAAAGCGTACTTTCGCATTGGAAAGCGGGAATTGCAGTGATCGCCGTATTCGCTTTTCTTTCGGGCGCCAAAGCGGCTCTTTCGTATGCGGCAAGCCACACCGGTCCGCTTGCGCTTAAAGACAGCGGAAAAGCCGAACTCGAAACGCTCGATAAAGTGATGGCGGCCTTTGTCGCCGATGCGTCGATAAACTATACCGACAGCGGCGATATCGTCGGAAGCGGAAAATCGCAAGCGGAACTCGCAGCTTTGTTTAAAAAACCCGTTTCGTATCAAACCTATACGGTCAGATCCGGCGATACGCTCGGCGGCATCACAAAGCGCTTCGGCTTGACGAACCTTTCGACGCTCATCGATTTGAACGGCATTACAAACGCGCGCTCTCTGCACGAAGGGCAAAAGCTCCGCATTCCGTCGGTCGACGGCGTCATGTATACGGTGGAAAAGGGCAATTCGCTTGCAGGCCTTTCCGCGAAATTCAACGTACCGCTTGAAGATCTCCTCGACGTAAACGACCTTTCAAGTCAAACCCTCGCCGTCGGACAAAAATTGTTTATCCCCGGCGCGAAGATGGATGCGGCGAAATTGCACGAAGTGCTCGGCGATCTGTTTAAAATTCCGATTTCCGCGGCGTACCGCATTTCATCGAAATTCGGCTGGCGGCCCGATCCCTTTACCGGCGTGCGCTCTTATCACACGGGAATCGATTTGGCCTGTCCCGAAGGCACCCCGATCCGTGCGGCGATGAACGGCAAAGTCGCTTTTGTCGGCTGGTCGAACGTGTTTGGAAACTACGTCATCGTAAATCACCCGAACGGATATCAAACGCTCTACGGTCACATGGCTTCTTCGCGCGTAAAAAAAGGACAGAACGTAACGCAGGCGACGGTCATAGGGCTCGTCGGCTCGACCGGTTATTCGACGGGGTCGCATTTGCATTTTACCGTGTATAAAAACGGCCGGCTCATAAACCCGTCTTCCGTGCTGAAATAATCGGTTCTGCGGAGAATTATCCGAAACGGTTTTGCAAAATATTACGATATGGTTTATACTTACAATAGACGGAGGTCACCGTATGAAGCCGGTAACTGTGTGCCGCGGATGCGGACGCACGATCGATAACGATTTTATCTATTGCCCGTGGTGCGGCTATTCGCGCGTCGCTTCCGACGACAGCGCATCGCTCGAAGCGGTGTTCAATCAGCTCGAACAGCTGCAAAACGATTCGCGCAACCGGCAGATAAGCGAAATGGAAAAGCAGCTCGACGATCTCGTACACGAACTCGATGCGATCGTCTTGAGCGCGGAGCTGCATAAATGACGAAGCTCGGCGCCCTGTGCTGCCTCGTCGTTTCTCTTACCGTGCTGCCGCTCGCTGCGGGCGTTTCGTTCGGCAGTGCCGATCTGAACGACAAGGACGAAATCCTTTTTACGGTGCGCCGCGATTTTCCCGGAACTCCGTCCTACCGCTCGCTTTTTTACGCAAAGCTTGTAAACGGCGCTCCCGCAGAAAGCCCTCGAGCGCTTACCTGCTATCCCGAGCGGATGGAACTGCTTTCGGGCGGAAGCGTATTGCAAGTACGGAACCGCTGCGGTACGGCGCGCTATTCCTTCGAAACGGAGAGCCTCGAATGGACCGAACAGGCCGATACGATGCCCCTCGATTCGATGCCGCTTTTTCCCCGTGCGGTAAGTCCCGACGGAGCATGGAGCTGCTTTGTCGTCAAAACGGGATTCGCCGAAGGCACTTTGATGTTCGAAAATTCCGCGACGGGCAGGCAGACCGCGCTCGATCCGCACGCATCCGTCAGTTACGATTCTCTTCCGGTTAAGTGGGCGCCCGACAGCTCCCTCGTACTCTATGCTAAAGACGGCACGGTATGTTTTTGCAGTCCCGACGCGCTTTTCCGCGGCGTCGAAATCGACGAAGCCTACCGCGAAATCGGACCGGGTTCGATCGATTCGGTGTGCTGGGCGGGTGGCAGCGTTTTTTACATCGACGGCGACATGCTCTATAAAATCAACGTAAAGGAATTGTATACGACGGGTTTGTATTCTGCCGTCATCGGCAGAGGAACGCCTGTCGGTCGTCTGCCCGAGGCCTTCGATCCTTCGCGCGATGTGTTCAGCGTCGACAAAAACGGCACCTCTCTCTTTTTAATAAAATCGGGAAAGATATTTTCGCGCTATCTCCTGAGAGGCAATTCGGCGGACTATCTTCCCGTCGTGTTTTCCCGCCCTTACGTGAGTGCAATAGGCTCCCTTGTCGATGCGGTCGTCCTTTGGGATTCCGACGGAACGCCCTATGCGTGGATGCGCGTCATGCCGTATTCGGGATGTAAACCGATGGCCGCCGTATATCGCGCGTCCGATTCCCTTTCGCCCATTCTCTCTGCAGAAAATTCTTGTCGTCCGGTGATTTCGCCCGACGGAAGCCGCGCGGCTTTTTTTTCCGGCAGCACCGTCTACGTGTACGACATTTCGTCGTGGAAGCGCATCGGCGAACTTGCAGGGGAAAATACGACGAGCGCGGTTTGGAACGGAAACGACACGCTCTATGTCGGAGGAGACCGATCGGTGCGCCGCTGGAACGTCGTTTCGGGTACGAGCAGCGCTCTCTTCCTTTCATCCGCTTCATCCTGTTCGTGGGACGATAAAACCGGGCGCGCGACGGTAACGGCGGGAAACAAAACTTTTTCACTCGACGCATCGCTGAAAAAGTGGACGGAACTGTCCTCTCCTCGCGAAAACAGCATTTCGATGC
Organism: Treponema socranskii subsp. socranskii VPI DR56BR1116 = ATCC 35536; assembly: GCF_000468115.1. GTDB lineage: Bacteria > Spirochaetota > Spirochaetia > Treponematales > Treponemataceae > Treponema_D > Treponema_D socranskii. The sequence continues at coordinate 47,768 of NZ_AVQI01000084.1, forward strand.
AAAACGGCCGCTACCGCGTATTTTTCGGAACGACGCCGCACGCGAGCTATGAAAACGCGCTGTACGTGCGCACGCTTTCGGGCAAAGCGGTTACGCGCGCGGTGTTTCCCGAAAGCGCACAAAAAACTCCCGCTCGGAAAAAAGCCGCGCTCGCATTCGACGCATACGACAGTGCGGACGGGCTTCTGCTCATCCTCTCGGCTCTCGACACGTACAACATACGCGGAACCTTCTTTTTCAACGGCGAATTTATCAGGCGCTATCCGAAAGAGACGAAACAGATTTCGCTCACCGGTAATACCTGCGCCTCTCTGTTTTTTTCCGAACTCGACTTTACGCAGAGCCCCTTCGTCATCGATGAAGATTTTATCCGGCGCGGCCTTGCGCGAAACGAAGACGAGTTTTTCCGATGTACGGGAAAAGAGCTTTCGCTTTTGTGGCATGCGCCGTTTTACCGTGCAACCGCCGCTGCACGGAAAGCGGGGAAAAAAGCGGGTTATGCTTACGCCGAATCCGTAATCGGCGCTGCGGAAAAAAAGACAAACACCGAGGGATATTCGAACGTACGAGTTCGCAAACCGTTCGCTTCTGCCGAATACTCGAGCGCTTATACCGGATACCGGAACGCGACCGATTTTATCGAAAGCTGTCTTGCATCTCTGAGTGAAAACGGAGGCGGCATCGTGCCTGTGAGCGTCGGCTTTTCGCGCGATTTGACAAACGAGCGCGTTTATCAAAAACTCGATTTGCTCATAAGCGCAATCCTCGATGCAGGTTTCGATATCGTCGGTGCGGATGAACTCGCCGAATAACGCTGAAAGAATCCGCGCTCGTGCGCAAACGCATATAGGGAACCGCTAAAAACCGAAGTTTTTAAAGATTCCCTATACTAAAAACGGGAGTTGCTATGGCAATAATCGGCGCATTTATGGTTCCGCATCCTCCGCTCATCGTACATGAAGTCGGGCGCGGCAGGGAAAATGAAATCGCGGCGACAATTGCCGCGTATGTGCAGGTCGCAAAAAAAATTGCGAACCTCAACCCCGAAACGATCGTTGTCACGTCTCCGCACGTACCGCTTTACCGCGATTATTTTCATATTTCTCCCGGTACCGAAGCCTTCGGGGATTTTTCCGATTTCGGTGCGCCGGAAGTGCGCTTTCACCTTTTTTACGATGCCGATTTTGTTAAGGCACTTTGCAGCGAAGCCGATAAAGCGGATATCGCGGCGGGCACGAAAGGGGAGCGGCGTGCGTCGCTCGACCACGGTACGGCAGTACCGCTGTATTTTATTAATAAATATTATACCGATTATAAACTCGTGCGCATCGGCCTTTCGGGGCAGTCGTACAAAGCGCATTATGCGCTCGGCGAATGCATTCGGCGGGCAGCTGAAAGGACGGGAAGAAAAATTGCCGTCGTCGCAAGCGGCGATCTCTCGCACGTGCTGAAATCTGACGGACCCTACGGGTATCGCGCGGAAGGGGCGGTATACGATGAGCGCATTATGGACGTTATGGGATGTGCCGATTTCGGAAAGCTTTTTTCGTTCAGCCCCGATTTTTGTGAAAACGCCGCGGAGTGCGGGCACCGTTCGTTTATCATTATGGCGGGCAGCCTCGACCGCACGGCAGTCCGAGCGGAAAAGCTTTCTTACGAAGGACCCTTCGGCGTCGGCTACGGGATATGCGCCTATGATGTGACGGGGTACGACGAAACGCGTAATTTTTTGGAGCGGTACGAAGCGGAGGAGAGGCGCTCTCTCGATGCGCGGAAAAAAAACGAAGACGAATACGTCCGCCTCGCAAGGCTTGCGGTCGAAAACTATGTGCGAACAAAAGGCAGGCTTCGCATCGAAGGCGGTGCGGCTCTGTGCTCAAGCGGCTCCGAGCGTATGGAGCTTTCGGGCGACTTGCTCAAAAACCGCGCAGGAGTTTTCGTATCGTTGAAAAAAGACGGCATGCTCCGCGGCTGTATCGGAACGATCGTACCGGTACGGGAAAGCATTGCCCACGAGATCGCGCACAATGCCGTAAGCGCCGCTTCTTCCGATCCGCGCTTTTCCGAAGTGACGGAAGACGAACTTTCATCTCTCGTCTACAGCGTCGACGTCCTTTCGAGCCCTGAAAAAATTTCGTCGAAAGAAGCGCTCGACGTAAAACGCTACGGCGTCATCGTGACAAAGGGAAACAGGCGCGGCTTGCTTTTGCCGAATCTCGAAACGGTAAACACGGTCGACGAACAGATCGAAATCGCGTGTAAAAAAGGCGGCATCGACAAAAGTGAAAATCCCGAACTCGAACGCTTTGAAGTCGTACGCCATTATTAAATTCCGGGTATTGCGATGGAACACGATGCAGGTACAAAAAATGTTTCGCCGAGAAATCATACGACAGTCCTTACGGCGGACGACAGAAAATCGTTAAAGCCGCTCATCCGCCGCGCGGCAGCCCCGCTTTCGAAAGATGAAATCGTCGATTCGATATTCAACGGCGACTTGCTCAAGACGATCGATTTTTTTCCGTCGGAATCGGTCGATCTCATGATAATCGATCCGCCGTACAATATCACGAAAAATTTCGGCGGCGTAAAATTCGCGTCTCGCGGAGACGAAGCGTATGCGGACTACCTTGCCTCGTGGTTTCCTCAAGTCGTGCGGCTGCTTAAAAAAAACGCGAGCGTTTATATTTGCGGCGATTGGAAGAGCGCGGCATCTGTGTACACGGCGGCAAGCGGTCTTTTGACGGTGCGGAACCGCATTACGTGGCAGCGGGAAAAGGGACGGGGTGCGAAAGCGAATTGGAAAAATTGTTCGGAAGATATTTTTTTTGCGACGGTAAGCGGTGATTATTATTTCGATGCGGATGCGGTTAAGCAAAAGCGGCGCGTCATAGCGCCCTACCGCAAAGACGGAAAACCGAAAGATTGGGAAGAGGGCGACGGCGGAAAATTCCGCTTGACGGGCGCGTCGAATTTTTGGGATGACATCACGGTGCCTTATTGGTCGATGAGCGAAAACACCGAGCATCCGACGCAAAAGCCCGAAAAGCTTATCGCAAAATTGATATTGGCGAGTTCGAAAAAAGGCTCGCTCGTCTTCGATCCTTTCCTCGGTTCGGGTACAACAGCCGTCGTCGCAAAAAAGCTCGGGCGCAGGTATTGCGGCATCGAAATCAACGAAGACTACTGTCTCCTTGCATTGAAGCGCCTTGCGCGGGCGGAGCGCGATACGTCGATTCAAGGGTATACGGACGGCGTGTTTTGGGAACGCAATACGGGAAGGGAGCAGGGAGAGCTTCGTGGAAAGCGTTGAGTCCGAAATGCGTGTGACGTGCGACACGTGTTTTTACCGCTGCTCTCTCGCCGAAGGTCGAACGGGAAAATGCCGCGCCCGGATCAACAGCGGCGGAAACATCGTTCCGCTCAATTACGGACGGCTTACCGCGCTCGCCCTCGATCCGATCGAAAAAAAGCCGCTCTATCGATTTTTTCCCGGAAGCATGATTTTGTCGGCGGGAAGTTTCGGCTGCAATATGCACTGCCCGTTTTGCCAAAATGCGGAGATTTCGCAAAGCGGCGGAGACATCGAAACGGCGTATATTTCACCCGAATCCCTTGCCGAAAAAGCTTTATCGCTTGTTCCTCGCGGCAATATCGGCGTCGCATACACGTACAACGAACCGCTCGTGTCGTGGGAATATGTGCGCGATGCATCGCGCTGTGTACGCTCTCTCGGTATGAAAAACGTCGTCGTCACAAACGGCTGTGTCAGTACCGGCGTGATCGAAAAAGTGCTGCCGTACATCGATGCGATGAACATCGATCTGAAAGGTTTTACGCGCGAGTGGTACGAAAGCTTGGGCGGCGATTTGGATGTCGTCAAAGATACGATTGCGCGCTCGGCGAAGAAGACGCACGTCGAACTTACGACGCTCATCGTTCCCGGAAAAAACGACGGGGAAGAGGAGATACGCTCGCTCGCGCAGTGGGTTTCGAGCATCGATAAAAAGATTCCGCTGCACATTACGCGCTTTTTTCCGCACTGGCGCATGCCGGATGGTAACGCGACGCCGGTCGACACGGTGTACCGTTCTGTTTCCGCCGCGCGCGAATATCTCGAATACGTGTACCCCGGCAACTGCTGAACATGAGAGACGCAGCTATAGACGGCAAGTTGGGACTTACCGTCTACGGCAAATCCCGCGATTAGGGTTTAAGCTGCTCTTGCCGTTTCTGCACGTAAAGTTTCATAATCACTTGGTGGCGGTGTCATACCGTTAAAACCGATGGGTTTTGTTGCACCGCTTGCAGAATTCAAATTGGTTAAATAAACGTCGCATAGTAAATTAAAGAAACAATCCAAAAACATCAGTTTTTGGATAGCCCCAACTCCGAGGGGAAGCTTCTCCCCTTGAAGAAAACAGAGCCGAAAACGCGTGCATAAGAGTATTTTTTTTGCTATACTGATTTTGCCATGATCAAGATTCAATATGCATCGGAAGTTGAAAAGGATTTTTTTACGCCCCGCGATTTTAGCGATTCGGCGGAAACGGTGCGGGCGGTTATCGACGATGTAAAAAAACGGGGCGATGCGGCGCTCCGCGATTACGGGAAAAAATTCGACGCTGCGTCTCCCGCGTCTTTTTCGGTGCCGGAGGATGAATTGCGCGCGGCTGCAGAAAAGTTCAAACGCGAACGTCCTGCACTGTACGATGCGCTTTCGTATTCCTATGATTTGGCGCTGCGTTTTGCGAAAAAGCAAAAAGAATCATTTTCGGATTTTGAAGTCGAGCTTGAGCAGGGCGTATTTACGGGGCAAAAGACAATCCCCGTGGAGAGCGCGGGCGCGTATATTCCGGCGGGCAGATTTCCCCTTATTTCGACGGTTGTTATGACGTCGGCTCCCGCAGTCGCTGCAGGCGTAAAAAAACTTGTCATCTGTACGCCGCCGAGAGTTCATCCGAACGACAAGTGTGAAGCGGAAAAGTCGGGTACGGGCATTGCCGGAAAGCCTTTTGTCGGAGGGGCGCCGTATGCGGACGAAGGCATTATGGCGGCGGCTTTTATCTGCGGAGTCAAAACGGTCTTTGCCTGCGGCGGCGCTCAAGCGATTGCCGCGATGGCGTTCGGTACAGAATCGATCCCTGCTCTCGATGTGATTGTCGGTCCCGGCAATAAATTTGTCGCGGCCGCCAAAAAAGAAGTGTACGGTACGGTCGGCATCGATATGCTTGCAGGCCCGACGGAAGTGTTTATCATTGCCGACGGCTCGGCAAATCCCGCGTGGCTTGCAGCCGATCTTTTGGCGCAGGCCGAACACGATCCGGTCGCTCAACCCGTTCTTGCGACGCCGGACGAAGCGCTTGCACGGAGAGTTGCCTCCGAAATCGAAGCGCAGCTTGTATCCCTTCCGACGAGAGCGACGGCCGAAGCGAGCATCTCCTCGTATGGAAGGATTATCATCACGTCTTCGCTCGAAGAAGCTGCGGAATTGTCAAACCGCAAAGCGCCCGAACACTTGGAGCTTGCGCTTACCGAAGGGGCCGAATGCGATAAGCTCGTCTCTCTCGTTCACAATTACGGTTCTCTTTTTATCGGGCACTATGCGGCCGAAGTGTTCGGCGATTACGCGGCCGGCTTGAATCACACGCTGCCGACGTCGACTTCGGCACGCTTTACCGGCGGTTTGAGCGTGCGTACGTTTTTAAAAACGGTGACGACGCTGCGATGCGAAAAAGGGAAGACCGGTGTGAAAAGGAGTGCCGAAGCTGCCGCCTGTTTGGGAGACGCCGAAGGGCTTGCCGCTCACGCGAGAGCCGCTCGTCTGCGTTTAGAGAATTAATAATTATTAAAAATGGCGGAGCTGTTTCAAAAGGCGGTTGCTTTTTCGACGGCTTCGAAGATATATCGATTTCCGGAGTGCGATGTGATACGGATTTGTAAACTCGGAGAAAAAGTGCTGCGCGAAAAAGCGGAACCGATCGAAAAACTTACCGATGAGATTAAAATGCTCATCGACGATATGTTTGAAGCGATGATCGATGCGAACGGCGTCGGGCTTGCGGCACCGCAAGTCGGAAAAAAACTGCGGCTCTTTGTCGCTGTTGCGGACGATGACGTAAAGCGCGTGTTTATCAACCCGCAGATCGTTTCGACGTCGGAAGAAGTCGGCGACTATGAAGAGGGCTGTCTTTCGATTCCCGGCGTGTATGAGACGATCCGCCGTCCCGTGCGCGTTACGGTGCAGGCGCTCGATGAAAACGCAAAGCCCTTTACGCTCGAAGCGGACGGTCTTCTTGCGCGGATCATCCAGCACGAAACGGATCACTTGAACGGCGTTTTGTTTATCGACAGAGGAGATCCCGAATTCGCCGAAAAGACAAAAGCGCAGTTTAAGCAGCGTGAAGAAAAAGCTGCAAAGCGCCGTGCGGAAAAAGAATTGAAAAAAAAGCGCATCACGGCGAAGATCGCTGCAAAAGAAGCGAAAAAATCGGCGTTTCATTGATAGTCGGCCGGCTCTGAAAATCGAAGACTTCAGCGCTTTCTTTTTTATTAATTAGTAATTTTTTAGGAGCGAATGATGATTCGAGTGCTGTATGCGGGAAGTCCCGAAGCGTCCGCAAAAACGCTTTCGCTGCTTTTTGACGGTGCGGACGGTTATGAAATCGCAGGTGTTTTGACAAATCCGCCGAGCGCTCAAGGGAGACATAAAACGCCCGTTCCGACACCCGTTGCGCGTTTTGCCGAAGAGCACGGCATTCCGCTTTTTACGCCTGAACATTTGGATGCCGCTTCGCGCGAAAAGATTATCGGCATACGGCCCGACATCCTCGTGTGCTTTGCCTACGGCCATATTTTCGGTCCGAAATTTCTTTCGCTCTTTCCTTTCGGCGCCGTCAATCTGCATCCTTCACTGCTTCCGAAATACCGAGGGCCTGCTCCCGTAAACGCCGCGATTTTAAACCGCGACGTCGAAACGGCCGTCACCGTGCAGACGATTTCGCTTGCAATGGACGAAGGCGATATCCTCGCGCAGGAGGCCGTCGAACTGGACGGCAGCGAAACGGCGGGCGCTCTTCTCGATCACTGCGCGATTCTCGGTGCAGGCAGTATTAAAAAACTGCTCGGTGAATGCGCTGCGAACGGTAAACTTCCCGATGGGAAAAAACAGACGGGGGAAGCGTCGTATACGAAAATCATCACAAAGGACGATTGCCGCATCGACTGGATGAAAACTGCGGCGGAAATCGACGCGAAGATCCGTGCGTATTTTCCGGAACCCGGAGCGTGGACGGAAGAAAACGGTGCCCCGCTTAAAATTCTTTCCGCCCGCACCGTCGAAGACGAAAAGCCGCCTATGACGAAAGCTGCCGCTTCGGAAGGCAATGCAGCCGCTGTGCTTCCGGGCACCGTGCTTTCCTTCAATAAAGAGCGGGGGATCTTCATTCAAACGGGGAGCGGTATCCTCGCCGTGACGGAACTGCAGCGGCAGGGGAAAAAAGCGCTCGACGCTCCGTCCTTTATAAACGGCGCGCGGAACTTTATCGGTACCGTGCTGCGCTGATTTTCTGCGGAGGCGTTTACATGGAGATGCAAGCGTTGAAACGGTGCGGAGAGTAGACGAAATTTTGTATTTCATTCATGATGTAACAAATCGCCGCCTATCGGCCGATTCCGGGAGAAATTATGCGTAAATCGATTATCGCGCTTGCAGTGTTTTGCTCGGTGTTTTCAGCGTTCGCTCAAAAAACCTTTACGGTTTCGGAATTCAAATCTTATGTCGAAAATTATAAAATCGCATCCGGTGCCGAGAGCGAAACCGTTCCAATAAAAATAAAAGACGTGCTCTCTTCCGAAACGCAAAACAATTTGGTGACGCTGACGTGGAAAACCGAAAATTCCCAAAACCTGTATTTCGATTTGGATCTGTCGGAATGCACTTACGCAGACGACGATTGCATACTCGAGCTTTTTCACATCAAAAATGTGCGCAGATGCGTGCTGCCGATGAGCACAAAATTTCTCCGTTATTTTGACTGTATGCAGCTTGAAGAGATAACGCTTCCCGACGGGCTTGAGGAAATTAACTATAACGCATTTTTTGACGTGCCTTCATTAAAGCGCATCGAAATTCCTGCAAGCGTGCGCTATGTCGGCGCTTGTGCTTTCGGCGATTGCCTTTCGCTCGAATACATACTAATCGATAAAACTGCGAATACGAAAGACTGGTCGCTTGCGTGGAACGCGTGGAACGACGCAAAAATCGTTTATTCGGACGAAAAAGATTTTTCCGATAAAAAGACCGATAAAAAAAACGATGAGCCGCCTGCAGGGAAAAGAGGTACCGTCGCTTTTGACCATGCCAATTATCACATGTGGGACGATATCGCTTATACGATAACGCTTGCAGAAAAGCCTGCGAAAACGCAAAAGGCGAACATATTCGTATACGATGTGCATAACGGCGGCGAGCTTATGGGTACGCTTCCTATCAAAATCAAAAAAAATAAAACGGTCTATACTTTTACCGGCGTTCCGACACAACACTTCGAACTTCCGGAAACCGATTTGATTTATACGATATTGAAAGAATGTCATGAGTATTGGGCAAAAATGAAATTCATCCTCGTATTAAAAAACGGCGACAGAATCGATTTGGCGGGTTCGGCAAGGTGTTATGTAACTCTGCCGTAGATTTTTTAAGTGATATTTTTTCTACAGATATTTTTTTCGAACGTTTCCAAAATCTGCGATACGTGATAGAATACGCGCTATGGCACAAAATGGACGCACGCGCGGGCGGAAAACCGTTTCGCGATCTTCGACTCGAACAAAGTCCGCCCCTCGTCGGATTCAGGGCAAAAAACATAAAATCGTATTTTCTTCCATGCAGACGGCGATCCTGTGTGTTTTGATCGTCGCCGCCTGTTTTGCAGTCCTCATCGTCAATTCGGGGCGCAATCCGAAAAACACCGCCGTCGAACATCAGATCGCCTCACAAAATGCGGATAGTGCGGGCGATGCGTCGCGCACGGCGGAGGCTCGGCAAAACGGCGATCGGCAAAGTTCACAAAAGCCGCAGCAAAGCGCGGGAAATTCCGTTGCGCGGCAAAGCTCCGGGCGGGAAGCGCCGCGGAGCGATGTGCCGGGTAAAACCGCATCTGCGGGAACTTCAACCGAGCGGGAGCGCGTGGTCGAAGCGCAGGTTCATCGAAGCGCGGACAACAAATCCTCCGGCAGCGCAAAGCCCTCGTCTTCCGCACCCAAGGGGCAGCCGGTAAATCCCGCATCCGTAAAGCCGCTTTCGTCGGTAAAGCCGTCGTCTTCCGCGCCCCTGTCTCCCGCAGTACCCGCATCTCCGCTTCCCGACATTCCGCAGGCGGTAAACGGCGCGAAGCTCGTTTTCGTATTCGACGATGCGGGTCAAAGCCTTTCGCAGCTTGAAAAATTCCTCTCGCTCCCCTTTCCGATCACCGTGTCCATTTTGCCCAAGCTCGTACATTCGAAAGCCTGCGCCGACAAAGTGCGCGCGTCGGGCAACGAAGTGATGCTGCACCAGCCCATGCAGGCGGTGAATTTGAACGTCAATCCCGGCCCCGGCGCGGTTACGGCGGATATGCAGACGTCTTCGATCGAAGCGCTTATAAAAGAGAATATCGCCGAAATCGGCCCGGTCGCCGGAATCAACAATCACGAAGGCTCTCTCATCAGCGAAGACGAAATGAAAATCGGAGCTGCGATGCTTGCGGCAAAGGAGAGCGGCGTTTTTTTTCTCGATTCGCGAACGACGAGCCAAACGCGCGTACCGCAGGCTGCTATGGCGCTCGGCATACCCTACTATTCGCGGAACGTGTTTCTCGACAATATCAAAGACCGCGAAAAAATCATCCGTGAAATCATGCGCGGCATCGGCATCGCGAACGCGAACGGAGCTGCGATCATGATCGGGCATATATGGTCGGCGGATATTCTGCCGGGCATATTGATCGAATTTTATCCCGCGCTGAAAAACAAGGGGTATGCGTTTACGACGGTGAGCAATTCCGGCGCGCTTATCCGCCCGTAAGCTGTTTGGAGCGATTATGAAAGTTCTCGGTATCGAATCTTCATGCGATGAAACGGCGGCGGCGATCGTCGAAGACGGCCGCGTTATTTTAAGCAACGTCGTTGCGACGCAGATCCCGTTTCACGAAATATACAAAGGCGTCGTCCCCGAAATCGCGAGCAGAAAGCACGCCGAATGGATTTTGCCCGTCGTAAAGCAGGCGTTCAAAGAAGCCGGTCTTTCGCTCGACGACATCGATGCGGTTTCTGCGACGAACCGTCCGGGATTGATGGGCGCTCTCCTCGTCGGTTTGACTTACGGCAAAACGCTCGCATGGGCGGCGGGAAAACCCTTTATCGCGGTCAACCACATGCTGGGTCACCTTTACGCGGCGCATCTCGCAAACGATATCGCCTACCCGTATCTCGGTCTCCTCGTTTCAGGCGGTCACAGCATCATCTGCAAAGTGCACGGATTCGACGATATCGAAGTGCTCGGTACGACAGTCGACGATTCGGTCGGCGAAGCATTCGATAAGGTCGCCAAGTTTTACGACCTCGGCTATCCCGGCGGCGTCATTATCGATAAACTTTCGAAAGAGGGAGATGCGCGCGCATTTTCGTTTCCCGTTCCCAAGCTCGACGAAAGCGAACACCGTTACGACGTTTCGTTCAGCGGATTGAAAACCGCCGTCATCCGTCAGCGCGATCTCTTTTTGAACGAAGGCTTCGCGCCGACGACGGAAAATATGTGCGCGTCGTTTCAGGACGTTGCATGCCGCACGCTCACGTCGCGTCTTTTCCGCGCGGTGGAAGACACGGGTCTTACGACCGTCGTCGCAGGCGGAGGAGTCGCCGCCAATTCGCACTTGCGCGCGCTGCTCGCCGAACGGCGCGATATCACGTGCATATTTCCGCCGCTTAAACTCTGCGGCGATAACGGCGCTATGATCGCAGGCGTCGCCTATCATTTTTTGCAGCGCGGCGATACGAGTCCGCTCAACACTACCGCTTGTGCGCGCATTTCTCAGTTCAAGCGCGGATTGGAACAGGTGCGGAGGCGATAGCGATAACGCGGTGATTGCGCTTTATATTACGGGTGTATATTCCGCAAAGCACGGGGAAATGTGATCGTTTTCCATAAAATGCCTTTCACTCACGTACTTTTCCTCTGTTCTTTTTAATGTCCGCGCGCAGTTTTTTTATCTTCAAGCGCCGTTCTCGCGATGCCTTTGTGGGGCATGTCGCTCGCCGCTTTTTTTCGATCCGCGTCGCTGCCGCAATTTTCGCTTCGATGCGAGAGAGCGCGATTTTTCTGTTCCGCTCCTGAAAGCGTTCGTCCTGCACGTCGACGGAGATAACGCCCGCGTGTATGCTTTTTGCGAGACGCTGCATGACAAGTTCCCGCTCCGCTTCCGACAAGCCTTCGATTTTTTCGAGCGCTAGGGATGCGTGTACTTTCGTGTTGACTTTGTTTACATTTTGTCCGCCGGCTCCGCTCGATCGGGCGAATGTCATTTCGGTGTGGAGCGCGATGCTGTCGTGCAGTTTTTGTCTGTCCATACGGCGAGTATAGCACAATCCGCTCTTGTGGTAAAATATTTTTTGCCGTGCTATACTTTCGGCCATGCCGACGCTGAAGAATCTGACCGGAGGACTTGAAAAAAAATATATTGCATATACGTGTTTGTCTCCGTTTACGATGATCGGAGAGGTTGTCATGGAGACGGTGATTCCGTACATCATGTCGCGCATCATCGACGTAGGCATCGCGCAGGGTGATATCGTTTATGTCGTGCGTACCGGCGGCATTATGATAGGCTGTGCGATCGTTTCGCTTTTGTGCGGTACGGCCGGAGCCTTTTTTGCGGCTTCCGCCTCTCAGGGATTTTCCCACAATCTCAGGCGAAAGCTTTTTGCAAACGTGCAGGATTTTTCCTTTGCCGATATCGATGAGTTCGGGACGGCTTCACTCGTTACACACCTCACCGTCGACGTGCCGAATGCGCAAAACGTGTATCAGACGCTCATCCGGCCGAGCGTGCGCGCGCCCTTTATGCTCGTATCGGGTACGGTTATGGCATACGTCATAAACGGCCGCCTCGCTTCGATTTTTCTCGTTTCGATTCCGATTTTAATAATCGCCATCGCCATCGTTTCTTCGAAAGCGTATCCTCGATTCGGAAAAATGCTTGCAAAATACGATGCGCTCAATACGATCATTCAGGAAAATCTCATCGCGATCCGAGTCGTAAAAGCTTTTGTACGCGGAAAATTCGAATGCGAAAAATTCGCTTTTTCGGCGGACGCCGTAAGACGTGCGCAGGTTTCGGCGGAAAAAGTTGTTTTATGGATTTGGCCCGTCATGCAGATGACCGTGTACAGTACGATTATCGCTTCTCTGTGGTTCGGCGGCAATATGATAATTGCAGGCGATATGAAAACGGGAGAGCTCGTAAGTTTTCTTTCGTACATCACGCAAATCCTCATGTCGCTTTTAATGCTCGGCATGATTTTCGTTTCGCTCGTGCTTTCCCGTGCGTCGATCAAGCGCATAAACGAAGTGCTCGATAAAAAAAGCTCCGTCGCTTCTCCCGATGCCGGACTGAAAATTATTAAAGACGGTTCGATCGATTTTGAAAACGTATCGTTCCGTTATTCCGAGAGCGCAGGCAGCTTTGCCCTTGAAAACGTCAGTCTGCACATTGCAAGCGGTCAAGTCGCAGGCATCATCGGCGGTACCGGCTCTTCGAAGACGACGCTCGTTTCGCTTATTCCCCGCTTGTACGATGTAAGTGCCGGTGCGGTAAGGGTCGGAGGAGAAGATGTGCGACGTTACGATTTGACTTCTCTCCGCGACGGCGTTTCGACGGTGCTGCAAAAAAACGTTTTATTCAGCGGTACAATAAAAGAAAATCTCAAATGGGGCGATAAAGAGGCGAGTGACGAAGCGATCGTTGCGGCGTGCAAAGCAGCGGATGCCGCAGGTTTTATCGAATCTTTTCCGTTGGGTTACGATACGGTTCTCGGACAGGGCGGCGTCAATATTTCCGGCGGGCAAAAGCAGCGGCTGTGTATTGCGCGCGCATTGTTGAAAAATCCGAAGATATTGATTTTCGACGACAGCACGAGTGCAGTCGATACGGCGACCGAAGCGCGTATACGCTCCGCTTTAAAAACTTCGCATCCTGAAACGACGAAGATCATCATCGCGCAGCGTATTTCATCGGTGCGGGACGCCAACGTCATCTTCGTACTCGACGAAGGAAAGATAAGCGGTTTCGGCACGCACGAAGAATTGTTAAAGTCGAATGCGATTTACAGAGAAGTGTACGAGTCGCAGCGCACGGTCGGAGAGTAGGGTATGCCGGAAGCAAGACGATTCGAAAAAAAAGGCTATGCGAAGCCGCAACACGTGCGCTCGACGATAAAGCGGCTCGCGTCTTATATGGCGCAATACAAAGCGCTGTGGATCGCGGTTTTCATCCTTATCGCCGTAAACGCGGGATCGAGCGTCGTAAGTTCGTATGCGATAAAACCCGCTCTCAACGACTATATCATTCCGCTCATCGGAAAACAGGATCCCGATTTAACGAAATTTGTTAAAATGCTTGTCCTCGTTTTTGCGATTTTCGTCGCAGGCTCTTTCGCTTCATGGGGCAGTTCTCGTATCATGCTGCATATTTCGTCGGACGTGCTTTTCCGCATCCGAAGTGATCTGTTCGAAAAACTTGAAACGCTCCCGATAAAATATTACGATACCCGGACGCACGGGGAAATCATGTCGCGTTTTACGAACGATATCGATACGCTGCGCGATGTATTCAGTCAGAGTTTGATGCAGCTTTTTTCGTCCGCCCTTACCGTCTCAGGCATATTTGCAATGATGATCGTACTGAGTCCCGCGCTCACGCTTATCGCCGTCGCTTCGATCGCGTTCATCATGCTGCTCGCCGCTTTTGTCGGAAAAAAGAGCGCGGGCGCATTCCGCGATCAGCAAAAAAATATCGGACGGGTAAACGGCTATGTCGAAGAGCTTATCGAAGGGCTGCGCGTCGTCAAAGTGTTCAATCACGAACGCGAAGTGATCGCCTCTTTTGCTTCGCTCAACGGCGAGCTTTGCGCTTCGGGGACCCGCGCGAATGCTTACGCGGGTATGCTCATGCCGCTTATGGGAAATCTTTCTCCCGTTCAGTACGCGCTCGTCGCGGTTGCAGGTGCGCTTTTCGCCATCGGCGGCAAGCTCGATTTGGGTTCCATAGCCGCCTTTTTGCAGTACACGCGAAATTTCAGCCGGCCGATAACGATGATGAGTCAGCAGTTCAACGGAATATTGAACGCGCTCGCCGGTGCGGAGCGGGTGTTCGCGGTTATCGACGAAGAAGGCGAAAGGGACGAAGGAAAACTGTGCCTCGTCAACGCGTGCGAAGCGCGCGATAAATTCGGAAAAACGAAACTCGTGCAGTCTTTCGCATATACCGGCGAATGGGCGTGGAAAGATCCATCCGACACGAAATTGATACAATTGCGAGGCGACGTCGCCTTCGACCACGTGAATTTCGGCTATGACGAAGGAAAAACGGTTTTGCACGACATCCGTATGCGCGCCTTGCCCGGACGGAAAATCGCGCTCGTCGGTTCAACCGGCAGCGGAAAGACGACGGTGATAAATCTTTTGACACGCTTTTACGACGTCGCCGAAGATTCGGGCAGCATCACGTACGACGGCATTCCGATCAATAAAATTAAAAAGGACGATCTGCGCCGTTCGCTCGGCATCGTACTGCAGGACACGCATCTTTTTTCCGGAACGATACGCGACAATATCGCTTACGGTAATTTGGAAGCAAGCGATGCGCAGATTATCGCTGCGGCCCGCCTTGCAAATGCGGACGCTTTTATCCGCAGACTTGAAAAGGGTTACGATACCGTCATTTCGGGCGACGGCGGAAATTTGAGCCAAGGGCAGAGGCAGCTCATTGCGATCGCGCGCGCTGCCGTCGCCGATCCGCCGGTGCTCATCCTCGATGAAGCGACGAGTTCGATCGACACGAGAACCGAAATGCTCATTCAAAAAGGTATGGACAGCCTTATGAAAGGCAGGACGGTGTTCGTCATCGCGCACCGCCTCAGCACCGTCCGAAATGCGGATGAAATCGTCGTGCTGGAACAGGGTACGATTATCGAGCGCGGTACGCACGATGAACTCATCGCTTCCGGCGGCCGCTATTATCGCCTGTATACGGGCAGCGCGATTTTGGAGTAGGGGAAATGCCGGAACCGCGCCGTTAAATCGATCGTGCGGGAAGCGTATGCGAAGTCAAATCGTACGTGTTGACTATATGCATAAAAACGGCCATACTGTCTTTATGTGTGCCGCCGCTCGAAAATCGATTCGATACGACGATATCGGCAGAATAGACGCTCCGCAAATCTGCGCCCTGCCCGGCGTGCTCGACAATATAAGCAGGGAAGGCTGCAAAGTGCATTATCCTTTTCCCGTCGTCATAGACCTCGACAGCGATTATGAGATAAGGGTAATGCCCTCGCACATTTCGGGTGAAATGCACAAAACCGCTTTTACGCTGCTCTGTCATCCGCGCTGGGTAAAAGAAGACAGAGGCGCGACGGAAATCGGCTTCAGTATTCTCCGCTCTCCCGATTCCGTATACCTTTCCGAATATGTCGCAGGCCTTTCCGACGCTGCCGATGAACAAAGGGTCGAAAATCAAATCGTCGGCTCCGTATGCCAAGTAGTGTAAAAAAATTACCGGGTGCCGCATTTTTATCGTTTCCCGACATGTACGATATACTCGTCTCCGAACTTTGCGAACGTTTTTTTTGCGATTTACGCGATTCCGTGCGATACGGAGATCTGCTCTATGTTCCGCATATCGATAATTTATTAATTAATAATTTTAAAGGTGATGCGAAAGAAAACGGAAATACGCTTTCGGAAAACGGCGCTTCGAGTCTTTGCACGCCGTATTGGTGCCGCACGGCGATGCTCTCGCCTCTTGTGATCGGTTTCGATTCGATAGGGGATGCGGCGCACGCTCTTACCGATATGCAGCGCTCTTGGGCTCCGTATCAGTATCGTTTTTTTAGGCGCGCTTCGCTTATTCAGGAAAAACTTCCGTATGTCAATTTCAAAGAGCGCACCTTCCCCGCGCGCATACCCGCGTCTCCCATCGGGTTGTATACGCTCATCGGAGAGCGTGCGTTGCTCGCATCGGAAGCGACGACGAGTCTTTTGCCTGCCGGTGCGATTCGGTTTGCAGAAAATCACAAAGATCCGCCGAGCCGCGCATATTTGAAACTCTATGAAGCGTTGACGTTTATGCGGATTTTTTTCGGCTGTGAAGCGCCGTGTGCCGGAGAGCGCTGTTTCGATGCGGGTGCAAGCCCCGGCGGTTGGACATGGGTGCTTGCCGGTTCGGACTGTACGGTGTTTTCGGTAGACCGCGCGGAGTTGGCGCCGGGTCTTATGAAACATCCCCGCGTCGAATTTTTAAAGCACGATGCCTTTACGCTCAAGCCCGAGGATGTCGGAGCGTGCGATTGGGTTTTCAGCGATGTGATATGTTATCCTTCGAGGCTCTACGATTGGATCGGCACATGGCTTTCAAGCGGGCTTTGCCGGAATATGATCTGTACGATAAAAATGCAGGGCGATATCGATTGGCCTCTTGTGGAAAAATTTGCAGCCATTCCCGACAGCCGTGTCATACATTTGAATTATAATAAGCACGAACTCACATGGCTGCACTGCGGAAAATAAACGATGCCGCTTCGGCGGCCTGTCGTTACGCGCGGCCTGCCCGACAGATCGCAGTGCGTTTCGACGCGGACGAAACCCGCTTTTTTCATCAGGTGAGCGGCTTCTTTTGCATTGTATTCGCCGCTTTCGAGAAAAAACACACCGCCTTGCGTGAGGTGCTCATACGCTTGCACTACGAGGCGCCTCGTGATCGCAAGACCGTCCGAGCTTTGCCGTACGCCGAGCGCGCCGTCTGCGTCTCCGTCGAGCGCGAGAGCCGGATCGCCTCTTCCGTCTTTTAATAATTCCGTCACTTCATCGGACGGCACGTAAGGCGGATTTGCGAGTATTGCGTCGAAGAGGGTGCAGGGCGAAATCGCGGCGAGCAGATCGCCCGAGACGAATGCCGTGCGTTCGAACTGCGCTTTTGTTAAAAGCCGAGATGCGTTTTGCTTTGCGATTTCAAGAGCGCGGGAAGAAATGTCGGCAAGCGTAAGCTCGCAAAAGATTCCGCACTCGTTCAATTCACGAGCTGCCGCGATGCCGACGCAGCCGCTTCCCGTGCATATATCGGCGATGCGGAGCGTATCGTCGGTTTGTCCCCCTTCGTTTTGTTTCGTCGTTTCGGCGTTCTTTTTCGACGCTTCGGCAGTCCGTACCGCTTTGCCGGTACTCGTCGTTTTATTTCGTACAAGCTCTTTGATGCTTTCGACCGCTTTTTCCACGAGCGTTTCGGTGTCCGGCTTCGGAACGAGGACGTCTTGTGTGACGATAAAATCGAGTTTATAAAATTCTTTGTGTCCCGTGATATAGGCGAGGGCGAGTCCCGTTTGGCGAAGCGCGATTGCGGACATAAATGCGCCGTACTGCGCATCCGTCAAATCGTCATTTCGGTGTGCGAGTAAAAAAGATTTCGAACACTTGATCGTGTGCGATAAAAGAACGTCCGCATCGAGCGGAGCCGTCGGAGAATTTGTTAATTTTTTTATCGCTTCGTCTCTTGCGTTTTTGATGGTCACGCTTTTGTTCCGCCGCTGTGCGCTTTTATCCGCTAGTCGTGTTCGAGTTCGCTTACGTCCGCTTTAAGCTGCTCTTCTTTTGCATACACGTTGAGCGCGTCGAGCATTTCGTCCATATAGCCGAGCATAAACTGGTCGAGCTTGTACAGCGTCAAATTGATGCGGTGATCGGTTACTCTGTTTTGCGGAAAATTGTACGTGCGGATGCGTTCGCTTCTGTCACCGCTCCCGACCATCGATTTACGCGCCGCGTCCCGCTCCGCCCGTTTTTTGCTCTCTTCCAAATCGAACAAGCGCGCGCGCAAAACGCGGAATGCTTTCGCTTTGTTTTTGATTTGGCTTTTTTCGTCCTGCTGAATGACGACGAGCCCCGTCGGAATATGCGTGAGGCGTACTGCGGAATCCGTCGTGTTGACGCACTGTCCGCCCGGCCCGCCCGCCCGCATCACGTCGATGCGCACGTCTTCCGGCTTGATGACGATATCGGTTTCGCTCGCTTCGGGGAGGACTGCGACCGTTACCGTGCTCGTGTGGATTCTCCCCTGCGCTTCCGTTGCGGGAACGCGCTGTACGCGGTGTACGCCGCCTTCCCATCTGAGCGTGCCGTATACGAATTTTCCGGAAAGCGAAAACGAAATCTCTTTATAGCCGCCCACTTCCGTCGGCGTCGAATTCATAATTTCGTATTTCCAGCCTTTCATCTCCGCAAAGCGCGCGTACATTTCGTAGAGGTCGGCGACGAACAGCGACGCTTCGTCTCCGCCGACGCCGTTTCGTATTTCGACGATGATGTTTTTTTCGTCGAGCGGATCCGGCGGAATGAGTTTTAATTTTATTTTTTCTTCGAGCAGCGGCTTTTGTTCTTCGAGCGATTTCAGCTCTTCCCTCGCCATCTCTTTCAGATCGTGATCGTCTTCGTTCGTGATCAGTTCGGTATCGCTTTCGATGCCGGCGAGCATTTTTTTGTATTCGCCGTATAATTCCATGAGCTCGGAGAGATGACCGTGTTCGCGCATAATGTCTTTGTATTTTTCGACGTCTTTAACAAGATCGCCATCCATAACGCGCGCGCTTAATTCGTCGAAGCGTTTTTTGCAGTCTTCGAGTTTTTTCAGTAAATCCATAGCGTTTCATTGTATAGTTTCCGAACGATTTTTGCAATGAAACGAAAAAACATGAAATGAAAAAATATCGAAAAAATTATTGAAGAAAAATATTTTTCGCCCCCTTGTTGTTTTTCACATACATCATCTCCGTCGCGGCGTTCGCTGTAGCGGTACGTATGAGAATAGTATATACTTAATTTTATGAGCAAAGCTGATAAATTTTTTTTTGCGATATGTTTATTGCATTTTTGTCTCTTGCCGTTTGCTGCGGAAGAAGCGGACACGGTTACGGTTTTGACAGAAGCTGCGGAGCCTGCAAAAAATCGATATGTACTTGTCGTCGGCGCCTACGATTGGGGGCCCGTCGCCGACACGGTGATAATGAATACCGGCAAAACTTTTTCGGCCGATGCCGTCAGAGCGAAAGATTTTGAAGTTACGAAAATTTTTGCGCCGGAAGAGCAGGCGCGGCGCGGTTCCGGTTTTTCAAAAGGCGAGCGCGATGTTGTCGACGCGTATCTTTCCGACTCGCGAGGCAATAAAATCGAGGGCGAAGGAAATCATATAACGCTGAAACTTTCCGTTGAACCGGAGGAATCTTCCGGAAATCCTTTTATAAAAGCCGTCTTCTATACAGGGACGCTCTACGGTTTAAAAATTGAAAACGAAAAACTCGGCTTTACGATAAAAAAACGGAGTGCCGCCGTATGTCCTGAGGCTGCGCGCTTTACGATATTCGATTTTACATCCGGCGATACGGATATGCAGTATGCGTTTTGGACGCCGGCAAATTCCGATCAAAGCGATAAAAAAATTCCGTTGATCATTTGGTTTCACGGTATAGCCGAAGGCGGCAATAATCCGTATATGCCGATTTTGGGCACGAAGGCGGTGAACCTCGCGGGGCAAAAAATTCAGTCGTATTTCGAAAACGGTGCGGCAGTCCTCGTTCCGCAAGCTCCGACGGCGTGGCTCGAATCGACAAGCAAGGGTGTTGGGGGAAAGCGGCTTTGGGTTCCCGTCGATATTGAAGGAACGGCAAAAAACATACTGAATCCGTTTCTCAAAACAGCCAATGCTATTTTTAAAACCGATTTGAAAATTAAATCCGATAAAAAAAATCCCGTGGCAAGCGTTTCATATTACAGCGAGGCGGTAAAAGGATTGATCGACGAATGTATTGCAGAGCATCCGTACATCGACCCGGATCGCATATATGTCGGCGGCTGTTCGGCCGGCGGTTATATGACGCTCAATATGCTTTTGCAATATCCCGATTTTTTTGCGGCGGCTTTTCCCGTGTGCGAAGCGTATCCCGATAAAAAAATTACGGACAGCCAGCTCGGCGAACTTGCGAAAGTTCCGCTGTGGTTTACGCGGGCAAAAGACGACGACACAATTAAGATGGAAAAGTACGACGGCGCGACCGTATCGCGTCTGCGAGAATTGCATCCCGAAGATTTGCATTACGTCGTTTACGACAACGTCCTTGATCTAAGCGGTGTCTATAAAGACAAAAAAGGCAATCCGTATCGCTTTGACGGACATGCGTCGTGGATATACGTTTTGAACGACGATGTCGAAGATGGGGGCATAAAGCTGTTCGCGTGGCTCGCTTCACAGCGCCGCTGATACGTGTGTCGGCGCTTTCTTTCCCGCTGTATACCGGCGTGATAGTTTTTTCAGCCGCGCGGCAATGAGTTTTTTCAATGCCGCCGGTTTTACCGACAAAACGTTTTCTCCGTAACCGATAAAATACTGCGCGATAAACGCTTCTTCGCCCTTGTTATAAAAGCCTTTGACAATATAGCCGCCGAGTTCCGCATACAGCTTCATCGACGGATAGTGTTCTTTGTAAAAGAGATCGGCTCCCTTTTCCGAGACGACGGCTTCGAATTCGACGGCACCTTGAGTTTTGTACAGCGCATCGGCGTTTTTTATAAATTGTGGAAGAGGCTTCGCTTTTCGGCGATCGTTCGGTGTGAGCGACATAATTTTATCGCAGCGAAACACTCGAGGTCTTTTCGTTTCGAAATCGTAACCGGTCGCATACCACTGACCGTACGAAGCCGATATGTCGAAAAATTGAACGACATATGCGGTTTTTATGCCGTTTTTCGTGTAGCTGACGGAACACACCCGCTCTTCGACGGCGGATCGTAAAACATCGCGCAAAAAACGGCAGCGATGATTGTGACGCACGGCGTCGAATGTAAAAACTTTTTCCATGCGGCGCAGCATCCGTATCTTCTCGGGCGCAAGACATCTTTCGAATTTTTCTTTCAGCTTATCGACGCTCAGATGAAAGGGCGTCGTTTCGTATGCTCGAAGCGTGCACATGGAAAAATAGAGGGCGAGCACTTCATCGAGCGTAAAAAGAATCGGAGACAAGAGCTTGTTTTGCAGTATGCGGTAAGCACCGTTTCTGCCGTGTTCGGCATATATCGGCATGCCGATGTGTTCGAGAGAGGCTATGTCGCGGAGCGCCGTACTTTTCGATATGTCGTAGTGACACATTATGTCGGCGAGTTTAAACGAATTTTTATCATTTAAAAAGAACATCATATCCTGCAAGCGTTCCGATTTGTTCACGATGCACTTCCCTGTAATAAGATTTTAAAGGTGTCGTAATATGACACCTTTTTGCAGTATACTGCGATCGTATGATAAAATACAGAGGAGTGTGATCATCGTATGAAAAAATTATTTTTATCTTCATCTTTTGTCGACGTTGCAGGCCTGTTGCCGCTCTTTGAAAAAGAACTTACGGGAAAAACGGTATCATTTATACCGACCGCGAGTACTGTGGAAAAAGTTACGTTTTACGTACAAGCGGGAAAAGAAGCGCTTGAAAGCTTGGGTATGATCGTCGATGTTTTGGACATATCGTCGGAAAGTCCCGATGAAATCCGCCGCAGGATCGCTGCAAACGATTGCATGTACGTTTCCGGCGGCAATACGTTTTTTTTATTGCAGGAATTGAAACGGACGGGAGCCGATGCCGTCATCGTTCGAGCGGTAAAAGACGGAAAGCTTTACATCGGAGAATCGGCAGGATCGATCGTCGCATCAAAAAATATCGAATATATAAAAGCGATGGACTCAAGTGCAAAAGCGCCCGAATTGACGAATTTCGATGCGCTGGGTTTGACGGATTTTTATACGGTACCGCATGTCCGGAATTTTCCATTTAAAAAAGCGGCGAAAAAAATAATCGACGAATATTCGGCTTCGCTCAATTTGCTTGCGATCGCCAACGATGAAGCGATATTGGTCGAAAACGATGCTCTACGCATCGAGTACAGGGCGCGAACGTGATCGGAACATAGGTGTTCCCGTTATAAGCCGAGCATCGTTTTGGTAATGCCGAAGTAAATCAAAAGCCCCGTGATATCGACGATCGTCGTGAGCGCGGGACTTGCAACGAGTGCGGGGTCGACTTTGAACGCGGCGGAAATAAGCGGAAGCGCTGCACCGATGATCGTTGCGGAGATAACCTGTACGGCGAGCGCGAACGCAATAGCAACTCCTATCTGTACGAGGGTGAGAGAGGCGGGGATCGTCGTACCGCCGCTCATAAGATTGACACGCAAAAACGCGATCGCTCCGAGTACGAGGCCGAGCATAAGCGAAATACGGAGCTCTTTCCATACGACGCGCAGTATATCGCTCTTGTCGATTTCTTTGAGCGCGAGCGCCCGGACGATAACCGTCGCGGCTTGGCTTCCGGTATTGCCTCCCATATCGGTGAGCATGGGAATGTAAAACGTGAGGAGCATAAGGTGTGCGATCGTGTTTTCGTATGTCTGCAGTACTGCGCCCGAAAAAAAATCGAATATTGCAAGTATGACCAGCCAGATGACGCGCCGTGAAAAATGCGCCCACGCGGACGTGTTCAAGTACGACGTTTCCTGATGTTTTCCGGTGATCGCCATAAAGCGTTCCATATCTTCCGTGCGTTCTTCTTCGACGACATCCATCGCGTCGTCGTGCGTGATGATGCCGATGAGGAGCCCTGAGCTGTCGACGACGGGGAGAACGAGAAGGCCGTATTTCGTTATCGTAAACGACGCTTCTTCCTGATCGGCGTCCGCAGTGATTTCTCCTGCCGGCTCTTTTTTTATGGAAGCGAGGGTCGCTGTAGGTTTTGCGAGAATCAAGTCAGTGAGCGTTACGTAGCCGCACAGTTTTCTTTCTTCGGTGAGCACGAATATGACCGATACCGCTTCCCTTTGCGCGCCTTCAAGCCGTATGCGGTTGATCGCTTCCTGTACCGTAAACGATTCGGGGAACGCGACGTAATCGGTCGTCATAACCGATCCTGCCGTTCCTTCGGGGTAAGACGAAAGCTGTTTGATTTCGTCGCGCTCTTTTTGCGCGAGGAGCGGGAGCACTTCGTCGAGCCGGTCTTCCGAAATTGATTTTGCGAGGTCTGCGCGTTCATCCGGCGGCAGTATTTTGAGCAGCCGTGTGAGTTCTCCGTCGCTCAAAAGTTCGGCGGTTTCGGATTGGAGCGTATCGGGAAGTTCGCGGAAAATGTCGATCGCCGTACGCGGATCGAGCTTTTTGAACAGGTGATATATCTCTTCAGGCTCCAAACCTTCGATGAGTTCGGCATCTTCCGTCGGGTGACGGGTACTCAAAAAGCGTGCGACATCGGCATACCGTTCTTCTTTGACGAGGGTTTCGATGTCGGGCGAAAGCAATTCTGTCTGCATGTGCAGCCTCCGAAGGTATGAGATTGAACCTATGATAAACGGTTTGCAGGGCGTATTATAGCATAAAACGTATAAAAAGAAAAATATTGTAAGAAAAAATATTGCAGAAAAAACGGCGATGTGATAGTGTTGCACTGCGTATGAAATCCAAACCTTTCGTATCCGTGCTGCTCTTCTCTCTTCCGCTCGTGTTTACCGGCTGTTCGTCCTTTTCCGGTGAAAAGCTCGGTGCGGTCTATGTGATTTTTTTGTGGATAGGCGGCGCTGCAGGCTATCTCATCTCCGATTTTATTTGGTCGGGCGACGACGCGGGAAACGAATACACGCCCGCATGGGAAGTGATCGCGTGGTTTGCGTTCACAGCGCTCGGCATCGTTTTAGGCTATGTGAAGCCCTTTTTCCTTTTTTCGGGATTCCTCATTTCCGTTATGACGCCCGTCGCCGGCATGACGGTCATTATGTTCATCGTCCGCATTTTGAGAAAAAGACGACAAGGTTGACATGTCCGGTTTTTACGATTTTTATGACGTCGCAGTCGTCGGTGCGGGACACGCCGGAATCGAAGCTGCCCTCGCG
Source organism: Treponema socranskii subsp. socranskii VPI DR56BR1116 = ATCC 35536 (assembly GCF_000468115.1). Lineage (GTDB taxonomy): Bacteria > Spirochaetota > Spirochaetia > Treponematales > Treponemataceae > Treponema_D > Treponema_D socranskii. The sequence goes on from NZ_AVQI01000084.1 coordinate 71,991, forward strand.
TGCGCGCGCATGGGATTGAAGACGCTCGTCGTAACGCAGACGATCGAATCGATCGGACGCCTGTCGTGCAATCCTTCGATCGGCGGCATCGCAAAGGGCAATATCGTCCGCGAAATCGACGCACTCGGCGGAGAGATGGCAAAGCTCACGGACGCTTCCCTCATTCAATTTCGCCTCCTCAACAAAAGCAAGGGACCTGCCGTACGCGCTCCGCGCGCTCAAGCGGACAAAATCGTCTATTCCGGGCTTGCACGGAAAGCGCTCGAAGCGGAACCCAATCTTTCGACGCTCATGGACACCGTTACCGATATCGTGACGGCGGAAAGTTCGACGCCGCTTCCGCCGCATTCGGAGGGGAGCGCGGAAGAAGGAACGATACAGGGCGAAAAAAGGGGCGAAACGCTCGGCGCGGCTATGCGCTTGAAAATCACCGGCATCGTAACCGAGCGGGGCCGCGTCGTTCCCGTGCGCGCCGTCGTGCTTACGACGGGAACCTTTTTGGGCGGACGCATATTTATCGGCGAATACGACGCTCCGTGCGGAAGGCTCGGAGAGGCCGCCGCACAGGGTTTGACGGAGTCGCTTCGGAAACTCGGCTTTACGACGGGGAGACTGAAAACCGGCACTCCGCCCCGCGTGCTTAAAAAGACTGTCGATTTTTCGAAGCTCGACGTGCAGGAAGGAGATGCCGACGTTATCCCCTTTTCATACGACAATATTTCCGTCGATCGCCCGCTTGTACCCTGCCACATCGTATACACGAATGGCGAAACGCACCGGATAATCCGCGACAACGTTCACCGCTCGCCGCTTTTCAGCGGAAAGATTTTGGGGATCGGGCCGCGCTACTGTCCTTCCATCGAAGACAAAGTGGTGCGCTTTGCCGACCGCGAGCGGCACCAGATTTTCGTAGAACCGGAAAGCCTTGAAACCGATGAAATCTATTTGAACGGATTTTCCTCTTCGCTTCCCGAAAGCGTACAGGACGCGTTTTTGCGTACGTTGCCGGGCTTTGAAAACGCCGTGCCGTCGAGACCGGGCTATGCGGTCGAATACGATTACGTCGAACCGACGCAGCTTTTTTCGTCGCTTGAAACGAAGCGCGTCGCGGGGCTTTTCAACGCAGGGCAAATCAACGGAACGTCGGGTTACGAAGAAGCTGCGGGGCAGGGCATCGTCGCGGGCATCAACGCGGGCTATTACGCGAAAGCGCATCGAAAAATCTGCGGCCCCTTGTGCGCTTCTTCCGACGATATGCGCTCGTCTCCCGAACGCTTGAACGACGCTCTCGAAAAAACGCAAAGGGATGCGGGCTTTAACAATTTTCGAACGATACCCGAATGGCAGCCGCTCGTACTCCGCCGCGACGAAGCGTATATCGGCGTATTGATCGACGATTTGGTGACGCTCGGCACAAAGGAGCCTTACCGCATGTTTACCGCGAGAGCCGAATATCGCTTAAAACTCCGAAGCGATACGGCAGACCGCCGCCTTGCTTCCTACGGTTTTGCCGCGGGCTTAAAGACGAAAGCGCAGTTCGACGCCGTAAACCGAAAGTATGCCGTGCGCGAAGAGATATTCGAAAAATTATTAAAAGACCCCGAACTTGAAAACCCGGGCTACGGCGAAAGCGAATGGGAAGAAGCGAAAATCGATTTCAAATACCGCTACTATATCGAAAAGCAGGACAGGCGTGTCGAAAAAATGCACCGTATGGAAAGCGCGCGCATCCCCGACGATTTCGACTACGCATCCGTCGTATCGCTTTCCGCCGAATCGCGTGCAAAGCTCGAAAAGATCCGCCCTCGCACGCTGGGGCAGGCGGGACGCATTTCCGGCATCCGAGTGAGCGACGTTATGCTCCTCATGGTGTACGTAAAGTAGTTGATAGGTTGAAGCTCGCCGTTCAGTTACCGCGTGATGTCCTAACGGCGTACGTTCAGTCGGTGTTGGGAATTCGACGATGCAAAGATACTTGAGGATGGAGAATCATGCAGCGACCGGATTATATGAAAAAGAACAAAGGCAGCGGCAAATCGATTGTTGCAGCCCCCCCCCCTGTAAACCGCCGTTTTTTTCATATAAAATACAATCATGATTCCGAATATAATTCTTTGCCATGACCATGCTCTGTTGAGAAACGGAATAAAAAGCTGGATAGAAACTCATTCACAATACAAAGTTACGCATGAAGCGGGAACTTGGGCGGAATGCGAAAAAATCATCGAAGCGTTTCGCTCGTCCGGCTCTCCGAACAACCATATCGCCGTCGTAGATATTTCGTTCAAAGCCGAATATTCGCCGGCAGCCCACGAAGAAAATTGCGGTTTTGAAATAATCCGCCGTTTTACCGCACTCGGCGTTCCATGCATCGCGTATTCAAGTCATGATTCGGGAGGATTCGTAGAACACGCCGTAAGTTCTGCCGTCGGGGCAAAAGGCTTTGTTTCAAAAAATGCGGATGAAGAAATTTTGCTTGCAGCGATTCGTGCGGTGTCCGACGGAAAAACATACATTCAGGCGGAACTTGTAACAGGCCTTTTGGAAGTAAACTGCATAAGTCGGACGTTTACCAAAAAAGAAAAACTCCTTTCGGATGCTCTGACGATCCATAACACAAACGCCGAAGTTGCCGCCGCGCTCGGCATCACGGAAAAGACCGTTGTAAATTATCTTACAATTTTGTATGACAAAGCGGGGGTAAAAAACAAACTTGAATTCTTGGAAAAAATGGGACGGTTAAATTGAACGTCCGAGTGAAAACATTTTATAAAACGGCATTTCTTTGCTCGGCGGCACTTGCTTTGAACATTGCAGCTTTCTTACTCGTCACTTATTTGCGGCTTCCCGTTTTTATGGACACGATTTTTACGGTCGCTCTCGTTTTTTATGCGGGGCTTGTGCCGGCTCTGATCGTCGCAGCTCTCTATAATCCGATTATGACGATTTTACTGTGTGTGATCTATGGAACGGAAATTTTTTATTTTGATTTTTTGTATGCAATCTGCGGAATCCTGATAGTCATTTCGACTTGGATTTTCAGCCGAAACAAAAAAGAATTCTTTTTCAGTCATACCGTTACGGTTTTATACCTTTTGATTATCGCGTTCGTTTCCGCTTTTTTAACCAGTTTTTCCGCAAGCGCGCTGAACACGTTTATTCGTCCGCTTTTCGGAAACTTGTCGCGGTTTTCCGCAATCGACGATTTTTACATCGCATTCCAAAATTTAAAATTCGGAATATTCCTTTCATATCTTTTGCCGCGTATTCCGATCATCGTGCTGGACAGGCTGATTTCCACTTTTTTAGGCTACGGAATATATAGAGTAATTGAACTATGAACGAACAGCAATTACAGGATTTACTTTCTACCTTAAACCTCTACACATCGTTTTTTTTCCTTTTGATCGTACTCTGTTTTACCTCTTTTGTCGCAGTTCTTTTTATTTTGATCCGCAATATTAAGAACCGCAAAAAATTACAAAAAAACCGGGAATTTATTTCGGAAATAATTCAGACGCAGGAAGCGGAGCGAAACCGTATAAGCCGGGAACTTCACGATACGGTAAGCCAAAACATAAAAACCCTTCTTCTGAAAGAAAAAGAACTTTCGGCGGTTTTAAGCGATTCCGATTCCAAAGGCGATGAGATACAATTCAAAATCGAAAAAATCATCAGTCTTGAAAAACAAAATCAAAAGCAGCTCAGAACGATCATTCGAAACCTTGCAGTTCCGGCTGTCGGCAACATTCCTTTTAAAACCGTCATAAACGATTTGTGCGAGCAGTTCAAAGAGCAAAGCGGCATAGACTGCTCGTTTTTTGTTTCTCCCGACGTTGGGCTTGACGATTTTTCAAAAGAGCAAAAACATCACATTTTGCGGATAATTCAGGAAGCCTTGAACAATGCACAAACGCACGCAAAAGCAAGCGAGACAAGTATTGTCATAAGAAAAGGCCGCAGTGAAAACCGCCGTTCCGAGCCGGTTTCGGAAAAACAGTTGCAGGCCGGCGAAGATTTTATTTGCATAATGATTTTTGACGACGGGCAGGGCTTTGCCGGTGCCGCGCAAATTGAAAGCGGACGATATTCGCAAAACCACTTCGGCATGAGCGGAATGGAAATGCGTGCAAAACTTTTGGGCGGTTCTCTCGTTGTGCAAAGCACTGCGGAAGCCGGAACGGAAGTGAGGCTTGAGATTCCGGTACGTAATTGCGGCTCATGAAGGTTTAAATTGAACGTCTGAAATGGCGCCGTTCAATCTAATTCAGTCATATATCCCGAAATCTTGACATTTCCATTTGTCCCGACTTTTTCGGGAGTAAACTCCCTATTATGTAAGTAAAAGCAAGTGTAAAATCAATGTAAACAATAAAATTGTCGCAGGTTTTTTTGTTTGAAAGATATTTCAGGTTAAAGCTGTCGATAGGAGGTCGTATGATAAAAATTAATGTTTCTGAAGGAAATGCTAAAAAGTTGGTTGAAGAACTCATCGGAAAAATTTCAGAAATGGGATTGTATACGATGCAAAAAAATGATCTCAATGATTATTTATTGTTTCTTCTTGATAAATACAGTGAAGAGCACTTTTTGGAAAAATTTTCAAATTTTGATAATGCGAAAATGTTTAAGGTTTCAGAAGCCAAACTTAAAAATTCCAAATTGAACATCGATTTAAAATTCAGGGAAGGAAACGATTACCTGACGGAAATAAAAAAATTCCTCGCAAATCTTAACGCAGACAATTTTAGGCTCAATCACAGTGGAGACGCCTATATATTTGTCTTAGACAATAAATATACACGCATGTGCATAGAAAATGTGTTGAAAAAGTCAGGAAATACGCTGAACTACAGTTTTAATCCGGAAAGAGTTGAGATGAATAAAGATGTTTTACACAGTTTTCTTAAAGAGTTCAGAAAAGAACTCGGAGATAGCGTAAAAACCGAAGAAGCAAAGGATGCGTTTGAAAAATTGGCAGTGTCACTTGCAGATAAAATTCTTCCAATAAAGGATATGATCACGCCGATTCGCAATTTTGCAAAAGCGATAAAAAACTAAGTCAAATAAACTTACCGAGGAGGAACTATGAGAACCTGTTTAAGAAAAATCGGAATAGTGGCGGCGATTGCCGTAATCTGGATTGCGGGATGCAAAAACACCGTAGAGGTAGAAAAAGAGAAGTCTTATGCGTCAGCCGTAACCTTCAAGGCAGAAGATGCCGGGAAAGCCGGTGTAAAAATCACAATGGCAACCGCAACGGAAGGGGCGTCGATTTTCTATACGACGGATGGCAAGGAGCCGAACGCAAAAAGCGTAAAATACAGCGCACCGTTGACATTTGACAAAGACGTGGAAATAAAGGCGATCGCCGTAAAGGACGGTATTGAAAACAGTCCTGTTTCCGTGGGAAAAGTTTCCATAAAGACAAAGACCGTGGAAGTAGACGAGACTGCGCCTGCCGCCGTTACAAACCTTACGGCGACGGCAAAAGACAGCCGAGTGCTTCTTACCTGGACGGACGCTTCTGACAGTGACATCTACGGCTACGAAGTAAGCTACAGCGGAAGCGCCCCGATAAACCGGGCTGCACTTCCCGCGCTGAACGTTAAAAGCATGATGGCAGCTCAAGGTGCCGGCGGCTGCTATGTCTCGGGTCTTACGAACGGCACGGAGTACACGTTCACCGTAAGGACAATGGACACAAGCGGAAACAAGAGCGGGGGCGTAACGGTAAAGGCAACGCCGGTCGCCGTCAGCGCGAATTCACCGATGACGATCGCTTTGAGCGTCCCGGATGCCGCCACGAACACAAGCCTTGATGTAAAGGTAGAGGTAACGACAGCCGCCGAACTGAAGAAGGTCGTGTACAAAAAGAACGGAAGCGTGAACGCGAAAACGCTCCTTTCAGACACAGGTGCAGAGGACGTTACGGGAAGCGTCAAATCAAACGGCAAGTTCACCGTCACGGCGGCAAGCGAAGCCGAAGGAAACGGAACGTACACGGTTGCGGTTCTTGACGAATCGGGACGAGAGGAGACGGAGCAGATTACCATAGGTAAATTTGACTTTACGCCGCCTTCCAAAGTAAAAAATGTTTTGGCAGTATATTCAAACACGCACAATGAGATAATCCTGAACTGGACAAACCCTAGCGAAAGCGACTTTGATCATGTGGAAATCTCGTATACGATGAACGACGGAACGACAGACTCCGCAAGGTCGCAAGCGGAAAGCGTAAAAGGCGCAACCAAGACATTCACAGGAATCGACGGAACAAAGGCATACTACACCTACTACATAGCGAGCGCTGACAAACTCGGAAACAAGAGCGCGGAAGTTAAGCATAAGGTAGGCGTAAATACCTCAGTCAACAACATCCCCGAAGGCTTCGTGAAAGTTCCCGACACTTTAATTACAGGAATGGAAAGCTGGACACCTAGTTCAGAAGTATTTGTGAACGGACGATCTTTTGAGATAAAATCCTTTTACATGAGCGACCACGAGGTTACGAGGGCGGAGTACAAGGCGCGCATAGAGAGCGACCCGAGCACGGATGACGCTTACGATAAGGACGGCAACAAACTTACGGGAGACGCAGCCGGCAAGAATCCTGTAAACAAGGTCTCTTGGTATGACGCGATCGTATACTGCAACAGGCTTTCCATCAATGAAAACCTTACCCCCTGCTATAAAATCGACGGTTCGACGAATCCTAACGACTGGGGTACAGTTCCGAGTTCAGACGACTCTACATGGAACGCCGCTACATGCGACTTCGATGCGGACGGATACCGGCTTCCGACGGAAGCGGAATGGGAGTGGGCTGCCCGCAGCGGAGAGAACTACACTTACGCCGGAAGCGACAATATAGATGAAGTGGCATGGTATGACTCGAACACGAACGGAACCAGGGACGTGAAGACAAAGAAAAAGAACGGCTACGGACTGTACGACATGAGCGGGAACGTGAGTGAATGGTGCTGGGACCGGTACGGAAGCATAACAAGTTCTACGCCCGCCGCGGGCTCGGCGTGGGGTTCTGGCCGCTGTCGACGTGGCGGTTCTTGGAATGACAGCGCCAGCTACGCGCAGGTTGCTGACCGGTACTACAGCTACCCGGACAACCGCTACTACATCTACTGTGGGTTCCGCCTGGTTCGCAACGCCGACTAGCGTCGGCCGGTTCTGCAAGGAAATTATTAAGGCAACTCGAAAAACTGGCCATGAACGACTTTTTCACCCTTCCGCATTCTGCGGAAGGGCGAAGCCGCGCGGTAACCGGCCGGCGGTGAAAATTGGTCTTACGGATACAATTTGCTCTACTGCCCGCATACGGGTTATTGAAGATTGGGTAAAAGAATGAAAACTTAAAAAGGACGTACGATAAATACGGCACTTGTTCAAGTCAGAGTTGATGAAGCTCTAAAAGATGAAGTTACTGATATCTATAATCATTACGGACTGGATTTACCGACAGCTATCAGGATTTTTTTCAAGAAAAGTATTGCTGTGGGAGGATTACCGTTTGATCTTCGAATATAGTAAAAGAATACTATGAAGTTTTAAGAAGAGAAAAATTAAATTAATACTTAAAGTAATCTTTCAAAAAAATAAATTTAACGACAAAACAAAGGTATTCCGATCGGACCTTTTGATACACAGATTGCCGCTCTAGCTTCGTTCACCGACGTTCAACTTAATAATTATTAATCGTATTTTACTCTGCAGGCGCGAAAGCTTTCCACGCGGCGTTTACTTCGCGAATGTAGGACTTTTTCGCGGTATCGGAGAGGAAAGACGCGTTGAAGCCGTTGCAGATGAGGCGCTTGATTTCAGGAAGCGTAAAGTGCAGCTTCTTATAGCACTTCCAATATTCTTCGATGAGATTCGTTTTGAAAAAGAGCGGATCGTCGGTATTTACGGTGACGAAGATGTTTTCGTCGTACATACGGCGGATCGGATGGTTTTCGACGGTATCGATAAAGCGCTTCGTAAATACATTGCTCGTGATGCACACTTCGAGCGGCAGCTGCGTTTCGGCAAGGTAGTCCATGAGTTTGGGATCCTGCACCGATGTGATGCCGTGTCCGATGCGTTCGGCGCGGAGAAATTTGATCGTGTCCCACACGGATTCCGGTCCGACGTCTTCGCCCGCGTGTGCGACTGCATGAAAGCCGTCCGCGTGCGCACGCGAAAATACGGGTTCGAAATTTTTTGCAGGGCCCTTTTGTTCGGCTCCTCCGAGTCCGATGCCGATGATGTCTTTACACGGGTATTGCTTGAGCAGTTCGTAATTTTTCATCGCGTTGTCGCAGCCGAATGTCCGCGATACGTCGAGCAGGAGTTTTATGACGATGTTGTGCTTTTCTTTGATCTCCGCGATTTTTTCGGAAAAGAGCGAAATCATTTCGCCGTAGTCGAATCCTTTTTTTAAAAACGCGGAAGGCGCGAAAAAGGCTTCGCAGTAAACGATATTGTTTTTGGCAAGGTATTTTCCGAAGTCGTCGAAAACGTATTTGAAATCGGAAACCGATTGAAAAAGATCCTGTACGGCGAGAAAGGCTTTGATAAAGCCGTTGAGATTATCGTATGAAAAGAGTTCGGCTTCGTCCGCAGAGCTCATCTTTTTTCCGAAGCGCCGCTCGTACAATTTTTCGATCGTACGAAACGACATGACGGCTTCGATGTGGATGTGTATTTCCGCTTTCGGTATCTTTGCCAAAAAAGAGTAAAACTCGGTTTCTTTCAATTATAATCTCCGTAAGATTTTCCGCAAAAAATCCGACTTTATATATATCGGCACATTTTCGCTAAATCTTAAGCAGGGCCGAAAGCTCTTTTACGATACGTGCGAATACGGCGCACGCGTCTTCGATCGGCTTGCTTTCGCTCATGTCGACGCCTGCGATTTTGAGCGATTCGATCGGGTAGTGGGAGCCTCCCGATTTCAAAAAGCTGAAATAATCGTCGCGCTCGGTTTTGCCTCCGTTCAATACGCGCTCGGCAAGCGCAAGCGATGCCGAAATCCCCGTTGCGTATTTGTATACGTAAAATGCGCTGTAAAAATGCGGGATACGCAAACCTTCCATATCGCTGTTTGTTTCAAACCGCATTTCGCTTCCGAAATACTCTTCGAGAAGCGATCGATAGGTTTTACGAAGCAGTTCCGCCGAAAGCGGCTCTCCCGCCTCGACGAATTCGTGCGCTTTCAGTTCGTATTCGGCAAACATCGTCTGGCGGTACAGCGTCGCGAGTATGTCGCCCGCATGAGTTGCGAGGAGATAGGCTTTCATATCGTCGGTTTCGGCTCGTTTTAAAAGATAGCGGAACACGAGTTCTTCGTTGAATGTCGATGCGACTTCGGCTTCGAAAATCGTGTAGTTGTACTGCATATAGGGATTCGCGTGTACCGAATACCACGTGTGCATCGAATGTCCGCCTTCATGCGCCATCGTAAACACGTCGCGGATGACGTCGTCTTTGTAGTTGAGCAGGATAAACGGATTTCCCGTGTATACGCCGCTTGAAAACGCGCCGCTTCTCTTTCCTTTGTTTTCATAGCGGTCGACCCAGCCGCCGAGAAGTCCGCTGCAGAGCCGGTCGGTGTATTCGCTTCCGAGAGGAGAAAGCGCTTCGCGGCATATTTCGACCGCTTTTTCGTAACTCGTGTTCGTGCGCACGTTTTTGACGAGCGGCACGTATACGTCCCAGTGGCGCAGTTCGGAAAGATGAAGCGCTTTTTTTCTGAGCGCGTAATACTCGTGAAGCGCGGGAAGATTTTTATGCACGGTGTCGATGAGATTGCGGTAGACGCTTACGGGCACATTGTCGGGATAGAGCGCTTTTTCGAGGCAGGACGCATAGCCTCGCGCACGCATCGAAAACACGTCCTGATTGACGCTCCCCGAATAGAGGGATGCGAGCGTGTGCTCGTAAGCTTCGAAAGTGCCGTAGAATTTTTTATATGCGTTTTCGCGGACGCTCCGATCGGGATTGTCCATAAACACGCTCCACGTCGACTGCGTCAAAGGCTTCTCTTCGCCGCCGACCGTCACCGTGCCGAAGCGCAGATCCGCGTCGGTAAACACGGTAAAAGCTTTGTGTGCGGCGGATGCGCTTTCGCTTTGCAGCGACATGATGCGCTCTTCTTTTTCGCTTAAAATATAACGCTTCATACGGAGCAGTTTCGACAAAAAGACGCGGTAATCGCGGAAAGCGTCCTCTTCCATCCAAGCCCGTATCTTTTCATCGGGGATCGATTGGACTTCGGGATTGAAAAAACTCGTTGCCGCGAGGTATTTCGTGTACGCCATACGAGCGCGCCCTTCTTTGTTTTGAGCGGCGGAGTCGGTTTCATCTGCGGTCAGCTGCAGGCTCGCGTAATTGAAAACGGCTTCGAGTTTTTTGTCGGCAGCTTCGTACGCTTTGAGCGCCGAAAGCAGCGTTTTATCGGATTCGGAAAGCCTGCCTTTGTACGCGGCGGCTTTTTCGGTGAGCGTTTCGATTTCCGAGAGCGCTTTTTCCCAATCGCCGTCCGATGCGAACAGCGACGATAAATCCCATTTGTCCGAAGAGGGAACGTCTTTTCGAAGCGGAACTGAATGCTGTGTCATACCGTCATTATAGCGCATATCGCCTTTTTTTACACCCGTGATAACGCCTGTCGACAGTGCGTTGTACGGTAATTGCTCTTTCCGACGCGATCCGCTATACTATAAATCCATTATTAAATCTATTATTGAAAACACGGATATGAGTCTATGGCGAAAAAAATCGAAAAGCCGGTGATATATTCCGCCCTTGAAGTTGCGAATATCTGCGGCGTTGTAAATCAAACGGCGATCAACTGGATAAACAGCGGCTATCTCAAAGCGTTCAAAACGCCCGGCGGTCAGTACCGCGTGTACCCCGACGATCTTGCGGATTTTATGAGCGAGCGCAATATGCACATCCCGATGAGACTGCTCAGCGCGTGTACGAATCGCGCGGCATACAATTCTTCGACGCTGCTCGTCATCGACGACGACAAAACGTTTAATACGCTCGTCGCTGAATTTCTTCGCGACCGTTTTCCGGAGCTTGAGATAATTCAAGCCTTTGACGGCTTCGATGCGGGCGTGCAGCTTTTTTCGAAAAAACCCCGATGTATCGTTTTGGATCTCAATCTTCCCGGTGTCGACGGGTTCGAGCTTTGCCGCAAAATCAACGCCGACAATTCATACGGAAAACCCGCCGTCATCGTCGTAACCGCGCTGGAAAGCAAAGAAGATGAAAACCGCATCGTCGATCTCGGCATCGAAAAGTTTTTCCGCAAACCGCTGAAACTCGAATTGCTCGCCGACGCGGTCGACCGCGTATTCAAAGATTGATACAAGGCTTTATAAGGGCGGCTTTTTGCGATTACATCGCAAAAAACAGGCTTTTCGGGGTTCCGCCTTTCGGCTTCATTCCTGCGCTCGCTTTATGCTCGCTTCGGAACTTTCGCCCCTCCAATCCTTGCCGCATTTACTTTCGATAAATATACGCCGGATATGAAATGCCGAGCATGAGTTCGCTTCGGATGGCATCGGGGATGAGCGCGTCGGTTTTTCCCGCTTTGCTCACCGCTTCCGAAAGCCTTTCCAAAAGCGATTCTTTTTTTTCGTAGCGGTACGTCGTTACGACGCTTTCATCGTCATCGAGTTCTTTTCGAAGAGACGAGAGCGCATCTTCCCACGTTCCGATTTCATCGATGAGTCCGTTTTTTTTCGCTTGAGAAGCGGTATAGATGCGGCCGTCGGCAAGTTTTTTCACTTCTCCGATTTTCATGCCGCGGCTTTTTGCGACGATGGCGGTAAACTGTTCGTACGCTTCGTCCGCGATCGACTGCATGATAGCCCTCTGTTCGTCGGTGAGCGGCGAGTTGATGTTGAGCATGTTTTTGTTTTTTCCCGCAGTGATCGTTTCCACTTTGACGCCGAGTTTTTTAAGCAGTTCGGTCATATCGACCGATTGACTTGCGATAACGCCGATTGAGCCGGTGAGCGTATTGCGGTTTGCGTATATCGTTTCCGCTGCGCACGAAATATAATAACCGCCGGAAGCTGCGAGCGTCGTCATATACGCATAGACGGGGCGGCCGGTGTGCTCCGTATAATCGCACAGTGCAAGATACACTTCGTCCGATTCGTAGACGCCGCCTCCGGGAGAATCGACGGTCAGCAAAATCGCTTTGTTTTTTTCGTCGTCTTTAAGCGAATGAATTGTGTCGATAAGCCACTCGTGATTGTATGTTTTGTTTTCCGGTTCGATGACACCTTCGATGTACAGCGACGCGATGTAATTTTTCCGAACGATGAAATTGTTAAAAAATCCCGTGCTGCCGTCGTAGCGAGAACTGTCCGTCGCGATCGTGTAGGCGCCGATTCCCGCCGCGATGAGTAAAATGACGACGAATACGGCGATGCCGCCGCGTTTTTTATTGTTTGCCATAGCGTTCTCCGTCAAAATCTCCGATATCTTCGAGCGTAACGACGCCCGTTTCGAGCGCGCGTTTCATGAGCCCGTGGTATGCGTTTATGTATGTCATCGTTTGATACGGCACAATCCACAGTGATGCGATGCCGAAAGTAAAAATGCACAGCAGATTCCAACCCACAAAACTCAAATGCAGGACAAATAAATCCGCTTTGTATCCCTGCGTAATTTTTTTGCTGATATCGAGCGCTTGTGTTACCGGCACGTGAGGAAATTCGGCGACGATATAATCCGTCTGCGAGTAGGCTATGGCTTTGACAATACCGGGGATAATAAAGACGAGCGTCCATAAATACGTCCAAAGCCGTCTCCACAGAGCAGCTCCGATCGCACGGAGCCAGTGCGTAAAGCCTGCAAAAAAATCTCCGAACGATACGGGATCCGGGGTTCTCGACATTTTTAAATAGACGCAGTATTGTGCGATCGTACAGACGGCCGTTACAAAAAATACGATCCAATTTAAAAACGAATCGAGCGGTGCCGACTTTTGATATTTGCGCACGATTTGGAGGAGTGCGTTTTGATTAGCCGATACAGCGGATGCTTGCAAAATTTCACTGTACATCGCGATCGACGTTTTAATTGACGGAAGCGATAAAAGCAGTACGACGAGCGTCGAGATGAGTATCATGAAAACGGGCACAGTCCGCCGTTTTTTCAATTGGATGCGTGCGAACGATTTGTATTTTTTTCTGTCGAACATAATTTCTGCCTCCTGATGATGATAAACGATAATACACCTTTCTTCAACCGACGTGTGCGACCGTCCGCGATTTGTCATCGTTTGCCGCCTGCGATTTATTGTCGTTTGCCGCCTGCGATTTATTGTCGTTTGCCGTGTGCGGCTTGCGAGTACCGGTATCCGTAGTTTTCCGCTCATTCGCTTCGTCGAGCATATCGCTGTAATAGCGGCTTTCGATCGCGCTTTCGTCGATACTGCAGTGTTTGAAAATAGACAGGAGCGCGCGTTTCGCGTCTTCCGTATGCGCATCGTCTTTTGCGAACACTTCGATTTCGAGAAAGTCTCCGAGCGGCGGCACGGTACACAGCTCGATGTGTGCCGCTCCCGCCTCCGTTTCGGCATACCACTCTTTAATAATTTTTTCTTTTATGTGCGAAATACTGCCGCCCGCATCTTTGATAAACGATTCGATCGCATCCGTTTCGGAGAGCGTACATTCTTTTTCGTCGTTCACTTCAATTGCGATGCCGTCGGCATCTTTACGCAATTCTTTTCGCTTGTACGTAAACGTGATTTTCGGTTCGCCCGTTTTTTCGTACACCGTTTTCCGTATGCGGCAGCCGATATGGGTCTGCACTTCTGTGTTTTCAGAATGAGCTTTTGCGTCAGCGCGCTTCGAGGATGCCGCCTCCGTGCCGGTCGGCACGCAAGCGAGGGGCAGCCGGTAATAGGTATCGCGTTTTGTGAGCGCGCCTATATATTCGGCAAAAGAATCGAGTGTGCGGGCGACTGCACGGCTGTCTTCGACATGCGCTTTCAGTTCGATTTCGTACATAGCGCATTGTAGCACGGGAGCCCCTTTTGCAAAAGCGCCCGCATTGTCCGCGGCACTTGCAACGGGCGCTGAGCGCGAAGTTTTCCGCGTCGATTGCAGCGAGCTTTTACCGATTTTTAATACGTGATATAGTAGCGCTATGAAATTGATCTGCGCGCCCGTCGCGACGGTTACGCATGCGGCGTTCCGCTCCATCGTCGACCGCTTCGGCGGCTGCGACGAATATTATTCCGAAATGATAAACGCGGCTACCTTCGTAAACGGCGGCCCTTTTGAAAAATACTATGTCATTCCCGATCCTGCGCCTGAAAAAACGGTGTGGCAGATCACCGGACGGAAAGCCGAACACCTTGCGGAAGCCGCTTCCATGCTCGCCGAGCTTCCGGGAATCGGGATCGATATCAATATGGGATGCTCGGCTCCGGACATCGTTAAAAGCGGTGCGGGTGCGGCGTGGCTTTCGAAAGATGCTTCCGAAACTCGCGCTATGGTGCGGAGCGTAAAAGATGCGCTTTCGCCTTCGGGAAAGAGGCTTTCGGTAAAGCTCCGCCTCGGCGACGAGCACTTTACCGACGAGCGTTTTTTTTCGTTGTGCGATATGCTCGTTTCCGAAGGCGTAACGCTTTTTGCATTGCATCCGCGCACGAGCAAAGAAAAATACCGCTCGCCTCTCAGATGGGAATACGTCGAACGCCTTGCCCTGCGATATGCGAAAGAAGGGGTTTCCGTCGTTTTGAACGGCGGCGTGCACGATGTGCCGTCGATGCACGATGCCCTGCGCACCTCTCCTCACGCTTCGGGCATTATGATCGCGCGGGGAGGGATCGAAAAACCCTGGCTTTTTGCCGAACTTGCAGCGGATTTGCGGCACGAAAGCTTCGATGCGGTGATCGACCGCGAAAAGCTTGCCCTCGATTTTATCGATATGCTTGAAAAATATCAGCCGAAAGAATTTTGGAAAACCCGTATGCAGCGTTTTTTCGCGTATTACTGCCGCGGTTTTTCATTTGCGCACTATTTCCAAACGCGGATGCAAAACGCAAAAGACACCGGCGATGCCCGCGCCCGTATCCGCGATTATTTTCAAAAGCAGGGCGACGACGTATTGCTGTATGTGGGAAACGCAAAGAGCGCTTACGGCGGCAATGCGCTGGTGAGTGATTGATAATTTATGGGCGCAGGCTGTGCGTTCGTATCATGAAATCACGGAAGCCTTTGCTGACGGATTCCGTGTTCAGCGAGGTTCTTCAATCCGTTGCAGAAGAAGTCTGCGTGATATAGCTTTCTCCCGATTTGAAATCGTTTATCTGCGCGACCCGCGTCCGCCAGTATTCGGCTTCGCTTTTCGTCACGTAGGGACCGATCCGAACGCGGTAAAATACTTTTCCTTTACCGTCTTTGTACGTAAACACATCGGCGGGAATTTTGTTTTCGTCGAGAACGCTCCGTGCCGCATCGGCGCCGTTCTTATTTGCAAACGAAGCCGCCTGCACCCAATACTGCGTTTTTCCTGCACTCGTTTTTGCTTTCGGTTTTGCCGCGGTATTTTTCTGTGCCGTTTTCGGAGAAACGGTATTTTTCGATGCGGGAGTTTTTGTCGCAGCGCTTTTCGATGAAGCCGTTTTCGGTTCGGATGACGGTTTTTTCGCAGGAGCTTTTACCGCCGCGCTTCGAGATTCCGCTGCGGAATATTGCGTTTGTTCGCTCTGCGGGGTGCGGGGTGTTTGTCTTGCAGTCTCCATCGATTTGGCGCTCGTTTCGTTTTTCGGCGTAACGGTATCGCTCGGAAAAGTGTCGCTCGATCGGAGCGCATTTAAATCGATCAGCGTGGATCCGTCCGGAGCGCTCTGCGTATTTCGGGGATTTTCAATGCCGTATACGGTCGCATTTTGCGCGAAGACGGTCATATCTCCCACCTGCATCGCGTTTCGTTCCGTACTTTGCGTTTCCCCGGCTTCCGATTTTGCCGAATTTTCGGAATCGATTTTATCTGCAGGTACATCGCCTTTAGCTGTTCCGTTTTCGGAAGCGCTGCCGGCAGGAGAAGATGTTCCTGTTGCGACCCAACCGCCCGACGAAGGTTTGGCGATCGGCGCCGTCATTTGTACTTTGTGCGTATCGGGCTTAAAAAGGATGATTGCCGGCAAGAGGACGGCGAGCAAAAATATGCCGACTGCGGCGATGATCCATAAAGTACCTTTTTGTTCCATGATTTTCCCCTGTGAGTATCGGGAACCTCTAAAAACTGCAGTTCTTAGAAGTATACTACTCTACTGTAAATATCGGCACGAGAAAAATATAATTAAGCGATTTATTCGTAAAGAAAACGGCTTGCCCTGCAAACTTGAAGTTAAATTGAACGGCGCTATTTCAGACGTTCAATTTAAACCTTCGATATGCCGCAGCGCTTTTTCCGTATTTCGTTCGAGGGCGGAAAGGGATGAAGCATTGCGCAGCTTGACGATGGGTATACCGGTTTGTTCGTAACTTCGGTACAAGCCGCGCTGGGCACGGAAACGTTTGCAGATCGCGCGTACGGCATCTCCGTCGCGTTTTTTTGCACGTAAAAGGCGTACCAAAAAGGGCGCTTCGACATAGAGGATCGCGCGGCACAAGCGCATGAGAGTCGGCGTTTTATAAAGCACGGCCGCGTTGAGTGCGATGTTTTTCGCCTCATGCGAATCGATTTTTTGCATCGCGCATTTTTCGATTGCGGGATAGACGATCGCTTCCTGTTTTGCAAGCAGCGACGCATCGGAAAAGACGAGCTTTCCGAGCGAGCGCCTGTCGACGCTTCCGTCCTGCCTCACGATATCGATACCGCGTTTTTGTGCGTCCTGCGAAAAGGTACGGATGATTTTATCGGCTTCGCTCTCTATCGCCTCGTGGACGAGGGCGTCCGCGTCGATGCAGAGCCAGCCGCGCTTTTCAAGCAGCTTCGCCGCCGCATTTTTTCCCGCCGCCATGGGGCCCGTAATGCAGATGATCAATGAAAGGTTCCCCAGTTTTTGCCCGCTTCGATCGAAACGCGGAGCGGAACCGAAAGCTTTACCGCGCTTTCCATTTTATTGCGTATCATGTCGATCGTCGCATCGAGGACGGATTTTTCCGACGGGCATTCGAAGATGAGTTCGTCGTGCACTTGGAGCAAAAGGCGTGCGCCGTTTTTTTCTTTTCGGAGCGACGAGTCCACGTCGAGCATCGCCTGTTTTACGATGTCCGCCGCGCTTCCCTGTACGGGCGTATTTACCGCGATGCGTTCGGCCGCAGCTTTTTCCGTTTTGTTTTTCGAATTAATATTGATAATTTTCCGCTTCCGTCCGAAAATCGTTTCGACGTATCCGTGCGTTTCGGCAAACGAAATCGTCGAATCGATAAAACGTCTGATCGACGAATACTGCGTAAAATAATTTTCGATAAACGAAGCGGCCTGCGTTCGTGAAATACCCAAATCGCGCGCGAGTCGGAACGCGCTCATGCCGTAGATGATGCCGAAATTGATCGTCTTTGCGACTCTCCTTTCGTCCGCCGTAACTTTTTCCGGAGGCGTCGAAAATAAAAGTGATGCCGTTGCGCGGTGGATATCGACGCCCTCGCTGAACGCTTTGCACATGTTTTTGTCGCCCGACAGGTGTGCGAGGACGACGAGTTCGATCTGCGAATAGTCTGCCGAAATGAGATGCGTATTCGGCAAAGCGGTAAAAGCTGAGCGGATTCTCCTGCCGTCTTCGTTCCGCACCGGAATGTTTTGCAAGTTCGGATCGCGCGATGAAAGTCGTCCGGTCGCCGTTCCCGTCTGCATATAGTTCGTGTGCAAGCGTTTGTTTTTATCGCAGAGTTTCGGCAGCGCTTCGACGTAGGTCGACTGCAGCTTTGTCTTTTCGCGGTATGTGAGAATTTTTTGCGGCACCGGATGATAAGCCGAAAGTTCTTCGAGCACTGTCGTGTCCGTCGAATAACCGGTTTTCGTCTTTTTGCCGTGCGGCAATTTCAATTCTTCGAATAAAATTTCCTGCAACTGTTTCGGAGAAGCGATATTGAATTCGTGTCCGACGATTTCGTATATTTCTTTTTGCACCGTTTCGATTTCACCGGTGAGTTCGGCGTCGTATTTGTCGAGCGCTTTTGTATTTACGTGGATGCCGCGCAGTTCCATTTCCGCGAGGATCGGAAGCAGCTTCATTTCGACGTCGGTAAATAAATTTAATAATTTATTTTTTTCAAGCCGTTCGCGGAAAAGATGCCAAAGCTGCAGCGTAAAGTCGGCATCTTCGGCACCGTAGTCGGCGGCTTTATCGAGCGGCACATCGGCAAAGCTTCCTCCTTTGGGTACGATATCGTCGTATTCGATTCCCGAAAGCGAGAGATTTTTTTCCGCAAGATATTCGAGCGCGTATGAAGCCCCTCCCGTTTTATCCGGATCGAGCAGCCACGCGGCGACCATCGTGTCGGCGATTTTGCACGAAGGGGCGGGGTAGTCGCCGCCTCCCAGCGCGATGCCGTTCGTGCGAAGCACTTCGTAATCGAATTTGCCGTTGTGCATGACGACGGTGATGTCTTTGTCGGTAAAAAGCCGTGCGATTTGCGCAAGCGCATCCTGCTTTGAAATGAGCGGGCCTGAAAAAAGCGCGTCGGTGAGTACAAGCGGAACGTAGACTGCTTTGCCGGGTATCGTGCACAGCGAAAAGCCGACGAGAGAAGCGCTCATCGTGTCGAGACTGTCCGTTTCGCAGTCGAAAGCGGCACATTTTTCTTTCGATGCGATAATGCCGTCGACGATTTTTTTGAGTTCTTCGATGTCGGTTACGGCGCGGTATTCGCCTTTGTTTTTTGTAAGCGGCTTGAGCATCGGAACTTCTTCCGTATCGGATACCTGTTCGGAAGATTCGTATTGCGCCTTTCCGTTTTCCGCTGCGAGAGCGGCATAGGATTTTGCGACGGTAGGCGCTTCGTAAAATGAAAGCTTTTCCGCGGCGGCATTGAAATCGAACGAAACGGGAGGAATCGCATCTTCGAGGTTTTTTACGCACGGCACGTCGTAACATAATTTTATTAATTTTTGTGAAAAATATGCGTCGTCTTTTCCCGCCCGCAGCTTTTCACCCGCGGCTCCCTTTATTTCATCCGCATGTGCGAAAATGTTATCGAGATTTCCGTACGCGTCGATGTATTTGCACGCGGTTTTCGGCCCGACGCCTTTTACGCCCGGCACGTTGTCCGATGCGTCTCCGATGAGCGAAAGCAGATCGAGCATTTGTTCGGGAAGGACGCCCCATTCGGCTTTAACGCCGTTGGAATCGATCGCTTTCCAAATGAGGGCGGTATCGGGTTTTAAAATCTGCGTCGTGCCGTTTACGAGCTGCATCAAATCTTTGTCGCCCGAAAGGATACGGCATGTACGCCCGCTTGCCGCCGCCTTTGCCGCAACCGTCGCGATGATATCGTCGGCTTCGTAGCCGTCGCACTGCAGGATCGGAATGCCGAGAGATGCGAGAATGTCTTCGATCCACGGGATCTGGGCGTGCAGGTCGTCGGGCGTTTTTGCGCGTGTGGCTTTGTATTCATCGTACATTTCGTGGCGGAACGTCGGCGTGCGCGAATCGAAAGCCGCAGCGATGCAGCGCGGTTTATAGTGCGTAAACACCGCGTGCAGATTTCTGAAAAAACCGAAAAGCGCGGAAATGTTTTCCCCGCGGCTGTTTGTCAGCGGCCGCGAAATAAAGGCAAAATAACAACGGTAGATGAGTCCGTACGAATCGAGGATATAGATGGTGTCGTCGTTGAATTCCTGCATAGCCCCATTTTAGCACGGCGGAAAACGGTTTTCAACATTATTTTTTATATAAAAATTTTTCCGGTAATGTTACGCCGAATTCTTTTGCAAGCTGACGAAAACCTTCGGGTTCGATCGTCTGCGATTTATGCTGCGATATGGAATATACTTTTACCGAAATTTCTGCGGCTTTTTCTATCGTATGCATAAGACCGAACGTCGTGTCGAACGTTTCTCCTGCGCAAAAAATACCGTGGTGCGCCCAAATAGCGGCGTCGTAAGTTTCCATGAGCTTGCTCGTTTCGACGGCTATATCACGACCGCCGGGTACCATCCACGGCACTACGCCGATTCCTGACGGGAATACGACGGGACATTCCGTCGCGCTTTCCCACAGTTCACGGGTGAAAATTTCATCTTTCAGCGGCAGCACGAACGTAAGTGCAATAACGTTTGTACAGTGTGCGTGATAGATGACGCGGTATGCTCCTCCGCTTAACTTTTTTTTCACTTCGTGATTCATCAAATGGGTCGGCAATTCGCTCGTCGGCTTTCCTCCGTTACGGAGTCCCCATACGATGCGGAGATTCTTTCCGGTATCGTCTATTTCGATGATACAGATATTCGCTTCCGGATCAAGCGGTATATTACGCATAAATTTTCCGCTTCCGGTTACGAGAAAATATTCACCTGCGAGTGTGCCGACTTCGCATCCGATCGGGAGCCATGCACCGCCGGTATTGAAAAACGCTTTTACTTCATCGATTTCCTCGCTCTTTATGCGATAAGAAAGATTGCCTCCGTTCCGTTCATGCCATCCTAATTCCCAGCCGTCACTGCAGACGCGGATAAACGATTTAATAAATTCAGCTTCCATTATACTCATACGTGTTACCTCTTGATTTGCGCCGCCGTAAGCCATGCGGCTTTGTATGCTTCATAGTCGTTTATTTCGGTTTTTTTAATAGGCACCTGCTCTATTTTAATAAAATCGCCGAGTTCCGTACAGCTCTTACCGGTAAGCGCCATAAGAGCACTCATAGCGCAGCCTGTTGCGGTAGCTTCTTTCATAGTTGTCAACGCGACGCTGTTCGACGGAAAGATGGAAGAAAGCAACTCATTGTAGAGTCTGTTTTTTCGAAAGCCGCCTTCCGTATATAGAGAGGTTGTATCGGAAAAACCGACGCAGCCGACGCTCGTTTCCGTCTGAATCGCTATGGAAATATCGAGCAGCGCAAAAAAGAGTTTTTCGTTGAAAAAAACTTTCGGAACGGATTTTTCCGACAGCATCTCGTTGAGCGGGTAGAATATACCGTCTTCGTAAATGCCGGCGGCGGAAAGAGGAAAGACGCCTGATTCCGGAAGCACTCCCGGTACAAGGAATACGCGTTTTTCGGAAAGTATTTTCTGTACCGTTTGCATATCGGAAACGGGGAATGCATCCGTTTTATTTATTTTTTGATAAAGCCGTACATACGTGTCGACTTCCATCCCTCCGACAAATATTGCGGTTTTTACAGGCGTATCGAGCGCGCTTCGATTAAAGAATACCGTTTTACCGATGTCATCGGGATTGTAAAAAGATTTTGCGTTTTCCGAAACGTCGGGATGCATGCAGACGCACCATGTTCCCGTCGAGTTGAGAATAAAGTCTTTATCGCTGCCGCGCGCGATATACGGCAAAAGCGATGCATTTGAATCGTGAATACCGGCCGTTACGATTACCGATTCGTCGAGTCCGAGCTCTTTTGCCGTTTGTGCGGAAATACATCCGAGAGAGTTGCATGTCGGTACATATATTTCGGGCATACGGTTTCGTATTTCCAAGCTGTCTACGACACTCGACCACGTATGTTCGTTTTGATTCCATAAATACGAATGGCATGCGAGATATGTCGGTTCATACGCTTTTTTACCGGTAAGCCAAAACGACCAATATTGCGGAAAACCGAGAATTACCGTCGTCCGTGCAAATCGATCGGCAAAATATTTTTGTAAAAATAAAATGCCTTTTGCATAATTCAGTAAAGCCGGAAATTGCGGCGTATATGTTGTTGCCTGCAGCGATTCGGGACTGCCGCATTTTTCATAAAATTCACGATGAAAATCTTCTCCCGGTTCGTAGGTGTAAAAGATACACGGTGCGCATACGGATCCGCGTTCATCGACACAGACAAATGTTGCCCCGTGCGCCGTCACCGATATCGCCCGTACGGGATATTCTTTTGCGAAAAGACGAATGTTTTCAATAAACCATTTTTTCATACCGTCGATATCGTGTGTCGGTATATCGCCGGAGGGGCCTTTTATCATAATCGGAGAGAATTCTTTATATACGGATTCCCGCTGTACGAGGTGTTCATCGTAAACCGCGATTTTTTTATTTGTCATACCGATATCGATAACGATAATCGCCTGCTTCATATTATTCAGTGTAGCGTACCGCAGTTTTTTTTACCTTGACAGAACATTCAGCAACTAGGATAATAACTGCAACTCGGTTTATAAGTCTATGTATGGATATGGAAAGGTTAGTTTCAAAAAAATATTGGACGAGAGAAACGCCGTATCATTTTGAATTCCGTAACCCGCAACCCGCTTTTCCGCTGCATTCGCATGATTTTACTGAAATCGTAATCATCTATAACGGTACCGGACTGCACAGAACTCCGCAGCAATCTTTTAAACTGGAAGCGGGCGATGTCGTGTTTATAAAACCGGGTCAAATACACGGATACGATGCCGTCGATAATCTTGTTTTGATGAATATTTTAATAAAGCCGTCGTTTCTTACCGATAACGTTTTCGGCTTATCAACAGCACCGGGGTATTCCGATTTATTTTTATCGACGGATTCTATAAAGAGTGAGCCGCAGTCCGTTATTCATTTCAGGCTCAACCGTCTGCAATTGTTTGAAGTGCAGGCGATTTTGGAATCGATGCAGGAAGAGATCGACAGTCGGCATCTTTTATGGAATATCGAAAATACGATATACCTTTTTGAGCTGTTTATATTATTGCTCCGTATCTACAACAATCCTGCATATCCGGCGACGACTGAAAAAGATGCGTCTGCCGTTGTAAAATATGTTGAAAAAAATTTTAGAGAAAATTTTACGATAAAGCAGCTTATGGAATGTTTTAATATGTCCGAAAGCACCGTGCTGCGTACGTTCAAGCGCGTTACGGGGTATTCCGCATCCGAATATCAAATGCGCCGGCGCATGCTTGTGGCGATGGATGAACTTGCTTCAACGGATAAGAGCGTTACGCAAATCGCATACGATATGGGGTTCAACGACAGCAATTATTTCAGCCGCAGTTTTCGGCGTTTTACCGGCATCACGCCGACCGCATACCGCAAACGATTTGCAAAAAAATAACCATGCCGCCGTTTTTCTTACATGCCGGCAAAGCCGTCGAGAATTTTTCGTGCAAACGAACTTGCGCCGTTTACCGCCTGCTTCCAATCGTCGTTTCCCGTATACCATAATTCCGTTACATAGCGCCTCACGCCGAGCTGCCATAATTTTTTCAGTATACGTTCAAAATCGACGACGCCGGTACCGAAAGGAACTTCACGATATTTTCCGGGCATCGTTTCTTTGATGTGCGCTGCAACGATATGTCCTTTTCCTTTTTCCATGTCGGCGAGGATATCGCTCTTATACAAGAGAGCCGCATTGTTGAGATTTCCGATATCGGGATAGACGCCGAGGTAGGGAGATGCGATCGGCAAAATACGGCGCATCGCTTTTTCCATCGTATCCATAAAAGGCGTTTCCATCGTTTCGAATGCGAGTATGATACCTTCTTTTGCGGCGACAGCCGTACCGAGTGCGAGGTTTTTGCGGAAACGCTTTTCCGTTTCTTCCGTCGATTGCGCATAATACGTGTCGTACCCTGCCATCTGTATGACAGGGATTCCGGCGATTCGCGCAAAGCGTATCGCTTTTTCGAGTATCTCGAGGCTTTTCGTTTCGTCTTTATCGCCGAGCGCATACCGCCGTTGCCCGCTTAAACAGATCGAACCGAAACCCATCGATTCGCCGTATGCGACGGATACGACATCCCGTATCTGTGCATCGCTCCAATCGAGCCGCGCAAGTTTTTCATCCGTTTCGTCGATACTTATCTCGATGTAATCGTAACCGGCGCTTTTCGCTACCTGAATTTTTTCTTTCCAACCGATGTCTTTCGGCATCGCTTTTTCGTACAATCCGATTTTATACATTCTATCCATAGCGTTTTCCTTATCGCGAAGCGCTGTTCAATCGGCGTTCCAATACCGTTCAAGTCCTTGATAAAATTTTTTATAGGCAGAGAATTTTTTCCGATAAATTGCAGTTTTGTCGCTGCGCGGCAGAACGGTGGTATCTATATGCGTCATAGTTCGAGATGCGCTTGCTATCGTGTCGTTATCTCCGCAGACGACGGATGCCGCCATTGCAGCGCCGAGCGCACCGAGTTCCCGCGCTTTAACCGCTTCGACGGGATACCCCGTTACATCGGCAAACATCTGCGTCCATACGGCGGAATTGGCTGCGCCCCCTGCAAGGCGGATCGAAGCGAAATCGCGCTTGTTATGCAAAAGCTTTTCTATATGCACCATGTGGCTGAATACGATGCCTTCGAATACCGCGCGTATAAAATGCGCTTGCGTGTGATGACTGTCGACACCGATAAAACAAGCTTTTGAATCGGGGTTATAATTCGATCCGTATATAAACGGTAAAAATATGATATCCTGATCTTCCGGTTCAATCGATGCGACAAGATCGTCGCAGTATGCGTATATGCTTTTGCCTTGTGCACTCAGCGCATTTTTTTCGTTTTGCAAAAACCGTGCGATATACCATTCGAGATTTCCCGCCGATGTTGCACTGCTTTCTTCCAATAAATAATAATCGTCGATACAGTAGTTCGAATTCATCATAATGCTGCGGTTTACGATCGGCTGTTTTGCAATATATTCGTTTATGCTCCAGGTTCCCGCTATACAGCAAATATTGTTCGGATCGACGACATTCATTGCGATTGAACATGCGTCTATATCGAACATACCTCCTGCAACGGGAATTCCTTCGGGGAGCAGCGTCAGTTTTGAAACATCCGATGTTATATAACCGCACACATCCGTCGATTTTTTCAGAGGCGGGAGCGCAGCTTCCGTTTCACCTATACCGAACCAATCGAGAATTTCTTTATTAAAATTTCCGGCGCTTACGTCAAGCAGGTTTGAACCGGAATAATCGGTTATTTCGGCGAAAGCTTTCCCCGTAAGACGGTAGCGGATAAAATCTTTTACCGCAAAAATCCATCCTGCCGCGTCATAAGATTTTCGTTCGTATTGTTTGAGCCATGCGAGCAATGCAACCGGTTGGCAGGCGAGTATATTTTGATAATTTCGTTTGAAAACTTTTTCCGCCGTTCCGTCGCGCTGCCATTGACGTACGATAGCTCCCGCTCGCCCGTCTGTAGAAACGATACCGTTTCGTACCGGCGATCCGTCTTTTCTGCAAAGGTACAATCCTTTGCCGTGCCCGCATCCCGCGACGGCCTTTATAGCGGACGGATCTATGTTCGATTTTTCAATCGCTTCTCTGATACACTCGACGTTTGCATGCCACAGCGCATCCATATCCCGTTCCGTTTGCTGAGCACAAGGTGTAATCATTGTAAGCAGACGATGGGCACAAGCGATCTCGTTTCCTTGCGAGTCAAAAAGTACGGCTTTGCAGGATGTGCCGCCGTTATCGATTCCCATGTAGTATGAATTCATTTTTCTCAAATAGACACTGCGTAAAAAGATACGGGGCGAATCGAAACGATCCGCCCCGCGAAAAAACTAGAATGCGAAATTTTTATAGTTTTCTTTCAAAAAATCGCTCGGCGGGCCCATGATGATCGTCCTGCCGTCCGAAAGAACGGTGATCTTTCCGACATTCGGCACATCCATGCCGTCGATCGGTTTTTGTCCCTTGAGCGCATTGTATGCAACGCATACCGTCAGATATCCGAGTTTGGCAGGATCCCACAGCGTTGCGGTTTTAAGCGAGCCGTCTTCAAGGTACGGGCCGCTGTCGGTCGGAAGCGCGCTTCCGACAACGGCGACTTTATTTTGCATCCCTTTTTCCTGTACCGCCTGCGCAGCGCCGATCGGTGCCGGTGTTGAAACGCAGACCAGACCTTTGAGATTGGGGTAGGCTTTGATAAGGTCAAGCGTTTTTTGATAGGCGAGCTGCTGTTTTTCATCGGTCGGAACACGATCCGTTACCAGGCGGAGATTCGGATACTTTGTCTTTGCGTATGCAAGTCCGTAATCGAGCCATGAATTCAAATTCGCGGCGGAAAGTCCGCCGGTGAGAATCGCATAGTCGCCGCTCGTTCCCATGTATTTGACAAGCAGATCCCAGTTGTGTTCGCCGAACTGTTTGTCATCGATCTGATGAACGGAATAGTCGACTACCGACGGATCCGCGGGGGTATCCCAGTCGAGCACTAAAATCCCTGCTCGTTTCGCTTTCATCAAAACGGGCGTTAATGCCTGAGCGTTGTTCGGTGCAACACAGATCGCATCGACGCCTTTCGTGATCAGATCTTCGAGCATCCTCACCTGATCCGCAGCATCAGCCGTCGTAGGCCCGGTGTAGTTGACGGTGATACCCAAATCTTTTCCGGCCTGTACGGCACCTTTTTCCGAAGCATTGAAGTACGGAATGCCGACGAGCTTCGGCATAACGACGATCGTTATGTCTTTTTTTCCGCCGCCGGATGAAGAAGACTGCTCGTTTGCACCCATGGCAAAGAGAGCAGAACCGATCATGAGAACTCCAAGCACTGTAAGAATTCTTTTCATATATCCTCCTATTGCACGTTCCGTTTTTTTATCGATATGATAAAGTGTATCGTCAAAACGGCTATAAGCACAAGACCTGTGATAACGGTCGTTAGATATCGGTTCAATCCGAAGATATTCAGACCGCTCGAAATGACCTGCAAAATCAAAACCGCTATGATAGTCCCCGCAAC
Source organism: Treponema socranskii subsp. socranskii VPI DR56BR1116 = ATCC 35536 (assembly GCF_000468115.1). Lineage (GTDB taxonomy): Bacteria > Spirochaetota > Spirochaetia > Treponematales > Treponemataceae > Treponema_D > Treponema_D socranskii. Next base: position 98,832 of record NZ_AVQI01000084.1, read on the forward strand.
TTTCCCCGAACCGCCGTTTATATCGGTACCTCCTAAAACACAGGCGGCAACGGATTGCAGTAAGTACGACGATCCGTACGATTCTTTTGCGGAGTTATAACGACTCGCCATTATCATCGCAGCGATGCCGGCAAGGATACCGCCGATAAGATATGTTTTTATCAATACCCGCTTTACCCGTATGCCCGAATATCTTGCGGCGATCGGATTACAGCCGATTATCTCTATCGATTTGCCGAGCTTGCTCCGTTCAAGCAGCAGCCAGCAAAATACGACAACGATGAAGAATATCCACATCGGGATAGGAATTTTTAAAAACGTTGAATTGCCTATCGCGATGAACGTCATCGGAAAACCCGATATGGCTCATCCGTGCGTAATGTTGAGACAGATGCCTTCAAACAGCGTTGACGAACCGAGCGTCGCGATCATCGGCGTGACGCCGAAAAGCGCGATGACCCAGCCGTTGAATAAACCGCAGAGAGCGGCGATACCCAACATAGTTGCAATGCCGACGGTAACGGCGAGCAGTGCGCCGTGGTTTGCCGTGTATAGATTCGACATAACGAGTCCGCCGATAATCATTCCCAATGCCGCCGAAAAAGTCAGCGAAAGATTCATACATCCTGTCATGATGACGAGCATCATCGACAATGCGAGGATACCGAATTCGGGAATCTGATACGCCATCGATTCCATATTGATGGGACTTAAGAATTTCCCCGGCGATAATACCGACATGAGCGCAAAGACAAACAGAAAAATAATAAACAGCGTTCCTTCGGATGTTTTGAAGAATTTACGTATCGATGTTTTTATGTTGTTTTTCATGCCGTCACTCCACATCAACTTTTACTTTCGTTTTTTCAGCTTTGTTTTTTTGATACATATCGATGCAGACGGATGCGATAATGATTAAGCCGATAATAATTTTTTGCCAAAACGTCGGTATATGCATAAGGATCATGCCGTTGTTTATGACACAAAAAAGCGCGACTCCGATCACGGTTCCCAATACCGAACCGTAACCGCCCATCGTACTTGCGCCTCCGAGTACAACGGCGGCGATCACTTGCATTTCAAAACCTGCAAACGCATTCGGATCCACTTGCCGCATAATCGACGTATGCACGACGGAGGCAAGGCCGATAAACAGACCTTCGATGCCGTAAACGAAAAGCAATATTTTTGTCGGATTAAAGCCGACACGAGACGCGCCTTCGAGATTTCCGCCGATTGCATAGATACCTCTGCCCACCAAAGTTTTACGCAGAATAAACCATGTCAAAAAGACGACCGCAGCCAAAAACAATGCCTGCATCGGAAGACCGATTATTCGTCCGTCGCTCGTCGTAATCGGAAAAAACTTTATATCGCCGAAGTTAATAAAATTTTGCGGTATGCCGGTAATCCAGTTCCCGTTCGTTATGTAGAGATTTATACCCAGTATGATGCTCATCGTTCCGAGCGTAGCGACTATCGGCGGAATTTTTATCTTTGCGACGAGCAGTCCGTTGATAAGACCGAGCGCGAGCCCGAAGGCGCATGAAAGCACAGCGGTTACGAAAATATTTGAAGTAAAGTGGATAAGCGAATTCCCCGCAAAAATCGTAACCGATGCGACGATTGAAGAACAGGCGACATCGATACCGCCGGTAAGCATGACCATGAGCATTCCCATGGACATTATCGCAAGTACGAGATTGCTTTTCAGCAAATCAAGAAAATTTTCCACGCTGAAAAACGTCGGATTTATGATACCGATTATTACGGAGAGAACGACCAGTACCGTAAGGATCGGAAATTCCTGCATTTTAATAATTTTTTTTATCACTGTCATTGTAGTGTACCGCCTAAAATGCCAAGTTCATAATATACTCTTGTGTTAGCCCCTCACACGGCAATATCTTTTGAATTTTTCCGTGCCGAACGACGGCAACTCTGTCGCAAATCGAAAGGATTTCCGGCAGTTCCGAAGATATGACGATGATGCCCAAGCCCGATTTTGCAAGATTGTACAACAGTTCGTGTATTTCCGCTTTTGCGCCGATGTCGATACCGTTTGTCGGCTCGTCAACGATAAGCACTTTCGGTTCGGTTGCAAGCCATTTTGCGATAACGATACGCTGTTTGTTACCTCCCGAATATTTTCCCGCTTCCATATCGAGGTAATTCGGTTTTATTTCGAGCGCTTTCATCCAGTGTTCGGCGAGGTCGTGCTTTTTTTTCATATCGAGCAGACCGAAGCGATGTGAAAGTTTATCCAACACGGTAACGGTGATATTGTCTTCCGATGTTTTTCGCAATACGAGACCTTCGCGAAGTCTGTTTTCGGGGACAAATGCGATGCCCTGTTTGACAGCTTCATTCGGATGCCGTATGTTTATCTCTTTTCCGTCAAGAAGAACACACCCGCTGTCCGGTTCGTTGAGCCCGAATAATGAGGAAACGATTTCCGTACGTCCCGCTCCGACAAGCCCCGTCAGACCGAATATTTCACCTTTATTGAGCGTAAACGAAATATCTTTAAAATTTCCTTTCTTTGAAAGCGATCTGACTTCGAGCAGCGGTTCGTTGCATTTCCGTTTATCGTAAATCTTATATTCGATTTTTCGTCCGACCATCAATGCGATGAGCTTATCGTTCGTGAGTTCGTCTTTATTGTACGTACCGATACATTGTCCGTCGCGCAAGACGGTAAAGCGATCGGCAACGGCAAAAAGTTCATCCAGCTTATGGCTGATAAACAACATCGAAATACCTTTCGCTTTCAACGACTGCATGATGCGAAACAGATTTTTGACGTCGTCGGAAGAAAGAGCGCTTGTCGGTTCATCGAGAATGAGCAGTTTTGCGTCATTGACGATAGCACACGCGATTGCGACGAGCTGCTGTTTGGCAACGGACAGCTCTGAAATTTTTACGCGGATATCGATATTTTTTACGCCGAGTTGTACGAGAGCCTGTTCGGCGATCTTTGCCATCTCTTTCCAGTTGATAATCTTTTCGTTCTTTTTAACACATAATCCGAGCGCAATGTTTTCCATAACGCTTAGATTCGGAAAGAGAGAAAAATCCTGATAGATAACGACGATACCTTCTTTCAATGATTGTATCGGCGTCAGATTATCGAGACGGTGGCCGTTCATAGCGATCGTCCCGCCGCTTTCGGGTTTATTGATACCCGAAAGCACTTTTATCAATGTCGATTTTCCGGCTCCGTTTTCGCCGATCAGCGCATGGATTTCGGCTTTATCTACGGAAAAACTGATATCCTGCAATGCTTTTACACCGGGGAAAAATTTTGAAATATGTTGAATTTCAAGTAATGGCTTACTCATTTTATTCCTTAAATTGTTAATGATGCACGTATCAAGCCGACGTCAACTTCGTTTGGAAGTTACTTCCCGTTCGTATTCGTCGACGGCTTTACATATTTCCGTGTCGGAAGGAACACCGCATACTTCGCAATACCGATCCCAAACGGCGCCGTACGGCATCGTTTTCAGTTGTTCGTTGAGTGCAAGGCGTGCAAAATAATTTCCTTCATCTTCATATTTAATAAGCTGTGTTACGGGTTCGAGCAGTGCATACAAAAACGCTTTTTCCGTCGCACGCGAACCGAGTACCCATGCTCCGATTCTGTTGATGGAGCCGTCAAAATAATCGGTACCGATGTGGATCTTATCGAGTTTTCCCGTCCGGATTATTTCCTCCGCCATCATTCGCATATCGTCGTTGAAGACGATGACGTGATCGGAGTCCCATCTGACGCCCCTTGATAAGTGCAGCAGTATTTCGGGAACAAAGAGCAACACGGACGAGAGCTTGTCCGAAACGTTTTCCGTAGGGTGATAGTGTCCCATATCGATCGTAAGCAGGCAGTTTCTGCTCATCGCATAGCCCATGTAAAATTCATGAGAGCCGACGACGTAACTTTCGGTTCCGATGCCGAATACTTTCGATTCTACGGAATCTTTTAAATATTCCGCCGGTATCTTTTGCGAGAGTATATCGTCGAGCGATTGTAAAAGAATTTTTCGATACCCTTGCCGATCGGCAGGTATGTCTTTCATGCCGTCGGCGATCCAGATATTGTGAATACAGGGACTGCCTTGTTCTTTGCCGAAATATGCGCCTATCGTACGGCAGCGTTTTGTGTGCTCTATCCAAAAGTCGCGAATACCCTTATCTTTTGAAGCAAGCGTCATGCCGTTCGCTTTCGGATGTGAAAAAATCGTCGCATTAAAATCGAGCGGTATTTTTTTTGCCTTAGCCCATGTAAGCCAGCTTTTAAAGTGTGCGGGTTCCAGCGCGTCCCGATCAACCGGCTTCGTATCGGAAAAATCGGCATAGCTTGCATGTAAATTTAAACGATAACTGCCCGGCGTAAGCGTAAACACTTTTTCGATATCTTGGCGCAATTCCGCAATGGAACGGGCTTTGCCGGGGTAATTGCCGGTTACTTGAATACCGTCGCCGTTCAGTACCGCGCCCGCTTTTTCAAATCCGCCTACATCATCGCCTTGCCAGCAATGAAGCGAGAGCGGTATGCTGCGAAGCCGTTCGATAACGCGGTCGGTATCGACGCCAAGCGATGCATATTGTTCACGTGCATCGTCGTATCGTTCTTTTGTATTCATTAATTACGACCTGAAAATTGGAATAGAAAAAGTATATACTGCGGGTTAATGATAATACCACTACAAAAAAATCAATAGTTAGTACAATTCCGTCATCGCAAATGTTTCGTGTTCCGTCCATGTTCCGCCTCTCATGGCAAAGAGCGTTATCGATTGTACGTCGAAAATTTCGTGCAGGTCGAGCGAATCGAAATACGAAAGCGCATCTTCGATCGCGCCGGGCGGTATGTCGCGGTTCGCAAGGGTGATATGCGGTACAAAAGTTCGCGCATCTCGCTTTGCCGTTCCCGGGCATTTTGCTAAAAGGGAATCGTAAACGAGAGTGCGGAGAGCCGTCCATTCGCTTGACGGTTCGACGTGCGCAAAGATCGTCCGCGAAGAAAAAGCTCCGAAACCGTTTACCGCGCAGCAAAGCGTTTGTCTTTTTGCGCCCCACGCGGATGCCGCTTCGGCGAGCGCTTCGAACAAGGTGTGTTCGGAAAAGTTTTCGTCGAGGTAAAACGGCGGCACAAGCGTTATATGCAGAGGAGTACCCTGTCCGCTTTTGCAGCCGCAGCGCGCTCTCATCCGAGCGCGGCACGCTTCAAGCGGAACGAGGAGGTTTTCGGGAATGAGCACGCCGATAAAATGCGTTTGCCGAATCATCACATATACGGTATAACGTATTTTTATAAATGCGGATAGTACCGGAGATTCGTGTACAGGACAATGGTGCTTAAAAATATGGCAAACGTTTAAAGTATTGACAGAAATGTAATACAATTATATATTATATAGCAGAGGAGAGCATGACGGTAACCAAGGGTCGATTTGAATGGGATAGTGAAAAAGATCGAATAAATAAAGAAAAACACGGATTGACTTTTGAAGAAGCGTCTGAAATTTTTAAGGATCCGAATTCGATTGAATTTTATGACAATAAGAATTCGATGATAGGCGAGGACAGATATATCGTTTTGGGTGATATCGGGAGCGCTATTATTTGTGTTGTCGTTTATGTCGATAGGCGAGAAAAAATACGGATTGTGTCTGCACGGCCGGCCGTATCGAAAGAGGAGATAAAATATTATGGCAATATCCAAAAAACGCTCGGAAGAAATTAAAAAATTTAAGAATAAGGATTTTTCAGATTGCCCCAAACTGACGAATGCGCAGCTCAAGCAAATGAAGCCCTGCCATCTTTTAGACCGTGATTTATGGAAGCCGCAAAAAAAAGTTATGAGCATCAGGATTGACGTCGATGTGCTGGAAAATTTGAAAAAAAACGGTAAAGGCTGGCAAACGAAATTAAACTCGTTTTTGCGTACAGCCGTTTCGAAAGGGCTTATTTAAAAAGCGCCGAAACCGTTTACCGCGCAGCAAAGCTTGAAGCCGCCGGATTTTCCGTAGACTTTGCGTATCCGTGGGATAAAGTGCATTCGGACGATTACGATTTCGACGAACTTTTCGCACGGATCACGGCTGCTTGCCGCTGATGCCGGGAAAAGAAGCGAGGAGCTTTTCCGTTTCGGAAAGAGACGCCAATGCGGGGATCGCGCCGTATCGCGATACGCAGAGCGTTGCGGCGGCATTTGCAAAGTGCAGATCGCATTTGAGTTCGTCTTCGGTAAATGAAAACGGATTTTCGCGCCGAGTCAGCCGATAGAGGAGGGCGCCGGTAAAAGCGTCTCCTGCGCCTGTCGTATCGCGCACTTCGATATTGTATTGCGGAATCGATACGATGCCTTCGTACCCCTGCGTTTTATAGAAGACGCCGTCTTTGCCGAGTGTTACGCAGACGAGCTTTGCGCCCTCGTCGAGAATCTCCTGTGCGGCGATCGGCGTGTTTTCTCCGTACATGAGCGCGAGTTCGTTGTCGGCGATTTTAACAAAATCGGCATATTTAAAAAGCGAGCGCATCGTTTCAATACCCTCTTCTTTGTCGCGCCACAGCGGTTCTCTCCAGTTCGGATCGTACGAGATGAATATCCCTCCGTTTTTTGCGCAGTCGATCGCTTTGTGCGTCGCCGAAAGAGAAGGTTCGTCAGTACACGAAAGCGAACCGATATGTAAAAACGTGCTGTCGTTTATTAATTTTTCATCGATGTCATCGGCCGACAGATTGATGTCGGCGCCGTCCGAGCGCGCGAACGAAAACGCTCTCTCGCCTGAGTGTGCAAGCGTTACGAAAGCGAGGGTCGTATGACGCTTGTCCGTTTTCATTGCTCCCGTATAGACACCGCAGTTTTCGAGCGCCGCTTTTGCATCGCGGCCGAATTGGTCATCCCCTGTCTTTCCGATAAAAGCGGCTCGTGCGCCGAGCTTTGCGGCAGCTGCTGCGGCATTTGCCGGAGCGCATCCCGGATTTTCTTCGAACAGCGTTCTGCCGTTTTTCGATTTGCCTGCGGGCGTAAAGTCGATAAGTATTTCACCGAGCGCCGTAACGTCGAATCGTTTCATAATTTCTCCCGTACTTGTTGTTCCGCGTTTACTATAACAAAAAACGGGCGGATATGCGACAGCCTTGCTCGATATTTTATTTCACTATATTATAGACGCTATGAATCTGAACGATATTCGGGCGAACGCATATAAAAACGGCGCGCGAAAGGGAGAGCGTCCCTCGGATGAGAGTGCGATGAAAGCTGCGGGGGTGCAGGCGCCGAACGAAGAAGGCAGCGTACGGCTCGCACAATCGGCAACCGGCAGCGGATCGAACAAGCCCTTTGAAGGCGTCAATCGAAAAATTGCAAATATTTTTTCCGAAAGCAAAACCTTGTCGAAACAGGCGGCTTTGCAGAACGCAGGTACCGGAAACTTAGGCGGAAACGAAGGGCTTTCTCGTGCGGCGGACACGCTGAAAAGAGACGGCTTGTTAAAAATACCGGAAAGCTCATCCGGCGACAGCGTGTACCGCCGCGTTGCAAAATTTCTTTTAATAATCGGCGTCGATGAAGCTGCAAAAGTCATGCGGCACTTGACCGAAGCGCAGACTGAAAAAATCATTCCCGAAATCGCGTCGATCAGGAGAGTTGATCCGAAAGAAGCGTCCGAAATACTTTCCGAATTCGAAGGCCTGTTAAAACAGGCGCGGCAGAGCGGAGGTGCGGACATCGCGCGGGAAATGCTCGAAAAAGCGTACGGTGCCGAAAAGGCCGAATCGATGCTGCAAAAGGCGGTTTCGCTCTCGGGCGGAAAACCCTTCGAATACCTCAACACGGCAGACGGCGAGCGCGTGTATTTTTTATTAAAAGACGAATCGCCTGCGGTACAGGCGCTCGTGCTCTCTCGCATAAAGCCTGAAAAAGCGGCCGCCGTTATCGGAAAGATGGACGTCGAGGTGAAGCGCGATGTGATTTCACGCCTTGCGAAAATGCAGCCGGTTTCTCCCGATGTGCTGGCTCGCACCGACAAAGCGATATATGAAAAATCGCTTTCGATTGCTGCGGAAAAAGCGGAATCGATCGACGGGAGAAGTGCGCTCGCCGAAATCCTCAGGCGCATGCCGCTCGCATCGGAAGACGAAATCATCGAAACGATTTCCGGAGAAGATGCCGATTTGGCAAACGACATACGGAAACGACTCTTTACGCTCGGAGACGTCGAAAAATCGGACGACCGTTTTATCCAAGAACTTTTGAGATCGATGAGCGAAAAAGAGGTCGCCTATCTCATCGCGGGAAAACCCGAACCGTTTCGAAAAAAAATTTTATACAACGTTTCGAAGGGTAGGGGAGATACCGTTCTCGAAGAAGAACAGCTTGCAAAGCCCATGTCCAAGCGCGACTGCGACGACGTAACCGGAAAATTTTTAGCTGCGATGCGGAGCGCGTATGAACAAGGTACATTTAAAATCGACGGCCGGGACGACGGCGAATACGTGGAGTAACAGTTGAAACAATTTTATAAAGGCTTCGACCTCATATCGATTTCCGATATCCCCGACTGCGAATCGAAGGGATTGTATCTCCGCCATAAAAAGACGGGACTCGAAATTTTTCACTTAGTAAATAACGATGAAGAAAATCTTTTTGCCTTTGCGTTCCGTACTCCCGTTGCCGATTCGACGGGAGCTCCGCACATACTCGAACACTCGGTTTTTTGCGGTTCGGAAAAATTTCCGGTCAAAGAACCTTTTGTCAATTTGATGAACCAAAGCGTGTACACGTTTTTAAATGCGATGACCTATCCCGATAAGACGGTGTATCCTGCGAGTTCGGCAAACGAAAAAGATTATTTTCATTTGATGGACGTATATGCCGATGCGGTATTTTTTCCCTTGTTAAAAAAAGAAACCTTTTATCAGGAAGGGCACCGCCTTGAAGAAGACGGAAAGGGCGGCTATTCGATTCAGGGCGTCGTGTATAACGAAATGAAAGGAAATTATTCGTCGTTCAATTCCGTCGCTTTCGACGAACAATTCAAAAGCCTGTTTTCCGGTACCTGCTATGCAAACGATTCCGGCGGCGATCCTCTCGTCATCCCGTCATTTACCTATGAGCGGTTTAGAAATTTTCATCGCTCGTATTACAGTCCGGCGAATTGTCTTTTATTTTTATACGGAAATATAAAAACGGAAACGCAGCTCGATTTTATGCAGCAAAGCTTTTTCGATCGCCTCGAAAAAATCTATCCGATTCCCGCCGTTCCGAAAAGTTTTCCCGCGTTCGGAGAAAACTTCCGAAAGCTTGAAGAGCCGAAAGCGATGAGTGAAGAAGCGATCGTCTATGCAGCCGGCCCGGCATCGGACGCGAAAAAATCGAACGTAACGCTCAACTGGCGATACGGACTTTCGTCGAATATCGACGATACGATGGAAGTGATTTTTTTGCTGCAGCTTCTCGCAGGAAACGACAGCTCTCCGGTCGCAAAGGCCTTGACCGATTCGCGTTTGGGCGAACGGCTCGCCGTAGGCGGAGGCGCCGAAGCGTTTTGTCAAATGCTCTATTTCGGTTTGAGCGGCGTCGATAAAAAAGATGCCGATGCGGTAAAAAAATTAATAATTTCTACGCTTGTCGATTTGTGCGAAAACGGCATTCCGAAAAACGATATCGATGCGGCAGTCCTTGCCGTCGATTTTGCAAACCGCGAAGTCGTTCGCGTGCGGGGAGATCCTTTTTCTCTCGAACTCGCCGATCGTGCACTGAACGGCTGGAACTACGGTGCATCTCCCGCATCGACGCTCGGCTACCGCTCAGCTTTCGATAAGGTCAAGCGAAAAATCGCCGCCGATAAAAACTATATCGCGTCTCTCATACGACGCGTTTTTTTGGACAACACCGCCCGCTCTTTCGTCGTCGTAACGCCCGAAGCGTCATTCTTAAAACAACGTGCGAAAAAAGAGAGGGAGCTTATCGCGTCTCTTGCAAAAGGCGCGGATGCCGGTGAAGTGCGGCGGAACACCGAAGCGCTGCACGCCTACCAAAAACGGAAAGAGACGGAAAAGGAGACTGCGTGCATTCCGCACATTCTTCCGTCGGATTTGAAAAAGAAAGTCGAGCCGATTGCAACCGACGTGTCGTCATGCTTAGGAGCGGACGGAAGCGAAGTAGCGCTTTTTGTAAACCGTGAAGCGACGGGCGGTATTGTCTATATCGATGTGTGCTATCCTGCCGATGCGCTTCCCGTCGGCGCATATCCGTATATTCCGGCCTTTGCCGCCTGTGCGACGAATACCGGCTGGAACGGAAAAAAATGGGACGAGTGCGCTGCCGCCGCTTCCCTGTGCTCGGGCGATATGGGAGTGCGCACGCTGACGGGCGACTCGTATAAAAGCGCGTATGCGCAAAAGGCGGCCTCTTCGGTTCGCGACAAACACTATATCGGCCGCGATTGGCTTTCGTTCAGCATCAAGCTGCCCGTCGAAAAAACGGATGAAGCGCTCGCGCTTTTCGGAGAAGCAATCGCGTTTACGGCATTTTCGGATGAAAAGCGGGTCAAAACGATTTTGGACGAAATGAAAAACGATATCCGTTCGTCCGTCATTCCCTCCGGTTCGCGCTACGCAAAACTCAGAGCGTCGCGGAATCTCGGAAGGTCTTCCGCCGTCGAAGAAGCGTGGGGAGGCGTCGCGCAGGTTTTGACGATCGAAAAGATCTGCAAAGAAAATCCCGGTTCGGTCGGAAATCGTTTTTCCGATATGGCAAAATCGATTCGAAATGCGGGAGGTCTTATTCACATTACGGCCGACGAAGCGTCGCTTAAAACCGTGCTTCCGCGCATTCCCGAATTCGCACGGAAGGCCGGCTTGCACGCGCTCTCGCCGCTTGTCCGCCCGGAAAACGGTGAATACTATGCGCTTGTAAAAACGGCCGGCGAAGGGGAAGACGAACGCTTTGAAACGTGTACGCTTTCATCGCAAGTCGGCTATGCAGCGCAGTCGGTATATCTCGGCGGGCTGACGATGCGGGAAAAAGCGGCGCTTACGGTGCTCTGTCACTGGATGCGCGGCAATATCCTTTGGGAGCGCATACGGACAACCGGCGGCGCATACGGTGCATCGGCGCTCTTTGATATTTCAACTGAAATCTTTTCGATGAGTACCTACCGTGATCCGTCTCCGCTTGAATCGATAAAAACGTTTAAAAGCTGCCTCGATGACGTGTGTGCTATGCGTTTCAGCGATACCGATGTTTCCCGCGCGGTGACGGGAACTTACGGAGACGTGACGAAGCCTCAGTCGCCTCAATCGCGCGGTGCGCGCGGGTTTTTGCGAAAGCTTTATGCGATGACTCATGAAGAATGGAGCGAATATATAGCGGCGATCCTTTCGGTCGATGCCGCTTCTTTGCATACGGCAGCCGAAAACGCCCGCGCGATCGCAGGCGGGAATACTGCGGTAATCTGCGATAAATCGGTAAAAGGCACTGGCTTTATTATCGATTTGTCGCTATAATATTCAAAACGAGGTGCTGTTATGATGGACAAAAAGACAAAAGAATGCATACGGATGCTGCGCAATCTCGTCTCCGACGTGCAGGGCGCGCCGTATCCCGGTGATGATATAAAGTCGGAACTGTATACGATATGGTATGAACACGCACAGCGCGCTGCAGTCGAATGCTTTGAATTTCTCGACGCCAATTTTCCGCGCGACAAAAAAGCGATTACCAAGAGCATCGAAAAAATTCTCGGATAATGTAAGGCCGGAGATTTGTGATGACAGCTCCGAAAAAAATTATTAATTTCAGCAGATGGAAGCCGCACTCTTCGCTTAAAAAAAACGGTGTCGTGTGGACTCGCTATATCTTTACCGGCATCGACAGCGTATCCGGTGCAGAGCAGTTGTTTTTTGTAGAATGGGAAATGCTCAACGCGGGCCTTTCTCCGGACGAAAGCGTACTCGGTTTTAAACCGCGTACGGCGATATCTGAAGATGATTTGCAGTATGCGCTTGCGGGAACGGAAGCCGCATTCAATCTCCGATCCGAATCGATCGTAACGCCGTCGTACGTCGCCGTGCGTGCGGGAACCTTCGGTGTAAAACCGAAACAGATTTGCAGCTATTATGCCCTCAAAGACGTTACAGGTGGATTTCGGCTTTCTCCGATTACCGTCGGAAACTGTTCGTTCGGTGAGGAAAAGATTTCCGGCTCTCTTTCGCGTACGACAAAAGAGCGTGCAGCCCGACCCGAATACTTTTGCGATGCGGGCGAGATTTCGTGGGATCTGCGCTGTGAAATCCGAAAGCAGTTTTCCGCCGGCTATAAAAAAAGTTCGGAGAGATGGATTCCCGTAGGAGCGCGTACGGCGTTTTCGGGAAGCATTACGCTCGACGGCCGCGAGTTCAGCGTACTCCCGAAAAAATCCTACGGTTATATCGACGTGCATTTTCTCCGTACCTTTCCCGCCCCTTATTTTCATATCTCGTCGTCGAATTTGACGAGCCGCATCAGCGGAAAGGCGCTGTTCGATTCGAGCTTTACAGTACAGGGAATCTTCGAAGACAGCCTTGCCCTCGCGCTGGAGTTTGAAAATACGGACATCGCGCTTGAGGCGAAAAAAAGAAGTGCATCGGAAAAAATTTTGTGGGACTGTACCGAAATGCCTGCCGACGAAGAGGGCGAGCGGCTGCATTGGTCGGTGAGCGCCGATACGAAAAAATGGGTTATCGATATCGATATCGTATGTCACACGTCGAAACTCTTTGTGCGCAATATCGAACTTCCCGAAGGAAACCGAAAAGTGCTCAAACTGCTTGCGGGCGGAAGCGGAACGGGAGAAATCAAATTGTACCGCCGCATCGGCAAAAGCCTTGAAATAATCGAAGACGCGCACGTCGCTTTTGCGCTTTGCGAATTCGGGCAAGCCGAAGACGGCGAAATCTGAACGCAGCCGTCTTCTATTATAAAACTGATGTGGCTGATAAGTATGTCAGCATTGCAATAAAACAGCTGGTTTTTTCAGTAAATCATGCTATAATAAACATGATTTATTGAAAATGGAGGTCTTTATGGTCTCGACTGCATTGAAAGAAAAAGCGATGGATTATTTTACGCTTCTTGATGATGAAAAGGCTCAAATGGTTATTTCATATATGGAATCGTTTGATTATCCGGCAAAAACAAAAAAGAAATCTTTAGCAGACTTAAAAGGTAAAATTCAATTTTCAGATGATTATGACTACAAAGCTATGCGGAGTGTATAATGATTCTTGTGGACACTTCAGTTTTTATAAATTATTTCAAGGGAAGAGAAACTAAAGGAATAAAATTTCTCGATAATTTGATACAAAGTGAAGAGCCTTTCTGTATTAATGAGTTTATTTATCAGGAAATTTTGCAAGGTTCAAAAGATGAAAAAGAATTTTCAACCTTAAAATCTTATTTGAAATATATCCCCTTGTATTCGCTTAAACTTGGCGTACAATCATTTGAAAATGCCGCCCAATTGAATTTTAGATGCCGAAGAAAAGGCATTACAATCTGCAGCACAATAGATTTGCTTATTGCAGAAACTGCGATTGAGAATAACATTGCTCTTTTGCATGATGATGAAGATTACGTAAATATGTCGAAAGTCATTACTGAACTTAAACTCGCTGTATAATGGCTAACACGAAGTTCAATGCCTACACCGCAGTCAAGCTGCAGTGCGATTTCGATTACGGTTTGCCGCGGCACTTGCAACGAACGCGAAGCGCGAAGTTCCCCGCACAACCTTGCAACGAGCACGGAGTGCGAAGTTCCCCGCGCAAACGGCAGGACTGTTGCTGCCGGGAGTGTCGCCGATTTTTTATGTGCACTCTATTTTTTAGGGAATACAATTTCCTATATCGTTGTCATAGTAAATTCTTGCTTTATTCGCAATTCGTGAGTATGTTTAAAGCATGGATTACGAACATTTTACACTTAAAACGCAGGATGCGCTGCAGCAGGCGAGCGCTCTTGCTCAGCAAAAAGATCACAGTGAAATAGGACTCGAACATATACTCGACGCGCTTTTAAAGCAAAAGGACGGTATCGTCCTGCCCCTTGTCGAGCGTATCGGCGTGCCTGTCGAAACGCTGCTTCGAGAAAACGATGCATTGCTCGCTTCTTACCCGACGGTGAGGGGTAACGTGCAGATGTCGCTTTCATCCGAAGCGCAAAAAGCGCTTGCAAAAGCCGAAAAAGCGATGGCGGATTTGCACGACGAATATCTTTCGACCGAGCATATATTCCTTGCGATGAGTGAATCGGACGGGCGTACGGGCGATATGCTACGAAGGCACGGTATCGACCGTAAAGCGGTTTTGGACGCACTGAAAGCCGTGCGCGGCAATCAGCAGGTAACCGGTAACGATCCCGAATCTTCGATGCGCTCGCTCGAAAAATTTTGCCGTGATTTGACCTCTCTTGCACGTCAAGATAAAATCGATCCGGTTATCGGACGCGACGAAGAGATAAGGCGCGTCATGCAAGTGCTCTGCCGCCGCACGAAAAACAACCCGGTGCTCATCGGAGAGCCGGGCGTCGGAAAAACCGCCATCGTCGAAGGACTTGCGAGACGCATCGCGGCGGGAGATGTTCCCGAAAGTTTGAAAAACAAGCGCCTCCTCGCCCTCGATTTGGGTTCTCTTGTCGCAGGCGCGAAATTCCGCGGGGAATTCGAAGAGCGGCTTAAAGCCGTCATCACGGAAGTGCAAAAAAGTCAAGGACAGATCGTGCTCTTTATCGACGAACTGCATACGATCGTCGGTGCGGGCGCGTCCGAAGGTTCTATGGACGCTTCGAATTTATTAAAACCGGTGCTCGCTCGCGGAGAGCTTCGGGCGATCGGAGCGACGACGCTCGACGAATATCGGAAATACATCGAAAAAGATGCGGCGCTCGAACGGCGCTTTCAGCCGGTTTATTGCTCGGAACCGTCGGTCGAAGATACGATCGCGATTCTTCGCGGCCTGCGCGAAAAATACGAAATTCACCACGGCGTGCGGATCGACGACGAAGCGCTTGTCGCGGCGGCAGTCCTCAGCAACCGCTATATCACGAACCGCTTTATGCCCGACAAAGCGATCGACCTCGTCGACGAAGCGATGAGCCGGCTCAAAATGGAAATCGAAAGCCAGCCGACCGAGCTCGATCAAATCGAACGGAAGATCATGCAGTTGTCCATCGAAAAACAGTCGCTCGCAAAAGAAGACGACGAAGCGTCGAAAGAGCGGCTCGCAAAACTCGAAAAAGAACTCGCCGATCTTTCGGCGAAGCGCGATGCGATGAAGCTCCAGTGGCAAAATGAAAAAGCCGATATCAACAAGAGCCGCGATATCAAAGAAAAACTCGAACAGGCGCGCTTCAATGAAGAAAAATATACGCGCGAAGGAAACCTTGCGAAAGCCGCCGAATTGAAGTACAGCATTATCCCCGATCTGCAAAAGAAGCTTTCCGCCGCAGTGGAAGCCGGCAGCAAAAAAGAGGGCGGACGCGAATCGCTTTTGCGGCAGGAAGTGACCGAAGAAGACATCGCGCGCGTCGTCAGCGAATGGACGGGAATCCCCGTCGCAAAGATGTTGTCGAGCGAAAAGCAAAAATATTTGCAGCTCGAATCCGTGCTGCATAAGCGCGTTATCGGACAAAACGATGCGGTACAGGTCGTCTCCGACGCGATCCGCAGAAACCGTTCCGGCTTGAGCGATCCGAATCGCCCGCTCGGAAGCTTTTTGTTTATCGGTCCGACCGGCGTCGGAAAAACCGAACTTGCAAAAACGCTTGCGGACTTTTTGTTCAACGATGAAAAATCGCTTACGCGAATCGATATGAGCGAATATATGGAAAAGTTTTCCGTTTCGCGTCTGATCGGCGCTCCTCCGGGATACGTCGGCTACGATGAAGGCGGACAGCTTACCGAAGCGGTGCGCCGCCGTCCGTACAGCGTCGTGCTTTTCGACGAAATCGAAAAAGCGCATCCCGACGTATTCAACGTGCTGCTCCAAGTGCTCGACGACGGACGTTTGACCGACGGACAGGGGCGCCTCGTCGACTTCAAAAATACGATCATCATCATGACGAGCAACCTCGGAAGCGATGTGATCCTCGACGCCGATACGCCAGAAAAAATGCACGACGCGCGAATAAAAGTGAGCGAGATGCTCAAATCGACGTTCCGCCCCGAATTTTTAAACCGCATCGACGAAATCGTCATGTTCGGCCGCCTCGATCAAAGCTGTATTTCGGGCATCGTCAAAAACCAGCTCGAGCGCGTATCGCACAGGCTCGACGACAGACGAATTAAAATCACGTTCGACGACAAAGCCGTCGCTTTCCTCGCCGATAAGGGATACGATCCCGCGTTCGGTGCGCGGCCGGTAAAGCGAGCGATTCAAACCTACGTGGAAAATCCGCTTGCAAAAGAGCTGCTCGAAGGAAAGTTTTCCGACGGGGCTGCGATCAAAGTGACGGCAAAACCGGAGGCAAGCGGACTTTCGTTTGAGTGACGGAAGCGTGTGCGCGGCGTAAATGTGCACGACGTGCCGGCATGAAGCGACGGCGTAACAGATGCAGACGAACTGACGGTTGAGCGAGGCGATAAGTTAGTCTTTCGGAATCTGCGTTCGGGCGGAAGGGGCTGTCAAAAAGATAAGCGACTTTTGAGGCAGCCCTTGCTTTAGTCAACGATGTATTTATTAAAACAGCATCTCTGTGTGAAGCTGCGTCGTATCGCGTAAAAGAGAATCGATCGACTCGTTCAGCGTTAAAATAAATCAGAAGAGTTTTATGGAGTGTTGAGAGATTAATGCCCTGAGCCGGCTTTACAAAGACGAAGTCGACTGATATAGTTGTATTATAGAAAGTTAAATGATAAGTAATTGTGACGAACGGTTAAACGAAACACTGAAATAGCGCGTTCCGTTTAACGGCGCGTTTGCCGAAAGGCAAACATCGCGTATCGACGTATGTGCTTGCGCGCACGTAATTATACAGATCTTAAATCTGAAGTTTACTTGCTGTATAATTTTAAGGAACGGTATATCTATAAAAGCAATAACGGATAGGTGAATTGAGGACTGTTTTAATGGGTGACAGATCGATTTTAAAAAGAATAGAACTTTCCGGTTTTAAATCTATCGGTTCTGATAAAAATTCTTTGGATTTGGAATTATCGGATATAAATATCATTATAGGAGCTAACGGTTCAGGTAAAACAAATCTGCTTTCTTTTTTTAAGATGCTGAACTATATGATGACCGGAGCGTTTCAAAACTATATCGGTAAGTACGGTTCTGCGGAAAATCTTTTATACTTCGGTTCGAAATGTGAATCCCTTATTCATTCTCGCCTTACATTTGCTAATAATAACGATACGGATGTTTATGCTATAACTTTGGTAAAAAGCGTACAGGATTCTTTGATTTTTTCAAATGAATCTATAGAGTGGAGAGGCAAAACATACGAACTTGCCGGAGGTCAAAAAGAAAGTTATTTAGCTTCTCATGAGCTGAAGTATAATAGTGAAAAAATTATTAAGCATATTTTATCAAATTGTAGGACGTTCCAATTTCATGATACGTCGATGTCTTCTCATATTCGTACTACAACGGAGGTAGAGAATAACCGTTATATTATGAGTGACGGCGGGAATATCGCGGCATATCTCTATATGCTAAAAAAGACCCCTGCATACGGAAAATACTATAATAGGATAGTGGAACGAATTAGATTTGTGATGCCGCAATTTCATGATTTTTTTCTGGAGCCGCAGGCATTAAATCCTACCTATATAAAATTAAGATGGTTAAGTATCGATAATAACGAATATACTTTCGGAGCGGAACAGCTTTCCGACGGTTCGATTAGATTTATCGCGCTCGCAACGCTTTTTTTACAACCGCCTGAATTGCTGCCGAATGTCATTATTGTCGATGAACCGGAGCTCGGTCTGCATCCGCAGGCAATCGATATATTAGCTTCTATGATAAAAACGGCAGCGCAGCATGTCCAAGTTATTGTCGCTACGCAATCCTCTCGTCTTCTTGACAGCTTTGATGCATCGAAGATTATTGTTGCCGACTATGATGACGTTAATAAATGCAGCCTTTTTCGCCGGCTTGATAAAGAGCAGCTGCACGCATGGCTTGACGATTTTTCTCTTTCCGAGTTATGGGAAAAAAATGTTTTAGGCGGGCAGCCGTGAAGCGTATTTTTGTCGTGTGCGAAGGACAGACTGAAGTTAATTTTGTAAAACGCCTTCTTGCGCCTTATTTTGTATCTCAGGATAAAATTTTTATCCCTGTAACCGTACTTACAAAACGAGATAATCGGCAAGGAAAAATGTATAAAGGAGGCATGAGCAGTTTTGCTAAGGCGCATATTACAATTGAGAAAACGCTTGCAAATCTTAAAGATAAAGACACGTTTGTTACCACTATGTTCGATTTTTATAAGCTTCCGAGCGATACTCCCGGTATGGATAAAATGACGGATATAAATAATTCCTATAAAAAAGTTGAACTATTGGAAAATGAAATACGTACTTTCGATATTAAAAGATTAACTTTTGATGCGTATTTTCCATATATACAACTGCATGAGTTTGAAAGTTTCCTTTTCGCCGATCTTGATAGGCTGGCGGAAGCATATTTTGACTATGATATAGGATCGCTGAGAGAATGTTTGATAAAAATTAAAAATCCTGAGCTTATTAATAACGGTGAAGATACGGCGCCGTCCAAAAGGATACTTTCATGTATACCGGATTATGATAAGGTTGTTACAGGTATTTCGATTCTTGAGAAAATAGGAATAGAACGACTGAAAGAAGTTTGCAAACATTTTTCCGAATGGATTAAGAAACTGGAGCAGCTGTAAAAAATTGATATATGAGGCATCTCGGAAAACTCGCCTTGGACGATTTTTTTTCAAGATTTTGACGAGTTGTAACTCATTGTATTATCACGAGTTTCAATATCGCATTTTCAAAGTTACCAATGGTTTTTATTCTTACTAAGGGATTTCACAAAATCCTTAGATGTTATATATTTTATCATAATGAGCGTAATCACTCTTGCTTTTTGTGTTGTAACGTAAATTCTAAGGATTACGTTTTTTTGTAAATTTGTTTTAAACTCGAAATTTCGGCTGTTAGATATTTTAAAATAAAAAGGAAGCGAGAAATTGAAAAGGGTAATAACATACGGAACTTTTGATTTGTTACATTATGGACATATTAACTTATTAAAAAGGGCAAAATCTTTGGGCGATTATTTGATTGTTGCATTATCAACAGATGAATTCAATTGGAATGAAAAACAAAAAAAATGTTATTTCAATTATGAAAAAAGAAAACAATTGCTTGAGGCAATAAGATATGTTGATTTGGTTATTCCGGAAGAAAGTTGGGAGCAAAAAGAAACAGATGTTGTCTTATATCATATTGATACATTTGTAATTGGAGATGATTGGAAAGGAAAATTTGATTTTCTTAAAAAAAAGTGTGAGGTTATATATTTAAAAAGAACTCCTGAAATTAGTACAACGCAGATAAAAAAGGATTTGAATCATAATTTAAAATAACGATAGGCTCATATGAAAGTTGTAATTGATTAAGATATTTTATTTGTGTTATAATTTTAAAAATTGTGTTTGATAAAGTTATGTCGGAAAGATCAAGAAAGAAAAATTCAATAATAAATTCCGCTTTTGGACTTTTAAATAACATAATTCATATTTTTTTTGCTTTTTATTTAAGGAAAAAATTTGTTGAAATTTTTTCACCGGAATATTTGGGGTTGTATTCTTTTTTTGACAGCATCTTTGGAATGCTGATTGCTCTTGACTGCGGAGTTTCGAGCAGTATTTTTTTTCAAATATATGAACCGATTGCGAAGAAGGATAGAAGACATATTGTTTCTATTTTTAATCTTATTAAAATTATTTATACGTTAAGATCG
Source organism: Treponema socranskii subsp. socranskii VPI DR56BR1116 = ATCC 35536 (assembly GCF_000468115.1). Lineage (GTDB taxonomy): Bacteria > Spirochaetota > Spirochaetia > Treponematales > Treponemataceae > Treponema_D > Treponema_D socranskii. Next base: position 118,821 of record NZ_AVQI01000084.1, read on the forward strand.
ATATTGGTTCTCTTAATAGGATTTATTATATCATTTTATTTGAAGAGTTTGCTTAAAGGTACAGATTTATCATTTCACTATATAATAAAATGTTATAATATTTATATGATTTTTAATTCGGCCAATTATTTTTTTGTATTTTATTCGTTTTATCTTGAAGCTCTGCAGAAACGATTTGTTACTTCTATAATACAAATTGTTACCTATGTTCTTGAAGTAACGACTAAAATTTTATCCATCTTTATTTTTAAAAGTTTTATTTTATATTTGATTTGCAGTGTAATTTTTATCTTGATAACTAATATTACCTGTATGGTTTATGTATACAAAAAAGAGCCGTATCTGTTAAAAAAATCGAAAATCGAACAGGGTGATCTGAAAAATATAAAAAAGTTATTTGGAATGGCGTTGCATTCATTATCAGCCGTTATATCAAGATACACAGATACTTTTTTGATCTCGAGTTTAACGGGACTCGTTAATACAGGGATATTTACTAATTATAAGACAATAAATACAAATGTAACGGCATTGCTGAATCAAATTACGTCTTCTATAAAAGATCCGTTTAGAAATTATATCATCTGCGAGAATAGAAATAAAGTCGAGGCTATGTTAAATGATTTGAATTATATGATTTTTATTCTTGCCAGTGTATGTGCATCATGTATCTTTTGTCTATCGAATGATTTTATTGTGCTATGGTTAGGGGATTCATTTCTTTTGTCGCAAAAGACCGTATTATTTATGACACTCACTTTTGAAATGTCGTTTATGAATTATTTTATCATCGATTGTTATTATCTAACACAATCTTATTATAAAGATAAGAAGTCTCCGTTGATAGAATTGTCTGTAAATTTTATAGTGTCTTTACTGCTCGGATTGAAATACGGAATCTTAGGTATAATGATAGGTACTGTTTTATATTATTTTGTTCAGACGATCTTGCGTACAAAGCGGCTCTATAAATATTTTTTTAATAAATCATGTTTAAAGATATTGCTTAAACAGTTGTTTTTCTTTTTAATAAGCATAGGGGTTGCGTTGTTATTGAATTTTATCTATCGCTGTATTTTTATACATATAACTGTTTTGAATTTTCTATTAAAAATTATATTTACTGTTGTTCTTAGTGTGATGCTTATTGTTTTGCTTACAATGCGAATTCCCGAATTCATTTATTTTAAGACTATGGTTGTTAAAGTTGTCTTAAATTTACCGGTTTTAAGAGGTATAAAGATAAGGAGAGATGAGATACTGTAAATGAAAATTTTGTTATGTTTTATCGATATGTTACGACCAGATTTATTAAATCTGTATGGTAATCGGTTTGTCAGTCAGGTTGATCTTTTTTTTGAAAAACTTGGCGGTACCGTATATAGAAACTGTTATACGCCAGGCCCCGATACGCCTCGAAGCACTGCTTGTATATTGACCGGTTGTTATCCCAAAAAGAATGGATGCGATGCAAGGGTTAAATATCCAAAATATTTTTTAAAAAAAAATATCTCAACATTTCTGGATGTATTGAAAGATAATGGTATCGCATTAAAATTTTATTTGGATCGCTATAACGTTGATATAGGTTTTTTACCGCAAGGATTTTATACGGACGAAAATCTTTGTGGAAGTGATCTGGTTATCCAAGATTATTTGGATAAATTTACAGTTAAAGAAGATTCGTTTAATTTTTTCTATTTTCCGGATTTTCATAATACCGTTATGGATATGGATTATTCCGAAAAGACCCCGCAAATAGGTCTGAAAAAGCTCTACTGTATTTTGAATATTTTAACCGAAAAATTGGATTTCAGTAATTTTGATTACTGCATTTTTCTTTCCGATCACGGCTATCGGTTAAAACGAGATATGCACAAAAACTTGTTAGATTCTTATAGAAGCCGAATTTTTTTATTTGTTCATAAAAAAGGTGATGAAAAAATAATATATAGCGATAAATTAAAATCTACCCTCGATATCGCGCCTATGATCGCGCAGTTATATACCGGTAAAGAATTTAAATGCGACGGAATGAACCTGTTATCCGAATATGAGCATGAATATGTTCTGTTGGAGGATCATGCCGATTTCTCTGTAAAACTCAACCAGAGTATTGAGCGATATGGAGTGATTACTCCTTCTGGAAAATATTTTACGGATTGTTCGGGATGCTGGGAATATTCGGGGGCTGTACTTTCATCCGATATGCAGAAGTATTTTACGTCGTTGTTGGAAAACAATATGACACAATATAAAGAAAATGAGTTTCTATTTGAACGCTTGCAATTTTATAAAAAAAATATATATCTGAAATATAACTCGGATGGGACATTGCGGAGAAAGTCTTTAAAATTAAGATTTAAAGAATCTGTTTTCTTTGGATGGATAAAGAAAGTTACATATCCTATTGTAAAGCATCTGATATGAAAAACACCTATGGCCGATATTTGACAAGGAAAATTGCTCAAAATAAATTCATCGCGTTGCTTTGTTTTCCTGCTTTTATTTTTGGGAAAATAATCCCTAAGAATAAAAAACTTAAAATTTTCGGATCGATGAACGGATATGATATCGTTGACAATGCAAAATATATGTTTATCAACGAATTTCGGGAGGGATATTATTTTATAACAAAAAATAAGGATAAGTTATCCACGCCGATTTTTAAGAATGTATACCCGATTTATTGCTTTTCGATACGCGGATTAATTTTACAGTTATTCGCTGCAGAAGTTTATTATACGCATTCGATTTTTGATTTTTTTTCACCACTGATTATGGGTGCAAAAATTATTGCGCTATGGCATGGTGTTCCTGGAAAAAAAAATCAATACGGCATTGCCGGAGCAGCAAAAGTATCTGAAAAAAATTCCGTTCGTTATTTATACATATATTATGCCGTATAAATATTATGCGTATTGTAATGAGGTATACTGCCCGGCGAATAATTTGATAAAAATCTATAAACAATCCTTTAAGATCGGTAATCCTAAAATAATAATTCATAAACAACCTCGGAATATCTATGCAAAAAAATATGAAAAAACGCGGCAAAAAAGAATTTTATATGCGCCTACTTACAGGGAAAACGGAAATATATATGCGATGATGGATTCATTAGGTTTCTTTCAAGATAATATTATACAATATATAATCGATAATAAAATCGATTTCGTTATCCGCCCGCATCCGATTGATATGCAGCAGTTGGAAGCCAAAGATTTACCCAGCTGTTATAAACTTGACAGATCGGGGGATATTTACGATTCTATCGGAAGCTATAATTTGTTGATTACCGATTATTCATCTTTGTATTATGACGCATTGGAATTGGAGATTGAAGTGAAAATACTGCAGAACGATCTTAAAAAGTATTGTCAAAAGAACGGTTTATTTGAGGAATTTTATGATTATATTTTGAATAATTCATATTCAAAACTTGATTGTATTTTGGAAAATTTTTAAATGGAATTAAAAAAGAATCGGAAGATCGGCATTAATAAAGCCTTTTTGACAATTTATAGCTTCTTTGTAATTATACCGTTATTTGTAAATGCATTATGGATTATTTTTTTGAAAGAATTCAGGGCAGATTTTTCATATTCTGCTATTACAGTCGAATTGAATAATGAAACCGTTTTATTTATCTTTCTTTGCGGAATTTTGTTTTTTGTATTTCTTTTGTTTTTATATTTGTTATTTAACAGATATCGAATCGTGTTGTCGCATAATTTTTCAATCGAAGTTGATAGAAAAAAACTTGAAACCTATATTATCTTTATACTTCTATTGAATTATATATTTTATCTGGCAACCGGTATCGGTAGGGCAGGTGGGGCGTATGTTCAGAAAAGCTATGCATTTTTAATCTATTTTTGGAATTTCGATTTCTTTTTTTGGATTTATTATTATCGATATGCCGAAAACAGAAATAAAAAATATTATTTTATTGTGTTTTTATTTTGCTTTTTACAATTCATACAAGGATGGACTGCTTTTGTATTTAACTTTTTTTTATGTGAACTTTTTATCCGCTGTCGCGATAGAAAATTTCGATTTAAAACTTTCTTTTTAATTCCGCTGTTTTTTCTTGGCGGAGGCCTGCTATATACGGTAATGTTTCCGTTAAAATTTTGGATCAGGACAGGAAGTCTAAAATGGATTTCGCTGTTAGATGGATTTTTGAGGCTGTCTGAGAGAATGTCTTTTTTTTCGACGAGTGCTGTTGCTGTGCAAAACAGTGAAAAGATTGTCAGTCTTTATCATCGCTTTAATACGGAGTATGCTGAGGCGATGTCTTTCTTTTCTCCATGGGTTCCCTCATTTATCTTAAAAACGAAAAGTTTGCGTTTAATTAATAATTTAGTTATGCTGTCCGCATATCCTGATTACGGTACCGACACTTCAGCGGGATTGGGTTTTTGTTATCCGTATATTTTGTATAAGCTGGGTATACGGTATCTATTGTTGTTTTTAATTGTAGTTCTAATTTATACATTCATATATAAGCTTATGATAGATGCTATAGCCGTTAATACTGAAATGAATTATAATTATTCGTCGTATATGTTCTTTCTGGCCGTGCTAAATGTTTTTAACGGATATACGTTTAGACGATACGGAATGTTTATCCCGGCTATTTGGACATTTGTAATGTTGTTGCTGTTAGGTGTCTTTAAGATAAGGAAAAAGAGCCGTGAAAATTCTTTTTGTTTATAATAATCCGTTAGATGGTACTTTCGGCGGAAGTCAGAGGACGATTCAGAATTTAAACGGGTTAAAATTATTTGCAACAGTTGATTTGTTTAAATTTGAAAAAAAAAATAAGCTATATACTTTCCTTAACAGCTTAATAGGGTATATTGGGAATAGCAGTATTAAATTGGAACGGCAATTAATTAAAAAAATACGTGCAGGTGACTATGATTATATTTTTTTCGATCAAGCGATTTACGGTATCATTTTGAAACACCTGTCGCGAAAAACGGTAATTCCTTGTATTGTCCATTATCATAATAACGAAGAAGCTTATTACCGGGATCTTGTTAGAGTCGAAGGTTTAAAATACCTTTCGATTTATTTGGCTGCCAAATATAATCAATATTATTCAAAAAAGTTTGCAGCTAAGAATTTATTTATTACGAAAGAGGATGCAAAATCTGTCGGAAAGACACAATATGAAAAAATTATAATACCGATAACTTTAAAAGACATATTCTCGAATAACGATTTACAGAGTCGGGATGGAGAATCTTATATATTATTTGTCGGTGCAGCAACGTTTGCAAATGTGGAGGGAGCAAAATTTATAATAAGGGAACTGGCCCCTGTAATCGATAAAAAGTTTGTGCTGATAGGAACGAAGCTTAAGACGGAAATCGAAAAACAAAAAATTATGTTACCGGATAATGTAGCTGTCTATGATTATGTCGACAATCTAAAAGAGTATTTTTTAGGTGCGGCTGCTTTTATATCACCCTTATATTTCGGCTCAGGAATGAAGGTAAAGTTAGCGGAAGCGATGATGTATGGAAAGAAGATTATCGGAACACCCCTGTCTTATTTTGGATATGAGGTACCGTGCGATTGCAAAGTTTGTCATACTGCCGCAGAATTTAAAAAAGAAATTGCAGCTCTAAATTGGAGGACTCTTTATTATAAAAGTTCACGGATTGTCTATGAAGTACATTACTCCAGCGAATTGGATGCGAAATATTATGCAAAAATTTTCGCTTGCTAATTTTTATGAATAAAAATATCGAATAGATTATATGAAGAAAATATTATTTATCACTGCTTTCCCTCCGAATCAAAGGACGGCAGGACAAGATTATTCGAGAAGATTGATTTTTGATTTAGTCAATAAAAATTTTGAAGTATCGCTTATATATGCTGAATATCCGGGACATGAGGTAGAATTACCGAATGCAGTACAGATACTAAAATCTTTTAAACCGTCTGTTTTTCATTGTTTAAAGAAATTGGGATTTCATCCTTTTTTTACGAAGCGGTATGATTTTCAAATTTTGCGATATATAAAAGAGAGAGCCCATAAATTTGATGTTTTGTATTTTGATTTTTCACAAATACACATCTATTCAAATTATGTGCCTCATCCTTTTAAGATACTGATGTGTCATGATGTCGTGTTTCAAAAATATATGAGACGAGGGGGTGTACAATTACCATGGATAAAAAAAACGGATGGAAGCCTTTTAAAAACTGCACGACATGTAATTGCATTCAGTAGCAAAGATTGTATATTGCTTGAACGGATATATGGGGTGGATGCACAAAGGGTCAATTTTTATTTAAAAACAGGTAAATTCAACTATTTGAAAGAATACATTGGTAAAGAGGATTCGTTTTGTTTTTATGGAGCATGGAACAGATCAGAGAATTATGAAGCATTGGAATGGTTTATCGATACGGTCTATCCAAAATTAATAAAAAAATATAAATTTAAAGTTATAGGCGGAGACCTTTCGGATTCTATGAAAAAGATTATAGAACGTACCGGCGATTTTCAATATCTCGGTTTTGTTGATAATCCGATAGCGGAAATTGCTAAAAGCGTAGCTCTTATCGCTCCCTTAAAAAAAGGTGCAGGCGTGAAGGTGAAAGTTATCGATGCGCTATCTTCCGGTACACCTGTAATCGGTTCGGATGTAGCATTTGAAGGTATTGAAGATAACATAAATTATAAGCTTTTTTATAGATGTGCAACAGAAGATGATTATATATCCGTTCTGGAAAATTGGACAAAAAAAGAAATCGGATTTAGACAAAATGCCGCTGATGAGTTTTTTTCGCGATATAATGCAAATCATCTTCCGGATTTACTCGAAAGTATGATTAAATAATAGACTAAGAACGATATGAAATTAACAGTAAGCATTGTACTTTATAAAACGGATCCTAAACAGCTTATGAAAGTTGTTCAATGTGTATTTTCTTCAGGCGTTGCAGATAAAATCTATTTTATCGATAATTCTCCCGATGATTCTTTACGGAAAGTATGTTTAAAATTCAAAAAATCGGAATATATTTTTAATAATGCAAATATCGGTTATGGCGGAGCTCATAATATTGCATTGCATAAAGCTATTGAAAATGGCAGCGATTACCACGTTGTTTTGAATCCGGATATTGAGTTTAAGCAAGATGTGTTATCGAAACTCATTACGTTTATGGATGCAATGCCGGATGCGGTTTACGTTCTTCCCAAAGTTGTTTATCCGAATGGAAAATTGCAGTATTTATGTAAACTTCTTCCGACGCCGATTGATTTAATTTTGCGTCGCTTTTTACCGAAGACAAAATGGACACAAAAAAAAGATGCGTATTATTCTTTGCAGCATTCGGGTTATGATAAAATTATGAATCCCCCGTGTCTCAGCGGTTGTTTTATGTTTATGCGACTGAAAGCGTTAAAAGAAAATAATATCTTTTTCGATGAAAATTATTTTATGTATTGTGAGGATTTTGATTTAATCCGACGCCTGCACAGAATTGGTAAAACTCTGTATTATCCGAAAGTTACGATAATTCACAATCATACAAAAGAAAGTTATAAGAGCAAAAAAATGCTTTTTGCACATATACAATCCGCTGTTAAGTATTTTAATAAATTCGGCTGGTTTTTTGATGCGGAACGAGAGCGGATGAATACTCAAATTTTACGGGAAATTGCGTTTGCAAATGAGAAACCTGTCGGTCATGAATGATGATGGATTTTATATTCGATACGCGTATTCCGGTAATACACATAGACCGAAAATGATTTACTGTAATTGAATCGGGGATAAGGGTATTAATGTTTTTTGTCGTAGCAGAAGAAGCATATACAATATTTCAATTGTAAAGAGTATGTAGGAGGCTTGTTTTCTTTACTTTTCCCCTCCGATTGACGCTCTCCCCCCGCTTCCGCTATAATAAATATTCGCACCGATGGGTGCGCTATTTTAGGACTTGACCCTGTTCGGTTCGAGTTCTACGGAGGATTACAGTGGTCAAAATCAGACTGAAAAAGTTCGGTACGCAAAAACGTCCTTACTATCGCGTCGTTGTCATGGATGAGCGTTCTCCGCGCGACGGCCGGGCGATCGAAGAAATCGGTACGTATATGCCGATCGAAGCTGCTGAAAAGCAGATCAACATCGACGTCGAACGCGCAAAGTATTGGCTCGGGGTCGGCGCACAGCCGACGGACATCGTCGGTAAGCTGCTCAACAAACAGATCCGTTCCGCAAAGTGATTGCATCGAGGCGGCTGAATGGAAAAGGATTTAATCGAATATATTGCAAAGTCGCTTGTCGATGATCCTTCCGCGGTTTCGGTTACCGAAGCGGAGGGCGAACGCGGGCCGGTTTTGCAGCTGAAAGTGGCCGAAAGCGATATCGGTAAAGTGATCGGCAAATACGGCCGTATCGCAAAAGCGATGCGCACGGTGTTGAGCGCATCGGCGGCAAGGGACGGAAATCATTACAGTCTCGACATATTAGACTGACGGGTCGATGAAAGATCAGCTTGCTGTCGGCTTTATCCGCGGTCCACACGGGATTACGGGTGAATGTAAAGTGGAGAGTGCTTCCGGCGCGTACGATCATATCGTTTCGCTCAAGGATGTTACTTTACGGCACGGTGAGGAAACCGAGCGACGCAGAGTCGAATCTGCAGTCTACGGCGGTACCTGCGTGTTTATGAAATTGGCGGGAATCGATTCTCCCGAAGCGGTACGAAAGTACAACGGGTGGGAAGTGGTCGTACCGCGCGAGTGTGCATATCCCTTGAAAAAGGGAGAATGGTACATCGATGATTTGAAAGATTGTTCTCTCGTATATGAGGACAAAAACGGATCGGCGGCTTCGGCCGCGCCTGTCGAAACGATAGGCAAGATCACGGACGTATTGGAAGGCGGAGCGGCGCAGCTTTTGGAAGTGCGCATCTCCGAGGCTTGCAGCGTTCTTGCGGACGATGTCAAACGCACCGTTTCGGGAAAACCGAAAACGGTCTATGTTCCTTTTACGGATGAGCATATCGGCGCGGTCGATATCGAAGGCAAAACGGTGGAGCTGATGCACCTCTGGATTCTGGAGTGATTCCATGCAATTTACCGTGCTGACCTTATTCCCCGATATTCTGCGCGCGTACTTCGAAAATTCGATTATGGCGAAAGCGGTTAAAAAGGGAATTATTTCCTGCGTCTTGACGGATATCAGGGATTTTGCCCGCGATAAACACCGTTCCTGTGACGACGGTCCGTACGGCGGCGGCGCGGGGCAGCTTATGCTCGCCGAGCCGCTCGGAGAAGCGCTCGACAGCGTAGAGGCGTACAAAAAGCGCGTCATCTATATGACGCCCGGAGGAAAGCCTTTTACGCAGGCGAAAGCGCTTGAGTTGAGCCGTGAAAGCGAAATCGTCATTATCTGCGGACGATACGAAGGGATCGACCAGCGGATAATCGATCGGTATGTCGACGAAGAGATTTCGATCGGGGATTACGTTATGTCGAGCGGAGAGGTTGCGGCGGAAGTCGTCATCGACACGGTGTACCGCCTGATCGACGGCGTCATTTCGGCGGAATCGCTCGACGAAGAAAGCTATTCGGGCGGACTGCTTGAATATCCGCAGTATACGCGGCCGCAAAATTATCGGGGAGAAGAAGTACCCGAAGTGCTGCGGTCGGGAAACCACGAAGCGATACGCGCGTGGCGGCTGCGAAAGAGCGTTGCGAAAACGCTTGCCAATCGGCCGGACTTGATAGCGTCTGCGCGAAACGCGGGTACGCTTTCGGAGGAAGCCGAAAAAATTATTAAGGAAATTACGGAGCAGGTTTCGCTTAAAACCGCCGGAAAAAAGAAGCGGGCGAAACGGACTCGGAAAGCTGGAGACTGAGATGGATATCATTAAGGGTATTGAAGAAAAACAAAAGCGCGCGAGCGCCATGGGATTTAATGTCGGCGATACGGTAAAAGTTTTCTTTAAAATCGTCGAAGGCAGAACGGAACGCATTCAAGTGTACGAAGGTGTCGTTATCGCGAAAAACGGCGGCGGTACGCGCGAAACATTTACGGTCCGCAAAGAATCGTACGGCGTCGGAGTCGAGCGCGTGTTCCCGATGCACTCGCCGCGCATCACGAAAGTAGAGATCGTACGTCCGGGTAAGGTCCGCCGTGCAAAACTCTATTACCTCCGCGATGCCGTCGGTAAAGCGAAGCGCATTAAAACGCGCGTCGGCGGAAACATCGCCACGGCTCTTGCCGAACGCAACGCTCGAGCCGATGCCGCGGCCGCCGCTCAGGAAGCTGCAATCAAAGAAGAGCAAAAAGAAGAACACGCAGCGGAAGCGGCTGAAAAAGCGAAAAAGAAATAACGTGTCGCTTTTGAAAACTCAAGCGGTTTTTAGAAGCGGATAGGGCTGTCTCAAAAGTCGGTTGCTTTTTCGACAGCCTGTCGATAATTTTTCCGGCGCATGGATACGATTTCCCGCGTATACGTTCAGACGGCTTCCTTTTCCGGTATGCCGAACCGGCACGAGCTTCGCGAAGGGGATGTCGTTTCCGTGCATATCCTTTCACAAACGGGGCAAAACTCGTATATCGCTTCTTTTGCGGGCGGCAGGTTTTCCGTTACGTCGGAAAGACCGCTTATGCAGGGCGCGGTTTTTTCCGCTTCCGTTTCGCTCAAAGACGGAACGCTCGTCCTTTCACCGCTTATCGCGGATGCCCCTTTTTCAAACGAACATCTCGTAACGACGTTTTCGACGGCACTCAATCCCGACGGAACGCTCTCCGATGCGGAGCTTGTCCGCTATTTCACTTCTCTCAATCTTCCCTCCGATTATATTACCCTTTCTCTTTTTGCCGCGATGCAGTCGCTCGGCATGAAATTCGATGAGAGAATTTTTAACGATGCACGCCGCATCGCGCTGTCGTTTCCCCGGCGTGAAAAAGAAGCGGCACAAGCGGCTCTGCTTTTGGAACAAAAAGGCATCCCTATGGAAAAAGATGCCGTCGCCGCGATCGTCGGTGAAAACGAAAAGAGCGATAAGGACTCCGAAAGCCATGCAGATTCTCAAAGCGGCGGACGTGCAAAGAGAGGAGGGGCGGACGGAAAGCGCGGCAGCGATCCGCAAAACGGCGGAAAAAACGAAAGCGCGGAAGAAGGCGGTTTCGTGAAAGAGGGAAATTCCGTGCAGAGCGGGCGTCAAAGCGGATCCGATGCGGGGCGGCCGCTGAAAGCGCTCATTTCCGAAATAGAAGCGGAAGTGCGGCGATTTTTTTGCGGCTTACTGTCGGAGCGGGCACTTGAGCAAAGCGAAGGAGGCGTCCTCACTCTTTTCAATCACCGCGGGTTTTCTTCCGGCGCAAGCTGGATTCAGCTTCCTTTCGAGATTTCCCTCGACGGCGGGGCACAAACGGGAAAAGGCGTGCTCCGTTTTTTTACGGACGCGCGGCAAAAAAAAGCGGAAAAATATACGGCAACGCTCGATTTCGCTGGGCAATTTTATTATTTTGTGATATACTTACATAAGGAACATTGCCGTGTGCTCTATGCCGCATCGGGCGAGGAGCGTGCAGGCGAAAGCGCATTGCTCAAAAAAGCGCTCGAAGCGGCGTTCGGCGGCAAATCGTTCAGCGTTGAACGGGCGGAAGCCGGCATGCTTTCGAGCTTTTACGAAAAAAGCGGTATTTCCGTTGTCAGAGGCAGCGTATGAAAAAAGCAGTCGCGCTGAAGTACCCTGAAGGAGCGCCTTCACCTTTTGTAACGGCATCCGCTCGGGGCGAGGCGGCGGAAAGGCTTGTCGAAATTGCAAAAGAGCAGGGTATCGCCGTCGTTGAAAACGCGAATCTCGCCGATGTTTTGACGCTCAAAGAAATCGGCTCCTATGTGCCGGAAGAAACGTGGGGCGTGCTCGCGGGGATATTCGCCTTTGTGCTGAAAATGCAGGATAAAAAACGATAAAAGACATCTCAAAAAATCGATCGGATTTTTAAGGGACGAAACTTATTGAAGGTTCAATTTCGAGTCGATTTTTTCAAAACTCGAGATTCAGCCTAAAAAAATACGAGGGGGTTGTATGGCAGGTTTTTTGAAGCTTACGCAAAACGATATTAAAGAAGGTATGCGTTTTTCCGCGCCGGTATTTTTTGACGACGGAAAAAACATGTTTCTCGCCGCGGGAAAGCCGGCAAAGCCGTATCACCTTGCCGCGCTCAAAAATTGGAAGGTCCCGTTTTTGCTCACTGTCGGGCACGTGCTTTCGCAGGCGGAAATCGACGCACAAACAAATGCGAATCTCGAAGACGTGGACGAACTCGAGCCTGTCGACGACGATATGCCGCTCTAAACGCGTAACGGGAATCGTATGTCGTTCAAAGCGAGTCCAATCCGTCTGTGAGCGCTTCAAAAAAATCGATCGGAAAATCGGGAGAAGAAAAAGCTGCGCGTTATTTGACCGAAAAAGGTTATTCGATCGTGGCGCGGAATTGGCAGACAAAAAGCGGTGAAATCGATATAATCGCTTTGTCGAACGAGGTGCTTGTTTTTGCCGAAGTGAAGACGCTTCCGAACGGAAACGCCGATATGCTTTCGCACGTGCTCGACGGCCGGAAACAAAAAAAAATTATAGAAACGTCTAAACGTTTTCTCTCAAACAATCGACAATATAGTAAGCACTATATCAGATACGATGTGATTGTTGTGGATATGCCGTCTTTGCCGGCCGTATATCACATTGAAAACGCTTTTTCGGAGCTTGTATGATTTCCGGTCTGAAAACAACTACTCTCGTTCTCGAAAAACAAAAAGCGGACATACCGCCCCGTCTGCTTGCGCTGCGAGAGATGATTCGGGATGCGGAGTATATCGATACGGCGGTACAGAGGATCGCTCAGGTTATCAGCAAAAAATTGATTGAAAACCCCGAAGACGATCCGCTGTTTACGGAATAACGGAGTAATCATGGGAAAAAATGCAAAGCGGGGACGCGGCAGGCGTGATTGGAAAAATCAAAACGCTCAAAATTCCCGTTCCGGCGGTAAGCAAACGGATAATAAAAATATAAAACTTCGCGATGCCGCCGTTCAGCGTCACCTCTATGAAAATATCGCAGCGCAAAAGAAAAAAGACGAAGCGATTCGCGAACTCAAGCAGCGCCGCGTCGTATGTCCCATCTGCGGAAAGGATATCGAAGATATGGCGAGCGCCGTCGTCGATAAAGCGTCGGGAAATCCCGCGCACTTCGATTGTATTTTGGATCAGTTGAATAAAACGGAAACGCTCGGTGAAAACGAAAAAATCGCATACATCGGTCAGGGCCGCTTTGCGCTTTTGCGCTACGAAGATCCGCGCGACGTAAAATCATTTAAAATTATTAAAACGATAGAGTGGGAAGGGCGCGACGCCGAGCTCCCGTGGCGTAGCGAACTGAGCAGCCTCTACAGTCAAGTCTAGCGCGGGCAAACGCCGTATCGAAAATATTACGTGTCTTCAAGATACGCGCATCGGGTTATTTACAAAAATCGGCATACAAGTTATAGTGGAGCGCATGTGTCGCCAGGATGGTGGAATTGGTAGACACAAGGGACTTAAAATCCCTCGGCAGTTAAATGCCGTGCCGGTTCGATTCCGGTTCCTGGCAAAAGCTTTTATGTTTTCGGATACTCATTTTCATTTTTCCAAGATGTGTGAACGCACGGGGAGCGACGGCGCGGAAATCCTTTCCGAAATGGCAAAGCGCAATTGTCTTTTTGCGCTCGACATCGGTACCGAAAGCGGCGATTTGTCTGCGCGAAAAGCCGCACTGGAAAAAGCCCTTTCACTTGTAAGCGGAGAACTGCAAAAAAATGCCCGGCGTATGCTGCATTACACTGCGGGCTTGTGGCCTTCTTCCGACGCGATTATGCATCGAAAAGAGATGACTGAAACGCTTGAAAAAGATATCGCTTCGTTTTCCGAAAAGATCGCGGCTATAGGAGAGTGCGGCATTGACCGGCATTGGAATCCGGCCGCCGACGGAAGATATGAAAGCGATTCCGATCGGGCGATGAGGGAAGGGGAGTGCGAGCTTTTTGAAATGCAGATCGAGCTTGCAAAAAAACTGAACGTTCCGGTCGTCGTGCACAGCCGCGACGGTTTTGAAGATACGTATCGGTGCATAAAAAATTCGAAATACGACAGAGGAATCATCCACTGTTTTTCGTACGGCATCGAAGAAGCGTGCGCTTTTCTCGACTGCGGCTGGTACATCAGTTTCAGCGGTTCGGTTACGTACGCAAAGCGCGGCAAAGCGGACGAAATGCAAAAGCTTTTGAGCTGCGTTCCCTCGGACAGGATCCTCTGCGAAACCGATTCCCCGTATCTTGCTCCCGTTCCGTACCGCGGCAAAACGAATACGCCGCTTTTTGTCGAACACGTTTACCGCTATGTCGCAAAAGCGCGAAACCTAAGTCCCGAAGCGCTCGGCGAAATCGTCGATGAAAACTGCCGCCGTCTCTTTGTGCTCGAAGGATAGGCAGCGCGGGACGATATCGCTTTTGTCGTATTTTGCATTATTCGGCTGACCGTGCCGACGGCAACACGGCGGAAATGCCGGTTGTAAGTCGGTACGGAGTATACATATAAAAGCGGATTCCCGTCGGAGCGGAGCAAAGCGTCGGCGGGATTACAGCCGTTTATTCTTCGTCTATTTTATTTTCCTGTACGCCGGATGTTTTAAGTTTTTCTTTTAAACCGCTTCCCGATTTTACTTTGAACCGAGCGCTGCAGTTTTGGAACGCTTGGGTGCCGATTGTGGAAAGAGCGGTACACTTGTGAAGATCGATTTCCGTTATGCTTTTACAATTGTCAAAGGCAAACGTACCGATTTCCGTAAGGCTTGCCGGAAAAACCAGTGTTCCCGTTATGTTTTCACTGTGATTAAAAGCGTAGTCTACAATTTTTTCCAATTTTGTACTTTCGGAAAAGTCTACCGTTTGCAGACTTTTACACGTACTGAAAGCGGATTCCCCGATTTCGATAAGATTTTTCGAAAATTTTACTTCGGTTAACGCTTGATTGTTGATGAAAGCGTTCGTTTCAATGTGAGTAAGGTTTTCGGGCATTGCGACGGCTTTCGTAACGGCCGGTGCGCCGAAAAGCAGCTTTGTTTTTTCTTTATTGTAGACGATATCGTTTTCGGCGCATAACGCGGAGTTTGCCGGATCTATAGAAAGATGTGCAAGTTTTGTACAGCCGGTAAAAATATTTCCGACACTGGTAAGGCTTGCAGGCAATTTTGCATCCGTTAAGCCGGTACATTTATTAAATGCATTTCTGTCTATTTTGGTGAGCTTTGTGCAGGAAGAAAAATCGATTTCCGTTATATTTTTGCATTTTAAAAATGCACTTTTTCCGATTTTCGTAAGACTTGCAGGAAAGCTCACTTTTCCCGTTATATTTTCGCAACCGTCAAAAGCGCTGTCTCCGATTCTTGTAACACTTGCGGGTAAGTTCAATTGTCCCTCTATATTTTCGCAGCCGCGGAACGCGTTGTCTTCAATCAGGTCAAGCTTTGTGCTTTTGGAAAAATCCAGCGTTTTCAAACCCGTACAGCCGTTAAAAGCTCCGTCTTCAAGTCTTTTAAGGCTTTCGGGAAAGTGCAGTGCTGTCAATCCTGTACAAGCGTTAAAAGCTTCCGCGTCTATTCTTTCAAGGGTTAAAGGGAAGCGCACTTCCGATATGCCGGCACAGCCCGAAAAAGCTTCCGGACCGATTACGGTAATACCTTCGGGTACGGTTAAAACACCCGATGGCTGAGCGCCTTTATAGCCTTTAAGCGTGCTGCCTTTAATTTTTAACCCGGGGTTTCCGCCTTTTTTTTCACAATTGATTTGCGTTCCGCCCATACCGTAAATGGTAATGAGAGCGGTAAAGGGGTCTTCGTTC
Organism: Treponema socranskii subsp. socranskii VPI DR56BR1116 = ATCC 35536; assembly: GCF_000468115.1. GTDB lineage: Bacteria > Spirochaetota > Spirochaetia > Treponematales > Treponemataceae > Treponema_D > Treponema_D socranskii. The sequence goes on from NZ_AVQI01000084.1 coordinate 134,754, forward strand.
GTATCGATGAGTACATCGGCATCCGCGTTGCCCGGAGCGGGCGTTACACCATTTTTGTAACAGGTAATGAGCCATTTTTCATCCGCTTTTTTTTCAAAGGTGATATTGGTATACTTTTTCGGCATTACCGAATTTTGAAAATCGGCAAGCGTTGCGCTCAATATCAACGCTACCGGCTGTCCGTTAAACTTTCCTTCGTACGTGCCGTATATGAGCGCTTTCGGATCGGGTGTCGGCGTCGAGGGTACCGACGGGTTTTCGGTGTTTTGCGCGGCATTATTGCATGCGCTAAAAGCGAATGTGCTGAAAAGCACGGCCGTACATATACATACGTATAAAATCTTTTTGTTCATAAAACCTCCGTTGTGGTTAGCTGTAAGTAATAAAAATTAGCCGATAGTAATTTAAAAAAAGAGATTTGTCAATCGACCGTTTTTTTTGTTTTATCGACTATAATCGAAATCGTGTTGATTTTATCGATTATTTCGACTATAATCGAAACTGCTGTCATTTTCATAAATCTATCGATTACAGTCGAAATCGACAAGGAGCTCGCTTACGGATCGTATTATCAGACCGAAGTACATAACGCAGATTGCGCAATTCGTAGACAAGCCGGTTATTAAAGTGTTGACCGGTATGAGGCGGGTCGGAAAGTCCACGCTTTTAACGATAATAAAAGACGAAGTTTTAAAAAATATACCCGACAAAAATAAAGTATACCTCAACTTCGAGTCGTCCGAACTTTTCGATATAACTACCGCAAAGGCTTTGCGCGCTTATTTGCAGCCTATAATTCAAAAAACAAAAAAGAAACTCTATTTTTTCTTCGACGAAATACAAACGGTTGCGGGCTGGGAAAAAGTCGTCAACAGTCTCAGCGTGGACACAAATTGCGATATTTACATAACGGGATCGAACTCAACGCTTATTTCGGGCGATCTTGCAACCCTGCTTTCGGGGCGGTATACGGCCTTTGAAATTTATCCGTTTACCTTCGGCGAATTTGTGCAGGTTTTTAAAAATAAAAAAATATCCAAAGAAGCGCTGTTCGATAAATTTCTGCAGATCGGCGGAATGCCTTTTTTGCGCTATTTTGATTTGGACGCTTCTCCCTGTTTTAAATATTTAAACGATGTGTATAATACCGTATTGGTCAAAGACGTTTTGCAGTACAACAATATTCGGGATGTCGACGGGTTTAACCGCATTTTATCCTATGTGTTTGAAAACATCGGGCACACCTTTTCGGCAAACGGCATTAAAAATTATTTTAAAAACGAAAAACGAACCGTTTCAATCGATACGATTTTAAATTATTTGGAATATTGCAAAAACGCTTTTATCATTAAAAAAGTTCCGCGCTATGATATGGCGGGCAAAAAAATCCTCAAAGTGGACGAAAAATATTATGTAACGGATCACGGGTTCCGGCAGGCGCAGGGATTTTCCAATACAAAGGATATCGAGCGGACGCTGGAAAATATCGTGTTTATCGAACTTGCGTCGAGGGGCTATGAGGTAAAAATCGGAAAACTGAAAGACAGGGAAATCGATTTTATCGCGCAAAAAAACGATCGGATTTTTTATTATCAGATCGCCTATCTGTTGACCGACGAAAAAACACGCGAGCGTGAATTCGGGGTGTATAAATCGATTGAAGACAATTTTCCGAAATACGTGCTGTCCATGGATCGCGTCGATTTCGGCAGGGACGGCGTTATTCACAAAAACATCGTCGATTTTTTATCGGAGACTTGACGCGCCGACTTCTCTCGTGATATGCTCATAAAACTGGCATTTTTGTCAAATTTTAATAAAATGAAGGGGCTATACAATGTCGTTTATTCCTTTTTTAATGGGCGCAGCCGAAGGCGGAGCGGCCGGCGGTGCGTCGACAACCGGCGGTTTTATGTCATCGATCGTGATGATGGTGCTGCTCGTCGTTATTTTCTATTTTTTCCTTATCCGCCCACAGAGCAAAAAACAAAAAGAAACGCAGAAAATGCTCGACGCGCTGAAAAAAGGCGATAAAGTCGTTACGATAGGCGGCATTCACGGCGTCGTTTCTTCGGTTGACGAAAAAAACGTCATCGTGAAAGTGGACGATGCGACAAAGATCAAATTTACGCGGAGCGCTATCGCCGCAATCGAAAATCCCGAAGCTCCTGCAAAAGACGCGAAAAAATCTTCCGACGCCGATGCGGAAAAACCTTCAGAGGAAAAGAAATAAAACGGAGCTGTCAGCATGAATAAACGTACTCGTTTTGTAATCCTGCTTGCGGTGCTTGCCGTTTGTTTCGCTTTTTTGTGGCCGTCGATCAGCTGGTACTACGGCACGCCGAAAGAGATGAAAGCGCTCGCACTCGGTTCGCTGCAGAGCATTAAAGATTACGCGACCGTAAAAGCCTCCGACGACGTAAAGACCTTTACGGATGCGGCGCGAAAAGATCCGAACGCTCAGCTCGACGAATCCTACGGCTGGATAAAAAAGATCGTCGCGCGGAACTATAAAAATATGGGTGCGAAAGTGCCGTCGCCTTTGACGAAAAGCGCGGTGCTCAACGCATTTTCAAGCGAGCAGGAATTCCGCGAAGCGGTGCAGGCCCGCTACCGCGACGCCATTTTAAAAGCGAAAAAACAATATCAGAATTCGGTAAAGCTCGGACTCGATCTGTCCGGCGGTATGAACATCATCGTCAAAGCCGATCTGGACGCCGCCGTAAAAAATCAGGAAGGAGCCGATACGGCCGAATCGAGCGCGACGCTCAAAGCGAACGCGATGCAGCAGGCGATCGACTCGCTTTCGAGCAGGATCGACCGCTTCGGTCTTACGTCTCCGGTGATCCGACAGCAGGGTGAAGACCGCATCTATATCGAAATCCCGGGAGCTGCGGAAGCGGATGCGATCAATACGATCATCATGGGAAAGGGTATTTTGAATTTCCGTCTCGTCGACGATGCGGCAACTCAAGCGTTTAATAATTATTATCTGCAAAATCCCGGAAACGTCTTCGCTTCCGACGGTACGCTGCTTGACGCTTCCGTCATCCCCGCCGATTGTGAAGTGCTCGGTCTTTATCAAAACGACGACTACGGTCTCGAAGATCGGATCGGCTGGCTTGCCGTAAAAAAAGAGATCGCGCTCGACGGCCGGCATATCAAATCGGCGGAAGTCGGTTCGAGCAATTTAACGAACCGCCCCGAAGTCGATTTCGTGCTTGACGGCGACGGTGCCGTGATTTTCGGCGAGTTTACATCGGCTCACGTCGGCGAGCGGCTCGCCATCGTAAACGACAACAGAATCCGCTCGGCGGCGACGATCAACGACGCGATCACCGGCGGCCGCGTTGCGATAACGGGTTTCAATCTCGAAGAAGCGCAGACGCTGCAAAAAGTGCTGCAGACGGCGTGGCTTTCCGTGCCGCTTTCGGTCGAAAGCCAGCAAGTCATCGGCGCCTCTCTCGGGCAGAAGGCGAAGCGGATGGGCATCATCGCAGTGTTGGTCGGTCTCGGCGCAATCATGTTTTTTATGCTCGTCTACTATAAAGGTGCGGGCGTGAACGCGTGCGTTGCGCAGATCCTCAACCTCTACATCATGTTTTCGGTGCTCTCGGCGTTCAATATGACGATTACGCTTTCGAGCATCGCCGGTATGATTTTGACGATCGGTATGGCGGTCGATGCGAACGTTATCATTTTCGAGCGCATCAAAGAAGAGCTTTCCGACGGCAAAGGACGTACGGCTGCGATCGCCGCAGGTTTCCGTAATGCGTTTTGGGCGATCATGGACTCGAATATTACGACCTTTATCGCGGCGATGTTTTTGTCGCAGCTCGGCAGCGGCGCGATCCAGGGCTTTGCGGTCAGCTTGGCGATCGGTGTCGTCTCTTCCGTGTTTACAGCCTTGTTTGTGTCGCACCTCATGTTCGATTTCAATACCGACGTGTTCCGCAAAAATACCGTGAGCATCAGCTGGAGGGTAAAATAATGACGCGAAAGACGATACATTTCAGCAAAGGTTTCCTTCCGTGTGCGGTCATCAGCGCGGCGATCATCGTTTCGGGTATCGCGGGATTTTTTATACGCGGAATCAATTTCGGTCTCGACTATCGTCCCGGCTTACTCGAAGAAGTGCGCATCGCGCCCGCCGTTTTGGACGTGAGTTATTCCGGCAGCGCGAACGTCAGCCTCGACATGAGCGGTGAGGGGATCGATGTCGTCATAAGCGGAACGGGTTCGGAAAACAAAACCGAAACGCTTTCGTTTGCCGCAAACCGAACGGTTTCCGATCTCGCGTCGAGTCTCAATGCGATCGACGGAATCCGCGCGCAAGTCAATTCGAACGCATCTTCTTCGACGGCGGATTTGTTCGCCGATACGAACGCGTCGAATAAACTTTCATCGACTCCGTATCGCTTGTATTCCGCAGGAAAAACCGATGTCGCCGTTTCGCAAGTGCGCGAAGCGCTTTCGTCGGTCGAAGGCATTTCGATTCAGCAGCTCGGTGCGGGAGAAGCGGCGAGTTTTCAAATCCGCATGGCCGATAAGGGGGACGGAAAATCGAGCGCCGATCTGCAAAATACGGTTTTGACGAATCTGAAAAACAAATTCGGAAATGACAACGTCGTCGTTATCCGTACCGATTTTATCGGTTCGAATTTTTCGCGCGCGATTGCAGTGCAGTCGATCATCGTGCTTGCCTTTGCCGTTGCGCTTATATGGCTGTATGCGACGATCCGCTTTCACTGGGATTTCGCACTCGGCTCGGTATTCGCGCTCATCCACGACTCGCTTATCATGATAACGTTTATCGTATGGTCGCAGATTGAATTTTCGACGATGACGGTAGCGGCGATTTTGACGATTGTCGGTTATTCGATCAACGCGACGATCGTTATCCTCGATCGCGAACGCGCGCTTTTGCCGATCATGAAAGACACGAAAAAATTTACCGACATCATCGATCAGGCGCTCACCGATACGCTGAGCCGTTCGATCATCACGACGGTGACGACGATGTTTGCGGCGGCATCCCTCTACGTGTTTACGCAGGGCGATATCAAAAACTTTGCGCTTGCGCTTCTCGTAGGACTTGTCAGCGGCTGTTATTCGTCCATATTCATTTCGAGCGGATTTATCGCCGCGACGCGAAAAAATTGGAAACCGGAATACGGCATTCACCATTCGCTGAAGCTCCAAAAAGGCGTGTTCGACGTCGGAGTAAGCGTGTAAGCGCATTTCATTGACGTAGTTTCGAAAAATACCGCGCGGGAGTGCGCGGTATTTTTTTATGACGATTGGGTGCGTGCGACGATTATTCGTGCGGAGGGTTATCTCACCTGCCGCGGCGCTTAAAACCCGCATTCGAAACGCGCTGTTGCGTAATTTGTTGTTGTCGTGCGGTGTACTAAATTTCCCGTTCGAGTTATACTGCCTCTATGACTGTCATCCGCTCCGATGTCCTCGGCTGTTGTTTCGGCGTGCGCCATGCGCTCGATGCGGCGCAAAGGGCGATTTCGGACAATCCCGGAAAAAAAGTATATACGCTCGGTCCGCTCATCCACAACCGTCTTGCCCTCGAAGTGCTTGAAAAACAGGGGCTTACGGTGCTCGGCGAAAACGATGCCGAAAAGGCCGAATACGGCAGCGTCGTCATAATTCGCGCGCACGGCGTGCCGCCGGAAACGATCGAAACGCTTCAAAGGCGGAATTGTACGGTCGTCGATGCAACCTGTACCCGCGTTACCGAAAGCCAAAAACTTGCCGCCTCCTCAGCGCAAAAAGGCTGTACGGTGCTGTTTGCGGGCGATGAAAAGCACGGCGAAGTCGCAGGCATTGCGGGCTACGCGAAAGAGCGTTTCGTGCTCGTGCAAAACGCGGAAAAAGCCGAAACGCTTTCGCTTTCGGAAAATGAAAAAGCGGTGCTCCTTTCTCAGACGACGTTCAGCAAAACGGAATTCGAAAAAATCGCGAAATTGTTAAGACGAAAGTGTCCCTCGCTCACCGTCATACATACGATTTGCCCCGCGACGAAAGCGAGGCAGGATGCGCTTTTAAAGCTCTGTCCGGACGTGGACGGCGTACTCGTCGTCGGCGGAAAAAACAGCGCGAATACAAAGCGGCTTTTGCTTGCAGCAAGAGCACAATCGTGCCGCGCCGATTTGATCGAAACGGCGGATGAGATTCCGAGCGATTATTTTAAAATGGAAAGGGTCGGCATTACAGCCGGAGCGAGTACGCCCGATTACATAATCGATGAAGTCGAAGCGGCGCTCAAGAGCGGAAGCGATGCGTAGCAAAAAAAAATATACTGCGGCTATAATCGGTACGGGAAGGATCGGTTTTACGCTCGGCTTCGATAAAAAGCGCGAACAGCCGGCAAGCCACACGGCATCTCTCCGCGGAAATTCCCGTATACGCATTATTGCAGGCTGCGACACCGATGCCGAAAAACTTGCGGCGTGGAAACGGTACTGCAGAGGAGCGGCTGCTTATCATACGGCGAGCTATCTCTTTGCCGCATGCAGTCCCGATATCGTCGTCGTTGCGGTCAACGAAAGCGCGCATTTGGAAGTCGCGCTCGCAGCGATACGGAGCAAACCGAAATTACTGATTTTGGAAAAGCCCGTCGCGCTGTGTATGAAAGACGGACTTGCGATCGCGGACGAAGCGAAAAAATACGGCGTACCCGTTATCGTAAACCACGAGCGGCGCTTTGCCGCCGACTACGCGGCAGCAAAATCCTACATAAAAAAAATCGGCGCCATCCAGCGCGTACGTGCGGAACTCTGCTCCGGCCTTCGCGTCTACGGGAAAGAATACGAAGCATCCGGCGAGTACAGCCTCTTTCACGACGGTACGCACCTCGTCGATATCGTGCAGTATTTGCTGTCGGACGATTCAAATAGTGCGGAAACGGAAAAGAGACGGAGCGTGCTGTACAATATGTCGATTACGGGAATACACCGCGATGAAAGCGATCCTTCGATCGTACAAAATTTGTCCGCGCATTTTGCATCCGATGTCTGTCCCGACATCACGCTTACGATGAGCGGGCGCTCGCGTTTCTTTTCGTTCGGTGTCGACATACTCGGAACCGAAGGGGCAGTCGCGATCGGAAACGGTTACGCGAAATTTTACCGTCGCGAAAAAGCGAAGCTGTACACGGGATTTTATTCGCTTGCCGAAGATAAAAAAGTTTCCGCGCCGAAAAAGACACGCTGCTTTTCGAATATGGTGAAAAGCTGCGTCGATTTCCTCGACGGAATTGCTCCGCTCAAATCGACGCTCGAAGACGGATTGCAAACCCTCGACATCCTCGAACGGATCCGTGCGGAACTTTGCGCATGAGGTTATTGCATGAAAGTGCGGCCTACGCCCGCGCGAAGCGGTGCGAAGCAGCGACCGCAGCAAAGCGAGGACGCCGAGCGTGAGCGAGCCGCGAAGGGCGGGATGGCAAAAAAGTTTCGTTCCCCTTATGCGCCGTCCGATTTACTTTTTCGGCTGTACGCTTTATAATCGATAAATATGAGTACCCATATCAATGCGCCTGAAGGGGCGATCGCGGACTGTGTTTTGCTTCCCGGCGATCCGCTTCGGGCAAAGTATATCGCCGAACATTTTTTGGAAAAACCCGAATGCTATAACGAAGTGCGCAATATGTTCGGCTATACCGGCACGTATAAAGGAAAGCGCGTTTCGGTGCAGGGGACGGGCATGGGACAGCCTTCGCTTTCGATTTACGTGAACGAACTTTTCCAATTTTACGGCGTGCAAAAAGCGATCCGCGTCGGTACCTGCGGCGCGATTCAAGCGTCTTTGAAATTGCGCGATACGATCCTCGTAAACGCCGCTTCGTCCGATTCTTCTCTTATGACGCAGCGTTTCGGCAATCTGCATTTTTCCGCTTCCGCCGATTTTTCGCTTTTGCTGTCGGCTTATGAAAGCTCCAAAAAGCTCGGCATAAAAGTTGCCGTCGGCCCCTGCGCATCGAGCGATCTTTTTTACGATGAAAACGAAAATTGGAAAACGTGGGCGCGCTACGGCGTGCTCGGCATAGAGATGGAAGCGGCGGAACTGTATACGCTTGCGGCGAAGTTCGGGCGGAAAGCGCTCGCGATCCTTACCGTGAGCGATCACATCGTTTCGGGCGGAGAGACGACGGCGGAAGAGAGACAGACGACCTTTGACAATATGATTAGGCTTGCGCTGGAAAGTCTTTTGTAAGCGGCGATTCGGGAGGTAAAGATGAAACCGACATTATTGGTTCTTGCGGCGGGAATGGGAAGCAGATACGGCGGGGTCAAACAGATCGACGCAGTGGGGCTGCACAACGAATGCCTGCTCGACTACGCGACGTACGATGCAAGGGAAGCGGGCTTCGGTAAAGTCGTTTACATTATCAGAAAAGATATCGAACACGATTTCCGCGAACGGCTGTTCGACCGCGTTGCGCGCAATTTCGATGCAACATATGTTTTTCAAACTCACGACAGTCTGCTTACCGAAGAAGAAAAGCGATTGTCTGTAAACCGTAAAAAACCGTGGGGTACGGTGCACGCCGTACTCTGCGCAGAAGATGCGATCGCCTCTCCCTTTGCCGTCGTCAACGCCGACGACTACTACGGGAGGTCTGCTTTTAAAACGATCGGCACCTATCTTTCGGGGATCGCAAACGACAGCAGCGCCCACGCGATGGTCGGCTATGTGCTCGGCAACACGATGAGCAAAAGCGGTTCCGTTTCCCGCGGCGTGTGTACGGTAAAAGACGGCTGTCTCGATTCCATCGTCGAAAATCTGAAAATCTATTATGAAGGAGAGGGCATCGTAAGCGAAATCGACGGCGAAAAAAAATCGATGACGGGAAAAGAATGGGTAAGTATGAACCTCTTCGGATTTTCTCCCGTGGCATTCGATTCGTTTAATAAATTCTGGAAAGATTTTATTGCGCACAACGCCGAAAGCGAAAAAGCCGAAGCGCTTCTTCCCGTTGCCGCAGGCGAAATCGTCAAAAGCGGCAAAGGAAGCATCCGCTTTTTTACGTCGGACGAAAATTGGTTCGGCATGACCTACCCCGAAGACAAAGCGATCGTCAAAGCGGAAATCGCGAAAAAGATCGAAGCGGGCTACTATCCCGAAAAATTGTGGGATAAATAAAAACGCGCCTCTAAAGATTCGATTGAATTTTTAGAGGCTCTCTAAAAAATATTCATTCCTCTATTTATACCCGCATAAAAATCTGCCGATACTGTAATGATGAAAACCGTCGTTATTTTAAATGCCGCATTCGGCGCTCGGTATATGTTCGAAAAAGTTTTCGGCGGACGTTCCGCATACGATAGGGCGCTTTCGTGGGCGGCTTCCGTTTCGGGAGGTACCCCCGTCATCGTCCTTGCCGCATCCGATAATGCCGAAAGGTGTAAAAGAGAAGCCGTATCCTCTTCCGTGCCCGTTTCCGTAAAAGAAAAGGAAGTGTGGACGACGGCCGATGTGCTCGACGAAATCGCAAGTCTTAGCGAAAAAGCGGAAACTGTGCTCTACGCCGCCGCCGACTGTCCCTTTTTCGACAAAGCGCTCAGCGATGAAATCCTTCGCGTGCATAAAACCTATGCCGCGGAATACACCTTTGCCGACGGCTATCCCTACGGCTTTTCACCCGAAGCGATCGATACGGGGGCGGCGGCCATCATTGCTTCTCTTGCGCGGCAAAAAAATCTCGGGGACGAGGTTGTTACACGAGATGCCGTCATGAAGATTTTAAAAACCGATATCAATTCGTTTGAAATCGAAACCGTACTCGCGCCGAAGGACTGGCGCCTCTACCGCCTTTCGTTCGAATGTTCGACGAAGGCGGGCTATATCGCCTCTCGTGCGCTCTACGATGCGTGCGGAGAGGGAAAAGACGCGGCAAGCCTTTCTGAAAAAGCGGTGACCCTCGTGTCGGTTTTGAAAACCGTACCCGCCTTTTACAACGTGCAGATTTCAGGCAGGGAAGAGGGTGAATGCATTTATTCGCCATATAGGGAAGCATATAAAAAAACGTACGGAGAAAAAAATCCGCGCGATATGACGCTCGCCGAATTCCGGCCGCTCGTGTCGCAAATGGCATCCCTTTCGGAAAGCGCCGTCGTCTCGCTTTCGGCGTGGGGTGAGCCGCTTTTGCATCCCGATTTTACGGATTTTGTTAAAGAGACCGCTTCTTACGACGGACTTTCGATCCTTGTCGAAACGAACGGTCTGCACGTAACCGAAGAACTGTGCGAAAAAGTCAAAGAGGCTTCAGGCGGGAAAATCATTTGGATCGTACTGCTCGACGCGGTAAGCGAAGCGACGTACAAAAAGATGCGCGGTTCGGAAGGCTCGCTTTCAAAAGCTCATAAAGCCGTCGCTCTTTTGCAGCGCGCGTTTCCCGATACGACCTATCCGCAGTTTGTTCGGACGAACGACAACGAAGCGGAACTCGAAGCTTTTTATCGCTTTTGGAAAGACGATAAAAACGGCAGCAAAGTGATAATTCAAAAATACGATTGGTTTTCAGGTCTTCTTCCAGAGTGTAAACCCGCAGACCTTTCGCCCCTCGAACGGAATCCGTGCTGGCATTTGCGGCGCGACATGACGATCCTCTCCGACGGCAGTGTGCCGCCGTGCCGCGAATACGTTTTTAACAATATTATAGGCAATGCGTTTACGGAAAGCCTTGCATCGATTTGGGAGCGGATGACCTCTTACGCCGAAAAAGATATGAAGTGCGAATACGGGGAAGTATGCGGGAAATGCGATGAATACTATACCTTTAATTTTTAACGAACGGCAGATCAACCGCACCGTTATCGGCGGGAGAGCGCCGTCGGAAAAAAAGATGGACGTTTCCGCCGTCCTCCTCAATTCGAACGCGAGCCGCTTTCACGCGCAGACGCTTGAAACGCTTTCGAAATGCGGCTTCGCTTCCGTCGTTTCGATCGAACCGAATTCGGGCAGCTGCAATATCGAAGAGCTTTCCAGGCGCATCCCGTCCGTGCAGTTCGTAGTTCCCCTCGAAGCGGTGACGGACGGAGATATGATCAATATCGGCATCGGCGAAGCTCCTTCTTCTTACGTGCTCGTGTTGCGCGATTCGCTTTACATCCCTCAGGGGATTTTGCAGCCGCACCTCGCGGAAAATCTCGTAAAAACCGGAACATACTGCATCGCGCCGCGCCTCTTGGATGCGGAAAAAAAAGCGCTTCCGGTGAGCTTTACGCCCGAAGCATCTCGCGGGAAGTTTTTCGTTTCTCAGTCCGCAGTCGTCAAAGACGGTATGCATACATTGTATCCTTTCGATTATATCGGTCTGTATAATAAACCGAAATTCATCCGACTCGGAGGTTTCGACTATACGATTACGTCTCCGTATTATCAAAATCTCGATTTGGCGCTGCGCTCGTGGCTGTGGGGAGAAGAGACTTGTCTTTCGACATCGATGCTCTTTTCCTACGGCGAGAGAGTTCCGATCGAAGACACGACGGCGGACTTAACCTATCTGCAGTTTTATCTTAAAAATTTGGCGCCGCGTTTTAAATCCGATTCGGGAGGCACTATCGCACCTCTTTCGTTTTTTAATTTTCTTGCACATTCGTCGTGCGGCTTTTTCGAAGCGAAGCGGCGGTTTTCCGATGCGAAAAAATGGGTGCATACGAACCGTGCGCGATTCCACACGGACGCGAAGCATTTGATAGAAGCATGGAGAGAATGATGACGGCGGTAATCGTTCAGTGCAGAATATCTTCGACACGCTTTCCCGGCAAAGCGCTCAAAGATTTGGGCGGTCGCCCGGTGCTCGCGTGGACGCTTTCCGCGATGAAAAAAGTAAAAGCCGACGCGTATTACGTTGCGACGGATGAAGCGTCGTTTTCCGAACTCGAGCCGGTCGCGCGCTCGTGCGGCTGGGATATTTTTTCAGGACCGCTCGACGATGTCTTAAAGCGTTTTTGCTTGTTGATCGAAAAGATCGATGCGGACGTCGTCGTACGTGCGACCGCCGATAATCCGTTTTTATTTTACGAAGCGGCGGAGTCTCTCCTCGACGAATATATGCGCCGCATTGCACTTTCTCCGTGCGATTATATGACGTGGACGGGGCTGCCGCACGGTTCGGGCGTCGAAGTGTTCAGCGGCAAATCGCTCGTCGCGGCCGAAAAATCGACAAGCCTGCCTTACGACCGCGAACACGTGGCTCCTTCTCTCTACAATCACCGAAACCGCTTTTCGGCTGTGATGCAAAAAGCGCCTGCTCGTTTTTATTATCCCGACTGCCGCACGACGATCGACACGCCATCCGATTACCGAAGAGCGCTTTCGGCCGTTCGCTTTCTTTCCAAGGGAAAAGCGGAAGATGAGCCCTATACGACGGAGCAGATTTTATCGGCCTTTTCCGAACCGAGCGTTACGCATCCCGTGCTCTTTGTGCCGTCGGTAAAAGAAGGGGGCGGTACGGGACATCTGAGGAGGAGCCTTGACGCCGCGATCGAGTCGGGCGCCCTCGTCTATATTCCGAAAGATGCGTCGCTTCGAGAATGCGGCGAACTTACGGAGCAGGCGAAAGGACGGGGGCTTTCGGATTGGCAGATCGTCACGGAATATCCGCTCCCCGGGGAATATTCGCTCATCGTTTCGGATTTTTTTTCGCTCGATAAACATACGGCATCTTCCCTGTGTGCCGCAGCCCCCCTTGCCGCGATCGACGAGGGCTCGGACAATACGTGCTTTTGCGATTACCTCATCGATATCATCCCGTCGAATCTTTCGCGAAAATCGAATATAAGCGAAAGCGCATTTATGACGATGCCTTCCCGTACGCGGAGCGGGGAACGTTGCAAAACGCGCTCCGATATAAAAACCGTTCTCGTGTGTTTCGGAGGCGAAGATCCCTCATCCCTTACCGTTCCCGTATCGATATCGCTTCGGCGCGAAGGTCTCTCTGTGAGCGCAGTCGTCCCTGACGGCATCGACTCGTCGGAAGCGGAAGCGGCCGGTGTAACGTGTATGCGCCCCGTTCCCGTTTTGCGCGAAATACTTTCATCCTACGATCTCGTCGTAACGCATTACGGGCTTACCGCATACGAAGCCGCCTATGCAGGTTGCGCCGTGCTTTTGTTTTCGCCGACAAAGCTGCACGCATCCCTTGCAAAAAAATACGGATTCGTCTGTCTCGAAAAAAAAGATGCGGCAGGAAAAAAACTGCATGCGGTTTTAAGCGAAAGCGAAAAACTCTATCCGCATATCGAGCCCGTAAATCGGCACGCGTCGCTCGGCGCTTTTATCGCATCCCTTGCAAAGGGCAAGCGTTTCTCTTGTCCCGTCTGCGGACAAAGCGATCCCGAAAAAAACGCCGTCGTTTCGCGCACGCTGCACCGGACGTTCAGGAGATGCGCTTCGTGTGCTATGATCTATATGTCGTGGACGGATTCAAACGCCGCACCCGATTACGGCAAAACCTATTTTGCCGAAGAGTATAAAGCGCAGTACGGCAAAACCTATCTCGAAGACTTCGATGCGATAAAGGCGCAAGGAGTCCGCCGTATCCGCGAAATCGATTCGTTCGTCAAAAATAAAAAACGCTTTGCATCGAAACTTTCCGTGCTCGACGTCGGCTGTGCCTACGGTCCCTTCCTTGCGGCCGCAGCGGAAGACGGATGGCAGGTCTTCGGTGCCGACGTTTCGAAAGACGCAGTATCCTATGTGCAGTCTTCGCTTCTCTTTCCCGCATCCTGCACTTCTTTTCCCGACTTCGATCCTGCGTCGGAATTCGGCGTGCGGCAATTCGATGCGCTTACGATGTGGTACGTCATAGAACATTTTCAAAATCTTTATCGCGTTCTCGAAAGCGCTCGCGCTTTGGTAAAAGACGGCGGCATCTTTGCATTTTCGACGCCGTCAGCAGAAGGCGTTTCCGCTCTTATGAATACGGACGATTTTTATGCGCAAAGCCCCGCCGATCACTATACTTTGTGGGAACCGTCCAGAGCGAAACACATACTCAAGCGATTCGGCTTTACGGTTGAAAAGATAATTTCGACGGGACATCATCCCGAGCGTTTTCCGCAAGTGAAAAAACACGGCTGGCAAAAAGATTCGCTTATGTATTCGCTCTACGCTTTCCGAAGCCGCATCTCACGTCTCGGCGATACTTTCGAAGTGTACTGCAGAAAAACGGGCGGTGCGGGAGAGGGAGAAAAATCGCATGGATAAAAACATACTCATACTCGGCGCGGGCTTTTTGCAAAAACCCGCGATCGAAGCGGCGAAAAACATCGGCTGCCGCGCGGTCGTCGTCGACGCTAACGAAGGCGCCGTCTGCGTCGGACTTAGCGACCGATTCGAGCGCATCGATTTAAAAGATAAAGAAGGGATTTACGAGTTCGCAAAAAAATTACAAAAGGAAGGAGGGCTTGCGGCGATCTTTACGGCGGGAACCGATTTTTCGGCTTCGGTTTCATACGCGGGAGAAAGGCTCGGACTTTTCTGCCACTCCTATGAAGCTGCCTGCAACGCGAGCGGCAAAGTGCTGATGCGGCAAAAGTTTTCGGAAGCCGGCGTACCCTCTCCGAAATTTTTCGGCGTAACGAAAAAAGAGAGCGAGCTCGATTTTGTTAAAAAATGCGTGAGAGAACTCGGCTTTCCCTGCGTCGTAAAACCTGTGGACAATATGGGCGGCCGCGGCTGCCGCATGATAAGGAGTGAAGACGAAGCGGAAGATGCTTTGCAGACGGCGCTCGCGTCTTCGCGGACTGAAAACGCTATCCTCGAAGAATACATGAGCGGTGATGAATATTCGATCGACGCGCTCATCTGTGACGGGGCGATGACGATCACGGGCTTTGCCGACCGCCACATATTTTTTCCGCCGTACTTTATCGAAACGGGGCACACGATGCCGACTGCGATATCCGATGCGAAAAAAAACGAACTCATTGCAGTCTTTGCGCTTGCGGCAAAAGCACTCGGCCTTAGCTGCGGGGCGGCAAAGGCCGACATAAAATATACGGAAAAGGGGCCGATGATAGGCGAAGTGGCCGCTCGTCTTTCGGGTGGCTTTATGTCGGGCTGGACATACCCTTACGCGTCGCACTGCAATCTCACCGAACAAGCGCTCCTCATAGCGTGCGGAAAAACGCCTTCGTTTCTCGAAGTGCATCGGAAACGCATTCCGTTTACGCCGCCCTCATCGTGCGGAAACTGTCGCGCGCCCTACGAACTGTACGAACTTCCGTGTGTTGATGCGAGTGCGGAGCGCGCGTGGATTTCAATTCCGGGAATCGTTAAAGAAGTATCGGGCTTGGAAAGGGCGCGTTCCGTTCCCTTCGTCAAAGACGTATTTCCGCGAAGCGGTGCGGGGGATGCAGTCGTCTTTCCGCACAACAACGTACAAAAATGCGGCAATGTGATTTCATCGTCTCCGTCGCGTAAAGATTCAATCGCCGCCGCGGAAAAAGCGGTTTCTAAAATCGTGCTGCGCTTGGAACCCTGCGTCCCCGAAACGGATGCGTTTTTTACCGATGCGGAAGCCGCCGCGTCAAAATCATGCACAGCGGAAAATCGTACGGCGGATAAAACAGCGAAAGCACAGTCGCTCGTACAAAAAGCGGAAGTAAACTCGCTGCGTTTTCCGCCCGACGCCTACAGAGCGGTCTGCTCCGCTGTTGAGAGCGAAGATGCGTACGCCTGCTCCGAGATAGATACGGCGTCTGTAACGGGCGTCATACCGAAAGGCGTTCGCGTCTCCGATTGCGTGCCGCGATTTTTGCGCAGACTTTACGAATCGGATGAGCGCGATTGGAATCACCGAAGTTTTGCCGAAAGCTGCGCACTTTTCGACGAAGTCTGTCCCGATCATCCCGAGCTCGACGCGAAAAAATTTTGGCGCGCGGGACTGCGTGGGGGGGTGCAGGGAATGCTGTATTTTGCCGATACTATAGATAGGGCAAATACCGGCTTTTGAAGATTATCGGAGAATGAAAAAGGCTATGAACATGCCGAAACGACATAGGATTATATTCGCTTTTCTTGTTTTGCTTTTTACAGCGTCGGCGCAAAGCTATGCGGCGGAAACGATCGAATTGCTGAAAAAAGCCGAAGCGTCGGGCATTCTCCTGTATTGGGACAGCCTATCCGAAACAGGCCTCATGGAAAAAAACGGTCACCAAATCAGTTTCCGTGCGGGCGACAGCGTCGTCCTGCTCGATAACCGAAAGCTTTCGGTAACCGATGCGCCGGTGGTAAAGTCGGGCGCCCTTTTCGTGTCGCAGGCTTTTATCGATACGGCGGAATCGTTTTTTAAAACGGAAAGCGAAGAAGCGCACTACCGCGTCGGCGCGATTTTAATCGATCCGGGACACGGCGGAAAAGATCCGGGGGCGAGCCAAGTGTTCCGGCAAAACGGCAATACGCTCGTTATTCGGGAAAAAGACGTAACGCTTGCCGTCGGAAAAATGTTGTACGCAAAACTTAAAACGGCGTTTCCCGACAAAAAGATCATATTGACGAGGAACAGCGATACTTTTTTGTCGCTCGGTCAGCGGACCGATATCGCCAATTCCGTACGGCTGAAAAAAAACGAAGCGGTGCTGTATGTTTCCGTTCACGTAAACGCTTCCTTGGATAAAAAAGCGAGCGGCTACGAAGTGTGGTATCTGTCGCCGGGATATCGCCGCACCGTTATCGACAAGGCTGCTGCGGGAGAAGATAAAACGCTCTTTCCGATTTTAAACGCGATGACGGAGGAAGAGTATACGACCGAAAGCGTCCTCATCGCGAAATTTATCATGGACGGTTTGCAGGCACAGATAGGCGACAAGTCGAAAGCGCGCGGCATAAAAGCGGAAGAGTGGTTCGTCGTGCGCAATGCGAATATGCCGAGCGTGCTCGTCGAATTGGGTTTTTTAACGAATTATACCGAAGCGCGGAATTTAAGCGATACGCAGTATCTGCAAAAAGCCGCGTTCGGCATATATAACGGCATAAGCGATTTTATCACGCACTTTGAGCGATCGAGAGGCTTTACATCATCAAAATGATTTTGTACGATGGCGCTATGAAAAGAAAAACAACGGCGTTTATCGTGATCGTGTCGGCTTCTTTCGTTCTGTCTCTTGTGCTGTGGATGATCCGCTATCCGGGCATACGCTACGTGTTTATGTTTCAGTCGGCTGCAACCGGCAAAATCTGCATGGAGTCGAGGTATTTACCGAAGGATCCCGTGCAGGGGGATGTAAACTGCTACGTAGACGAACTTTTGCTCGGGCCTTTGACTGCGGAATACCGCCCGCTTTTTACGCGGGGTACCCGTGCGCAATCGTGTTTTGAGCGCGGCGGCGTTCTGTATGTCGATCTTTCGGACGCGCTCATTTCCGAATCGGACGGCGCATCCGAAATACGACAAGGGATGGAATTATTCAGGAAAAATATCCTGTATAATTTTAAAAATATTCATACTATCGAAGTGTTTGTCGCCGGCAATCATGCGTATGAAAAAAGCGCCGTCGGGGATTTGCGAAAAGAAAATCCTTGACAAATGGAGTTTTTTGTAATATCGTGATAGACGGTACAAGGCTACATCGAATAGTATAAGGAGCTTCCAAAATGAAGAAGACTTTTTTAGTGATTGCGGCGGGGATGCTGCTTACCGGAGGCGCGGGGCTTTTTGCTGCTGAATCGATGCTTATCGATTTTACGCAGCTCGATGCGGACGTCGTCGCCGATGCAAACGGCAATCCGACGCAAAACGGCCGTACTGTGATGAATTACGCTGCAGCTGCGGGCGCTACATTCACGGCGGAGCAGCGAGATCTCATGAAAACCTCGCTCGCTCTCCCCGAATGGGAAGTCGTGCTGAATTCATCGGCGCAAAACGTGCAGTCGATGGGGGTTTCGACGGTCGTCGCCGCCCCTGTGCGCAGCGAAGCCGATGTTCCGTTTGCGGGTTCGAACGTCATGGGCGTTCGTATTCTTTTCCCCGAATGGAATGCAAATGCAAACGCGCGTATCGAACCGCCGTTCGACATTCCGGCATTTGAGCCTCTTGCCGGTGCCGATGCCGACGGCAACCGTCAGGCACAGACAGACGAAGAAAAAGCGAGCGGCAAAATTCTCTTTGAAGACGGTTACGGCGTTGTCAGAAACGTCGGTGCAATCAAATCGATCGCCGTCACAACGATGGGCATGAACTACCCCGAAGGCTTGTACGTTTTGCTCAAAGACAACGACGGAATCGAACGCCGCTATTTTATGGGCTATCTCGGATTCGACGGCTGGAAAGAGCTCGTATGGAATAACCCGCAGTACATCGCCGATATCCGCAACCGCGAAATTCGCGTATATCCGATCTATCCGCGCGGTATTCCGTACATAAAATTCGCAGGCTTCCAGATTACGCGCGACGCTGCTCACATCGGCGGTGACTATATCGGCTACTTCAAAGACGTCAAAATGATCTACGACAAAGCCGTGCTGACTTCCGAGCGCGATATCGCGGACGAAGATGTGTGGGGCATTGTCGGCGCGCGTGAAAAGAAACGCCAAGCGATCGAAATGGAGCGCTTCGGCAACAAGCAGGTGAACCGTTATCTCGAACGCGTTAAGCAGGCTACGGAAGAGAGCTTTACGTCGAGCCTCAACGAAAATTCCACGTCGAACGCTGCACGTTCGTCGGGTAATTCCGCCAATGCACGATAAGCTGCCGTAAGTTTCCTTTAATAAACGTCCTTTATACCTGCCTTGTTCGGCGGGGTTAAGGGACGTTTTTTTTATAATTTGATTTCGAGTTTATGGAACACAAGTCTTACGATAATCTGCCGGCAAAAGTCCATATTCAAAAAAACTATGAAGCGTATGCGCCGTATTTTTATGCCGTTATGGAAAACATTCAAAAGCGGCTCGAACGTGCCGTGACGCTCGCTTCCCCTCCGACGTATAAAGCGCGCATCAAATCTTTCGACAGCTACTATAAAAAAATTTTGCGCTTAAAAGTTCCCTCTCCCGACGACGACTCTCTCATCTGCCTTACCGATATGATCGGCATACGGATTATCTGCGCGTTTCTCGAAGACATCGCCGTCGTTTTAAAACAAGTGCAAGGGCTCTTCGATGTACGGGAAATCGAGCAAAAGGGGCCTGCGCAGAATTTCAAAGCCTTCGAATACGAGTCGATTCATATCCTCGTAAAAATTCCCGATTCGTGTTTTCCGCCGCCGTCCGATTTTCCGTCGCTTCCGCGCTTAAACGATATCGTATGCGAAATTCAAATCCGCACGATTTTACAGGACGCATGGGCGGAAGTCGAACACGAGCTTATCTATAAAAGCGAATTTTCTCCGTTCGATTTACCGCTTCGCAGAAAGCTTGCATCGATCAATGCGTCGCTGACGCTTGCCGATACGATTTTTCAAGAAATCCGCGATTATCAAAAAAAACTGCAGGGCGAAGTGAACGAGCGGCGAAAATTGTTTTATGAAAAAGTCGATGAACTCGATGCGATTAAACGCGAAATTAAAAAAACTCCCGAACCGGAAGGAAGCCCGTCTCCTTTTGCAAAAGGGACGATCGACGATTTGCTCCTCGATGCGATTCACGCGCATAATACCGGCGATTTGGCAAAGGCGATCGAAATCTATACGCAGATCATCGAATCTTCTCCGCGGCCTCCGGCCGTCGTGTTGTCCGTCATACATAAGCACCGCGGTATGGCGTATTTTACCGAAAGCGAATATCAAAAAGCTCTTGAAGATTTTCAAGCGAGTTCGGCACATAACCCGCAAAACTTCCGCGCCCTGTATTATGAGGGAATCGTCTACGGTATTCTCGGCGACAATACCGCTGCGATCGACCGTTTTTCAAAATCGCTTGCGATCAACGAATACCAGTCTCACGCGTTTTATCATCGGGCGGAAGCGTATTATGAAAGATGCGAATACGAAAGCGCGCTCGGCGATATACGCGCCGCGGAAAAGCTCGGCATAAACGACGATGCATGCAACGCGCTGCTTGCAAAAATTATGGATAAAATTTAAATCTGAGGAGAGCGTTCGACAATGCGCTTTCGATGTTCCGTTGCATAATTATTTCCCTGTCGCTATAATACAAAGCATGGAGATTAGCAATTTTAATAAAAAACGCTTTTACGGCGTTTTGGTCCTGTGCTTTTTAGCTACAGCAGCTTTTACGGCGCCGCTGCGAAATTACGTTTGCATCGTGCGCAGCAATTTGCCGGAAAAAACGGTTTCCTTTTTGGAAGAATACCGCGACGAACTTTCAAACCGCGGATATGAGGCATATGCAAAAGATATCGACGTGTATTTAAAGGGGTCATTCGGTTCGGGCTTCGTACTCTACGCATCAAACAACAAACCTTACGTCGTCACGAACCGTCACGTTGTCAAAGAAGCGGAAACGGTCGACGTCGAATTTGAAAACGAAGACGGTTCCAATTCGAGTTACAAAGAGCTCAAAATCATCGCAGCCGATGAAGATATCGATATAGCCCTCGTCGCTCTGCCCGACACGTATGCGCGAAAAGGTTTAACGCTCAGCGGTGCTGCAGTGCACGACGGCGACGAAGTGTGGTCGGCGGGCTTTCCGGGTTTAGGTGCAGATCCGATGTGGCAGCTCGGTAAGGGTACGGTAACGAACGCGCGCGCGAAAATCAAAGAGCTTCTTTCTCCCGATATTTCGACGCTTATCCAGCATTCGGCGCAAGTCGATGCGGGAAACTCCGGCGGGCCGCTTATGACGGCGAATGCAAAAGCAGAAGCGGGATACACCGTCGTCGGAATTAACACGTGGAAAGCGACGTACCGCGAATCGACGAATTTTTCGATCCCCGCGTCGGTCGTCAAATCCTTTGTGGAGCGGAGCATTGCCGGAAGGAAAAAGCAAAACATCGACGACCGCGTAAAACAATTTATTACATCGACGACAGATAAAGACGAAATGTTTTTTTCGCTTGGAAAATACATTTCGAATGAAATGGTTGCAAAAAGCGCCGGCGACGAATTTATGAAAGCGCTCGCTACGGCTCCGTCAAGCGTTCGTTCCGTCATCGCTAAAATATTTTCATACGATCCGATCGAAGGCTTGCGCTATGCACTCGCATACAAAGTGTGGAATGCATTTCAAGGAGATGACGGCGCGTTGAAAACGGAGGCGGGAGCTGCGGAAGAATCGACGAATGGTATGAAGGTTTCTTTTACACCCGAAGGGAAAGATGCGATTCCGTCGCTGTGGACGGAAGAGCAGGGAAACTGGAGACTCTCGGAATTCGGAGAGGCGAAAAAAACGAAAGCCGCGAAAAAGGCTTCGAAAAAGCGGGCTTCGGTTTCCAGCGTAAACGGTCTTGAAGTTGACGATCCGTATCTTATCAATGTTTCTGCCGGTGCGCTTATTCCGTTTGAAACAAAATCCGCCGGTTTCAATCTGTCAGTGCTGTTTATGAGAAAATTCTTCGGCGGCGGGCCCTTTATCCAAACGGAAAAAGTCGACGATGTTGCCATCTTGGATAAATATAACGAGGAAAAATACCGGGAAGCAAAATCGATGACGACCGCCGGCGGCGCGATCCGTTTTCAAGTGCCGCTTGCGTTTAATAAATTTATTGTCGCGCCGTTTGCGGAAGCTCGGCTCGGACTTGCAACCACGGCAACGATGACAAGCGATAATCGTTCCGACCGTTTTTATTTCGGTATCGGCGGAGGCGCATACGCGGCGTATCGCGTAACCGATTGGTTTGCTCCGATGGTCGGAGTACAGTATATGCATTCGAATTATTCCGTATTTTTCAAAGACATTGCGGAACGGTCGAACAGCGTTCTCGTCTTTGCCGGCGTCAAATTGGTGGAACGATAACATTGCATATACAAATCGAAGAAACCGTTCAAAACCGAAGTTTTCGGACGGTTCCATTTTCTTCGGACGCATGTTTTATGTGTTATAGGAGACAAATAACAAGATGAAAAAAATAATAGGAATCGTTGTGCTCGTTACGGTGACGACGATGTTGATGGGATGTTTTTCGATGTCTTTTGCAAAGACACAATCCTCGGAGATGATAGCAGCCAGCGATGGAACAAACGAAGAGGAGATCTACAATTCGGCGTTTGCGGAGACAAAACGCAAGCGGCTTAAAAAATTATGCGAAACGTATACGCCGGAGAATTCCGTGCTGGTATACGGAAGCTGCAATACCTTTAAAAAGGGAATATTAGGAGTAATCCCGCCTGAAATCGCCCGCTACATTCAAATCGATACGACAAAACCCGCACAGCATTTGGAATATATCGGTAAAAATTATTTTTTCTTCAAACCGACCGTTCCGGGCGGGAAATACCGTCTCTATTTTCAACGGATATTTATGAGCAGATATCGGATCGATTACATTATCAACGGCATACAAGGTTTCGGAACGCACCCGTACGATTTTACGACGCCGAAAAAACCGGGCATTTACTATGTCGGAGATTTTGAAGATCTGTTTTCCGGTGATGAGCGATATATCTGCCGTACGTATGCGAACGATGAAAAAATAAGAGAAACATACGGCGGCGCATGGAAAATACCGGATCTGCGCGTTTGCGAACAAAAAGCACTTGAACATGCGCTCAAGTATTATAAGGATACGGCATGGGAATCGCTTCTCAGTGCGCGCCTTTCGGAGGTACAAAATGCAAAATAAAAAATTATTAACGATTGCCATGTTCGTATGTCTTTGTACGATCGCATTTGCAGAAGAGCCGGAAGAATTTAAATGGGAAAAAGTCGGCGGATCTAAAGTCGCTTTTATCTGCCGTGTCGTGCTCACCAACAATCTTGACATGGATTTTTATGCCATAGGATTCGATGCAATAGGATATAAGGGGAGCGTTCCCAGTTACGGATACGTGTATTACGAAATTCCCCCTAAAGACGTGCCGATTTTCCCCATGTGCGGAGAGCTCGGTAAGTTTTCCCAAATGATATTCAATGCGAGCGATGTGCGAAAACGATTTTATCTGCAACAATTTATAGTAAGATTATTCGGCAGAGATTATTTATCTATGTTGCAGCTTCCCGTCGGAGTAGATGTTTCATTTCCTTCCGAAGCGCGCTATGTGTATCTCGGAACTTTCGTCTACACGCTTGAAGGATATGATTTAATGCCGTCTGCAGTAAAACGGATCGATGAATTCGATGCGGCACAAAAGTTGCTCAAAAAAAAGCTCGGTGTGGACGTGCAGCTTTACCGTGCGGAATTGATCGAACACAAAGAAGAAAAAAAGAAATAAAAGCCGGCTGTCGAAAAAGTAACCGACTTTTGAGACAGCCCCGTTTTCCTTGTATGCGCTTTTCCGTTTGTACAATCCTCGCTTTTCAGATAAGCTGGACGCATGTTTGTCGATTTTCACACGCACTTGCATGCGTACCGGCGCGGAGATGAGCGCGATGCGGCTCTCGAATGCATTCGAGAAAACGCAATCCTCACGGTCGCATCCTCCGTCGATACGGCAACGTGGAATGAAACGCTTTCGGAAGCTCGCTCCTTCGCTTTGCACGGGGAAAATTTAATAATTCCTACCTTTGGTATCCATCCCTCGTGTTGCGCGGGTTTGCCGGAAAGCGAGGGCGAACTTGCCGCACTGCTTGAATCGTATCTCGGTGCATCGCCTATCATCGGAGAAATCGGGCTCGATTTTTATTGGGAAAAAAAGGCGCCGCACAAAACGCAGGAGCGCGTGTTCCGTTGTATGCTCGACCATTGTGAACGCACGGGAAAATATTGCGTCGTGCATACGAAGGGCGCCGAATCGCGCATCGCAGACATTCTCGCGGACTTCCCGCACGCAAAGCCCGTCATCCATTGGTACGACGGGCCGGATTCGCCGTACGATGTTTTTTTATCGCGCGGGTATATGCAGACCTTCGGCTGCGAAGTGCGTTATTCCGATCGTATCAAAGCGCTGCTCGCTCGGACGCCTCTTGAGTTTTTGCTTTCCGAAACGGATAATCCGACGGGAGAAGTGTGGCTCGGAGGCGAGGATTCGTCGCCGCTTTTGATAAAGCGCGTCGTACAGGATATCGCGGACGTAAAGCGCATCGGATACGCGGAGGCGGAATCGATTTTGCAAAAGAACGCCGAGAGGATTTTCGAAGCGTCGAATATCGGACGATATATCGGCTAGCATTATTTACGGGTATCGATTATACTGTGCGGGTTAATTTGAAGAGGAATTGTTATATGGTGCTGTATAAAGAATTTGTTGAAAACGACAGGGACTATCTGTCCTATGAAGATTTGAAAAAGAATTTTAAAATTAAAATTCCCGACAATTTTAATTTTGCATACGACGTCGTAGACCGCTATGCGGCGGACGATCCGGAAAAGCGGGCGCTTGTGTGGTGCGACGATTGCGACGAAGAGCATATATTTACGTTTGCCGATATTTCGGAGATGTCGAAACGCACTGCCAATTTTCTCACGGCGTACGGAATCGGAAAAGGGGATTCGGTCATGCTCATTTTGCGCCGCCGCTATGAGTTTTGGTGGTTTATCATCGCGCTGCACCGGATCGGCGCGATCGGCATTCCGGCGACGGATCAGCTGCTCGAAAAAGATATCGAATACCGCAATAAAGCCGCCGAAGTGAAGATGATCATTTCATTCGATGAACCGAAAGTACAGGAAGAGATCGAAAAATCGCTCGCCGCTTCTCCTTCCGTAAAGACGCTCGTGACGGTCGGAAAGGAGCGCGGCGTATGGGTAAACTTTCACAAAGAGATCGAAAAATACGATGCGCATTTTGATCGGCCGACTGGCGACAAAGCGACGTGCAACGAAGATATCATGCTGCTGTATTTTACGTCGGGTACGTCCGGCTATCCGAAGATGGTGCAGCACAATTTCGTATATCCCCTCGGCCATATCGTGACGGCAAAATATTGGCAAAATGTCGTGGACAACGGTTTGCATTTGACGATAGCCGAAACGGGCTGGGCAAAAGCGGTGTGGGGAAAACTCTACGGTCAGTGGCTTGCAGGCTCGGCGGTCTTTTCGTACGATATGACGAGCTTTAAACCGGACAGGATGCTGCAAAAGATTTCGCACTATAAAGTGACGACCTTTTGTGCGCCGCCGACCGTGTACCGCTATCTTATCCGGCAGGATTTGAAAAAATACGATCTGTCGAATCTGCGCTATTGCGTGACGGCGGGTGAAGCGCTCAACGCGGAAGTGTACAATAAATTCTACGAGCAGACGGGCATTAAAATGTTCGAAGCGTACGGGCAGACGGAAGCGACCGTCATCATCGGCAATTTTCCCGGTATGGAGCCGAAACCCGGTTCTATGGGAAAGCCTGCGCCGGGCTACGATGTCGATATCATTGCGCCGAACGGTACGAAGTGCGAAGCGGGAGAAGCGGGAGAAATCGTCATTCACGTCGACAAAGAGCGTCCCTTCGGTTTGTTTTCCGGCTATTACCGCGATTTTTCTCTGACGGCGGCGGCGTTCGACAGCGGACTCTATCATACCGGCGATACCGCCTATTACGACAGTGACGGCTATCTGTGGTTTATCGGACGCAACGACGATATTATTAAAAGTTCGGGCTACCGCATCAGTCCGTTCGAAGTCGAAAGCGTGTTGATGAAGCACCCGTCCGTGCTCGAATGCGCGGTGACGGGTGTCGAAGACAAGCGGCGGGGACAGATCGTCAAAGCGACGATCGTGCTCAACGTCGGTTTTGAGCCGTGCAAAGCGCTTGAACTTGAACTGCAGGATTATGTAAAGCATCAGACGGCGAGCTACAAACACCCGCGCATCATCGAATTCGTTAAAGAATTGCCGAAGACGATCAGCGGTAAAATCCGCCGCGTCGAAATCCGCGAAAAGGACAAAGATTCGGTGATGAAAAAGAAAGGCAGGATCTGAAACCGTTTCGGCGGGCTGCTATAACCGTTCGACTTTCGCTTCGGTAAGACCGGTTATTTTGAAATGTCTTCAAGCGGATAGCGCATAGTGAGTATGATTTTTGCCGTTTTATACTTATTGAATAAAAAGGTTATACCTTGTACACTGAATCAATGGATATTCAATCACGGCGGCGTGTTGTCATTACGGGTTTGGGTGCCGTCACTCCGCTCGGAAACGATGTTGCATCGACATGGGCGGGCATTAAAGCCGGCAAAAGCGGCATCGGAAAAATTTCTCTTTTCGATGCTTCCGATTATCCCGTAAAGATTGCAGCCGAAGTAAAAGATTTTTCACTCGACGCGTACGGTTTGGATCACAAAGTCGTGCGCAAAATGGCGCGGTTTACGCGCTTTCTCACAGCGGCTTCTCTGCAGGCCGTTCGCGACGCGGGCTACGACGAATCGTCTTTCGGGGCGGATGCGTCGGGCATCGTAAACGGCGTCGGCATCGGCGGCTACGACGCGATCGAAGACGGTTTTAAAAAATACTGCGATCCCCGCTTCGGCGTGAGCCGGCTTCCGCCGCTCACCGCTCCGATGATGCTGCAAAACGAAGCTGCCGCGAATGTCAGCATGTTCCTCGGTGTGCACGGTCCGGTATGGACGATTTCGACGGCTTGCGCTTCAGGTACCGATGCGATCGGTCTTGCGTCCGATTTGATTAGAAGCGGCAGGGTGGATGTATGCATCGGAAGCGGCACGGAAGCGTGCATTACGGGATTCAGCATCGGCTGCTTTCAAGTGCTGCAAGCGCTTGCGTCTTCGTTCAACGATTGTCCGGAAAAAGCGAGCCGCCCCTTCGACAAAGCGAGAGACGGCTTTGTCATGGCCGAAGGAAGCGCCGCCCTCGTGCTCGAAGAACTCGAACACGCGAAAAAACGCGGTGCGCGCATCTATGCGGAAATCGCGGGCTACGGATCGTCGAGCGACGCTTATCACATAACCGCACCTGCTCCCGACGGTTCGGGGGGAGCGCTTTGTATCGAACGCGCTTTTGCCGACGCGGGTATGCAGCCTTCTTCGGTTCAGTATTACAACGCGCACGGTACGTCGACGCAGGCGAACGACGAAACGGAAACGAAAATGATAAAGCGCGCTTTCGGCGATCACGCCCATACATTGGCGGTGTCTTCGACGAAGAGTATGACCGGTCACATGATCGGAGCGGCAGGTATTATCGAAGCGCTCTTTTGCGTCAAAGCGATCGGAGACGGTTTTGCACCTCCGACGATGAACCTCGACGAACCCGATGTCGAGCACGGCTGCGATTTGGATTACGTTCCGAACAAAGGCAGAAAAATGTGCATCGACGCGGCGGCGAGCGTATCGCTCGGTTTCGGCGGACATAACGGTTGCGTCATCGTTAAGCGGTACGAATAAAGAGAGGCGGAAGTTGATTCGAAGTCCGCTAAAGTTTTTATGAGTGTTTTTATGAGAGGTAGTTATGATTATTAAACCGATGGTTCGAAGCAGCATCTGTATCAACGCGCATCCTGTAGGCTGTGCAAAAGAAACGGAAAACGAAATCGCGTATATCAAGGCGCAAAAAGAAAAGCGCGGCATCAAGGGCGCAAAAGAGGGCGGGGCGGGGCCGAAAACCGTGCTCGTTCTCGGCTGCTCGACGGGATACGGACTTGCGAGCCGCATCGTCGCCGCATTCGAATACGGAGCCGATACGATCGGCGTTTCGTTCGAAAAAGCGGGAACCGAAACGAAGGGCGGCACTCCCGGCTGGTACAATAACGCGGCTTTCGACCGCGCGGCGAAAAAAGAAGGTCTTGCATCCGTTACGCTGAATGCAGACGCCTTTGCCGACGAAACGAGAGCGCTCGTCATCGACGAAGTGAAAAAACTCGGAGCCAAATTCGATTTGATAATTTACAGTCTTGCAAGTCCCGTGCGCACCGACCCCGATACGAAAGTGCTTTACAAATCGGTAATCAAGCCGCGCGGAAAACCCTACAGCGGAAAGTGTATCGACATTATGACCGAAACGCTCAAAGATTCGAGCGCGGAGCCGGCGACGGAAGAGGAGATCGCAAGCACGATCAAAGTAATGGGCGGAGACGACTGGAGGCGCTGGATCAAACAGCTGTCCGATGCGGGCGTACTCGCACAAGGCTGCCGTACGATCGCGTATTCATACATCGGGCCCGAACTCAGCCATGCGATTTACCGCGACGGCACGATCGGTACTGCAAAGCTCGATTTGGAAAAAGCGGCGCTCGACTTGGACAAAGAGCTGAAATCATCGGTCGGTGGAGGCGCGTACATTTCCGTCAACAAGGGACTCGTCACGCGTTCGAGCGCGGTTATCCCGATCATATCGCTGTACCTGTCGATTTTATTTAAAGTGATGAAAGAAAAGGGAACGCACGAAGGATGCATCGAACAGATGGAGCGTCTCTTTACCGAACGGCTTTATACGGCCGACGGTACGGTTCCGACCGACAGCGAGCACCGCATCAGAATCGACGATCTCGAACTTGCGGACGACGTGCAGAAAAAGTGCCTCGAAAGAATGAAGTCGGTGACGCAGGAAAATCTCCGGGATCTGTGCGACCTCGAAGGTTACAAGCACGACTTTCTCGCCGCAAACGGGTTCGATATCGCGGGCGTCGATTACGATAAGGACGTCGCTCGTATGGATACGATCGATTGAACGGCGCTTGATGCCGATAAAAATTATTAATTAATAATACCGCTCCGTCTTTTGTGCCGAGCGCAAGAGTCGGGGCGGAGCGTAAGCAGCGGAGGATTCGCATGTTGGAAGGGCGCCACCTTATAGAGCCGGATGATCTTTCCGTCGAAGAGATCGATGAAATCTGCTCTCTTTCCGAACAGATGATCGTCGATCCTGCAGCGTTTCAAGATGTGTGCCGCGGGAAAATTCTCGCGGCGCTTTTTTTTGAACCGAGTACGCGCACGCGTCTTTCCTTCGAAGCGGCGATGCTCCGTCTCGGAGGCGCGGTCGAGGGTTTTTCGGATGCGCAGTCAAGCTCCGCGGCAAAAGGGGAATCTCTTTCCGATACGATCCGCGTCGTCTCATCCTATGTAGACGTCATCGCGATGCGCAGTCCGAAAGAAGGTGCGGCGCTCCTCGCATCCCGTTTTTCGTCGTGTCCGATCATAAATGCGGGCGACGGAGGCCACTTCCACCCGACGCAGACGCTCACCGATTTGGTGACGATACGAGAGCTTCGCGGCGGTTTTGAAAATCTTACCGTAGGTTTTTGCGGGGATTTGAAATTCGGGCGTACCGTACACAGTCTCGTGCAGGCGATGTGCCGCTATAAAAATAATAAATTCGTCTTTATCAGTCCGAGCGAACTGGCGATTCCCGAATACATTCAGGAAAGCGTGCTCGATGCCTCGGGCGCCGAATATGAAAGCGCATACCGTCTCGAAGACGTTATCGATACGATCGATATCCTCTATATGACGCGCGTGCAAAAAGAACGCTTTTTCAACGAGCAGGATTACATCCGCTTAAAGGACAGCTACATCCTTGACAAAGAAAAGATGAAGCTTGCGAGGCCGGATATGATCGTGCTTCATCCGCTGCCGCGCGTAAACGAAATAGCGCCGGAAGTCGACGACGATCCGCGTGCGGCGTATTTCAGGCAGGTGAAGTACGGCATGTATGCGCGCATGGCGCTCATTGCAAAATTGACGGGCTGTCTGTAGGGCGGTTTTAAAAATTCGGTCGGTTTTTTAAGCGGCCTTACATTGCAGTTTTTTTGGTTCCCGATACAAGCGGAGGCGGTGATGAACGTAACGGCGATTAAAAACGGTTTGGTAATCGATCACATCAGGGCGGGGACGGGCTGGCGCATTTTTCGCTGGCTCGGCCTCGACGGCTTTCCTTTTACGTCGGCGCTCATCATGAACGTGCCGTCGCAAAAGAGCGGCAAAAAAGATTTGATAAAAATCGACAATATCATCGACATCGATTTTTCGGTACTCGGCTTTATCGATCCCGATATCTGCGTCAATATTATTAAAGATGAAAAAGTCGTTCGGAAAATCAATATGACCCTGCCGCCGCGCGTACAAAACGTATTCCGCTGTAAAAATCCGCGCTGTATCACGGCGAGCGAAAACTTCGTTCCGTCGACCTTTTTGCTTGTCGACCGCACGAAGCGATTGTACCGCTGCGAATTCTGCGATGCGCTGTATACGGCGGGTGAAGGCGGAAATCCCGTGGAGGCGAAGTCATGACACGTGCTCTTCTTTTTTACAATGCACACCTCCTCGACGAAGCGATCGACACGCCCGGAGCCCTTCTTGTCGTGGACGATAAAATCCGCGCGGTCTATACCGGCTATTTTACGAATAAAAAAACGACGGAAGCTCTCGCGCTTTCGGTGCTCGCAGAAGACGGCTATGAGCATCCCGCAGTCGAATGCATCGACGCGCAGGGGCTCACGCTCATGCCCGCTTTTATCGATATGCACGTGCACTTGCGCTATCCCGGGCAGACGCAAAAAGAAGATTTGACAAGCGGATTGCGCGCGGCTTGTGCCGGAGGCTTCGGTACCGTCGTCGCGATGCCGAATACGACCCCCGTCGTTTCGTCGCAGATGAGTGCACTCGAAATCGACCGGGAAGCCGCTTCTCTCGGTCTTGCCGGTGTGATACAGTCGGTGAGCATCACGAAGGATTTCGGAGGCTCGGATACCCGACACATCGAAGACCTCGACGCATCTCGCGTGCCGCTTATCACCGAAGACGGAAACGATGTCGCATCCGCTTCCGTCATGCTCGACGCTATGACGAGAGCCGCCCGGCGAGGTATTATCGTAAGCTGTCACAGTGAAGACGCATCGCTTGCGTCCGCGGCAAAAACTTATCGCCGTGAAGCGCTCAAACTGATGGAAGCTTATCACCTTGCCGCGTGGGGAGCGGACGACGACGATGACGTTCCCGACGAAGTGCTCGACAAAATCGCGAGCCTTTTGGCAAAAGCGAACGATCTGCTCGCGCTTGCGGAAAACAGCGCGACGATCCGCAATATCATGATTGCGCGTGAAGCGGGATGTCACGTGCACATCGCCCACGTGAGTACGGCCGCCGCCCTCGATGCGGTGCGCAGCGCAAAAGAATCGCTTTCGGACGATGAAGCGGATTACCTCGCCGACGAAGCGGACGCCGCCTACGAAGCCGTCCTCGACGGTACGCGCTATGTACCCGAAGCGAGGGAAGAAAAACGTTTTCGCGTTACCTGCGAAGTAACTCCGCATCACTTGGCTCTCTGCGGTACCGACGAACCTTTTATACGCGCGCTCGTAAATCCGCCGCTCAGGAGCGAAGACGACAGAGTCGTACTCCTTGAAGGGCTCCGCGACGGTACGGTCGATGTCATCGCGACCGATCATGCGCCGCATACGCTCGAAGACAAAGCGGCGGGCAGTCCCGGCTTTACGGGACTCGAAACGGCCTTTGCGGTGTGCAATACCGTTCTCGTTGCAGGCGGTCAGCTCGGAGCGAAGAGATTGTCGGCTCTCATGTCGGCAAATCCCGCGCGCATTCTCGGTCTCAACAAAGGCGTGCTCGCTCCCGGCTTCGACGCCGACATTGTGTTCGTCGATCCCGAAGAAAAGTGGACGGTGGACGCGAGTGCCTTTTTCAGTAAGGGAAAAGCGACTCCCTTCGACGGCCGGGAACTCGTCGGCAAAGTAAAAGAACTCTTTGTCGGAGGCAGGCGGGTGCTGTAACGGGTGCTCACGCATCGGCGTTACCGGGTGAACGCGATCGTGTCGCACAAATGCTGCGTAAACGTCGTACGTGCCGAGCGAATGCCGCGCACGGGACGCATCTTGTGCAAACGCCGAACGCGATGCAGCTTGTGAGGCGTTTCACGCGCTTGCTCCGTGCAAACACCGAGCGCGATGCATCTTATGCGCTTGCCGGCGGAAAAAAACACCCTTTGCGTATGGACGGAAAAAACGTTATACTCGTGCCATGCAATTTTCGAACCTTTTTGTCATCCTCTATTGTGTCGGAACTTTTCTTTCGTTTTTATTACATAATTTTATTGAGAGACTCCAATACGTATTTCGAAAAAAATACGGACGCGACATACCTCCGGAACTCGCGCCGTATATCACATCGCGTGATGCGGAAAAAACGTGTGCGTATAAAGATGCGCGCTATCGCCTTTGGGTTTTCGAATACGGTACATCGACGACGTTCGGCGCGGTTTTGCTGCTTTCGGGTTTTTATCCGCACGTTTTCCGTGCGCTTAAGTCCGTGTTTGACAATCCGTATGCGCTGACGCTCATCTTCGCGCTTACGGTATCGATTCCGTCCGCCGTCTTATCGCTCCCGTTCGAATGGTATGAAGAGTTCGTCATCGAAAAGCGCTTCGGTTTTTCTTCGATGACGCTGCGGCTTTGGATCGCGGATAAGCTCAAATCGATCGCCTTAGCCCTCATCGTGTCGGTGCTTTTACTTTCGGCGATGACGGCGATCTTCGAACACGTGAGCGCATGGCCCTTCGTCCTCGCAAGCGTTTAC
The DNA here is from genome assembly GCF_000468115.1 of Treponema socranskii subsp. socranskii VPI DR56BR1116 = ATCC 35536. Classification (GTDB taxonomy): domain Bacteria; phylum Spirochaetota; class Spirochaetia; order Treponematales; family Treponemataceae; genus Treponema_D; species Treponema_D socranskii. Next base: position 167,247 of record NZ_AVQI01000084.1, read on the forward strand.
GTTGCGTTTTCGCTTCTCATGTCGTTTATCTATCCGCGCCTCATCGCTCCTCTTTTTAATAAATTTACTCCTCTCGGAGAGGGTGCGCTCAAGTCGCGCATTTCAGATTTTATGGAGCGCACGGGATTCAAATCGAGCGGAGTTTTTATCATGGATGCGTCGAAGCGCAGCAAACACTCGAACGCGTATTTTACGGGCTTCGGAAAAACCAAGCGCGTCGTGCTTTACGATACGCTCGTCGAACAGCTTTCGGTCGATGAAGTCGGCGCCGTCCTCGCGCACGAACTCGGCCACTATAAAAAACATCACATCGTAAAGCGTTTTGCCGTGACGATTCCGCTTGTGTACATCGTCCTCTTCGCCGCCGCCCGCCTCACTTCATGCGAAGCGCTTTACAGCGGATTCGGCTTTTCGTATGATGCGGCGCTTCCGTACATGAAATTCATCGCGCTCTTTTTGTTGTCGGAAGTTTTCGGCGGCTACGGTATATTCGTTCGGCTTGTTTCCAATTTCTTTTCGCGAAAAGACGAATACGAAGCCGACGCATACGCAAAGAAATTGTGCGGATCGGGAAAACCGCTTTCGTCCGCGCTCATCGCATTGAATCGGGAAAACAACGGCGAAGTGCGGACGGCGAAAATCTACAGCGCGTTTACCTATTCGCACCCGACGCTGCTCGAACGCCTTCGCGCGCTGGAGTAGGGGCGCGGTCGGTTACGTCGGGAAATTGCAAAATCTCATATCGGGAAATTGTAAAATCGGCGCTGAGCAGCGGCGGTCGGGTTGCTTTTTATGCGAGCACAATTTTGTGCCCTTATATAATTTTTTATTTTATTATATAGTGGTCCTATGATAGAATTCGATATGATGAAATTGCAAAACGGCAGCGATATCCGCGGCATAGCCGTAAGCGGCGTCGAAGGCGAAAACGTCAACTTTACGGAAGCGGCGTGCAGCCGCATCGGACAAGCGTTTGCATTATGGCTTTCAAAAAAAATCGATAAACCCCTTTCCGCGCTCACGATCGGAATCGGGCGCGACTCCCGTATTTCAGGCCCGTCTCTTTCGGCCGCTCTCGCAAAAGGCATGGTCTTTCAAGGCGCGCGCGTGGTCGACTGCGGCCTTTCGACGACTCCTGCTATGTTTATGTCGACCGTATTTCCCGCAACGAAATACGACGGCGCGGTGATGATGACGGCAAGCCATCTTCCGTTCAACAGAAACGGCGCAAAATTTTTCGACCGCGACGGAGGTCTCGAACACGACGATATCGAATCGATATTGAAAAGCGCGGCGCCTCTCGATGAAGCTTTTCCCGATTCGCCGCTGGAATCTTTCGATCTGCTGTCGCTGTACGCCGCGCACTTGCGTAAAACTATCTGCGCGGAGCTTGCAAAATCCGAAAGCGACAAACCGCTTGCGGGTTTACGGATCGCAGTCGATGCGGGAAACGGATGCGCGGGCTTTTTCGTTTCGTCGATTTTACAGCCGCTCGGAGCCGATACTGCAGGCAGCCGCTTTTTGGAAGCGGACGGCATGTTTCCGAACCATATCCCGAATCCCGAAAATAAAGCTGCGATGGAAGCCGCCCGAAGCGCAACCGTAGAAGCGGGCGCCGATTTGGGATTGATTTTCGACACCGACGTCGACCGTATGTCCGCCGTGCTGCACACCGGAGCAGAAGTAAACCGCGATGCGATCATCGCGATGATTGCCGCGATTTTAGCGCCTTCGTATCCGGGCGGAACGATCGTCACCGATTCGGTAACGTCGGACAGGCTTGCGTATTTTTTGGAAAAAGTGCTCGGCTTGCGCCATTTGCGCTATATGCGCGGCTACAAAAACGTCATCAATAAATGCAAAGAGCTCAACGCAAAGGGCATCGTTTCGCCGCTTGCGATGGAAACGTCGGGACACGGTGCGCTCAAAGACAATTACTATCTCGACGACGGCGCTTTCCTCGCGGTAAAGTTGATCATCGCGCTCGCAAAAGCGAAGGCGGAAGGGAAAACGATAGACAGCCTCATCGCGCGTCTTCCGCCGCTCGTTGAAGAATGCGAATACCGATTTAAAATCGGCACGGAGGATTTTAAAACCTACGGCAAAACCGTACTCGCCGAATTTAAAAAGCGCGCCGAAACTGCAGGCTATGAGCTCCCGGAATCTTACGAGGGGATCCGCGTTTCGTTTAAAGGAGAAGACGCGCGGGGCTGGATGCTTCTCCGATTGAGTCTCCACGATCCGGTTATGCCGCTCAACATCGAAGGAGAACGCAAAGGCGACGCGGAAAAAATTATTAAGATCGCAAAAACCCTGCTCGCCGGCTTCGACAAGCTCGATATGTCGTGCCTGCCGTAAAAAAACGCTAGCTTCGCCGCGCGCCGGATTTTTTTGCCGGCGGAGGCACCGGGGTCGAATCGTCATGCGGTACGATTTCGACGCAGTTATACGATATGACGAGACCGTTTTCGTTCATAACGCGCATCAGCGCGACGAACATATCGTTTTTCGTTTTGAGAAAATCGGAACTCTTGCACCACACCGCGACGATCATATTTATATTGCTGTCGCCGAACCCGTCCACCCATACGGCGGGCGCAGGCTTTTTGATAACCGTTTCGCACAGTTCGGGCGCTTTTAAAAGCACGTCGAGCGCATAGCGGATATCGGTGCCGTATTTTAGACCGAACGCAAACGTTATGCGCCGCGTCGCGTAGTACGAATTGTTTTGAAAGGTCGTATTGATGATCGACGAATTCGGAATGCGCACGAGCTGATTGTCGAGCGTGTGCACTTTCGTCGAAAGCAAATCGATCGAATCGACGTTTCCGGTAACTCCGCTGACGACGATAAGGTCGCCGACTTTGACGACGCCTTCGGTTATGACGAAAAGTCCGCTGATGACGTTGCTCACCGTCGTCTGCGCCGCAAAACCGACGGCGAGCCCCGCAATACCCGCAGCTCCGAGCAGGGCGGTAAACTTGATGCCGAAGCAGCTGAGTATGTACATGACGATCACCGAGTAAAAGACGTATTTTAATAATTTATGCAAGGCGAGATTGTTCTCTTTGTTTATCTTTTGTTCGGGTATGCGATTGAGCGCATGGAAGGCGAGCTTATACAAAAACCAAATGATGCCGATGACGAAGAGCGCTCCCGCAGCGCGAAAAAGATTTGTCCACGTAAAAAACGATTTTACCCACGCAAAAAGCGTTTCTTTGTGTTTGGAAAGCTGTTCCTGCGCCTGCTGTACGCCGATCGTTACGGCGCTTGTCGATTCGTCCATCTTCAACCTCTTGCCGATTATTAATTTTCGTTAATTTTTTGAAACGTCATTGCGTTTGCAGATGTCGTTTATGAGACAGGTATCGCATTTCGGATTTCGCGCGGTACAAACGTAGCGTCCGTGCAGGATGAGCCAGTGGTGCGCGTGACGCATATATCGCTTGGGAATGCGGGAAACGAGGCTTTCTTCGACTGCAATCGGAATTGCGCCTTCGGCGAGTCCGATTTTCGGACAGATGCGCAGCAAGTGCGTATCGACGGGCATCGTCGGTTTGTCGAAGACGACATTGAGCACGACGTTCGCCGTCTTTCTGCCGACACCGGGAAGCTTCATAAGCTCTTCGCGTGTCGAAGGCACTTTTCCGTTGAAATCGTTGATGAGGATTTTACTGAGCGCGATGATGTGCGCCGCCTTCGTATGGTAGAGTCCGATCGACTTAATGTAAGTTTCGAGTTTTTTTTGTCCGAGGGCGATGATTTTTTCCGGCGTGTCGGCGATTTTGTAGAGCGCTTCGGTTGCGGCGTTGACGCTTTTGTCGGTCGCCTGAGCGGAAAGCACGACCGACACGAGCAGCGTATACGCGTTTTTCCATCGGAGTTCCGATTTCGGATCGGGGTTTTGCTTTTTAAAACGGTCGAATACCGTGCAGATTTCCCGCTCTGTCAGCAGTGTCATGGGATTATGTCAGCGCACTCTTCAGCGCATCCGCTTTATCGGTTTTTTCCCAGCTGAATTCGCTGCGTCCGAAATGCCCGTAGGCCGTCGTCGCTTCGTAGATCGGGCGTTTGAGATCGAGCGTTTTGACGATACCTGCAGGCGTACAGTCGAAGATTTCTTTTACGGCTTTCGTAATTTTTTCGACCGGTGTTTTTTCCGTGCCGAAAGTATCGACCATAATCGACACGGGAAAGGGAACGCCGATCGCATACGCGAGTTCGATTTCCGCTCTGTCGGCGAGACCTGCGGCGACGATGTTTTTTGCGATATAGCGCGCCATATAAGCTGCGGAACGGTCGACTTTCGACGGGTCTTTGCCGCTGAACGCGCCGCCTCCGTGACGGCCCATACCGCCGTAGGTGTCTACGATGATTTTGCGTCCGGTCAGCCCCGAATCTCCCTGCGGGCCGCCGGTGACGAAACGCCCCGTCGGATTGATAAAATATTTCGTATCTTTGTCGAGCAGACCCGTCGCATCGAGTACGGGTTTTACAATCCGCTCGATTATCGTCTCTTTGATTTCACCGTATTCGACGGAGGGATCGTGCTGATGTGAGACGACGACGGTATCGATCCGCAGAGGAACGTGTCCTTCGTATTCGATCGTCACTTGGCTTTTCGCGTCGGGGCGCAGCCAGGAGATCGTTTTATTTTTTCTCAGTTCGGCCGCTTTTAAAAGCAGTTTATGCGCGTACGTGACGGGAGCCGGCATGAGTTCGGGCGTTTCGCTGCACGCAAAGCCGAACATCATCCCCTGGTCGCCCGCTCCCTGCTGACCGGTGTATTCTTTGAGGCCTTTGCCGACGACGCCTTGATTGATGTCGGGCGATTGTTTGTGGATGACGTTGAGAACGGCCATAGAGTTGCAGTCGAGACCGTAGGCGGCATCGGTGTAGCCGATTTTTTCTACCGCATCGCGCGCGATCCGTTCGATGTCGAGCGATGCTTCTGTTGTAATTTCGCCGCCGACGAGTACCATACCCGTTGTTGTAAAAGTTTCGCATGCGACATGGCTTTCCGCGTCCCGGGCGAGGCAGGCGTCGAGTACGGCATCGGAAATGCGGTCGCAAATTTTATCGGGATGTCCTTCACTTACCGATTCGGACGTAAAGAGATAGCGTTTATTATTCATAGCACTCCGGAATTATTTATTTACTTATTGATGAAAGTATAGTATACTATTTAAAGCGGATTGACAACAGCTGTGCGGCGAACCTTATAAAAAGTATAATGTGGAGGTGTTTCCATGGCGTTAAAAAAATCATTTTCGAAAGACGGAAAAAAATGTACGGTCACGTTTATCGTGCTCCCCGATGCGGCGGGTGTCGCGAAGACGATCAATATCGCCGGCGATTTTAACAGCTGGAGCAGTACCGAAACGCCGTTGAAAAAAAATAAAGACGGATCGTTTTCCGTCAAGCTGGATCTTGAAACGGACAGAGAATATCAATTCCGCTATCTCATCGACGGGCAGCGCTGGGAAAACGATTGGCAGGCGGATAAATACATTCCCGCCCCGTATTCCAACGCGGACAATTCCGTCGTCATCACAAAAAAATAAAAACGCGGCGGAAGAATTGCGTATTACGGTACGTGAATGATTTCGCGCGGTTTACTGCCGTTCGCAGGACCGACGATACCCCGGGCTTCCATCTCTTCGACGAGGCGCGCTGCGCGGTTGTAGCCGATTTTAAGCCTGCGCTGGATGTATGACGCGGACGCTTTTCCCGACTGTACGACGATGTCAAGCGCTTGGTTGTACAGCGGGTCTTCGCCGTCGAATAAACTCGGTTCCGCGCCTTCTTCGTCATCCGGCACGAAAATCTCTTCATCGATGTATTCAGGTTCTCCGTATTTTTTTACGTGTTCAACGACGTCTTCGACTTCCTGATCGCTTACGAAGGTTCCTTGAATGCGCACGGGAAACGGGTTGACGGCGCTCGAATAGAGCATATCGCCTCTGCCCAATAATTTTTCCGCACCGACTTGATCGATGATGATGCGGCTGTCCATCTTCGACGCGACCATAAATGCGATGCGCGCAGGGATGTTCGCTTTTATCAATCCGGTGATGACGTCGATCGAAGGACGCTGCGTCGCGAGTACCAAGTGGATGCCGATCGCGCGGCTCATCGCCGCAAGCCGGGCGACCGTCGATTCGAGTTCTTTGCCCGTCGTCGCCATCAAGTCCGCAAACTCGTCGATGATCAGCACGATGTACGGAATCTTTTCCGTTGCGATGTGTTTTTCTTCGATCTTTTTGTTGTAGCTCGCCACATCGCGGCAGCCCATGCCGTCCAAAAGCGCATAGCGCCGCTCCATTTCGCACAGTGCCCACTGCAGCGCTTGAAACGCTTTTTTCGATTCAGTGATGACCGGCACGAGCAAGTGCGGGATATCGTTGTAGAGTTTCAGTTCGACGATTTTCGGATCGATTAATATGAGCTTTACTTCCTGCGGCGACCGTTTGTACAAAATCGAAAGGATCATGCTGTTGACGCATACCGATTTTCCCGAGCCCGTAGCTCCCGCGATCAAAAGGTGCGGCGTTTTTACGAGGTCGATGATCTGCGGTTTTCCGAGAATGTCTTTTCCGAGGATAACCGGCACGGCCATCTTTTTGTATTCGCTCATGTCTTTTTCGATGATTTCGCGAAAGCTGACGATGCTGCGTTCTTTGTTCGGTATTTCGATGCCGACCGCTTTTTTCCCCGGAATAGGAGCTACGATGCGGACGCTGCTTGCCGCAAGGCGCAGCGCGATGTTGTCCTGTAATGCCGCGATTTTGCTCAGCTTAACGCCCGGCGCCGGAAGCAATTCGAACATCGTGACGACCGGCCCTTTTTTTATGCCGATAATATCCGCTTCGATGTTGAATTCGTTGAGTGTTTCTTTAAGTTCGGCCGACGCTCGTTTGGTTTCGTCGTCGATGATCCAGTATTGATCGTTTTGATATTCGGTTAATAATTCCGTAGGAATTTTATACGGCCCTTTCGGCTTCGGCTTTTTTACCGGTTCCGGTTTCGGAGGAGAGATTTTTTCAGCATCGCTGCCGCCGTTGAAAAACTCTTCGAGCTCTTCTTTTGTGTTTTTGGCACGTGCCGTCGACACAACGCTCGCATCTTGAATGACAGGGCTATCGACGGTAAGCGCATCGTTAAAATGCGATACGTCTTTGCGCACGTCTTCGTCCATATCGCTGAATATGCTTTCTGCGAGGCCTCTCGGCATTTCCCGTTCGCCTGCGTCGTTCGTTTCTTCGACGCTTTCCGCATTCATATCGATGTCGAAAAAATCGGGATCGAGCGAAGTACCGTTTTCTTCCTGCTGCGGCAAATCGTATTCGGAATTTAATAATGCTTCGGATTCGGAAAAATCATCGGAGAGATTTTCTTCTTCCGGCAGCTCTTCCTCATCTTCTATCGGCAGAACGTCTGTCGGTTCGATGTCTGCCGCTGCGTCGGTTCTTTTTGTACGCAGGGTGTTTTCCCTCTCCCAAAACGGTGCATCGTCGTTTTCGGAAAATATGCTGCCGCCGTTATTTCCCTGCCGTGCGCCGTCATCATCTTTCGCAAATGCATCCGTATCGTCTTCAGCAGGAAAGCCGGGCCATGCAAGCTCTTCGATTTCGTCGAGCGGCGCATCGTCATGCGCGGTGAGCGCGGTAAATTCCGCTTCCGAGATAACCGATGCCGCATCGTCTTTTTTGTCCGCATCGCTGTCTGCTGTATTGTCGAAGACGGTTTCAAACGGGGATGAGAGATCGTTGCCCGTCTGCGTATTTTTATCTGCGCCGGCGTTTTCTTCTGCAAGTTTATTGATCTCTCTGCCCGCCGTATACGCATCGTCTTCGCCGCCTGTTTCGCTTGCCGCCCTCGCGATTTTATCGGCGATGATGCCCGCTCCGAGCCATTCTATAACGATAAGCATGGCGCCGAGCGCAATCGTGATGCCGATCTTTATGCCGGTAAAATCGGAGCTGAATTCCGCGATCGATTTGCAGATGACTTCCGTAAGTACGGCGGTAAAAAACGGAACGACGGCGGTCAAAAGCCGCATCGTTTTACGCCTTGTCCATTTTCCCGAAAAGCACGCCATCGCTGCAAAAAATAAAAAAGCGGGAACGAGGACGCTTGAAAATCCGTATACCGAAAAGAGCATGGCGCCGAGCAAAAACAAAACGCTTCCAAACCCCGCACCGTATGCGATAAAATCGAAAGGCTGCAGCATGAGCGAAACGGAAAAAAACGCGGCAAGCAGCAGTAAAAGCATGCCGGCAGCGTACTTCGGCTTATTCAAACGTTCCATCTATACTCCCATCGCAATTTAAATCTAAGAAAAGCAGGGTTTGTCTCAAAAGTCGGTTCCATATTAACAGTATCGGTAGATTAGCCGTTCCGTTTTAGTGGAAAACTTTCACCGTTTCGTATATAATGCGGAAACAGGTGGGTACTGTGGAAAATCGATTTGAATTTAAATGCGCCGTATGTGCCGTGTGCGACGGGAGAGGCTGCATCGGACAGGTGCCCGGCATGGGCGGCGTGAATAATAATAAAAATTTCAAGCTCAATTTCGAAGGTTGGAAAACCCTTCGACAACAGGCAGCATCCGCCGGAACGCTCGACGCGATTTTATCGACGCCGATCGACGCTCGCGCCGTGCGTGTGGGGCCGGTTACCGGCGCAGTGCAGAATATCGGCTTCGAAAAAGAGGAATATTTTTATCTGCCGTATTTTTCCGCCGCTTGGAATGCGGGAATCGGTCTCTGTGTCGGGGACGGTTATCCCGATTATAAACTGCACTACGGGCTCGATGCGGTACGGAAATTGCAAAAAGTCGAACCGGAATTGAAAGCGGCCGTATTTTTAAAACCTTATCCGAACGAAAAACTTTTCGAGCGCATTGCCGCCGCCGAAGGCGTTGTGGAAATCATCGGAAACGATATCGATTCGTACAATATTGCAACGATGCGGGATCTCGTGCATTTGGAAAAGAAAACGCCGGAGCAGATCGCCGAAATCAGAAAAAGAGTCGGCGTTCCGTATGCGATAAAAGGAATCTTTTGCAAAGAAGATGTCGAACTCGTAAAGGCGGTAAAGCCCGATATCGCGTTTGTTTCGAATCACGGCGGGCGCATCGATACGCGCGAAGGAAGTACGGCGGAATTTCTCGCGGCCTACGGAGCGGAGCTGAAAAAATACTGCGGTTCGCTTTGGGTTGACGGAGGCGTCAGAACGCGTCATGATATACAAACCGCGCTTTTTTACGGAGCGTCGCAAGTCATCATAGCTCGCCCGTTTATCGCCGCCCTCGTTTCGGACGGCATCGGCGGCATGGTAAAAAAAATCGATGAAATTATCACCGGCGAAATTATCGATTGAGTTTTATAGAGGTGTGATATAGGGGTTTTTATGAAGCGATTATTGTTTATTGCCTTTTGTGCCGTACTGTTCGCGGCTTCGGGAACGATGCTTTTCGCGCAGACGTATGCGGCAGTTCCCGTAGAGCATCCGATTTATTCGATTATCGCACAGGCGGAACTGCGCGGCCTGTGCCGTTCGCTTTCGAAAGTGAAACCCTATTCGGAAAAGACGGTCATAAACGCGATCAATGAAATCATCGCCGCTTCCGACGCAGCCGATTCTCCGCTCCTGTCGCAAACGGAAAAGGAAATCCTGTACGATACGCTCGAAGAGTTTAAGCGGATGCCCGGCAGGGACGCTATGCGCGGCGCGTATTATTATGAAGGAAAAGGAAAGATTCGGACGACGGTCGATGTCACGTTTAAAGCGGACGTCTTCGCTTCCGGCGGCATCTATACCGATAAGAACGACGATCAGTGGGGCTTTACGATTCGTCCGGCCGTTTCGCTGCGCGGTGATTTGGGAACGCATCTTTCGTACGATTTTACTTTGTTCGGCAATGCGTCGCGCGCCGTGCTGCAAAATCAGGGAACGTACAGTATCGGAAAGTGGTGGTATACGGAAACCGAAGACGGCATCGGCGAAAGGTATATCAAAACCTATGCGAATAAAGCGTTTTTTCCGTTTTCGCATCACAAAACATGGGACGGCTCCATGTATAAGGTCGCCGACTTATCGGCAAACGGTCTTGAAGGCTGGTGCGACGACGGTGCGCTCGGTTTCGGAATCAATTCGGAAATGGCGGCGGGTTTCCTCGACGATAAAATCTTCCTGCGCTTCGGGCGCATCTACCGAGAATGGGCGGCCATGGACAAAGGCGCAAGCCTCGTGTTCAGTAATTACGCGCATCCTTTTCTCGCTTTCGAAGCCGAACTTTCGCCGTTCAGCTGGTTTTCGCTTTCGACGCTTACCGGCATCCTCGAATTCCCGAACAGCGATTATATCGTCGGCGATATCTACAACAGCCAAAAAGATTACAGCAAAAAATATTCAAACGAATCGTTTTTTCAAAACGCCTATTCGATCGCGATGCTCGAATGTAATTTCAAATACGTGCACGCCGACTTCGGCACGACGGTTATCTGGCCGAAGCGTTTCGAATTGGGCTATCTGTATCCTCTCATGGATAAAGTTTTTTATCAAAACAATATCGGCGACTTGGACAATATCGCGTTGTTCGGAAATATCGCGTTTACGTATCCGAAAATCGGTACCGTATGGGCGTCGCTCTTTCTCGACGAATTCAACGGTTTGAGTCGTTCGACGGGTTTGCTCGGCGATTTTATTCATGCGACGCGCGATATGTACGCGACGCAGGTCGGTGTAAAAGCGAATGTTCCGCTGCTGCCGTTTATGACGGTCGCATGCCGCTACACGAAGATCGAACCCTACTGCTATACGCACCACGCCATCAATTACACACCGTGGTATTCGCACTATATTTCGGAAGCGTACATGACCGCCGGCGAAAATATCGGCTATTATCTTCCGCCGAATTCGGACGAACTGAATGTCCGCGTCGAAGCTTCGCCGCTTGCCGCGCTTAAAGCGCATATAGAATATCAATTTATCAGGCACGGCGCGGAATACGGCAGTCAGGCGGTGCGCGGCAGCTCTCAGTATTCGGAGCTCGATCCCGGTGAGCGCGAAAGTATGCGCAAATATTTTTTGCACGACGGGGCGTATCAGTGGTTCCACATCGTAAAAATCGGCGGAGAATATTCGTTTCGCAAGTTCAAAGTACCGTTGACGGTATACGGCGACGTCGGCTTTGTCTACAGCTATTTTACCGTAATCGACGGGATTCCGAACAACAACGAAAAGCGCGACTATCACGTTGCGAATTCGAGCGAATATCCGACGGAGTTCGGCGCTATCGTTTCCGGCGGAGTGCGCCTGTATTTTTAAAACGCGTGTGCGGACGGCGGCATGCAATCGATTTGATCGCGTGCCGCGCGGATGTACGGTTTTTTATATTATTTTCACAGGAGTAAGCTATGAATATCGAAACGAAATGCCTGCATTCGGGATATGAGCCGAAAAACGGCGAGCCCTGCGTTATGCCGATCGTACAGAGTACGACGTATAAATTCGATTCCTGCGATCATGTCGCCGCTCTTTTCGACAAACCGACGGAATACATATATTCGCGGATGGCGAATCCGACCTGTGATGCCGTTGAAAAAAAGATCGCGGATCTTGAAGGCGGCGTCGGGGCAATGCTGACGTCGAGCGGGCAGGCGGCTTCCCTGCTTTCGATTTTAAACCTGTGCTCGGCCGGTGACAGCTTTATCGCAAGTTCGGCGATTTACGGCGGTTCGACGAATCTCTTTTGCTTTACGCTCAAAAAGCTCGGCATCGAATGTATTCAAGTTTCCGCCGACGCCGATTACGATACGATCCTCAAATCGTTTAAGCCGAATACGAAAGCGGTATTCGGAGAAACGCTCGCCAATCCTTCGCTTACGGTATTCGATTTCGAAACGTGGGCGAAAGCCGCTCATGCGCGGAACGTTCCGCTCATCATCGACAATACTTTTGCGACGCCGATACTTTGCCGTCCGATCGAATGGGGAGCGGACATCGTCGTTCACTCGACGACAAAATACATGGACGGCCATGCAGTTCAGTGCGGCGGCGTCATTGTAGACGGCGGCAATTTCGATTGGGAAGCGGCGTACAAAGCGAGCGGTTTTTTTGCGGATTTTTGCGAACCCGATCCGAGTTATCACGGTCTCACCTATACGAAAGAATTCGGCAAAGCGGCGTATATCGTCAAAGCGCGGACGCAGCTCATGCGCGATTTCGGCTGTTATCCGTCGGCGCATTCGGCCTTTTTGTTGAATTTGGGGCTTGAAACGCTGCCGCTGCGGATGAAACAGTATTGTAAAAATGCGCTCGCGCTTGCTGAGTATTTCAAAAAAAGCGATAAGATCGCATCGGTGACGTACCCCGCGCTCGCGGAAGACGCAAATCATGCGCTTGCAAAAAAATATTTGCCTGAGGGGACGAGCGGCGTCATTGCGCTCAGCATCAAAGGCGGACGAGCGGCTGCAGTGCGCTTTATGGATTCTCTTTCGCTTGCAACCGATGAAGTTCACGTCGCCGATATCCGTACTTGCGTGCTCCATCCCGCCTCTTCGACGCATCGGCAGCTCACAGACGAACAGCTTGCGGCGGCGGGAATCGACGGCGGCTTGGTGAGATTCAGCTGCGGACTTGAAAACGTCGAAGATATCGTCGCCGATGTCGACCGCGCGCTCGCAGCAGTGTAAAACAGAAGATACGCGCGGCAGGCTTGCGCTATGCGCAAGCGGATAAAGGGAGACGTATTGCATACCGCGCGTAAGTTGCCGGAAAATCGATTTTTTCATCGGCCGAGGCAAAAATATGCCGAATAGAAATACGCTGCGGAAAAATCCGGAGCGTATAAAACGTATAATTAATTAATAATGTGAATGTCGACTTAAAAAAATAAATAAAATTGTAGAAAACTAAGCGCAAATTTTTAATAAATTTACGGAGAATGTCCGAATTTTTCTTGACAAATGCTCTTTGAGGTCATACTATAAATAAAGAAGACGGTACATAAAATGACGCTTGATTACTTATTATTTGGAGGTATGGATAATGCAAAAAAGAACAATCCTTTTATCCTCGTTGATCGCGTTTGCCGTTGTGAGCCTTATTTCCTGTAGCGGTAAATCGATTAAAAACGGAACCTACACTTCGTCCGTACAGGGGATGAACGATGCGATCGAAGTGTCCGTTACGATTGCGAA